>NZ_JCAKRX010000001.1:0-556833 GCF_059515225.1 Stenotrophomonas sp. CS3K5
ATTCCGTTGAATGGCGGGGCGGGTCGTGGCAGGGGACGCCGTGAACCCATCCCTGGGGGCTTGGTCGCCGCATCCATGCGGCTCACGCCCCTGCCACCGGACCCACCCCGCCCTTGACCGTTTCCCGCCTGCTGTCGGAATGGCGTCATGCACCGCCGCGGTAGGTGTCGACCTTGGTCGACTCGGTAGCGCCGGGCCATGCCCGGCGAGCGCGCAGCGCGGCATGAGAAAAGGGTCAGAGCCCTTTTCCATGGGAAAGGGATCTGACCCCGCGCTCAACCGCGCTGGCGCACGGCTTCGAACAGGCTGACGCCGGCGGCGACGGAGACGTTCAGGCTTTCGATCTCGCCCGGCATCGGAATCTTGACCAGGCCATCGCAGTTCTCGCGGGTCAGGCGGCGCAGGCCATCGGCCTCACCGCCCAGCACCAGCGCGATGTTGCCCTTCAGGTCCAGGTCGTACAGCGAGGCGGTCGCCTCGCCGGCCAGGCCGTAGATCCACACGCCCTGCTTCTGCAGGTCCTTCAGGCAGCGCGACAGGTTGGTCACCGCCACCACCGGAATGCGGTCGGCGGCGCCGGCCGAGGTCTTGCGCACGGTGGCGTTCACCGTGGCCGACTTGTCCTTGGGAATGATCACCGCAGTGGCACCGGACGCTGCCGCCGAACGCAGGCAGGCACCCAGGTTGTGCGGGTCCTGCACCTCGTCCAGCACCAGCAGCAGGGCCTTGCCCTCTGCAGCGGTCACCAGCCCTTCCAGCTCGTTCTCGCTGTAGGTGCGGGCGGCGGCATAACGCGCGGCCACGCCCTGGTGGCGCACCGAACCGCCCACGCCGTCCAGCGCCTGGCTGTTGACCTTGCGCACGTCG
Source organism: Stenotrophomonas sp. CS3K5 (assembly GCF_059515225.1). NCBI lineage: Bacteria > Pseudomonadati > Pseudomonadota > Gammaproteobacteria > Lysobacterales > Lysobacteraceae > Stenotrophomonas > Stenotrophomonas sp. CS3K5. The sequence continues at coordinate 868 of NZ_JCAKRX010000001.1, forward strand.
ATGCCCTTGCGGCGGGCGTTCTCTTCGATTTCGGTCAGGCGCGGGTTCTTCGCACCGGCCTCGACCAGCACTTCGCGGACGTTGTCGGCGTCGTTCTCGATGGAGGAGGCGACGGCGTTGACGCCGACGATCCACTGGCTGTTCTTGCTCATGCGGGCGGGGACCGGAAAGGGGGTGGCTATGGTAGAGCATCGGCGGGCCGGGCGCTGCGGCGGGCCCTCCGTAGAGCCGAGCCAGCGCTCGGCTGTCCTGGGTTCAGGCTGCGGCGACCCGCCAGCCGAGCGTGAGCTCGGCTCTACAGAGTGTCATCGGCTGCGCGGCGGCCAGTGCGGGGTGTCGTGGTCGGGGTGCTGGTGGGACACGATCGTGGCCAGGAACGCGAGGGCAGCGACGTCGTCCTCGGTGCGCCTGGCCGGCAGGCTGGCCAAGGTGTCGACGAACGGCAGCTTGTGCTCCACCCCGTACTGGAGGGTGGGCGGCAGGCGTTCAGGCTGGTCGAAGGCCCCTGCCGCCACTGCCACGCCGTCTGGCGCCTCGTAGGTCAACGGCGTGCCGCAGTCGGCGCAGAAGCCGCGCCGCACCACGTTGGACGACTGGAAATAGCGCGGCTGGCCTCGGGTCCAGCTGAACTGCACCCCGCGCACCGAGACCAGCGGTGCGTAATAGGCGCCGAACGCCTTCTGGCACATCCGGCAGTGGCAGATCGAACTGTCGGTCAGCTCACCGCGCGCCTGGAAGCGGATCGCGCCGCACTGGCAGCCGCCGCTGTACTCGGGTTGGCCCTGCATGGTGGGTTCCTCCGTAACGGCGTGCCAACCAAGGTTGGCACCCACCGGGTGAGGTGGGTGCCGACCGTTGGTCGGCACACCTTTCAATACTGCTTCTTGGTCCGCTTGGCCGGCTTGCCGCGCTCGGGCAGCGGCGGCAGGCCATCGCCTTCGTCCTCTCCCTTGTGCTCGACCAGGCGGAAGTCGATCTTGCGCTCTTCCATGCTGGCCTTCAGCACCAGAATCCGCACGCGGTCGCCGAGCCGGTAGCTGCTGCCACGGCGTTCGCCGGTCAGCGTCTTGCGGGTCGCGTCGAACTTGTAATAGTCCTGCGGCAACTGGGTGACATGTACCAGGCCCTGCACCTTCGACTCGTCCAGTTCCACGAACAGGCCGAAGCTGGTCACGCCACTGATCACGCCGTCGAACTGGCCGCCCACGTGCTTTTCCATCCACGCCGCGCGGTAACGCTCGTCCACTTCGCGCTCGGCCTCGTCGGCGCGACGCTCACGCTCGGAGCACTGCAGCGCCAGCGCAGCCATCTCGCGCGCGTTGTAGGTGAACGTATCCAGCGGCTTGCCCGACAGCGCGTGCTTGATCGCGCGGTGCACCAGCAGGTCCGGATAGCGACGGATCGGCGAGGTGAAGTGCGCGTAGGCTTCCAGCGCCAGACCGAAGTGGCCCTGGTTGTCCGGGCTGTAGATGGCCAGGCTCTGGCTGCGCAGCAGCACCGATTCCAGCAGCGTGGCATCGGGACGGTCGCGGATCTTCTTCAGCAGCTTGGTGTAATCGCCCGGGCGCACCTTCGACCACGGCGGCAGGCTCAGCTTGAACTCCTTGAGGAATTCGAGCAGGTCGGCGTACTTGGTTTCCGGCGGCTTCTCGTGGATGCGGTACGGCGCCGGTACGTGGCGCGACAGCAGGTACTTGGCCGCCTCCACGTTGGCGGCGATCATGCATTCTTCGATCAGCTTGTGTGCATCGTTGCGCACCAGCATGCCGGCCTGGGTCACTTCACCGCGGTTGTCCAGCACGAAGCGCACTTCGCTGCTTTCAAATTCGATGGCACCCCGCTTGGCGCGTGCCTTGGCCAGCACCTTGTACAGCTGGTGCAGGCGCTGCACCTGCGGCAGCAGATCGCCAATGACGGCCTTGGCGCCGGCGTCATCCTCACCCACCGCCTGCCAGACCTGGGTGTAGGTCAGGCGCGCATGCGAGTTCATTACTGCTTCGTAGAAGCGCGAGTGGCTGACCACGCCGTCACGGTCGATCTGCATGTCGCAGACGAAGCACATGCGGTCGACCTTGGGCATCAGCGAACAGATGCCGTTGGACAACGTCTCCGGCAGCATCGGCACCACGAAGCCCGGGAAATACACCGAGGTGGCGCGCTTCTGTGCCTCCTCGTCCAGCGGCGTGCCGGGGCGAACATAGTTGGAGACATCGGCGATGGCCACCACCAGGCGGAAGCCGTCGGCGTTCGGCTCGCAGTACACCGCGTCGTCGAAGTCCTTGGCGTCCTCGCCATCGATGGTGACCAGCGGCGTGCTGCGCAGGTCGACGCGGTTGCCGATCATCGCCGGCTCCACCACCAGCGGCACCGAGGCGGCTTCGTCCAGCACCTCCTGCGGGAACTCGAACGGCAGTTCATGGCCGTGGATGGCCGTTTCCACCACCAGCGAGGCGGTCAGCTTGTCGCCGAGCACGGCGATGATGCGGCCGATGGGCGGGCGGCGGCTGTCCGGGGCCTGGGTCAGTTCGCAGACCACCAGCTGGCCATCGCGCGCGCCACCGGTCTGGTCCGGCGGCACCTGCACGTTGCGCTGGATCCGCTTGTCATCGGGCACCACGTAGTTGATGCCCATCTCGACGCTGAAGCGACCGATCAGGCGGGTCATGCCGCGCTCGAGCACGCGGGCGATGCTGCCTTCGCGGCGGCCGCGATGGTCGATACCGCTGACGCGGGCGAGCACCTTGTCGCCGTGCATCACCTTGCGCATTTCATACGGCGGCAGGAACAGGTCGTCGCCGCCCTCGACCGGGCGCAGGAAGCCGAACCCTTCCGGGTTGGCGATCACCACGCCGGTGACCAGGTTCAGCGTCTGGATCGGGGCGAAGCCGCCGCGGCGGTTCTGCACCAGTTGGCCATCGCGGACCATCGCGCCGAGCCGGCGCGACAGCGCCTCGGCCCGGTCCGGAGCGGTCAGGCCCAGGCGCGCGCCCAGTTCTTCGGCGGTCTGCGGCCCTTCGCAACGCTCCAGCAGCGCCAGGATGGCCTCGCGGCTGGCGATGGGCTGTTCGTACTTCTCGGCTTCGCGGGCGGCATAGGGATCGTTGATCACCTTGCCGGTCGGCGGCAGCTTGCGGCCCGGGGCCGGGCCCGGTGCGCTGGCCTCTGCGCTGCGGACCTTGCGGCCGCGTGGCGGCGCACCGCCTTCATTCAATTCGGGGAACCAGCCCGGCAGCGGCTTGCCCGGCTTGGTGGTGCGGGCTGCGCCCGCCTTGGCGCCCTTCTTCGGGGCCTGGCTGCGGGACTTGCTCCCGCCCTTGCTTGGTTTTTTGGTAGTCATCGCCCTACATGGTAGCCGGTGATGGCGTGCAGAACGGGTCAGGGGGCACCCTGAAGGCGTTGGATGAAATAATTTCAGGAAGTCGTTGACAGCCCCCGGATTCATCTTCACAATTGCGCCTCTGGAACGCCCAGGTGGCGGAATTGGTAGACGCACTAGTTTCAGGTACTAGCGGGTAAAACCGTGGAGGTTCGAGTCCTCTCCTGGGCACCAACGAAAAAACTCCTCGCTTCGGCGGGGATTTTTTTTGCCTGCAATCCGGCGCTCTGGCCCTGGGGTCAGAGCCCCTTTTGCAAGCGAAACGGGATCCGACCCCGGCGCTGCAAAAGGTGTTGACACCCCCGTAACAACACCCCATAATCTCGCTCCTCGACGCCCAGGTGGCGGAATTGGTAGACGCACTAGTTTCAGGTACTAGCGGGTAAAACCGTGGAGGTTCGAGTCCTCTCCTGGGCACCATGTCGAGAATGAGAAAAACCCGCGAAAGCGGGTTTTTTCATGCCCGGAATCCGGCATCAGAACAGTGGCCGCAGCACCAGCTCAAGCCCGAGCAACAGCAGGAACCCAAGGAAACAGGCGCGGAACACCCGCGCACTGATGCGCTGCCGGATCACCTGCCCCAGCCACATGCCCAACAGCGCCGGCAGCACCGCCACTGCGCTCAGGCCCAGCTGCTGGATGCCGAACGCACCATGCAGCACCAGCCCGAAGGTCAGCGAGATCGTCGACACGGTGAACGCCAGCCCGAGCGCCTGCACCAACTCCTCGCGCTGCAGCCCCAGCGATTGCAGATACGGGACCGCCGGCATCACGAACACACCGGTCGCGCCGGTGACCACACCGGACAACGCGCCGACCAGCGGCCCCAGCCAGCGCTCGCGCCGCTGCGGCACACGGAACACCGGCGCGATCAGCGCGTACAGTGCATACACCACCAGCGCCATGCCCAACGCTGCACGCGACCAGGTGCGGTCCACCCGCACCAGCAGCGCGGCGGAGCCGAGCGTCACCACCACCACCGCCAGCATCATCGGCCACAGCCGCCGCACGGTATGGCCCAGCGATGGGCCGGACAACAGCTGCCACGCATTGGTGACGAAGGTGGGAATGAACAGCATCGAGGCTGCCGCCACCGGCGACAGCGCACCGCCCAGCAGGCCCATCGCCACCGTCGGCAGGCCCATGCCGGTCACGCCCTTGACGACGCCGGCCAGCACGAACACCACCACCAACAGCACGTAGAAATACGTTGTCTCGTTCATGCCCTCATTGGATCGGGCGGACCCTCGGCGCACAATGCGGTCTTCCCGCCCCTGCCTTCGGCTGATCCGAAGGCGCCGGCGTTTCGATGAGGGCACCCCCATGCGGATGGATATCGCCGACCTGCGCCTGTTCCTGGCGATTGCCGAGGCCGGCAGCATCACGGCCGGCGCGGCGCAGGCGAACCTGGCACTGGCCTCGGCCAGCGAGCGCCTGCGCATGATCGAGACCGATGCCGGCACCGCACTGTTGAACCGCCACCCGCGCGGCGTCAGCCTGACCGAAGCCGGCGCCGCCCTCGCCCACCACGCGCGGCTGATCCTGCAGCAGCAGGCGCAGCTGCGCGGCGAACTGCAGGCATTCGCGCACGGCGCGCGCGGCACCCTGCACCTGTATGCCAACACCGCCGCACTGACCCACTACCTGCCCGTACGCCTCGCACCGTGGCTGGCCGAGCGCCCGCGCCTGCATGTGGAGCTGCTGGAACGCACCAGCCCGGAGGTCGTGCGCGCGATCTGCGCCGGCCAGGCCGAGGCCGGTATCATCAGCGACGCGATCGACGCTGCGGGCCTGCAGCGGCATGTGGTCGCCGAAGACCCGCTGGTGATGCTGCTTCCGGCCGCTCATCGTTTCGCTTCGCGCCGCAGCGTGTCCTTCACCGACGTTGCCGGCGAGACCTTCGTTGCCCTGGCCGATGGCAACGCATTGCAGACCTACATCGAAGACCAGGCCCGCGACATCGGCCACCGCCTGGACATGCGCATCCGCATGAAAACCTTCGAAGGCGTGTGCATCATGGTCGGCCACGGCATTGGTGTCGGCATCGTGCCGCGCACCGTTGCCCGCCTGCATCGGCGCAGCACGCACACCGTCGCGGTGCCACTTGCCGATGCGTGGGCACAACGCCGTCTATGCGCCTGTTTTGCCGAGTGGACGCAGCTGTCGCCGGCGATGCGCAGCCTGCTGCAACACCTGGGCGTGCAGCCACAGAAAAAACTGTGAAATCTTGTTGACACACTCTCTGTCGTACCGCACAATTCATCTCCTGAGTCGCCCAGGTGGCGGAATTGGTAGACGCACTAGTTTCAGGTACTAGCGGGTAAAACCGTGGAGGTTCGAGTCCTCTCCTGGGCACCACGACTCAAGATGATCAAACCCGCGAAAGCGGGTTTTTTCGTTTCGGCGTTCGGGAATGACGCACCGGCAGTAGATCCACGCCATGCGTGGATGCGCTCCAGACAAAAACCCCGCCTTGCGGCGGGGTTTTGCGTTTCAACGGCAATGATCGATCAATGGCCGCCGGCAGACGCCGCACCGGCACCGGCGCCGAACGGCGGCTTGGCCAGCCACAGGAACGCGATGATCGCCAGGAAGATCCAGCCCAGCAGGAAGAAGATGTCGTTGAAGCCCATCTGCGATGCCTGGTGGTTGATCATGTTGTTGAGCACCGCTGCGCCATGCTGCAGGTCACCCTGCCCCATCGCTGTCACCTGGTCCTGCATGCCCGGCTGATAGGCCGAGATGTGTTCGGTCAGGTCGGCATGGTGCACCTGGGTCCGACGCGCCCACAGCCAGGTCGTCAGCGATGCCGCGAAGCTGCCGCCCAGCGTACGCAGGAACGTGGCCAGCCCGGAGCCCGCCGCGATCTCGCGCCCATCCAGGTCCGACAGCAGGATCTGCAACACCGGCATGAAGAACAGCGCGACACCAATACCCATGATCAGCTGCACGCCGGCCACGTGGGTGTAGTCCACCTGCAGGTTGAAGTTCGAACGCAGGAAGCTGGTGAAGGACAGGAACACGAAGGCCACCGAAGCGATCATGCGCATGTCGAAGCGCGAGGCGTACTTGCCCACGAACGGGGTCATGATCACCGGCAGGATGCCGATCGGCGCGGTCGCCAGGCCCGCCCAGATCGCCGTGTAGCCCATGTCACGCTGCAGCCATTGCGGAATCAGCAGCGAGACGCTGAAGAAGGCCGCGTAGGCCACCACCATCGCCAGCGTACCGGCGCGGAAGTTGCGGTGGCGGAACAGCTTCAGGTCGACAATCGGGTCCTTGTCGGTCAGTTCCCAGATCAGGAACACGGTCAGGGCTACCACCGCCACGCAGGCCAGTACCACGATCTTCATCGACGAGAACCAGTCCTCATCGTTGCCCAGATCGAGCACCAGCTGCAGCGCGCCGACACCGATCACCAGGGTGACCAGGCCGACGTAGTCCATCTTCGGCTTCTCGATCTGCTCCGGGCGGCCCTTCAACTGGCTGCCCACCACCAGCGCGGCGAAGATGCCCAGCGGCACATTGATCAGGAAGATCCATTCCCAGCTGTAGTTGTCGGTGATCCAGCCACCGAGGATCGGGCCGCAGATCGGTGCCACCACCGTGATCATCGCGAGCAATGCCAACGCCTGCCCGCGTTTCTCGCGAGGGTAGATCGAGACCAGCAGCGACTGCGTGATCGGATACATCGGGCCGGCCACGAAGCCCTGCAGCGCACGCGACAGCACCAGCATGCCCATGCTCTGCGCCAGGCCACACAGCAGCGAGGTGATGACAAAGGCCAGCGTGGCCCAGACGAACAGCTTGCGTTCGCCGAAGCGACGGCTGAGCCAGCCGGTCAGCGGCAGCGCGATGGCGGTGCTGACCGCGAACGAAGTGATGACCCAGGTCGCCTGCTGCGAACTGGCGCCGAGATTACCGGCGATGGTCGGCAGCGAGACGTTGGCGATGGTGGTGTCGAGCACCTGCATGAACGAGGCCATCGCCAAGCCCACGGTGCACAGGGCGACGCTGGGCGGCAGGAACCCGGAGGCCGCACCCGGCGCCGCCGGTGCACCCGGAGCGCCGGGCGCGGCTGGAGCTTGTGCGGACATGGCGACCTCAGCCCACCTTCGCCTGCTGCTGCGGCAGGTTGCCCTGGATGATCGTGTGGATCACCTCGTCGGCATCATGCAGCTGCTTGGCATACACGTCGGTGTCGAACACCGTGCCCTTGGCCGGAGCGCTCGGCAGCACTTCACCCTTCTGGTCACGCAGACTCACTTCGGCCTTCATCGACAGGCCGATGCGCAGCGGATGCTCGGCCAGCTGCTTGGCATCGATGGCGATGCGCACCGGCACGCGCTGCACGATCTTGATCCAGTTGCCGCTGGCGTTCTGTGCCGGCAGCAGCGAGAACGCCGAGCCGGTGCCCAGGCCCAGGCTCTGGATGCGACCCTTGTACTTCACGTCACCGGCGTACAGGTCCGACTTCAGCTCCACTTCCTGGCCCAGGCGCATGTGGCGCAGCTGGGTTTCCTTGAAGTTGGCTTCCACCCACATCTGCTCGGTCGGTACCACGGCCATCAGGGCGTTGCCCGGCTGCACGCGCTGGCCGACCTGCACCGAACGACGGGCGACGTAGCCGGTGACCGGCGCGACGATGCCGGCGCGGGCGTTGTTGAGGAAGGCCTGGCGCAGCTGCGCGGCAGCGGCCTGCACGTCCGGCTGGGTGGCGATCACGGTGTCGTCGACCAGCGCGCGGTTGCGCTCGACGGTCTCGCGCGAACCGGCCACGGCCGCTTCGGCGGCGGCCAGCTCATCGCGGGCGTGGGCCAGTTCTTCGTTGGAAATGGCGCCGGTGGCGGCCAGGTCCTTGCGGCGGGCGAAGTCGTCGCGCACGCGCTTCAGAGTCACCTGGCGGGCGTTCAGGTCGGCCTGCGCGCCTTCCACGCTGCGGTACAGACCGCGGGTCTGGCGCACCGTCTTGGCCAGGTTGGCTTCGGCCTGCTGCAGCGCCACCGAGGTGTCGGACGGGTCCAGCTGCACCAGCAGCTGGCCGCGCTCCACGCGCATGCCGTCATCGGCGTTGATGGCGACCACGGTACCGGCCACCAGCGGGGTGATCTGGACCTGGTTGCCCTGCACGTAGGCATCGTCGGTTTCTTCGAACCAACGGCCGAACATGAAGTACCACAGCGCCAGTGCGGCCAGCAGCAGCACGACGATCACGAACAGGCCGCGCAGCAGGTTGCCGCGGCGGTTGGGGGCGGCCGGGGCCGCGGTGTCTTGGGTCTGGCTCATGGCAGGGGTCTTCAGGAATGCGAGGAATCGGAATGGGAGGCGATCGGTGCGCGGTCGGCGTCAGCGGGCTGGAAACCACCGCCCAGCGCCTTGCTCAGGCGCACCGAGGCCTGCACCTGCTGCGACTGCAGGCCGGCCAGCTGCTGCTGCGACTGCAACAGCGTGGACTGCGCGGTCAGCACGTCCAGGTAGCTGCCGATGCCGGCGCGGTAGCGCTGCTGGGCAAGGTCGAAGGCCGAGCGTGCGGTGTCCACGGCCTGCTGCTGCGAGTGCGCCTGCTGCGCCAGCGAACGCACCGCATTGACCTGGTCGGCCACATCGCGCAGCGCGTCGAGCACGGCCTGGTTGTAGTTGGCCACGGCCAGGTCGTACTGCGCATCGGTGTTGGCCAGGTTGGCGCGCAGCTTGCCGCCCTCGAAGATCGGCAGGCTCAGTGCCGGGCCGATGTAGGCGAAGGTGGAACTGCTCTTCAGCAGGTCGCCCACGTTCGGCGCGACCACGCCGGCCAGCGCGGTCAGGTTGAAGCTCGGGTAGAACTTGGTCTTGGCCACCTTGATCTGCTTGTCAGCCGCTTCCACGCGCCAGCGCGCAGCGACGATGTCGGGGCGACGGCCGAGCAGTTCGCTGGGCAGCACGCCCGGCAGCTGCAGCGCCATCGGGTTCAACGGCTGCGGGCGCTGGATCGACAGGCCACGGTCCGGGCCCTTGCCGACCAGTGCCGCCAGTGCGGTGCGGGCCGCGTCGATGCGCTGCTGCGCGGCCTGTACCTGCTGCTGCGCGGCCGGCACGCGGGCTTCGGCCTGGCGCACCTGCAGGTCGCTGTCGATGCCGGCGCTGCGGCGCTGGCGGGTCAGTTCCAGCGACTTCTGCGAACGGGTCAGCTCTTCTTCGGCCACATCATTGAGCTGCCAGGCGTAGGCCAGGTCGGCATAGGCCTGGGTGATGCCGGTGGACAGGTTCAGGCGGGCGGCCTGCGCTTCGACCGTCGCCGCGTGCGCGCCATCCACCGCCGCTTCCCAGGCGGCGCGCTTGCCGCCCCACAGGTCCACGCCATAGCTGAAATCGAAGGCGACCTGGCTGCTGCCGCCGTAGCGGCCGCCCATCTCGCTGCCGACCATCGACTCGGGCAGGCGCAGGCCGGTATAGCCACCGGACACCGACAGGCTCGGCAGCTCGTCGGCGCGCGCGGTACCGACCTGGGCCTGGGCCTGGCGCAGGCGCGCATCGGCGGCGTCCAGGCTCGGATGACCGGCCAGGCCTTCGGCGACCAGCGCGTCCAGCTGGGCATCACCCAGCGCCTTCCACCAGTCCTGCGCCGGGAAGCCGGTGGCGCTCAGGTCGGTATCGGCCAGGGTGCGTTCGCTGTGCAGGCTGTCCACGTCGAGCACGTGGCCCTGCGGGGTGAGGCCACGGCTGCTGGCGCAGGCGGCCAGGGCCAGGGCCAGCGCTGACACCAGCAGCGCGCGCCCGGACCGGCGGAGAGGAGAATGCGGGATCGGGTTCATGGGGTCGTCAGGGAATCGCGGATTCGGGTGAGGAGGGACAGCAGCAGCGTGCGCTCGTCGGCGGAAAGATCACGCAGGGCGTAATCCATCACCGCGTCGCCGCGCAGCTTCAGCCGCGCCCACAGCGCACGGCCTTCATCGGTCAGCACGATCTGCAGCGCACGACGGTCCTGGGCGTGCGGTTCGCGGCGGACACAGCCCAGCGCTTCCAGCTTGTCCAGCAGGCGGGTCACCGCGCTGGGTACCTGGTCGATGGCTTGGGCCAGCTCGTTGGCGGTGCACGGGGCCATGTGCGAAAGCACCTTCAGCCCGATGTAGTGGGTGAAGCCGATACCGAGATCTTCTTCAGCCATGGATGTGTCGAGTTGCCGGACCAGGCCGTCGCGCACCTGGCGCAGCAGCAGGCCGAAGCTGGGGGGAGTGGTTGCAGGACAGATCATGGGGGAGCATTCTCTTCCAAAAAAAATATTTCTCAATGGAAATATTCGATCTGGCATCGAATGCTGTGTTGCAGCAGTGGGCTGGATCGGTGAAGGCGCCTACCTTAATGATCTGCTCAGGTGGCCCGGTAGTACAATTCAGCCAATGGATGACACTTTTACGCCAGCGGACATGATGAACAAGGCAGAAATTCCCCCTCCCAAGCGGCTGCTGCGGGACGACGCGCTGGACTGGTTCGAGCGCAACGATGGCCCACCGGTGGTCGGTTTCCGCTTTGACAGCCCGCAGGGGCTGGTGCGCGAGGTGGACTGGCACCACCACCAGCGCGCCCAGTTGATCTGTGTCGAACGCGGCCTGCTGACGACCCGGACCTCGCACGGGACCTGGTCGCTGGCGCCGGGCTCGGCCGGCTGGATGCCGCCGCTGGAACCACACACGGTCACTCTGGACGGCCCGCTGCGCGGCTGGGGCATGGCGCTGGCGGCGCCGGCCTGCGCCACCCTGCCCTCCGACCCCTGCGTGCTGGGCCTGTCCAAGCTGGCCCAGGCCTTGGCCGACCGCATCTGCGACTGGCCGCTGGGCTACGACACCACGCCCGAGCGCCAGCACATCATCGAGGTGCTGCTGGACGAGATCCGCACCGCGCCGCGCCAGCGCATGCACCTGCCGATGCCGCACGACCGGCGCCTGCTGAAGATCGCCTCGCAGCTGCTGGCCGACCCGTCCGACGAGCGCAGCCTGGCCGAATGGGCGCACTGGGCCGGGCTGTCGCCGCGCAGCCTGACCCGCCACTTCCGCGACGAGACCACGCTCAGCTTCGCCCAGTGGCGGCAGCAGGCGCGCCTGGCCGAGGCCCTGCGCCAGCTGACCGATGGCCGCAGTGTGGCCGACATCGCCCACGCGCTGGGCTTCAGCAGCGCCAGCGCCTTCGTTACCGTGTTCCGCCGCCACTTCGGGCTGCCGCCCGGGCGCTACCTGGCGCGGGCCGGGCACGGGCTGGAAACCGGGCTGGACCCGGCGCGTGGCTTGGCATCCCCGGCCGCATCCGGATAATCACAGGATTGCGAGCGGCGACCGCCGTCGCCGCCTCCCGACATAGGTAACAACGCCGCATGACCGAACTTGCCCGCCCCGTGTTCCACGGATTCGAACAACTGCCGTTGCGCGAGTACGCCGAACGCGCCTACCTGGACTACTCGATGTACGTGGTCCTGGACCGTGCCCTGCCGTTCCTCGGCGACGGCCTGAAGCCGGTGCAGCGCCGCATCATCTACTCGATGAGCGAGCTGGGCCTGAATGCCGCGTCCAAGCCGAAGAAGTCCGCGCGCACCGTCGGTGACGTCATCGGTAAGTATCACCCGCACGGCGACAGCGCGTGCTACGAAGCGCTGGTGCTGATGGCACAGCCGTTCTCGTACCGCTACCCGCTGATCGAGGGCCAGGGCAACTTCGGCTCCAGCGACGACCCGAAGTCGTTCGCGGCGATGCGTTACACCGAATCCAAGCTGACCCCGATCGCCGAAGTGCTGCTGGGCGAACTGGGCCAGGGCACTACCGACTGGGCGCCGAACTTCGACGGCACCCTGCAGGAACCGACCTGGATGCCGGCGCGCCTGCCGCACCTGCTGCTCAACGGCACCACCGGCATCGCCGTGGGCATGGCCACCGACGTGCCGCCACACAATCTCAACGAGATCGTCAGCGCGCTGCTGCACCTGCTGGACAACCCCGAAGCCACTGTGCGCGACCTGTGCGAGCACGTGCAGGGGCCGGACTACCCGTCCAGCGCAGAAATCATCACCGCCGCCAACGATCTGCGGAACATGTACGAGACCGGCAACGGCAGCGTGCGTGCGCGTGCGACCTTCACCAAGGAAGCCAACAACATCGTGGTGACGGCGCTGCCGTTCCAGGTGTCGCCGTCGAAGGTGATCGAGCAGATCGCCGCGCAGATGCGCGCCAAGAAGCTGCCGTGGCTGGAAGACATCCGCGATGAGTCCGACCACGCCAACCCGGTGCGTGTGGTGCTGGTGCCGCGCTCGAACCGTGTCGACGCCGAGCAGCTGATGGGCCACCTGTTCGCCACCACGGACATGGAGCGCAGCTACCGCGTCAACCTCAACGTGATCGGGCTGGACGGCCGTCCGCAGGTGAAGAACCTGAAGATGCTGCTCAGCGAATGGCTGACCTTCCGCAGCAACACCGTCACCCGCCGCCTGCAGCACCGCCTGCAGAAGGTCGAGCGCCGCCTGCACCTGCTGGAAGGCCTGCTGGTCGCCTTCCTCAACCTGGACGAGGTGATCCACATCATCCGTACCGAGGACGAACCGAAGGCGGCGCTGATCGCGCGCTTCGAACTGTCCGAGGAACAGGCCGAGTACATTCTGGAAACCAAGCTGAAGCAGCTGGCCCGCCTGGAAGAGATGAAGATCCGTGGCGAGCAGGACGAGCTGGCCAAGGAACGCGAGAAGATCCTCGGCATCCTCGACAGCAAGGCCAAGCTGAAGAAGCTGATCCGCGACGAACTGACTGCCGATGCCAAGAAGTTCGGCGACGCCCGCCGCTCGCCGCTGGTGCAGCGCCAGGCCGCGCAGGCCATCGACGAGACCGAGCTGGTGCCGAGCGAGCCGATGACCGTCGTGCTGTCGGAGAAGGGCTGGATCCGCGCCGCCAAGGGCCACGACGTCGATGCGTCCGCGCTGTCCTACCGCGATGGCGACGCGCTGCAGGGCGCGGTGCGCGCACGCAGCACCCAGCAGGTCGCGTTCCTCGACAGCGAAGGCCGCGCCTATTCGACGCCGGTGCACACCCTGCCCTCGGCGCGCGGCAACGGCGAGCCACTGACCGGCCGCTTCTCGCCGGCCCCGGGCACCAGCTTCGTGACCCTGGCCAGCGCCGAACCGGACACCCGCTTCGTGCTGGCCTCTACCCACGGCTACGGCTTCGTCACCCGCTTCGAGAACCTGATCGGCCGCAACAAGGCTGGCAAGGCGATGCTGAACCTGTCGTCCGGCTCGTCGGTGCTGACCCCGTCGGTGGTGGCGAACGTGGCAACCGACCGCATCGTCGCGGTGACCAGTTCGGGCAACCTGCTGGCGATTGCCGCCAACGACCTGCCGGAACTGGACAAGGGCAAGGGCAACAAGATCATCGAGATCCCCAAGGCCAAGCTCGCCACCGAACGCGTGGTCGCCATCGTGGCGATCAGCCCGGGCCAGACCCTGCAGGTGCGCAGTGGCCAGCGCACCATGGGGCTGAAGTTCAACGAGCTCGACGCCTACCTCGGCGCCCGCGCCACGCGCGGCCACCTGCTGCCGCGCGGCTGGCAGAAGGTGGAAGGCCTGTCGGTGGAGTAAGCGGTAGTGCCGGCCGCTGGCCGGCAACTGCTGGATGTTGCTGCGATCCAACGTTGCCGGCCAGCGGCCGGCACTACCGGAATCCAGGGACGTCAGACACGAGAAAGCCGGGGCATTCCCCGGCTTTTTCGTTGTCGGCTGGCGGGCGGCGGAGCGGCTGGCTGGCGAAGGCTGGCTGGCGGTGCTCCGGTGCTGGCGGGCGACAGAACGTTGTGCTCCTGGTAGAGCCGACTGCCAGTCGGCTGCTCTACCGGAAAGCAGCCGACCAGCGGTCGGCCCTACCGAGCGCGGTGCGGGCTCAGTGCGCCGGAGCGCCGTTGCCGTCGATCTTGCTCAGCTGGTACAGCTCCAGGCCGATGCGCTTGATCAGGCCCAGTTGCTGCTCCAGCCACCAGGCGTGGTCTTCCTCGGTGTCCTTCAGCTGCGCCAGCAGGATGTCGCGGCTCACATAGTCACCGTTCTCTTCGCACAGCTTCATGCCGGCGGCAAGATTGTTCCGAACGGCGTATTCAGTATCCAGATCCTTCTGCAGCATCTCCTCCACGGTCCTGCCCGGCTCGGTGGCATGCGGGCGCATGTCCGGGTCGCCACCCAGGAACAGGATCCGGCGCAGCAGCGCGTCGGCGTGCTGGGTTTCCTCTTCCATCTCGTGGTTCAGGCGTTCGTACAGCGCGAACAGGCCCTGGTCCTCGTAGCGGCGGGAATGGATGAAGTACTGGTCGCGGGCAGCGAGTTCGCCGCGCAGCAGTTCCTTCAGGCAGGCGATGACGTCCGGGTTGCCTTTCATGGGGGGCTCCTGTGAATCGATGTGACATAGGGTGCCGCATTTCAAAATACGGTGATCTAATCGGAATCAGTCGCAGTTGCGCCTGCGGCTACAATCGACCCACGAGTTCGGAAAGGACGTGCGATGCGACGTACATGGCGTTGGATGCTGGGCGTGCTGATCGCCATCGTGCTGGCCACCGTCCTGGTCCTGTGGCTGCTGCTGCGCGGCAGCCTGGCCGACCTGGACGGCGAGCGCCCCCTGCCCGGCCTGGCCGGGCCGGTCACCGTCGAGCGCGATGCGCTGGGCGTGGTCACCATCACCGCCGGCAGCCAGGCCGATGCCATGCGTGCACTGGGCCGCGTGCATGCGCAGGAACGCTACTTCGAGATGGACCTGATGCGGCGCAGTGCCGCCGGTGAGCTGTCGGCCCTGTTCGGGCCAAAGGCCATCGAGGCCGACAAGCGCATGCGCGTGCATCGGCTGCGCGCACGCACCGAGGCGAACATGCAGGCTGCGCTGGGCGGCAACATCGAAGCTGTGAGCGCCTATGTCGGTGGGGTCAATGAGGGCCTGGCCGATCTCTCCGTGCGCCCCTGGGCCTACCTGCTGCTGCGGCAGGCACCGCAACCGTGGCAGGCCAGCGACAGCGTGCTGGCCGGGCTGGCCATGTATGCCGACCTGCAGGACCCGGACAACCGTACCGAGCTGGCGATGAGCCGCATCCGTGCGGTGGTGCCGCCGCCGCTGTACGCCCTGCTTGCCCACGATGGCACCGAATGGGATGCCCCGCTGTTCGGGCAACCGACCGGCAACGCCGCCCTGCCCGACGCCAGCCAGCTCGATCTGCGCAGCCTGAAGGCAACGCCGGGCACCGCGCAGGACGAGGCCGACGTCGTTGGCAGCAACAACTTTGCCGTGGCCGGTGCGCTCACCGCCGACGGCCGTGCAATCGTCGCCGACGACATGCATCTGGGCCTGCGCGCACCGGGCCTGTGGTTCCGGGTGCGGCTGCGCTATCCCGACCCGCAGGCCGCCGGCGGCCAGGTCGATGTCAGCGGCTTCTCGCTGCCCGGCCTGCCGGCGGTGATCGTCGGCAGCAACGGCCACATCGCCTGGGGCTTCACCAACAGTTACATCGACACCGCCGATTACCGTACGGAACCGGCCAACGCCGCCGTTACCGTGCATCAGGAGCGCATCGCCGTGGCGGGCCAGGCCGACGTGGTGTTTCCGGTGCGCGAGACAGCCTGGGGACCGCTCCTGCACACCCATGTCGATGGCAGTGGCGATGCCCTGCGCTGGGTGGCCCATCTGCCCGGCGCAGTACGCCTGGATTTCAGCGATCTGGCCCGCGCCGGTGATCTCGATGGCGCCCTGCACTTCGCCGACCACGCCGGTATCCCCGCGCAGAACCTGGTGATCGCCGACCGCAGCGGCCGCATCGCCTGGCGCCTGATCGGTGCGCGTCCGGATCGCGGACCCGGCTGCGCACCCGCCGGCTTCACCGCCGCCAGCAACCAACAGTGCGCGCCATGGCCGCTGCGCAGCGACGCCGCACCGGCCTTGATCGACCCGCCAGGCCATCGCCTGTGGACGGCCAACGGTCGCGTGCTCGACGGTGAGGCGCTGGCCATCGCCGGTGATGGTGGATACGACCTCGGCGCACGTGCGCGCCAGATCCGCGATCTGCTGGCGATGCAGGAGCGTTTCGACGAACACGATCTGCTGGCGATCCAGCTCGATGACCGTGCGGTGTTCCTGCAGCGCTGGTGGGCGCTGCTGCACGACGTCATCGAGCGCAGCGACGATCCGGCACTGAAGCGGTTGAAGGCGGCCAGCCACCAATGGGGCGGCCGCGCCTCGGCCAGTTCGGTGAGCTACCGGGTGGTGCGCGAATTCCGTTCGAACGTGATGGACACGCTGTCCGCGGCGCTGCTGGCGCCTGCCCATGCGCAGCTCGGCGAGGACTTCCTGGAGCCGCGCCTGGCGCAGCTGGAAGGCGTGGCCTGGCCGATGCTGCAACAGCGCCCGGCCAACCTGCTGCCACCGGCATACGACAGCTGGGACGCGCTGCTGCTCGATGCTGCCCGGCGTACCGAAGCTGAGCTGTCACAGCAAGGACCGCTGGCCCAACGTACCTGGGGCGAGCGCAATACCGCGGCGATCTGCCACCCGATCGCACGCGCGCTGCCCGGGTTCGCCAAGCGCTGGCTGTGCATGCCGGCCGACCGCCTGCCCGGCGACCGCGACATGCCGCGCGTGCAGACGCCGAACTTCGGCGCCTCCCAGCGCATGGTGGTATCGCCCGGCCACGAGGCCGACGGCATCGTGCACATGCCCGGCGGCCAGAGCGGGCACCCGTTGTCGCCGTACTGGGGCGCCGGCCACGAAGACTGGGTGCATGGCCGCCCGACCCCATTCCTGCCCGGCAAGGCGCAGCACACCATGACGCTGGTGCCAGCGCGCTGACGGCGGCGCTCACATGCCCACGCGGCGCTACCGGGTCAGCTTCTACGCCGCTCGATCAGGTTCAACAGCGGCCCGGTCATCGCCGTGGTCACCAGCGCCATGATCACCAGCACGGCAAACAGGCGGTCGCCGAGCAGCCCCAGCTCGTAGCCCAGGTTGAGCACGATCAGCTCCATCAGGCCACGGGTGTTCATCAATGCACCCAACCGCCAGGCTTCACGCGTGGGCATGCCGGCACTGCGCGCCGCACTGAAGGTGCCCAGCAGCTTGCCGGCCGTGGCCACCACGATCACCACCACGCACAGCACGATATCGCTGGCCTGCAGCGCATCGGCACGCATGCGCAGGCCGGTCATGGCGAAGAACAGCGGCAGCAGCAGCGTTACCGCGAACGGTTCGACGCGGGCCATCAGCAGCTCGCGCAGCGGCGTGTTGGACGAGACCGCCACGCCGGCGGCGAACGCACCGAACAAGGCGTGGATGCCGAGCATTTCGGTAACCAGCGCGCTGGCCAGCGACAGCAGCAGGATGCCCAGCAGCCAACGCCCTTCGCGGCCCGCTGCGATCTGCTGGCGGGCGAACCACGGCTTCACCAGCCCCAGCATCAACGCCACGAACGCCACCACGCACAGCAGGTTGAGGCTGGCCGGCAGCCAGCCGCTGGCCTGGGCCGCGGCAACGATAAGCGCCAGCAGGCACCACGCGGTGGCGTCGCCCAAGGCGGCGCAGGCGATGGCGGTCTGGCCCAACGATGTCTGGGTGATGCCACGGTCGGCGAGGATGCGCAGCAGCACCGGGAACGCGGTGATGCTCATCGAGATGCCGACAAACAGCGCGAATGCGGTGAAGCCCACTCCCTGCGGGCCATGTTGCGGGTACAACCAGATCGCCAGCGCGACGCCAAGCACGAACGGCACCGCGATGCCGGCATGGCTGACCGTGAAGGCAAAACGCCGTCGCCCGCGCAGCGCAGCCAGATCCAGCTCGGCACCGGCCACCAGCAGGAACATCAGCACGCCCAGCTGGCTGAGCATGCCCAGCGGCCCCAGCGAAGTGGCCGGGAACAGCGCCCCATGCAGCTGCGGCAGCACGCTGCCCAGCACCAGTGGGCCCATCATCAGGCCGACCGCCATCTCGCCGATCACCGCCGGCTGGCCCAACCGCTTCAGCAGCGCGCCGGCGCCCTTGGCCACCAGCAACAGCACCAACAGCTGCAGCAGGAACAGGCCCAGGGGAGAGGCCAGATGCTGCGCCCAGCCGCCTTCGGTGGCGGCGGTGGCACGAGCCACCGCCTGCGGTGCATCGGGCCCGGCATAGCGGGCCAGCAGCACGCCGGCCAGCAGTGGCACGCCGGCCCAGGCCAGATAGCGCCAGCCCCATTTCATCGGCGGCGCCGGGCTCCCGCGCGGTACGTCCATGAACATTCCCCAATGTGCAGGGCGCCGATGATACGTCGCAGAAAGGGGATGGAGGGGATTGAGTTCTCCTTGTGCTCGCCGGGCGTGGCCCGGCGGAAGCATTACGCCAAGGCTTGTTCGTGCACGCCGGCGATCGCGCGTCCGGAAGGGTCGGCCGCCGCCGCGAAGCTGGCATCCCAGGCGATCGCCGCCGGCGAGGAACAGGCGATCGACTTGCCGCCCGGTACCGTCTCGGCAGCCGCACGACTCGGGAAGAACTGCTCGAACAGGTGGCGGTAGTAGTACGCCTCCTTGGTCTGCGGCGGGTTGTGCGGGAAGCGCTTGTCGGCCGCCGCCAGCACACGGTCGCTCACCTGCGCTTCGGCATGCGCCTTCAGCCCGTCGATCCAGCCGTAGCCGACGCCATCGCTGAACTGCTCCTTCTGCCGCCACAGGATGCTGTCCGGCAGATAGCCATCGAACGCCTCGCGCAGCACCGCCTTCTCGATGCGACGGCCACCGAACCCCGCGCCGACCATCTTGTGCGCAGCATCGAAACGCATCGCCACATCGAGGAATTCACGGTCCAGGAACGGGACGCGCGGCTCCACGCCCCAGGCCATCATCGACTTGTTGGCACGCAGGCAATCGTAGTTGTGCAGGGCATCGAGCTTGCGCACCAGCTCGTCGTGGAATTCGCGCGCATCCGGCGCCTTGTGGAAATACAGGTAGCCACCGAAGATCTCGTCGCTGCCCTCGCCGGAGAGCACCATCTTCACCCCCATCGCCTTGATCCGCCGCGCCAGCAGGAACATCGGCGTCGATGCGCGGATGGTGGTGACGTCGTAGGTTTCGATGTGCCGGATCACTTCCGGCAGCACGTCCAGGCCTTCTTCGAAGGTGTATTCGAAGCCGTGGTGCACGGTGCCCAGCGCTTCGGCGGCAACTGCGGCAGCGGCCAGGTCGGGCGAACCCTTCAGCCCGATCGCGAACGAGTGCAGGCGCGGCCACCAGGCTTCGGTCTGCCCGCCGTCCTCGATACGACGGCGCGCGTAGCGTGCGGCCACGGCGGCCACCAGCGATGAATCCAGGCCACCGGACAGCAGTACGCCATACGGCACGTCGCTCATCAGCTGGCGCTCGACCGCGTGCTCGAAGGCCTGCCGCAGTTCGGCGAGGTCGGCCTGGCGGCCCTGCACATCCGCATACTCACGCCACGGCTGCTGGTAGTAGCGCACCAGTTCGCCGCTGGCGCTGTCGAAATAGTGACCCGGCGGGAACTGCGCGACATCGGCGCAGGAATCGACCAGCGCCTTCATTTCCGAGGCCACCCGCAGGCGCCCCTGCGCATCGTGGCCCCAGTACAGCGGCACCACGCCGACCGGATCCCTCGCCACCAGCACGCGGCCACTGTCGCGGTCCCACAACGCAAAGGCGAAGATGCCGTTGAGCTGCTCCAGCCACTGCGTCGGCGACCCGCCCTGGCGGTACAGCGCGTTGATCACTTCGCAGTCCGAACCGGTCTGGAAGTCGTAGGCGGTGGTCAGCGCGGCCTTCAATTGCTGGTGGTTGTAGATCTCGCCGTTCACCGCCAGCGCCAGCTGGCCATCGGCCGACAACAGCGGTTGCGAGCCACCGGCCGGATCGACGATGGCCAGCCGTTCGTGCACCAGCAAGGCGCCTTCGTCGAGGTATACGCCGCTCCAGTCCGGACCCCGGTGGCGCTGGCGCTGCGACAGTTCCAGCGCGTGGCGGCGCAGGGCGGGAAGATCGTCACCGGCCTGCAGGCCGAAGATTCCGAAGATCGAACACATGGCAGAGCTCCTGTTGGGGGACTTCATGAAGGGAGGGTGTTCGACCGGCCATCCAGGCCCGGGAAGGCTGCGCCCGGGCACAAAAAAACCCGCATCGGCCGATGCGGGTTTTCTGGTGTCCGGGCGTGTGTTGCTGTCTATCTACCCAGGGCGCAGTCCCGCATCGGCCGCGCACGATTATTCGCGCGCAGATTATTGCGGTTGTTGTTGTTGACGGCGGTGGCCAGGCGGATCGACATGGCACTGACCCTACCCCGGTTCTTCGCGCGGCGCAACAGTTGCGTCGGCAACCACAGGTGAAGCGCATAATGGTCCCCCCTGCACTGTGTAATGGAAATGCAACACCGCACTGGACGCACCGCCGTACTGGCCGCCCTGCTCTGCCTGGGCCTGGCCGCCTGCCAGACCCTGCCCGTGCCTTCGCGCCTGCCTGCGGCCCAGCTGCAGGCGCTGGAACGCCGCGGCAACGACGGCAGTTTCGAGGGGGCCTGGGAAACCGCACAGACCTTCGAACGCTTCAACGATCCGCGTGCGGTCGCCTACTACGAGCGCGCCGCAGCGGTCACGCCCTGGACCTTCCACAACACCAAGGCAGAACAAGCACTGGGCCGGATCTGGACCTCCGGCGCGCTGCGGCATGCCGACTGTCCGCACATCGATCCTGCACCGGTGCTGCGTGCCTCGTGGCGACGCGGCGAGCGCGCCTATCGGGCCGCGGCGAATCACGGCAATCCCTACGCGTTCCAGGAACTGGCTGCTGCCTATCGCCAGCAGGGCGACGCGCAGCAGGCTCTGCGTTGGGACCTGCGCGCGATGATCTACCAGCGCTATCCGAGCCGCTCCTCGCGATTGCCGGATGCCGTGACGCCGCAAGGCGATGCGGTGCACCCGCTGGTCGCCCGCCTCCAACGGCGTGCGGATCGCGGCGACGCCGAGGCGCAGGTGGATCTGGGGGCATTGCTGGAAAGCGGCGTGGGCCTGCCGCGCGATCCCGCGGCAGCCCTGCTGCTGTACCAGCGTGCCGGCGAGCAGGGCAACGTGTTTGGGCAGTACTTCGCCGGGCTGCTGCTGGGCCGGAGTGCGCCGGGTGTGGAGAAGGATACCGCTGCGGCGGCCGGCTGGTTTGCCAGGGCCGAGGCGCAGCGCTTCTACATGGCGGCGCCGAGTTACTGGGAAAAGGCGATCAAGCCGCCGTTCTTCCTTTTCTCGGAATAGTTGAGCCGAGCCATGCTCGGCTGCTTCTATCGGGGAACATCAGCCGAGCATGGCTCGGCTCTACAGGAAGGCCTGCCGACCTCACACCAGCAGCCGTTCCACCAGTCGCTGATACAGGCCCGGTAGCGCTTCCAGCTCGTCCACGCGCACGTTCTCGTCCACCTGGTGGATGCTGGCGTTGACCGGGCCCACTTCGATGCACTGCGCACCCAACGGCGCGATGAAGCGCGCATCGGACGTGCCGCCGCCGGTGCTTTCTTCCGGTGCACGGCCGATGTGCTCGGCCAGCACCGCACGCGCGGCCGCCCGCAGCGTGCCTTCCGGGGTGTAGAACGGCTCGCCGCTGCGATGCCACTTCAGCGTGTACTGCAGGTCATGCCGGTCCAGCAGCGCGGTGATCTCCGCTTCCAGCTTCGGCGCATCCCAGTGCGGGTTGTAGCGGATGTTGAAATCCACTTCGAGTTCGCCGGGAATCACGTTGTTGGCGCCGGTGCCGGCGTGGATGTTGGAGATCTGCAGGCTGGTCGGCGGGAAGCTCTCGTAGCCGCCGTCCCAGCGCCGTGCGCTCAGCTCGGCCAGTGCCGGCGCCGCCTGGTGGATCGGGTTGCGTGCCTTTTCCGGGTAGGCCACATGGCCCTGTACGCCCTGCACGCGCAACTTGGCCGACAGGCTGCCACGGCGGCCGACCCGCAACAGGTCGCCCAGCGTCGCGGTCGACGACGGCTCGCCGGTGATGCACCAGTCGATGCGCTGGCCACGTTCGGCGAACAGCCGCGCGACATGACGCACCCCGTCGATGGCATCGCCCTCTTCGTCACTGGTCAGCAGCACCGCCAGTGTGCCGGGATGATCGGGGTGCGCGGCGACGAACTGTTCGGCCGCAACCACGAACGCGGCCACACTGCCCTTCATGTCGGCCGTACCGCGGCCATACAGCACGCCGTCACGGATCGTCGGCGTGAACGGGTCGCTGGTCCAGGCCTCGCGCGGCCCGGTGGGCACCACGTCGGTGTGGCCGAGCAGCACCAGTACCGGCGCCCCGCTGCCGTGGGTCGCCCACAGGTTGTCGACCTCGCCCAGGCGCAGGTGATCGCAGTGGAACCCGGCCTGCTTCAGGCGTGCGGCCAGCAACCCCTGGCAGCCAGCATCATCGGGCGTCACCGAGGGCCGCGCGATCAGCTCGCAGGCCAGGTCGAGAACGGCACTCATGCGCTGCCCACGCCGAAGCGTGCCTTGAAGCCGTTGTCACTGAAGCCCTGGCTGACCGTGCCATCGGCGGTGACCACCAGCGGGCGCTTGATCAACTGCGGGTACTCGCGCAGCAGCAGCTTCCATTCGGCATCGGACTCGGCCGCCTTGCGGTTGTCCGGCAGCTGCCGCCAGGTGGTGGAGGACTTGTTGACCATCGCCGCCAGCCCGCCCAGCTGCGCGGCCCATTCCAGCAGCGTCTCCGGACTCGGTTTGTTATCGCGGTAATCGACAAAGGTATACGGCACACCGAAGCGATCCAGCCACTTGGTCGCCTTCTTGCAGGTATCGCAGTTCTTCAAACCGTAGACAGTGGTGCTCATGGCCATCTGTGATGCTGGAAAACAGAGGGCCAGAATCTCACAACAGGCGCTCGGACACGACCCGGAACGGCACCCTCGGCAAACGGAAGGCCAGGCCCGATTCAAGCGCCACGCCCATCGCCTGCAGGTGTGGGCACTGCAGTTCGCCCGACAGGCGCAGCGGCTGCAAGGTGTCGACGGCCACCGGCAGGGCGATGCGGGTACTGGCCCAGCGGTGGTCGCAGGTGCGGGCGATGGCCTCGTCCTGGCAGGTCAGGAAACGCAGCAGGGCCTCATCGCCACCGAAGGCGGCCGACCACCCGGCCGCGCTCCACCCTGCGGCAGCCTGCCAGCGCAGATGCAACGCCGGCGCACTGCCCTGCCCGCTCTCGATCAATGTGTGGCCCGCGCCATCGGCGTCGAGCACATGCGCGAAGCGGGCGGACAGATGGGGCTGCATGGCATCGCTGAACGCGCGCGCGCCGGCGACGAAGGCCAGCTGGTCCATCACGTTGCGATCAAACAGCACCACCGGTGTGCCTTCCGGATCGTCATCGCGGCGCAGGTACCAGCGCCAGTTGCTCTGCCGCGGCGACGGCATCAATGCGCGCAGCGGGCCGGCCAGTGCGGGCCCGAAATGACCGTGGCGGTAGCTGAGGATGGTGTACGGCGTGCGCCCTTCATGCACCACGTAGTGATGGCTTGGCGGTGGCGGCGGTGCATGGCGCACATCGACCCACCAGCTCACGTAGACCACGTCGCGCACGTCGCTGAGCAGCGCCGGCATCGGCCAGCGCCGCGACAGCGCGCGGCGCAGCCGGGTCCATTGCACCGCGTGCAGCAGGCGCGGCAGCACCCGCCCGAACAGGCTGTCGGACGGGTGCCGGTAGATCGCAGACTGCGCCAGGTCCTGCGGCGCGGTCACCTTCAGTCGGCCAGGCCGCGCAGCAGGTCGTTGACGCTGGTCTTGCTGCGGGTCTTGGCATCAACCTGCTTGACGATCACCGCGCAGTACAGCGAGTGGGTACCGTCCTTGCTCGGCAGCGAGCCGGACACCACCACGCTGTACGGCGGGATGTAGCCGTAGGTGATTTCGCCGGTGGCGCGGTTGTAGATGCGGGTGCTCTGGCTGAGGAACACGCCCATGCCGATCACGCTGTGGTGGCCGACCACCACGCCTTCCACCACTTCCGAACGCGCGCCGATGAAGCAGTGGTCTTCGATGATCGTCGGGCTGGCCTGCAGCGGCTCCAGCACGCCGCCGATACCGGCACCGCCGGACAGGTGGCAATGCTGGCCGATCTGCGCGCAGGAGCCGACGGTGGCCCAGGTATCGACCATGGTGCCTTCGCCGACGTAGGCGCCGATGTTGGTGAAGCTCGGCATCAGCACCACGTCCTTGCCGAAGTACGTGCCGCGGCGGGCGATCGCCCCCGGCACCACGCGGACGCCGGCGCGGCGGAACTTCGCTTCGTCATAGCCGGCAAAACGCGATTCGACCTTGTCCCAGAACGGCGCCGGGCGGGCGTCGACCACCGCCATGTCATTGACACGGAAGTACAGCAGCACCGCCTTCTTCAGCCACTCGTTGACCTTCCAGCCGCCGTGGCCGTCCGGCTCGGCCACACGGAATTCACCGGTTTCCAGGCCATCGATCACCCGGTTGACCAGCGGACGGGTGGAGCCTTCCAGCTCGTGCAGGGTCAGCGTGGCGCGGCGCTCGAAGGCGCTCTCGATGCCGAACTTCAGCTCTTCCACGCCCGGCACCGGCGGCTTGCGCAGCGACTTGCGGGCGATGGTTTCGGCGCGTGCGGCTTCGGCGCTCTTGACCGGGGCCTTCTTCGGCGCAGCCACCTTCTTCGCCGGGGCCTTCACCGCTGCGGCTTTCTTCGGCGCCGCGGCCTTCTTCGCGGCCGGCATGGCGGCAGATTTCTTGGCCGCTGCACTCTTGGTGGTGGCAGCAGTCTTCTTCACAGGCTTGGTGGCCATCAGGCGGGGTCTCCGGCGTTTCGATCAGGGTCCAGGCAGGCCAGCATCGCGTCATGCAGCTGCTGCCGGGCAGGTTCAGTCAGGGGGAGGTCGTGTTCGTCACTGATCACGAAGGTGTCTTCGGCGCGTTCGCCGAATGTGGCAATGCGCGCGTCGTGCACGCGCAGACCCTGGTTGCGCAGCACGAACGCCACGTCGGCCAGCAGGCCGGGACGGTCGGGAGCGACCAGGGCAAAGCGGGTCGCGCCGGGTTCATCGCGGAACTCGATGCGCGGGGCGAAACGGAAGTGGCGCAGCTGGCGTGGCACGACCCGGCGTGACGGCCGCAGGCGGGCCAGATCGCCACCGAGCGCTTCGCGCAGTGCCGCTTCCAGATTGGCGCTGCTGCCATCGGCAAACGTATCGGCCGGGCTCACTTCAAACGTATCGAAAATGGTCTCAGCCGGACCATCGAGCACGCGCGCGCGGTGGATGCCGTAGCCCTTGCGGTCCAGGGTCATCACGATGGCGGCGAACAGACCGTCGCGGTCCGGCGAATGCACGAACACTTCCAGCGCCGGGTCGTCGACGCTGATCCGGCGCACCTTCACCAGGGCCTGGCCCTGCTTCACCGGCACCAGTGCGGCAGCCTGCCAGGCCAGCTGTTCCGGGCGCAGGCGGATGAAGCCTTCGTCAGGCATCACCGCGAACTGGCGGTCGATGGTGGCGTCGTCGTAGCCCTGTTCGCGCACCAGCGCGCGCACGCTGTCGCGCGCCTCGGCCACGCGCTCGGCGGCCGGCACCGGATGCTCCAGTCCCTCGCGCAATGCGCGCCGTGTCGCGAAGTACAGATCGGCCAGCAGCCGGTCCTTCCAGGCGTTCCACAGCTTGGGGCTGGTGCCGGCGATGTCGGCGCAGGTCAGCAGGTACAGGTAGTCCAGGCGGTCGCGGCTGCCGACCAGGGTGGCGAAACGATGGATCACCTCTGGATCGGCGATGTCCTGCTTCTGCGCGGTCACCGACATGCGCAGATGCTGCTCGACCAGCCAGGCCACCAGTTCGGTGTCGGTCACGCTCAACGCATGCGCCTGGCAGAACGCACGCGCGTCCACCGCGCCCAGCTCGGAGTGATCGCCGCCGCGGCCCTTGGCGATGTCATGGAACAGCCCGGCCAGCAGCAGCAGCTCCGGCTTGCGCAGGCGCGGCCAGACTTCATGGGCGATGGAGAAGCGCTCGTCGGCGCGGCTGCTGGCGAACTGACCGATGTTGCGCAGGACCATCAGCGTGTGCTGATCCACGGTGTAGACATGGAACAGGTCGAACTGCATGCGCCCGCTGACCTGGGCGAACGCCGGGATCCACTGGCCAAGCACGCCCAGCCGCGCCATGCGCGAAAGCGTATCGACCGGGCGCTGACCACGCAGCAGGGTCATGAACTGCTCGCGCGCATCGGTGTCGGCCTGGTCGTAGGCCGGCAGCAGCGGCAGCGATTCGGCCAGCGCGCGCGCGGTCAGCGAATGCAGGCCACGCACCTGCGGGTTGTTGGCCCAGCTGGCGAACAGCGCGAACACCTGGCCGATATCCGCGCGTGGCCAGTCGGCCTCGTTCGCGGCCAGGTAACCACGGCGCAGCGAAAAACCCACGGTCAGCGGTTCCGGCTGCGCCTCGCCATCGAACTGCTCCTCGAAGCGCTGCAGCAGGCGGTCGCTGATCCGGCGCACCACCGATGCAGCGCGGTAGAAGCCCTGCATCATTTTTTCGACACCCAGATTCTCGGCGTCGTCTTCGAAGCCCAGGCGCGCGGCCAGGGTCTTCTGGTAATCAAAGCGCAGGCGCTCTTCCGGGCGGCGCGCCACCAGGTGCAAGCCAAAGCGCAGCCGCGCCAGCACCGCGCGCTCGCGCTTCAATGCAGCCGCTTCGTCGGCGCCCAGGTGGCCGAGCCCGACCAGCGCCTCCAGATCGCGCACGCCGAACGCACGCAGCGCCATCCAGCCCAGCGTGTTGAGGTCACGTAGGCCACCCGGGCCGTCCTTCAGGTCCGGCTCCAGGTTGTCGGCGGTATCACCGAAACGCTGGTGGCGGTTGCGCAGTTCTTCCAGCTTGGCCAGGAAGAAGGTCCGCGCCGGCCACAGTTCGCGATCGTCGATCGCTTCGCGCAACGCGCGGCGTGCCGCATCGTCGGCCAGGATCGGACGCGCCTCGATCAGCGCGGTCAGCACGGTCTGGTCGGCAGCGGCCTGGCGGCACTGCGCGGCCGAGCGCACGGCATGGCTGACCGCCAGCCCGCAGTCCCACAGCAGCGCGAACAGGCGTGCCAATGCGGGCTCATGAGCGAGCTGTGCCTGCGCGTCACCGAACACCAGCAGGTCGATGTCCGACCGCGGGAACAGCTCGCCGCGGCCATAGCCGCCCACCGCGAACAGCGACAGTCCACTGTCGGCCGGCAGGCAGCGCTGCCAGGCCAGGCGGATCAGATGGTCGGCCGCACGCGCGCGCAGCGCCAGCAGGCGCTCGATGTTGTCGCCCTGGTCGAAGCGTCGGTACAGGCGCGCATCGGCCTGTTGCAGCGCCTGCCGTGCGGCAGACGCCCATTCGGAATCGTCAAGCGAATCGGCCGGCGCGTCCAGCAGTGAACCCGCCGGCAGCATGGTCAGGCGACCTGCGATTCGCCCGGCGACAGGGTCAGCACGTCCACGCCGGTCTCGGTGACCGCGATCATGTGCTCCCACTGCGCCGACAGCTTGCGGTCCTTGGTCACCACGGTCCAGCCATCCGGCAGCACCTTGTTGTAGCGGGTGCCCTCGTTGATCATCGGTTCGATGGTGAAGGTCATGCCCGGCTGCAGCACCAGGCCCTGGCCCGGGCGGCCGTAATGCACCACCTGCGGCTCGTCGTGGTAGACCTTGCCGATACCGTGGCCGCAGTACTCGCGCACCACGCTGAAGCGTTCGCCTTCGGCATAGCTCTGGATGGCATGGCCGATGTCGCCCAGGGTCGCACCCGGGCGCACCGCACGGATGCCGCGCCACATCGCTTCATAGGTGGCTTCCACCAGGCGGCGGGCCATCACCGACGGCGTACCGACGAAATACATGCGGCTGGTATCGCCGTGCCAGCCATCCTTGATGACGGTCACGTCGATGTTGATGATGTCGCCATCCTTGAGCACCTTCCCTTCGCTGGGAATGCCGTGGCAGATGACGTTGTTGACCGAAGTGCACACGGTCTTGGGGAAGCCGCGGTAGCCGACGTTGGCCGGAATGGCGCCCTGCACGTTCACGATGTGGTCGTGGCAGATGCGGTCCAGTTCCTCGGTGGTGACACCGGGCTTGACGTGGGGGGTGACGATGTCGAGCACTTCGCTGGCCAGGCGGCCGGCGACGCGCATCATCTCGATTTCCTGCGGGGTTTTCAGATTCACGCTCATGGCGCCCATTATCGCCGATCCGGCCGCAATCTGAACGAACGCCACCCAACTGGCGTTGCGGGCCGTGCACGGTTCCGGCAAGGAAAGTGAAAGCGTGATGGGATTCGCCCTTTCGGATCACTATTTATCACGGATTACAGACACTTAGCCGCACAAGCTGGCGGCCACCGTCGTCAAAGCGGCACCGAACATGCCGCCTTCGCCTTGTTCAACGGACCTTCGGGTCAGGGAGGTTGTCCATGCGATCCCCGCTTCGTTCCCCGCTTGCCTGGGCCCTGGGGGCGCTCCTGCTGAGCGGTCCGGCGCTGGCGGCCGACACCACCACCTTCAACGTCACCCTGGTGGTCACCAAGGCCTGCACCATCACCGCCGCAGCGGCCACCAACGTTGACTTCGGCACCGCCGCATCGACCACCGCCACCCCCACCCTGGGCCAGGGCACGGTGACCGCGCAGTGCTCGGCGCTGACCCCATACACGATCTCGCTGAACGCCGGCGCCAACGCCAGCACGGCCAACGACGTCACCACCCGCCGCATGAAGAACACCAATGCGGCTGTGACCGCCAACAACTATGTCGGCTACCAGCTCTACCAGGACGCCGCGCACACCCTGGTCTGGGGCGCCACCACCGGCACCAACACCCAGGCCGGCATCGGCACCGGCCTGGCGGTGCCCTACATCGTCTACGGCCAGATCCTGAACCTGAGCACCAACAACCCGGCCACCGGCAACTACCTGGATACGGTCACCGCCACGATCACCTATTGATGGAGCACGCCCGCATGGCCGGACCCCGCCCGTGGCGCGCCACCGGCGTGGCGCTGCTCGCCCTGAGCCTGCTGCTCGCCACCGCCGCCGGCGCCACCAGCCTGCAGGTCGCCCCCACCAGCCTGCAGCTCGAAGCCCGCCAGCGCGCAGGCGAACTGTGGCTGACCAACAGCGGCACCTCGCCGGTCAGGCTGCAGGTGCGCGTGTTCCGCTGGGTACAGCAGGATGGGCAGGAACAGCTGCTGCCCACCGATGAGCTGCTGGCCACCCCGCCGATGCAGGAACTGGCCGCCGGCCAGCAACAGCTGGTGCGGGTGATGCGTCCGGTCAACCAGCCGCCGGAGGTCCAGCGCTACTACCGGCTGATCGTCGACGAAGTGCCCGACCTGGCGACCCGCGCCAACGGCATGCAATTCGTGCTGCGCTATTCGATCCCGGTATTCGTGCAGCCCTCCGGCGGCAAGCTCGCGCCACAGCTGGCCGCGCGCCTGGTGCGGCTGGAGGACGGCCGCAACGGGGTGGAAGTGGCCAACACCGGCAACAGCTATGCGCAGATCGCCGATCTCGCGCTGGGCAGCACGCAGCGGCCACGCATCGTGCATCCGGGGCTGCTGGGCTATGTGCTGCCCGGACAGGTGATGCGCTGGCCGATCGAGCGTATCGCGATCGACCGCGACAACGACCAGATCACGGCCAAGCTCAATGGCGAGTCGGAACAGACGCCACTGTCGCCACCACCGGCTCGCTGAGGCGTTGATGGGCGCGCTGTTGGCTGCCCTGGCTCCTGCGGCGACCGAGGCCGCCGATGTGCCCGGTATCGCGGCCGCCGGGGCCGCAGACGTATCGGGCGTGTCAGCCGATGCAATCCTGCCACCGCCAACGCCGCTGACCGCCAGCCAGACGCTGTACCTGGATGTTTCGCTCAACAGCACGCCGCGCGGCCTGCTGCCGTTCACCGAGAACCGTGGCCGCCTGCAGGCAAGCCCCGAGGTGCTGCGCCAGCTCGGCTTCAATGCCAGCGGTGATGCCCCGGTCTACCTGGACCAGATCAGCGGCGCGGTGGTGCGTTACGACGCGCACATGCAGACGCTGGCACTGGACGTGCCGCTGGACCAGCTGACCCTGCCGACCACCGTGCTCAGCCGCCCACAGACCCGTGCACTGGCCGGCACGGCCTCACCGGGCCTGCTGCTCAACTACGACGTGTATGGCAGCCACGTGGATACGCTCGGCAATCTCAGCCTGAGCTCGGAACTGCGCCTGTTCGGCATCGGCAACGGTACCTTCGAGAACACCGCGGTCAGCCGCCGCTACCAGCAGCCCGGCGATCGTCGCTGGCGCGGCGAGAGCGTGCGCCTGGACACCCGCTGGAGCCTGGATTTCCCTGACCAGGCGCTGACCCTGGACGTCGGCGACTTCTACAGCGGCTTTGTCGACTGGACCCGACCGGTGCGCCTGGGCGGCCTGCAGATCGGCCGCAACTACGGCCTGCAGCCCTATCGCGTGCTGACACCGACGCCCAGCTTCCTCGGCCAGGCGGTGGTGCCGTCCACCGTCGAGCTGTACGTCGATGGCCTGCGCCAGTACAGCGGCCAGGTGCCGGTCGGCCCGTTCCAGCTGGGCGCCCAGCCCGGCATCAGCGGTACCGGCACCGCACAGGTGGTGGTGACCGACGCGTTCGGCCGCATGCAGACCCTGGATTTCAGCTTCTACGGCACCCAGCAGCTGCTGGCCAAGGGCCTGTCGGACTGGTCGGTCGGCGTCGGCCGCCTGCGCGAGGATTTCGGGCAACGCTCCTTTGCCTACGACGATCGCACCGTGGCCAGTGCCAGCTGGCGCGGCGGCGTCAGCGATACCTTTACCGGCGAAGCGCATGCCGAAGGCGGCGGTGGCCTGGCCCAGGCCGGTCTCGGCGGCTGGTGGCTGCTCGGCGGCGCGGGGGTGTTCAATGCCGCCTACGCGCGCAGCGACTACCACGGCCTGCAGGGCGGGCAATGGGCACTGGGCTACAGCTGGAACAACCGCCGCTTCAATTTCAACCTGCGCAGCGTGCGCAGCCACGGCGACTATCGCGACCTGGGCGCACTGCAGGGCAACCTGCCACCAGACATCAGCGACCAGGCCACGGTCGGCGTCGACCTGCTGCGGCTGGGCACGCTCAGCGCCAGCTACCTGCGCCTGCGCTACCCCGACGGCGAGGACAACCGTTACGCCAGCCTGTTCTGGTCGCGCAGCTGGAGCCAGCGCTGGTCGGCCTACCTGTCGCTGAACCAGAACCTGGACAACAGCGATGACCGCAGCCTCTATCTGTCCGTCACCGCCAGCCTGGGCAACAACCGCCAGGCCAGCCTGTCCAGCCAACGCAACGGCGACAGCCAGAGCTGGGTGGCCGATGTCACCCAGCCGGTGCCCGGCGATGGCAGCGCCGGCGGCGTCGGCTGGCGCGCACAGGTACGCCACGGCGAGGATGGCAACGGCGGCCTGGCCGAAGTCGGCATCCTCAACGATGTCGGCCGCTATTCGCTTGGCGCCTCGCGCCAGGGCGGCCTGAACTATGCCTACGCCAGCGCCAGCGGCAGCCTGGTGTGGATGGGCGGGCATGCCTTTGCAACCCGCGAGGTTTCCGACGCGTTCGCGGTGATCAGCACCAACGGCGTGGGCGGCGTGCCGGTGCGGCTGGAGAACCGGCTGATCGGCGTGACCGATGATCGCGGCCTGCTGCTGGTCAGCCCACTGCTGTCCTGGCAGCGCAACCGGGTCTCGATCGACACCCTGGACCTGCCTGAGGACATGCGCGCCGACCGCATCGAAGACTGGGTGACCCCACGCCAGCGCGCGGGCACGCGGGTGACCTTCGAACTGCGCTCGCGGCCCTCGCTGAGCCTGACCCTGCACAGCATGGACGGGCAGCCGCTGGAGGTGGGCAGCGAAGTGCAGCTGCCCGATGGGCGGCAGGCGCTGGTGGGCTATGACGGCCTGCTGTACCTGGAGGACGTGGCCGCCGGCAGCGTGCTGTACATCACCACCAGCGGCGGGCAATGCCGGGTGAAGGTACCGGACCTGCCCAAGGTGGTGGCGTCCGGCGCGCGGCCGAAGCCAGCACCGCTGGCGTGCATCCCGGAGGTGGCGCCATGAGGGTGCTGCTGGGCCTGCTGCTGATCGCTGGCCTGCTGGCGGCGGCGCCAGCGCGCGCCACCGCCGTGTGCACCGCCATCGCCGACCCGACGCTGCCGTTCGGCAACGT
Organism: Stenotrophomonas sp. CS3K5; assembly: GCF_059515225.1. NCBI lineage: Bacteria > Pseudomonadati > Pseudomonadota > Gammaproteobacteria > Lysobacterales > Lysobacteraceae > Stenotrophomonas > Stenotrophomonas sp. CS3K5. Next base: position 33,455 of record NZ_JCAKRX010000001.1, read on the forward strand.
CAACAGCAATGCACCTGGCGCGACCACCGGCACGCTCAACATCACGGTGACCTGCACCACCGCCGCGCTGAGCCTGCTGGCCACCACCGGCGTGCGGGTCTGCGTGGGCATCGGTGCCGGCAGCGGCGGCGGCAGCAGCTCCACCTGGCGGACGATGAAGACCAGCGCCAGCGACAGCATGAACTTCCAGCTCTACAACACCTCCAACTTCAGCCAGGTGACCGGGCTGGCCCCGCGCGGCACGCCGCCGGCACAGGAACTGACCATGACCTACAACGTGCCGTTGCTGACCGGCGGCAGTGGCGCGCAGGCCACCCAGCTGTTCGCGCAGATCCCGGCCAACCAGGTGCTGGCTTCCGGTGCCTACAGCAGCACCTTCAGCGGGGCGAACGTGGTGCTCACCTGGGCCTGGAACGAAGTACTGCTCGGCACCGCCACCGTCCCGGCCACCTGCAACGGCGGTGCCACCGGCACCAACAGTGCCAGCGCGGCCTTCAGCTTCACCGCCACCGCCAATGTGCTGCCGCAGTGCGGCAGCTACGTCACCACCAACATGAACTTCGGCACTGTCACCGGCGGCATTCCTGCCAACATCGACCAGACCGCGACGCTGACCCTGACCTGCCTGAAGAACACCGCCTACCAGGTCAGCCTCAACAACGGGCAGAACAATCCCGCAGCCACCAGCACCCGGCGCATGGCCACCACCATCGGCGGCAGCACCTACTACCTCACCTACGAGCTGTACCGCGATTCCACCCGCACCCAGCGCTGGGGCAACACGCTGACCGTCGATACCGCCAGCGGCACCGGAACCGGCAGCGCGCAGCAGTTGACCATCTATGGCCGGGTGCCGCCGGTCAGCGGCCAGCCACCGGCAGGCACCTACAACGACCTGGTGCAGGTGACGATTACCTATTGATGGGCGTGCAGACCAACGGTCTGCACCTACTACGGGGTTCCGGTAGATCCACCCATGCGTGGATGCTGGCCTGGCGCAGTCGAGCAAGCTCGACTCTACAGTTCCGGCCGATCCGGCCGATACCGCGCAGCGAGTCCTGACGCAGGGTGGTTGGCGGGTGGTTCGCGTATTTCTGATCGGGGCGATACTGTTCGCCAGCACACCCGCATGGGCTGAACCGGGCACCACGCCGCTGCAGATCCGGCTCACCGTGGTGGACGCCTGCAGCGGCGAGGCCGGCAGCCGCCGCTGCCCGGTTCCGCAGCAACGCAGTGACGCGCCGCAGTTGCCCGCCCAGGTCCGCGATCTGGCACCACCGCCCGCCAACGAAGACCCGGTGCCTGCCGTGACCGTCATCTACTGATGCGTGTGGCGCTGATCCTCCTGGCGTCGCTGCTGGCCATGCCCGCCGCTGCACTGGACCTGTCCCCCACTACCCTGCAGCTGCCCGTCGAAGGTGGCCGCACCGAGCTGTGGCTGTACAACCCCGGCCCCGGCCACTGGCAGGGCCAGGTGCGGGTGCTGGCCTGGGAACAACAGGTGGATGCCGAGCGGCTGCGCCCGACCGGGCAGATCCTGGCCAGCCCGATCCAGCTCGATCTCGCCCCGGGCGTCCGCCAGCGCGTCTGGCTGCTGCCCGGCCGACCCGAGCCCGTGGCCGGTGAACAGGCCTATCGCATCGTGCTGGAGCCCAGCGGGGCCGGCCTGCCCCGCTACTCACTCCCGCTGTTCCGCGGCCAGGCCGCACCGCAGGCGCAACCCCGCGTACAGGCCCGGCTCGACGCCGACGCGTCGCAGCCCCATCTGCGATTGAACAACGCCGGGCCGCTGCACGCCCGCCTGCATGACCTGGTGTTCGTTGCCGAAGACGGCCAGCGCACCCTGCTGCTACCGGGGCTGGCCGGCTATCTGCTGGCCGGGCACGAGCGCCGCTGGGCGCTGCCGCCCCGGCCGAACGGCTACCATGGCGGGCGTTTCCAGGCCCATCTGCAGGATGGCCGCCAGGTCGAGCTGACCGCGCCGGACCCCGCAATTGCAGCGGGCGCGCCAAGCGGGCTATAATCGACCGGATTCCTGCCGCCAGCGTGCGCGGGACCCCGTCCACACCGGACGTCACCGGTGAATCCACACCTGCTGCCCCCATCCGTGCCGGGGTGCTCCGCAAGGAGTTCGGCCACGGAGGCAACAGGGAAGCCCAACCCCGGAACCCATCGCGTTTCCACGCGTCCCGCATACCTATTACCGCGGGCGGAAGCGCAGGTTCCCCATCAGGAGTATTGCAATGCCCCAGGTCACCATGCGTCAGATGCTGGAAGCCGGCGTCCACTTCGGCCACCAGACCCGCTACTGGAACCCCAAGATGGCTCCGTACATCTTCGGCGCCCGCGGCAAGATCCACATCATCAACCTGGAAAAGACCGTCCCGCTGTTCAACGACGCGATGAACTTCATCTCGTCGGTGGCCCAGAAGCGCGGCACCGTCCTGTTCCTGGGCACCAAGCGCAGCGCCCGCGAAACCATTCGTGAAGAAGCCGAGCGTTGCGGCATGCCGTTCATGAACCAGCGTTGGCTGGGCGGCACCCTGACCAACTTCCGTACCGTCAAGCAGTCGGTTGCCCGCCTGAAGGAACTGGAAGCCGGCGAAACCGACGGCACCTTCGAGAAGCTGGTCAAGCACGAAGTGCTGGGCCTGCGTCGCGAGCGCGACAAGCTGGAAGCCTCGCTGGGCGGCATCAAGGACATGAACCGTCTGCCGGACGCCATCTTCGTGATCGACATCGGCCACGAAGACATCGCGATCAAGGAAGCCAAGAAGCTGGGCATCCCGGTCATCGCCGTGGTCGACACCAACTACAACCCGGAACTGGTTGATTACGCCATCCCGGGCAACGACGACGCCATCCGCGCTGTGCAGCTGTACGCCCGCGCCGCTGCCGACGCCGTGCTGGAAGGCAAGGCTGCTGCACCGCACGCCGCTTCGGTGCGCGAAGAAGAGTTCGCTGAAGCCGCCGCTGAAGGCGAAGACAAGCCGGCCCGCCGCGCGCCGGCCAAGAAGGCTGCCAAGAAGGGCGACGACGCCCAGGCCTGATCCAGGCCCCGGGGTGGACGCCCGGCGCCCACCCTCCCTGCATGCCGCCCTTGGCGCGTGACAGGACTGTGTCACACGGGCCGGCCACCATGCCGGCCCAACCCCTTTCTTTCGTGAGGTAATCCCGTGGAAATCACTGCTTCCCTGGTCAAGGAACTGCGCGAGCGCACCGGCGCCGGCATGATGGAATGCAAGAAGGCGCTCACTGAAGCCAACGGCGACATCAACGCTGCTGCTGAAGCCATGCGCAAGTCCGGCGCCGCCAAGGCCGACAAGAAGGCTGACCGCGTGGCCGCCGAAGGCCGTCTGGGCCTGGCCCAGGACGGCGGCAAGGCCGTGCTGGTCGAAGTCAACTCGGAAACCGACTTCGTCGCCAACGATGACAACTTCAAGTCCTTCGTCAACGCTGTCGCCGCTGCCGCCCTGGCCACGGACGCCAACGACGTCGAAGCCGTGAAGGCCGCCAAGCTGGCCGATGGCCGCACCGTTGAAGAAGCCCGTGCCACCGCCGTGCAGACCTTGGGTGAGAACATCCAGATCCGTCGCCTGGTGAAGGTGGACGGCAACAACACCGTCGGCGCCTACGTGCACACCAACGGCAAGGTCGGCGTGCTGGTCGACCTGGTCGGCGGCGACGTCGAGCTGGCCCGTGGCCTGGCCATGCATGTGGCCGCGCTGAAGCCGCCGCACAACAAGGCTGCGGACGTTCCGGCCGACTTCGTCGAGAAGGAAAAGGAAATCGAGCTGGCCAAGATGTCCGAGAAGGACAAGGCCAAGCCGGCCGACATCCTGGAAAAGATCATCAGCGGCAAGATCAACAAGATCGTCAGCGACGTGACCCTGTACGGCCAGACCTACGTGCTGGGCGACACCACCGTCGAGCAGGTGGTCAAGGCCGCTGGCGCCGACGTGGCCGGCTTCAAGCTGCTGGTCGTCGGCGAAGGCATCGAGAAGGTGGTGGAAGACTACGCCGCCGAAGTTGCCAAGGCGATGCAGGTCTGATTCCAGCCCTCCGGCTGTGAAGCAACCAGAAGGAGCCGCGGGAAACCGTGGCTCTTTTTTTGTGCCTGTGACTGCACCCCACCGGTGGGTGCGCACCGTTGGTGCGCACACCGACACCCGCACCTTTGCGTTACGCACCAATCAAGCCGATACTCGGCGCAGGGAATCGACAGTCACCTAACAGGAACGAAAATCGCGGACTGTGATGCATTCCTAGGTATTCTTGTCCTAATGGAATTGAACGACCCGACATGCCTCCCGAGCTGACAGCTGCCCTGGCGCTCTGCCGCAACCTGCCTTCGCCGCCCGGTATTGCCCTGCGCATCATCGAACTGGCGCAGGACCCGGAAGCGGACATCGCCACCGCCGCCGACATCATCGCCATCGACATGGCGCTGAGCGCTCGCATGCTGCGCATCGCCAATTCACCGCTGTACGCCAGCCGCCGCCGGATCGAGAACCTCGGCCAGGCGCTGACCATGCTCGGCCTGAATGCCACGATCAGCCTCGCCCTCGGCTTCACCGTCACCCAGGGGCTGACCGGCGGCAGCGGTGCCGACCACGACCTGCGCCAGCGCGCGTGGAAGCGCAGCATCCTCAGTGCACTGGCGGCCAGCCAGCTGGGCCAGGCGCGAGGGCTGCGCCGGCTGGAGGAGCTGATGCTGGCCGGATTGCTGCAGGACCTGGGCGTGCTGTGCCTGGCCCAGGCCGAATCAGAGCGCTATCTGCCCCTGCTGCGGGATGCGCGCGACAACATCGACCTGGTCTCCCGTGAGCGTGACGCGCTGGGCTGCAGCCATGCCGACGTGGGCGCCTGGGTGGCCGAGCAGTGGGGCCTGCCGCGCTATCTGGTGGAGAGCATCAGCCACAGCGAAGACCAGGATGCCGCCGGATCGGCGTTCCAGGCCTGCGTGCAGCTGTCTGGCGCCGTGGCCGACATCTGGCTCGATGACGATGCCGATGCCGCGCGCGAGCGCGCCCTGCAGCAGGTGCACGATCGTCTGGAACTGGACAGCGCGCGTTTCGACCAGGTGCTGGTGCGCATCAGCGACGCCCTGCCGGACATCGCCAGCCTGTTCGAGGCCGGCCTGAGCTCGCCGATGCGGGTGCGCGAGCTGATCGACCACGCCCAGGAGCTGGCCACCCTGCGCAACCTGCGTGAACTGCAGGATGCCGACCAGGCGCGCCGCCGCGCCGACGAGTTCGAGGCCCGCGCCAAGCGCCTGGCCGACCAGGCCCATCGCGATGCCCTGACCGGGGTGCTCAACCGCCGCCAGCTGGAGGCGGTGCTGGAACAGGAATTCCTGCGCGCCGGGCGCCAGGGCTGGCCGCTGTCGGTGGCCTTCATCGACCTGGACGATTTCAAGAAGATCAACGATGCCCACGGTCACCTGACCGGCGACGAAGTGCTGCGCGCGTTCGCCGGCAAGCTGCAGGGCCAGCTGCGCAACAGCGACACCGTGGCCCGTTTCGGCGGCGAGGAGTTCGTCGCGCTGCTGCCCAATACCAGCGAAACCGTGGCCCTGGACGTGATCCGCCGGGTCCTGGCCAACATCGTCGCCACGCCGATGGCCGAGCTGGAAGGTGGCCCGCTGTTCGTCACCTTCTCCGCCGGCGTGGCCACCCAGGGCGGTTACGAGCGCTTCGCCGATGTGCAGGACCTGCTGCGCGCCGCTGACGATGTGCTGTACCGCTCCAAGAACCTGGGCCGCAACCGGGTGATCGCACGCTCCCCCGGTGCACTGGGCCACGACGAGCTGTCGGCGACGGCCGGCGCCGAACTGGGCTGAACGGGAAGCCCCGCATCACCGGGGTGAACCGCCGGATTTCGCGCCGCAGTGCACAAAACACTATGGCCCGACGCCGCATGCGCGTAGAATCGCCCGCGATTTCCACGCACCCGAGGTCCCCATGTCCAAGCTCGCCTATCGCCGCATCCTTCTGAAACTGTCCGGGGAGGCGCTGATGGGAGATGAGGACTACGGCATCGACCCGAAGATCATCAACCGCCTGGCCCGCGAGGTCATCGAAGCCCAGCAGGCCGGTGCCGAAGTGGCACTGGTGATCGGCGGCGGCAACATCTTCCGCGGTGCCGGCCTGGCCGCCGGCGGCATGGACCGGGTTACCGGCGACCAGATGGGCATGCTGGCCACCGTCATCAACGCCCTGGCCATGCAGGACGCGCTGGAGAAGCTCGGCGCCAAGGCCCGTGTGATGAGCGCGATCAAGATCAACGACGTGTGCGAGGACTACATCCGCCGCCGCGCCATCCGTCACCTGGAAAAGGGCCGCCTGGTGATCTTCGCAGCCGGCGTCGGCAGCCCGTTCTTCACCACCGACTCCGGCGCCGCCCTGCGTGCGATCGAGATCGGTGCCGACCTGCTGCTGAAGGCCACCAAGGTCGATGGCGTGTACGACAAGGACCCGAACAAGCACAGCGATGCGGTCCGCTTTGACACCCTCAGCTACGACGAAGTGATCCGCCGCGGCCTGGAAGTGATGGATACCGCCGCCTTCGCGCTGGCGCGCGACAGCGATCTGCCGATGCGCGTGTTCGACATGGGCCAGCCGGGCGAACTGCTGAAAATCCTCAGCGGCGAGAACATCGGCACCCTGGTTCAGGGCCGCGATCCGGCCTGAGCCTGAGCGGGCGGCGACAGCCGGGTCGATCCAGGCCCGGCAGCGTCCCGTATTCGCCTATAATCGCCCGATTCCAGATACATCCAGGACCGGGCGATGCTCAACGACATCAAGAACAACGCGCAGACGCGCATGGCCAAGAGCATCGACGCTCTGAAGCACACCCTCACCTCCATCCGGACCGGGCGTGCCACGCCGGCCCTGCTGGACCGCGTGACGGTCAATGCCTACGGTAATGCCAGCACCCCGCTGAACCAGGTTGCCTCGATCTCCAACGCCGACGCCCACTCGCTGCTGGTCACCCCGTTCGACAAGGGCATGATCAAGGAGATCGAAAAGGGCCTCTACAACGCCGAGTTCACCCCGAACACCCTGGGTACGGCGATCCGCATCAACATGCCGCCGCCGACCGAAGAGCGCCGCAAGGAGCTGGCCAAGCAGGTGCAGAAGGAAGGCGAAGGCGCCAAGATCGCGATCCGCAACATCCGTCAGGACGCGAACAAGGAAATCGCCAAGCTGGTCAAGGACAAGGCGATCAGCGAAGACGAGAAGAAGCGCGGCGAAGACGACATCCAGAAGTTGACCGACGCCAACATCAAGGACGTCGACAAGGTCGTTGCCGACAAGGAAAAAGAACTGCTGTCGGTCTGAAGTCGATGCCTTCAGTCCCGCCCCCGTTGCCGGCTGCCCTGCCCCGCCACGTTGCCATCATCATGGATGGCAACGGTCGCTGGGCGCAGCAGCGTCGCCGCCCGCGCGTGATCGGCCACCGTGCCGGCGCGCGTGCCGTCAACCGCACCATCGAGCGCTGCCTTGAACTGGGCATCCCGGCGCTGACTCTGTTCGCCTTCTCCAGCGAGAACTGGGGCCGGCCGCAGGAGGAAGTCGATGCGTTGATGAAGCTGTTCCTCGGTGCGCTCGACCGCGAAGTGGACGAGCTGCATCGGCGCGGCGTGCGCGTGCGCTTCATCGGCGAACGCGAGCGCTTCGGCGCCGGACTGGTCAGCCGCATGCAGCTGGCCGAGCAACGCACCGCCGACAACACCGCGCTCACCCTGTCGATCGCCGCCAGCTACGGCGGCCGCCAGGATATCGCCCGAGCCGCGCGCGCCCTGGCCGCCGAAGTTGCCGCCGGCCGCCTGCTGCCCGAGCAGATCGACGAGTCGCTGCTGGGCCGCCAGGTCGCTCTGGCCGACCTGCCGCCGCCAGACCTGTTCATCCGCACCGGCGGCGACACCCGCATCAGCAACTTCCTGCTGTGGCAACTGGCCTATACCGAGCTGTGGTTCACCGAGGCGCTGTGGCCCGATTTCGATGCCGACCAGCTGCAGCAGGCGCTTGATGCCTATGCCGGCCGCGAGCGTCGATTCGGCCTGACCAGCGCCCAGATCGCCGCCCTGGCCACCGAGACCTCCAGCCCATGACCAAGACCCGAGTCCTCGCCGCGCTGATCATGGCGCCGCTGGCCATCGCCGCGATCCTGCTGCTGCCGACGCAGTGGCTGGCCGCAGCCGCAGCCGCCGTGCTGCTGATCGGCCTGTGGGAATGGCTGAAGCTGTCCGGCATTGAAGACACCCTGGCGCGTACCGTGCTGCTGGTGCTGAACCTGCTGCTGATGGTGCTGCTGGTCTGGGCCGATGGCAGCACGCTGGTGCTGTTCCAGATCACCACGCTGGCCGGCGTTGCCTGGTGGCTGGCGGCCCTGGTCTGGCTGCGCTTCTTCAACTTCGGCGCACAGCCGACGGCCCCCGCGCGGATCGTGAAGATGCTGGCCGGCACCCTGGCCATCGTCCCGGCCTGGGCGGCGCTGGTGCTGATCCATGCTGGCGGCGATCCGCCGGGCCAGCAAGGCCACCTGTGGCTGCTGGCGGCACTGGCACTGGTCTGGGCCGCCGATTCGGGCGCCTATTTCGCCGGCCGACAGTTCGGCAAGCACAAGCTGGCCCCGCGCATCAGCCCCAACAAGACCTGGGAAGGCCTGTTCGGTGGGCTGATCGCCGGCGTCGCCGTCGCCCTTGGACTGGGCTGGCTGGCCGGCATCGACGGCGCCCACCTGCCGGGCCTGCTGATCACCTCGGTGGTGGCGGTGTTTGCCTCGGTGCTGGGCGATCTGTTCGAAAGCCTGATCAAGCGTCACGCCGGCGCCAAGGACTCGGGCCACCTGATTCCGGGCCATGGCGGCGTGCTGGACCGGGTCGACGGCGTGCTGGCGGCCGTGCCCGTGTTCGCGCTGGGCAAGGAAATCTTCGGGTTCTGACCATGAATGCAGCTGCAGACCTGCGCCGGGTCGCCGTGTTCGGCGCCACCGGCTCGATCGGTGCCTCCACGCTGGACGTGATCGCCCGCCACCCGCAGCGCTACCAGGCCACCGTGCTGGCAGCGGGCCGCCAGGTGCAGGCGTTGCTGGCCCTGTGCCGGCAGCACGCGCCGGCCCATGCGGTGATCGCCGATGAATCGCTGTACGCCGAGCTGCGCGACGGCCTGCGCGAGGCCGGCCTGGCCACCCAGGCCCATGCCGGCTCCGCCGCGCTGGACCAGCTGGCAGCCAGTGAGGCCTGTAACACCGTGGTGGCCGCCATCGTCGGTGCCGCCGGCCTGTCCTCGACCCTGGCCGCCGCGGCCGCCGGCAAGCGCATCCTGCTGGCCAACAAGGAATCGCTGGTCCTGGCCGGTGAACTGCTGACCCGCACCGCCGAGCGTGCCGGCGCCGAGATCATCCCGATCGACAGCGAGCACAGCGCGATCTTCCAGTGCCTGCGCTCGCGCGACGCCAGCCTCGACGGCGCCGGCGTGCGCCGGATCCTGCTGACCGCCTCCGGCGGCCCGTTCCGTGGCCGCACGCGTGCCGAGCTGGCCCAGGTCACCCCGGCACAGGCCGTGGCCCACCCGAAGTGGTCGATGGGGCCGAAGATCTCGGTCGATTCGGCGACGTTGATGAACAAGGGCCTGGAAGTGATCGAGGCCCATCATCTGTTCGCGGTGCCTGGCGAGCGCATCGAGGTACTGGTGCATCCGCAGAGCCTGGTGCATTCGCTGGTCGAGTTCGTCGACGGCTCCACCCTGGCGCAGATGGGCCTGCCGGACATGCGCACCACCCTGGCCGTCGGCCTGGGCTGGCCGCGACGCATTGAATCGGGCGTGGCCGGGCTGGACCTGCTGGCGCAGGGCCGGCTCGATTTCGAAGCCCCCGACACTGACGCCTTCCCCTGCCTGGCGCTGGCCTGGCAGGCGATGCAGGCCGGCGGCACCGCCCCGGCGGTGCTGAACGCTGCCAACGAAGAGGCGGTTTCAGCGTTTCTTCAGGGCCGGATCGGTTTCCTGACCATCCCGGAGCTGGTTGCTAACGCGCTTTCAACACTGCCGACCGAACCAGCCGATACACTGGAGGTCCTGTTGACCGCCGACCAGCGGGCACGCCAGCTGACCCTGAACGCCATCGCCGCCGCCTGAACGACCGCCTCGCCCAGCATGACGACGCCGCCCCTGTCCGCCACTGTGAGCCTGCATGACTGATTTCATCGGATCGGTCTGGTGGATGATTGTCAGCCTCGGGCTGCTGGTCACGTTCCACGAGTTCGGGCATTACTGGGTCGGCCGCCTGTGCGGCGTCAAGGTGCTGCGCTTCTCGGTCGGCTTCGGGCGGCCGCTGTGGTCGCGCCGCGACCGCCATGGCACCGAGTTCGCCATTGCCGCCATCCCGCTCGGCGGCTATGTGAAATTCCTCGACGAGCGCGAGGTCGAGGTCCACCCGCATGAACGCGGCCAGGCCTTCAACCACAAGACCGTGTGGCAGCGCATCGCCATCGTCGCCGCCGGCCCGCTCGCCAACCTGCTGCTGTGCATCCTGCTGCTGTGGGCGATGTTCGTGATCGGCAAACAGGATTACTCCCCCACCATCGGCCGCACCAGCGGCATTGCCGCCACGGCCGGCCTGGTCAGTGGCGATCGCGTGCTGCGCGTGGACGACCGCCAGGTGGTCACCCTGGGCGAGGCCAGCATGGCGCTGACCGCTGCAGCGATGGACCGCCGCGACGTGAAGCTGGAAGTGCTCGATGCCGCCGACCAGGTGCGCGTGCGCACGCTGCCGCTGTCGCAGCTGCCGGCGGGCTTCGATGAAAGGCGGGTGCCGATCCTGGCCGGCCTGTACTGGCAATCGTGGCTGCAGCCGGCCCTGGTCGATTCACTCACGCCCGATTCGGTGGTGAGCGGGCTGCTGCAGCCCGGCGACCTGATCGTGGCGATCGACGGCCAGCGCATCGACAGCGTCGACCAGGTGATCGGCGAGATCCAGGCCCTCGGCCGCGCCGGCGGCCCGGGCATGATCGAAGTCCTGCGCGGCGGTGAGCGGCTGGCGCTGGAGGTCACCCCGCGCCAGGGCAAGGACGGCAAGGGCAACCCGGTCTGGCAGATCGGCGTCGGCTTCCCCACCTCCTACAGCCCGGCCTACGACACCCTGCTGCGCTATGGCCCGCTGGACGCGGTGACCGTGGCCGTGCGCGAAACCGGCCGCCTGGCGGCCGACTCGCTGGGCATGATGGGCCGCATCGTCACCGGCAAAGCCTCGCTGCAGAACGTTTCCGGGCCGGTCACCATCGCCCGGGTGGCCAATGTATCGGCCAAGCGCGGCCTGGACTGGTTCCTGCAGTTCCTGGCCCTGCTGTCGCTCAGCCTGTGCATCATCAACCTGCTGCCGATCCCGATCTTGGACGGCGGCCACCTGCTGTATTACCTTATCGAGTTGGTCAAGGGCAGCCCGCTGAGCGAGCGTGCCATCGCCGCCGGCCAATACATCGGCCTGGCGTTGCTGGCCGGGCTGATGGGGTTGGCGTTCTACAACGACATCCTCGGCCTGGTCCCGCGATGAACTTTTCCACGTTGTTGCCGTCTACAGCGTCGGCATCCCGCACCAATGAAATCGACCTTCCTACCGGACGTGACATGACGCGACTCCCCAATCGCCGCCTGCTGGCCCTCGCCCTCGCCGCCGTCACCGGCGCTCCCGCCCTGGCCCAGGCAGCCGAGCCCTTCACTGTCAGCGACATCCGCGTCGATGGCCTGCAGCGCATCAGCTCGGGCACGGTGTTCACCTACCTGCCGGTGGAACGTGGCGAGACGGTCACCGACAGCAAGGTCGGCGAGACCATCCGCGCCCTGTACAAGACCGGCTTCTTCGAAGACGTGCAGCTGGACCGCCAGGGCACCATCCTGGTGGTGACCGTCAAGGAACGCCCGGCGATCAACAAGCTGACCGTGACCGGCAACAAGGACATCAAGTCCGACCAGCTGCTCAAGGGCCTGTCCGACATCGGCCTGACCGAAGGCGGCACCTTCGACCGCCTGAGCCTGGACCGCGTGACCCAGGAACTGCGCCGCCAGTACAACGACCGCGGCAAGTACAACGTCGAGATCACCCCGACGGTGAGCCCGCTGGACCGCAACCGCGTGGACATCGCCATCGCCATCAAGGAAGGCAAGGCGGCCAAGATCCGCCATGTCAACCTGGTCGGTACCGAGAAGTACGAGAGCAAGGACATCCTGGAGACCTGGGAATCGAAGGAGCACAACTGGGCCTCGTGGTACCGCCGCGATGACCAGTACTCCAAGGAAAAGCTGTCCGGCGACCTGGAAAAGCTCAACTCCTGGTACCTGGACCGCGGCTATGTCGACTTCAGCATCGATTCGACCCAGGTCTCGATCAGCCCCGACAAGCGCGACATGTTCCTCACCGCCGGCGTGACCGAGGGTGCGCAGTACAAGATCTCCGAGATCAAGGTCAGCGGCGACACCATCCTCCCGCAGGAGGACGTCGAGCGCATGGTGATCCAGAAGTCCGGCGACACGTTCTCGCGTGCCCTGCTGGAATTCAGCTCGGACACCATCACCAACTCGCTGTCCAACATCGGCTACGCGTTCGCCAAGGTGAACCCGATCCCGACCACCAACCGTGCCGAGCAGACGGTGGCCATCAACATGCAGGTCGTGCCCGGCCCGCGCGTGTCCGTGCGCCGCATCCTGTTCCGTGGCAACACCCGCACCTCCGACGAAGTGATGCGTCGCGAAATGCGCCAGTTCGAGAACAGCTGGTACTCGCAGGCCGCGATCGACCGTTCCAAGATCCGCCTGCAGCGCCTGGGTTACTTCGAGTCGGTCGAGGTCGAGACCCCGGCCGTCAGCGGCAGCAACGACCAGGTCGACGTCGTCTACAACGTCAAGGAAACCACCTCCGGCAGCTTCGTGTTCGGCCTGGGCTACTCGCAGTCCTACGGCATGACCACCTCGGTGCAGCTGTCGCAGAACAACTTCCTCGGCGGCGGCAACCGCGTGTCGGTTGAAGCCTCGCGCAGCAGCTACCTGCAGCGCTACGGCTTCAGCTACACCAACCCGTACTTCACCGATGACGGCGTGTCGCTGGGCTACAACCTGTCCTGGCGCGAACTGGACTACTCCGACTTCAACACCGCCCAGTACAACAGCACCAATGGTTCGGCGCAGGTGGTGTTTGGCGTGCCGCTGACCGAGACCGATACCGTCTCGCTGATGTTCGGCATCGACAGCAACCAGATCACCACTTACCAGGGCTCGACCCCGCAGTCGATCATCGACTACATCAACGCGGTCGGCCGCCGTACCTTCCACGCGTGGCGCACCGAGCTGGGCTGGGCGCGCGACTCGCGCAACGATTACTTCATGCCGACCCGCGGTACCTACCAGCGCGTCGGCCTGGAAACCACGCTGCCGGGTTCGACCATCGAGTACTACAAGCTGAACTACCAGATCAGCAAGTACTGGCCGATCATGCCCTCGCTGGTGATCAACACCCGTGCCGAAGTGGGCTACGGTGACGCCTATGGAAAGGACTACAGCCGCACCCTGACCGAGCCGGATGGCACCACCCGAACCGTTACCGCCAGCGGCCTGCCGTTCTTCGAGAACTTCTACGCCGGCGGCACCAACTCGGTGCGCGGCTTCGAGGACAACACCCTGGGCCCGCGCGAAATCACCCAAGGCTATCCGGAAGGCCAGCCGCTGGGTGGTTCGCTGAAGACCGTCGGCTCGGTCGAAGCCTACTTCCCGCGCCTGTTCGACAGCCCGTCGGCGCGCGTGTCGGCCTTCGTCGACTTCGGCAACGTCTACAACGGCACCGAGAACTTCAAGGCCAACGAGCTGCGCGTGTCCACCGGCGTGGCCCTGCTGTGGCGCGCCCCGGTCGGTCCGATCTCGATCAGCTACGCCTTCCCGCTGAAGAAGGAAGACGATGACAAGATCGAACGACTGCAATTCACCTTCGGCGGCCAGTTCTAAGAACTGACCACCGAAGGTGCGCCGCGGCTTGCTGCGCAAGCAGCGGGTCCCGACCTACCTCCTATCCCCCGCGCCGTTACGCATGCCATCCGTGGCATGCGCCCTTCGGGCCGTTGCACAGCAACGTTGGGAATCGCTCCTGCGATTCCCTGCGGCGCGCCCCCCTTAACAGAAGGGGGGCTCTCCACCAGACGGGGTGCGAATCGCCGGGCTCTGCCCGGCGTTTTCGTTGATGCAGATGACACTGCACGGCACCGGCGTTTGGCCGCGCTCGCGGGAAACTGTCCAGAGGCGGCGGGTGGCCCTGGACAGGACCGTTGGCGCCATGGATGGCGCCATCGAGCACCATGGAGGGGCTTTTGCGTGTCCTGGCCAGGGCCACCCGCCGCCTCCCTCCCGTACCAGGCAGGCGCCAAGCCCTCGCGCCCCCGCATGACCGCAATGGCGTCACACGTTAAACTCCCGCCGTGAATACTCCCACCTACACCGCCCAGCAACTCGCCGAGCAGTTCGGCCTGCAGGTCCATGGCGACCCCGCCACCGCCATCCATGGCGTGGCCACCCTCGCCCATGCCCGACCTGGCCAGCTGACCTTCCTCGCCAACCCGCGCTACCGCGCCCAGCTGGCCGACAGCCAGGCCTCGCTGGTGGTGTTGCGCGCCGACGACGCCGACGCCGCCCCGGGCACCGCGCTGGTGGCCAAGGATCCCTACACCACCTTCGCCAAGATCGCCGCGCTGTTCGACATCGCACCGGCACGCCCGCCGGGCATCCACCCCAGCGCCGTCATCGATCCCAGCGCCCAGGTCGCCGCCAGCGCCCACATCGGTCCGTTCGTCTCCATCGGCGCGCGCAGCGTGGTGGGCGACAACTGCATCATCGGCGCCGGCAGCGTGATCGGCGAAGACTGCCGCCTGGACACCGGCTGTGAACTGATCGCCCGGGTCACCCTGGTCACCCGGGTCACGCTTGGCAAGCGCGTGCGCGTGCACCCCGGTGCCGTGCTGGGCGCCGATGGCTTCGGCCTGGCCATGGATGCCGGCAAGTGGATCAAGGTTCCGCAGCTGGGCGGTGTGCGCATCGGCGACGACTGCGAGATCGGCGCCAATACCTGCGTCGACCGTGGCGCCCTGGAAGACACCGTGCTGGACGAGGATGTGCGCCTGGACAACCTGGTGCAGATCGCCCACAACGTGCAGATCGGCGCGCACTCGGCCATCGCAGGCTGCACCGGCATCGCCGGCAGCGCCAAGATCGGCCGCTACTGCCTGCTCGGCGGCCACGTCGGCGTGGTCGGCCACCTTGAGATCTGCGACAAGGTCGTGATCACCGGCAAGTCGGTGGTCCGCAACTCCATCCATGAGCCGGGCGAGTACTCGTCCGGCACCCCGTTGACCGACAACCGCACGTGGCGCAAGAACGCCGCGCGCTTCAAGCAGCTGGACGCATTGGCTCGCCGCGTCCTGGCTGCTGGCAAGGAGAAAGAATGAACGACACGCTGCAGCTTCCGATCGACGTCAGCCAGATCCAGGAACTGCTTCCGCACCGCTACCCGTTCCTGCTGGTGGACCGGGTGCTCGAGCTCGACATCGAGGCCAAGCGCATCCTGGCGCAGAAGAACGTCAGCATCAACGAGCCGTTCTTCCAGGGCCACTTCCCGGGCCGCCCGATCATGCCCGGCGTGCTGATCATCGAAGCGCTGGCGCAGGCCGGTGGCGTGATGACCCAGCTCACGCTTGGCCGCGACTCGCAGTCCAAGCTGTTCTACATGGTCAAGGTGGAAAACGCCCGCTTCAACAAGCAGGTCGTCCCCGGCGACGTGCTGATGCTGGATGTGCAGATGAAGCGCCTGATCCGCAACATGGGCTGGTACTACGGCGAAGCCAAGGTCAATGGCGAAGTGGTCGCCTCGGCCGAGGTCATGTGCGCCGGCGCCAAGGGCTGATCCACGGGAGGCAGCAATGACTGACAACGCACCACGGATCCATCCCACCGCCGTCATCGATCCGGCCGCCCGGCTGGCCGACGACGTACAGGTGGGCGCCTTCACCCTGATCGGCGCCGATGTTGAAATCGGCGCCGGCACGGTGGTCGGCCCCCATTGCAGCATCCACGGTCCGACCCGGATCGGCCGCGACAACCGCTTCGTCGGCCACGCGGCCATCGGTGGCGAGCCGCAGGACAAGAAGTTCGGCGGCGAGCGTACCGAACTGGTGATCGGCGACCGCAACGTGTTCCGCGAGTTCGTCACCCTCAACCGTGGCACCGGCGGCGGCGGCGGCATCACCACCATCGGCAACGACAACTGGATGCTGGCCTACACGCACGTGGCGCACGACTGCCATGTGGGCAACTTCTGCGTGTTCTCCAACAACACCACGCTGGCCGGCCACGTGACCGTGGGCGACTACGTGATCATCAGTGGCTTTGCCGGCGCCCACCAGTTCTGCCGCATCGGCGCGCATGCCTTCCTTGGCATGGGTGCGCTGACCAATGGCGACGTGCCGCCGTTCACCATGGTCGGCACCGACTCGCTCGGCCGCCCGCGAGGCATCAACAGCGAAGGCCTGAAGCGCCGCGGCTTCGATGCCGAGCGCATTTCGGCCATCAAGCGCGCCTACCGCACGCTGTATGTGGCCGGGCTGCCGCTGGCCGAGGCCAAGGTGCAGCTGACCGAGCAGGCGCGTGACAGCGATGACGTGAAGGCCATGCTGGACTTCATCGAGCACGCCGAGCGGCCCTTGCTGCGATGAACAGCACCGCCGGCCAGGCGCCCGCCGGCGCCGCCGTGATCCCGCTGGCCTCGATGGCCGGCAGTGTCCCTGCGCAGCGGGTGCTCAGCGAGCGCCCGTTGCGGATCGCGCTGGTGGCCGGTGAAGCCTCCGGCGATCTGCTCGGTGCGGGACTGGTACGCGAGCTCAAGGCGCGCTTCCCGAATGCCGAATTCGCCGGCATCGGCGGTGATGCCATGCGCAGCGCCGGCTGCCAGACCTGGCACGATGCCAGCGAGCTGGCGGTGATGGGCCTGACCGAGGTGCTGCGCCATCTGCCGCGCCTGCTGAAGCTGCGCTCGGCCTTCCGCCAGCGTGCGCTGGAATGGCAGCCGGACGTGTTCATCGGCATCGATGCGCCCGACTTCAACCTGGGCATCGAGCGCTGGTTGAAGCAGCGGGGCGTACGCACCGTGCACTACGTCAGCCCGTCGGTCTGGGCCTGGCGCGAGAAGCGCGCCGAGAAGATCGGCAGCAGCGCCGACCTGGTGCTGTGCCTGTTCCCGATGGAACCGCCGATCTATGCCAAGCACGGCATCGACGCGCGCTTTGTCGGGCATCCGATGGCCGATGACATTCCCCTGCAGGGCGACCGCGAGGCCGCACGCGCCACGCTGGGCCTGCCGACCTCGGCCAAGGTGCTGGCGGTGCTGCCGGGCAGCCGCCTGGGTGAGATCTCGCGCCTGGGCGAGCCGTTCTTCGAAGCCGCCTGGCAGGTCTCCGAGCGCATTCCCGGGCTGCATGTGGTGGTGCCTGCCGCCAACGCGGCGTGCAAGCGGCTGATTGAAGAGCAGCTGTCACGCTCGGCGCTGCCGGTGGCCTATTCGCACGTGCTCGACGGCCAGGCGCGCGATGCGATGATCGCCGCCGACGTGGTGGTGCTGGCCTCCGGTACCGCCACGCTGGAGGCCATGCTGGTGAAGCGGCCGATGGTGGTCGGTTACCGCGTCAACGAGCTGACCTACCGCCTGGTCAAGGCGCTGGGCCTGATCAAGGTGGACCGCTTCGCCCTGCCCAACATCCTGGCCGGCCAGGACCTGGCCCCGGAGCTGATGCAGCATGACTGCACACCGGACAAGCTGGCGGCGGCCATCCAGCAGTGGTTCGACCACCCGCAGCGGGTGAGCGACCTGCAGGACACCTACGCGCGCCTGCACGAGCGCCTGCGCCGCAACGCATCGGCACGTGCCGCCGACGCCGTGGGCGAGCTGCTGGTGCGCAACCAGGCCCAGGCATGAGCCGCCGCCACGCCGCTGCAGCCAGCCTGGCGCTGTTCGATGCCAGCGCGGTGGTCGAGCCGGAACGCCTGATCGCCGGTGTCGACGAAGCCGGGCGCGGCCCGCTGGCCGGCCCGGTGGCCGTGGCCGCCGTGGTGTTCGACCCGTCCAGGCCGCGCATCAACGGCCTGGATGATTCCAAGCAGCTGACCGCCGCGCGCCGCGAGCAGCTGTATGACCGCATCGTCGAACGGGCATTGGCCTGGCATGTGGTACTGGTGGAGGTGGAGGCCATCGACCGCCTCAACATCTACCAGGCCACCCTGCAGGGCATGCGCGATGTGGTGGCCGCCGTGGCCCACGTGGCGGGCTTCGCGCGCATCGACGGCAACGTGGTGCCCAAGGGGCTGGTCCTGCCGGCACAGGCCCTGGTCGGCGGCGATGGCATCGACCGGGCCATCATGGCCGCCTCCATCCTGGCCAAGGTCTCGCGCGACCGCTACATGCAGGAGGTGCACGTGCGCCACCCTGAGTATGGCTTCGAGCAGCACAAGGGCTATGGCACCCCGGCCCATCTGGCCGCGCTGCGCGAGCACGGCCCCTGCATGGAGCACCGGCGCAGCTTCGCCCCGGTACGTGAGTGCCTCGATTGACCTTGTAGAGCCGAGCCCATGCTCGGCTTTCCGCAGCAGCCGAGCGTGGGCTCGGCTCTACAGGAAACGGGCTCCCGCACGCCTGAACCCGGTCGTCCTCCGGGGCATGTCAAGAGCTTGTCGCGCCTCTCCGCCCTCGGTACCCTGACCAGGCACTCCAGCGCTTCCCGACCCCGGCGACGAACCTCCGTCGGCATCCGGGGCCTGCGCGCTCCAACCTGGTCCGGCATGTCCAACTCCCGCTTCGTACATCTCCACGTCCACACCGAGTTCTCGCTGGCGGACTCGACCATCCGTGTGCCGGCCAAACCCGACCAGGCCGACCCGAAAAAGGCCAAGCAGGCCAACCTGTTGTCGCGCTCGGTGGAACTGGGCCTGCCCGCGCTGGCGGTGACCGACCTCAACAACCTGTTCGCCCTGGTCAAGTTCTACAAGGCGGCCGAAGGCGTGGGCATCAAGCCGATCGCCGGCGCCGACGTGCTGATTGCCGAGGAAGGCCAGGAGCCCTGGCGGATGACCCTGCTGTGCCGCGACCGTGAGGGCTACCTGAGCCTGTCGCGGCTGCTGACCCGCGCCTGGATGGAGGGCCATCGCCCGGAAGGCGGGGTGGCCATCCACCCGGACTGGCTGAAGGCCGGCAACGCCAACCTGTTCGCGCTGGCCGGGCGGCAGAGCCTGGCCGGGCGCCTGGCGCTGGACGGCAAGCATGAACTGGCCGAGCAGCAGCTGGCCGACTGGCAGCGCGTGTTCGGCGATGGCCTGCACCTGGAACTGACCCGTACCGGCCGCGAGGGCGAGGAAACCTTCAACCAGTTCGCGCTGATGGCCGCCGGCCAGCGCGGCCTGCCGGTGGTGGCCAGCAATGACGTGCGCTTCCTGTCGCCGTCGGATTTCAGCGCACACGAAGCGCGCGTGTGCATCTCCACTGGCCGCGTGCTGGACGACCCCAAGCGGCCGCGCGAATACAGCGACCAGCAGTACCTGAAGTCGGCCGAGGAAATGTGCGCGCTGTTCGCCGACATTCCCGATGCGATCGACAACACGCTGGCACTGGCCGAGCGCTGCAACATCGAGATGCGGCTGGGCACCTACTTCCTGCCCAACTACCCGGTACCCGACGACGAGACCCTGGACACCTGGATCCAGAAAATGTCGCGCGACGGCCTGGAAGAGCGCCTGGAGAAGAATCCGCTGGCGCCGGGCAAGACCCGCGAAGAATATTTCGAGCGCCTGGAGTTCGAGCTCAACACCATCATCAAGATGGGGTTCCCCGGCTACTTCCTGATCGTGGCCGACTTCATCCAGTGGGGCAAGAACCAGGGCATTCCGATCGGCCCCGGCCGTGGTTCCGGTGCCGGTTCGCTGGTGGCGTGGGCGCTGAAGATCACCGATCTGGACCCGCTGCCGTACAACCTGCTGTTCGAGCGCTTCCTCAACCCGGAACGCGTGTCGATGCCCGACTTCGACATCGACTTCTGCATGGACCGCCGCGACGAGGTGATCGACTACGTCGCGCGCAAGTACGGGCGCGAGCGCGTCAGCCAGATCATCACCTACGGCACCATGGCCGCCAAGGCGGTGGTGCGCGACTCCGGCCGCGTGCTCGGTTTCCCGTACGGCCTGGTCGACGGTGTTTCCAAGCTGATTCCCAACATCCTGGGTATCCACCTGAAGGATGCACTGGGCAAGGGCAAGGAAGGCCCCAGCTCGGAAATGGCATCGCCGGAACTGATCCAGCGCTACGAGACCGAGGACGATGTCCGCGACCTGATCGATCTGGCACTGCAGCTGGAAGACCTGACCCGCAACGCCGGCAAGCATGCCGGTGGCGTGGTGATCGGCCCCGAGCCGCTGAGCGAGTTCTGCCCGCTGTACGCCGAACACGATGAGAACGGCCTGGGCAAGAACCCGGTCACCCAGTTCGACAAGAACGACGTGGAAGAAGTGGGCCTGGTGAAGTTCGACTTCCTCGGCCTGCGCACGCTGACCATCATCGACTGGGCGGTGAAGGCGATCAACAAGCGCCATGAGCGCGCCGGCATCCCGCCGGTGGACATCGCCGCGATTCCGCTGGACGACACGCCCACCTACAAGGACATCTTCGCCAACGGCAACACCGGCGCGGTGTTCCAGTTCGAATCCTCGGGCATGCGCCGCCTGCTGAAGGACGCGCGCCCCGACCGTTTCGAAGACCTGATCGCGCTGGTGTCGCTGTACCGACCGGGCCCGATGGACCTGATTCCCTCCTTCAACGCGCGTAAGCACGGCCAGGAAGAAATCATCTATCCCGATCCGCGCACCGAAGCGATCCTGAAGGACACCTACGGCATCATGGTGTACCAGGAGCAGGTGATGCAGATGGCGCAGATCGTCGGCGGCTACTCGCTGGGAGGCGCCGACCTGCTGCGCCGCGCGATGGGCAAGAAGGTGCCGGCGGAAATGGCCAAGCACCGCGAGATCTTCCGCGAAGGTGCGGCCAAGGACGGCGTGGACGAAGCCAAGGCCGATGCGATCTTCGACCTGATGGAGAAGTTCGCCGGCTACGGTTTCAACAAATCGCACGCCGCCGCCTATGCGCTGGTGAGCTACCAGACCGCGTGGCTGAAGCGCCATTATCCGGCCGAGTTCATGGCGGCCACGCTGTCGTCCGATCTGGACAACACCGACAAGGTGGTCGGCTTCCTCGACGAAGTGCGCAACCTCGGCCTGACCGTGCTGCCGCCGAAGGTGAACCAGTCGGCCTTCATGTTCGAAGCGGTCACCCCGGACACCATCCAGTACGGCCTGGGCGCGATCAAGGGCGTGGGCCAGGGTGCCTGCGAAGCGGTGGTGGACGAGCGCCTGAAGGGCGGCGAGTTCAAGGACCTGCTCGACTTCTGCACCCGCGTCGGCTCGGCCAAGCTCAACCGGCGCACGCTGGAAGCGATGATCAACTGCGGCGCGCTCGATGAGCTCGGCCGCAACCGCGCCTCGCTGATGCTGCAGCTGCCGGAAGTGATCAAGGCCACCGACCAGATGGCGCGCGAGCGTGCTTCCGGTCAGAACTCGCTGTTCGGCGGGCCCGACCCAAGTGCGGTGTCGATCCAGCTGGACCTGCCCGAGGCCGACGAATGGCCGCTGCTGCAGCGCCTGAACGGCGAGCGTGACACGCTCGGCTTCTACCTCAGCGGCCATCCGTTCGATCCGTGGCGCGACGATGTGCGCGACCTGGTCGGCAACGATCTGGGCGCGGTGGAGAAGATCTGGAGCGCCAACAGTGGCGGTGGTGGTGGTGGCGAGAAACGCTGGCGCCCGGAAGTGCAGACCGTGCTGGCCGGCCAGGTGGTCGGCGTGCGCCGCAAGGGCGAAAGCCAGATCTTCATCCAGCTCGAAGACGGTCGTGGCCGCGTCGAGTGCAGCGCGTTCTCCGACGCGATGGCCGAGTTCGGCCACCTGATGACCAAGGACCGCATCCTGGTGGTCAAGGGCGGCCTGCGCGAGGACGAATTCAACGGCGGCTTTGCGCTGCGCATCCGCCAGTGCTGGGACTTCGATGAAGTCTGCGCCAACTACGCCACGCGGCTGTCGCTGCGCCTGGACCTGCGCCAGCAGCGCCCGGTCTGGGAACGCATCGATGCCCTGCTCGACCGCCACCGCCCAGGGCGAACGCCACTGCGCCTGGACCTGCTGCTGAAGGGCCCGCAGGGCGGCGTGGCCGGTATGCTCGATGTGTCCGGGCAGAGCGCGGTACGCATCGATTCGAAGCTGATGGAGGCGCTGCGCGCCGACCCGGCCGTGCGGACGCTGAAGGTGCGCTACAGCCCGCCATGGGCCAGCTGACGCTGGGCTCACCTTTTCCCCGCACCACTTCAAGGACGATACCGCTGATGAAATCCCTGCTGCTTTCCCTTGTGGCCGGCCTCGCGCTGGCGGGCTGCTCGCTGTCCAGCGTGAGCTTCGAGATCGACAACCCCACCGACAGCCCGCTGCAACTGACCCTGGACGGCAAGCCCCATGCCATCGGGCCGCACGCCTCGGTGTCGGTGTCGCTGGCGCCGGGCGAACACCGCCTGCATACCCAGGCGCTGGGCGACGTGCAGCTGGTGGTCTACGCCGACGGCCAGGGCGGGCTGATCAACCCGACCCTGTCCGAGTACGTGGTGGTCAGCCAGGTCTACGCCGATGCCGGGCAGCAGTACGGAGAGGCCAACAACGAGATCGACCTTGACGGGGTCGCCATCGAAGGTCCATTCACCAAGGTCCACGGCCTGTTCATCGAAAAGGACTGGCGCTACGGCGCCCACGAGAACTTCCCGGACAGCGTGATCACCACCCAGCAGCAGGCCGGCATCGAGCGCCGCAACAAGCTGTTCAGCGCTGTTGATTTCATCGCCTACCTGGAAAAGGAGAACGAGGAACCGGGCAGCTACCTGGCCGCCAACCCGGCCGGCTACCGCACTCCGGAGGACCCGGCACCGTTCACCCCGACCGTGCTGCCGGCGCTGCACCCGCAGTTCGAGGCGCATGCCGCCGCCGCGCGGCAGTGGCACGCGCGCTACCTGGCCGCGGTCGATCCGTCCGAACAGACGCGCCTGAAGAAGGAGAGCTTCAAGGTAAGCGTGGACTTCGTGCAGGCCAGCGCGGCCGCCGGCCGCGACCTGCGCCCGGCCGACCACGAGCAGCGCAATGCGTTCCAGTCGGCGCTGGGCCAGGCCACCGGCATGTCGGCGGCAGTGCGCCCGGCCAGCAAGGGCTGAGCCCGCGCCCCGTACGCTCCAGACAGGGGCGTACGGGGAATCCACCTGTGTTCGGCTACACTTTCCCCCTTCTTTACTCGACGGCTTCCGATGAATCCGAACTACCTCGACTTCGAGCAACCCATCGCCGACCTGGAAGCCAAGATCCAGGAGCTGCGCAACGCCAGCGCCGGGCCGGCGGTCAATGTCGAGGCGG
Source organism: Stenotrophomonas sp. CS3K5 (assembly GCF_059515225.1). Lineage (NCBI taxonomy): Bacteria > Pseudomonadati > Pseudomonadota > Gammaproteobacteria > Lysobacterales > Lysobacteraceae > Stenotrophomonas > Stenotrophomonas sp. CS3K5. Next base: position 57,022 of record NZ_JCAKRX010000001.1, read on the forward strand.
AAGTACACGCGCTGCAGGACAAGCTGCGCGTGCGCACCGCACAGATCTTCCGCAACCTGACCTCATGGCAGGTACTGCAGCTGGCCCGTCACCCGTCGCGCCCCTACACCGCCGACTACATCCGCATCATCTGCGATGAGTTCCAGGAGCTGGCCGGCGACCGCGCCTTCGCCGACGACAAGGCCATCATGGGCGGCCTGGCCCGCATCAACGGCCGCGCGGTGATGGTGATCGGCCACCAGAAGGGCCGTGACACCAAGGAAAAGATCAAGCGCAACTTCGGCATGCCCAAGCCGGAGGGCTACCGCAAGGCGCTGCGCCTGATGAAGATGGCCGAGCGCTTCGGCCTGCCGGTGCTGACCCTGATCGACACGGCCGGCGCTTGGCCAGGCATCGACGCCGAATCGCGCGGCCAGTCCGAAGCGATCGCACGCAACCTGATCGAGATGGCCGAACTGAAGGTGCCGATCATCTGCACCGTGATCGGTGAAGGCGGCTCCGGCGGCGCACTGGCGCTGGGCGTGGGCGACCGCACCGTCATGCTGGAATACGCGGTGTATTCGACCATTACCCCGGAAGGCTGCGCCTCGATCCTGTGGAAGGACGCGGGCAAGGCCAAGGATGCCGCCGAGCAGCTGGGCCTGACCGCGCCGCGCCTGAAGAGCCTGGGCCTGGTCGACAAGGTCGTGCGCGAGCCGACCGGTGGCGCCCACCGCAACCCGACCCAGATGGCCAAGCGCCTGAAGGCCGTGCTGCTGAACGAACTGGACGCGCTGGACGCGCTGTCCACCGAGCAGCTGCTGGAACAGCGCTACACGCGCCTGCGCAGCTACGGCACCTACGAAGCAGCCTGATTCATCGGCTTGTTACTTTCTTGCTCGTGCAAGAAAGTAACCAAAGAACACGCCGCCGAACGCGAGCCGGTGCTACGCACCGGTTCCCTGCGCTTCTCGGTGAATCAGGGGACGGCGCCGAACTCGCTACGCTCAGACATCGGCGCCTCTTCGCCCCTGTTTCACCTGCGATGCTCGGCTCGCTCATGGCGGACCTGAACATCAAAAGCCGCCGCTTCACCCGGTAGATCCACGCCATACGTGGATGCATTTGTAATTTGCTTTTCCGATCTGCCTTCAGGCGGGCCGAGGAGCGCAGGGGATCAATGCGCCGTGCGCGTAACGCGCCGCGCTTCAGAACGGCTTGGCCAGCACCAGCCACACGATCGGGATGAACGCGAGCAGCGGGATCTCGTTGATCCAGCGCAGCGCGCGCGAGGACGGCAGCGCCCTGCCCTTGGCCACGCCCTTGAGCAGGCGACCTACCCAGCCGAAGTACACCAGCAGCAGCACCACCAGGCCCAGCTTGGCATGCAGCCAGCCGGCACCGCCCGGCGCGACCATGGTCGGGAAATCCGGAATGACCCTGTAGCCCAGCCACAGCACCAGGCCGAGCAGGAAGGCCAGGCCGAACATCGAATGGCCGAAACGGTACAGGCGCAGCCCCATCAGCTGCAGGCGCTCGGTCACGGCCGGCTGGCCTGCGGTCTCGGCCAGGTTGACCAGGATGCGCGGCAGGTAGAACACCGTGGCCATCCACGCCACCACGAACACGATGTGGAAGGTCTTCACCCAGTAGTAGCTCTGCATGCGCTCGCTCCGGCGGCTGGCGTAGGTTGGCGGCCATTCTCGCATGCCGTGGCAAAGCCACCGCAGGCACGCACGCCGCGACACATCGACGCATGGCGCGCCGCAACACCGTACGATAGGCACCGTTTTCCCCGATCGCGCACCGCCCCATGGACAAGACCTACGACGCCGCCTACTTCCAGCGCTGGTACCGCCGTGCCGACATCGGCGGCAGCGCCCGCTTGGCGCGCAAGGTCGCGTTGGCCGTGGCCAGCGCCGAGTACTACCTGGAGCGGCCGATCCGCAGCGTGCTGGACATCGGCTGCGGTGAAGGCGCCTGGCGCGCACCACTGCTGAAACTGCGTCCAAAGGTCGAATACCTCGGCTTCGACAGCAGCGAGTACGCTGTGCGCCGCTACGGCCGCACCCGTAACCTGCACCTGGCCGGCTTCGGCGACTTCGCCTGGCTGCGGCCCTGCGCCCCGGTCGACCTGCTGGTGTGCTCGGACGTGATGCACTACGTGCCTGATCGCGAGCTGCGCGCGGGCTTGGCCGGCGTGGCCGAGCTGACCGGCGGTGTGGCCTTCCTGGAGACCTTCGCCGCCGAAGACGAGTTCGACGGCGACCATGAGGGCTTCCAGGCGCGCCCGGCGCGCTGGTATCGCCGGACGCTGGCCCGGCAGGGCCTGCAGCCGGTAGGGTCGCACTGCTGGCTGGGCCCCGCTCTGGCAGGCGATGCGGCCGCGCTGGAACGGATGTGAATCCGGATTCATTATTTTCAGCCAACTTAACCTGCGGGACACCCGGATGGGATATGCTGCACGGCAACATATGACCATACATATTCGGTCGTCATGCTCTACCAACTGCACGAACTGACCCGCAACCTGCTCGCCCCATGGGTGCACCAGGCCCAGGCCAACGCCAAGTTCTTCGCCAACCCGGGCCACTGGTGGTCGCAGATGCCGGGTGCCGATCGCCTGGCCGCGGTCAACGAGTTGTTCCATCGCATCGGCAAGGATTACGAGAAGCCCGAGTGGGGCATCAACGAAATCGATGTCGACGGCGAGCGCGTGCCGATTGTCGTGCACGAAGAGGTGAGCAAGCCGTTCTGCAAGCTGCTGCGCTTCAAGCGCCACAGCAATGAAGCCGACCAGCTGCACACCATGCTCAACCAGCCGTTCGTGCTGGTGGTGGCGCCGCTGTCCGGCCACCACGCCACCCTGCTGCGCGATACCGTGCGCACGCTGCTGCGCGACCACCGTGTGTACGTGACCGACTGGGTGGACGCGCGCATGGTGCCGGCCAGCGAAGGCGAGTTCGGCCTGGACGACTACATCGCCTACATCCAGGAATTCATCCGCCATCTGGGCGTCGAACGCCTGCACGTGGTCAGCGTGTGCCAGCCGACCGTACCGGTGCTGGCTGCGGTTTCGCTGATGGCCAGCCGTGGCGAACCGACGCCGCGCACGCTGGTGATGATGGGTGGCCCGATCGATGCGCGCTGCAGCCCGACCGCAGTGAACAACCTGGCCACGCAGAACCCGCTGTCGTGGTTTGAGAACAACGTCATCCACACCGTGCCACCGAGCTATCCCGGCGCCGGTCGCCGCGTGTATCCCGGCTTCCTGCAGCATGCCGGCTTCCTGTCGATGAACCCCAGCCGCCACTTCAGTTCGCACTGGGATTTCTACACCGACCTGGTCAAGGGCGACCTGGAAGACGCCGACGCGCATCGCCGCTTCTACGACGAATACAACGCGGTGCTGGACATGCCGGCCAAGTACTACCTGGACACCATCCGCGTGGTGTTCCAGGACTTCCTGCTGCCGCGTGGCGAGTGGGTGGTCAATGGCGAGAAGGTCGATCCGTCGGCGATCCGCGATACCGCGCTGCTGAGCATCGAAGGCGAGCTGGACGACATCGCCGGGCTCGGCCAGACCGAAGCGGCGCAGGCCCTGTGCACCGGCATTGCTGCTGACCGCCGCGAGCATTTCATCGTCGAAGGCGCCGGCCACTACGGCATCTTCAGCGGCCGTCGCTGGCGCGAAGTGGTGTACCCGAAGGTGCGCGACTTCTTCGCCGCGCACGCCGAAGCCCCGGCCGCCAAGGCCACGAAGAAGAAGAGCAACGTCACTCCGCTGCGGCGCAAGGCCGGGTAAACCGCCCTCGGTGGGTGCCGACCTTGGTCGGTACGCCCTGGTAGAAGCCAACCTTGGTTGGCGCACTTCCATGAATCCCGGTATCTGAAGGATCGTGCCAACCAAGGTTGGCACCTATCAGAGCACCGGCCCCTGCTTACAGCCGCACCAGCAGGTTCTTGGCGATCAGCCCGTGCAGCCTGCCGATGCCGCGCGCCAGGTGCATCGTCAGCACCAGCAGCAGCGCGCCCACCGCCGCCACCGCGATTGCCACCAGCGGCGAGGCCGCCATCGGCAGTACATTCACGTCGTTGATGTACACGCCCGGGATATCGCCACTGAAGATCGCCGCGACCGGCGCCCAGATCAGGCTCAGCGACAGCGACAGCAGCGTCACCGCGATGGTGAAGTAGATGATGCCCAACGGCAGCATCAGCACGAAGTACAGCAGGGTCAGCCAGGTGCGGCCATCGGTGAACATGTCGCCGATGCGCTGCAGCCAGGTGCGGCTGCGGTCGGTGTAACGCGGACGGCGCGGCATGCGCTCGCCCAGCAGCGCTTCCACCAGCCGCCCTTCCAGCAGCGCCAGCCCGCGCACCGAGCCGAAGAACAGCACCGTCAACGGAATGCCGATGATCAGGATCAGCAGGCCCAGCGACAGTGACAGGCCGGTCACCACCCAGGTGAAGAAGAAGATGCCGGTGGCCAGCGACAGCAGCATGTAGAACAGCGCACCGTAGGTATGCGGATCGGTCACCACGCCGAAGCAGCGCGCCAGCAGCGAGCGCTGCACCGGTGCCGGCGGCGGCGCGGCCGGCTCGACGCCGCTGGCTTCGGCGGCCGCACGCAGCACCGGCGCGGTATCCGCACGCGGCGTACGCAGCGCGCGGTTCACTGTCACCTCGGTCTCGCGGTAGATCTCGGCCACTTCATCGGGCGCGCCATAACTGCCGGCAACGTCGGCGATCACCTCGGCCTCGCTGCGGCCGGGCTGCGCCGCCAGCTCCGAGCGCAGGTATTCCTCGGCGTCGTACAGCGCGTCCTGCACCATCGCCGGATCGGCACCTTCCAGCGCCGCGCGCAGCTGCGCCAGGTACTGTGGGATGGTCGTGGGCAGGGCGCGGCCTGCCAGGCTCGGGTCGTTCATTGTGATACCCCCTCCAACACGGAATCGACGGAATCGCGGGTGGCCTGCCAGGCCTGGCGCCACTGCGCCAGCACCTGAAGGCCACGATCATTGATGCGGTAGTAGCGCCGCGGTGGCCCGCTGCTGGACGGCTCCACATGGCTTTCCAGCAGCCCGGCCCCTTCCAGGTTGCGCAGCACCGGGTACAGCGCGCTCTGCTTGCCGCTCAGCACGCCCTCGCCCACCCGCTCCAGCTCCTTGGCGATCAGGTAGCCGTACAGCGGCTCGCCGGCCCGGGCCAGCACCGCCAGCAGGGCCAGCGACACCGTTCCGGCGCTGAGCTCCTTCTGGAACTTCTTCAGGTGGACATCGTCCTCGGACATGGCCGGCCCTCCACTACGTTGAAGTGCACAGTAGTGCGAAGTTCGGTATAGCGAATGTGTCGTTAGTCACTCTGCCGGTTGGCGAGACCGCTGCGCTCGCGCAGAATCGAACCCTTGTTCATGTTCCGGGGTTCCCATGCCGCACCGCCGTTGCCTTGCCCTGACCGCCCTCGCCCTGGCCTGCCTGCTGCCCTCGTTGGCCAACGCGGCCACGCCCTACCGCAGCCCGCAGCAGATCCTCGATGCGTCGGCGGCCAGTGACTGGCGTACGCCGGACCCGGCCAACCTGCTGTACATGGACCTGCCGGCCGGGCGGGTGATCATCGAGCTGGCACCGCAGTTCGCCCCGCGCCATGTGGCCAACATCCAGACCTTCGCCCACGAGCATTTCTGGGACGGCACCAGCATCTACCGCTCGCAGGACAATTTCGTGGTGCAGTTCGGCGACGCTGACGCCGATGACGCGGCCAAGGCCAGGCCGTTCGGCAGCGCCGCACGCAAGCTGCCGGCCGAGTTCGAACGCGCCAGCACCGGCCTGAAGGTGAGCGTGCTGCCCGATCGTGATGGCTGGGCGGCACAGACCGGGTTCGTCGACGGCTTCCCGGTCGGCCAGGACCCGCAGGCCGGCAAGGCCTGGCTGGCGCACTGCTACGGCATGCTGGGGGCGGGCCGCAACAACGAGGAAGACAGCAGCATCGGTGCCGAACTGTACGTGGTGACCGGGCAGTCACCGCGCCAGCTGGACCGCAACATCACCCTGGTCGGCCGCGTGCTGAAGGGCATGGAGCTGCTCAGCGCGATCCCGCGCGGGCCGGCGCCGATGGGCTTCTATGCAGACCCGGCGCTGCGCACGCCGATCATATCGATACGCCGCGCCAGCGACGTGCCAGCGGCCGAACGCACGCCGATCCAGGTGCTGCGTACCGATTCGAAGACCTTCGCCGATACGGTGGAGGCGCGGCGCAATCGCGTGGATGATTTCTACAAGCGCCCGGCGGGGCATATCGATCTCTGCAATATTCCGGTGCCGGTGCGGTGATGGTTTCCGCACGTTACGCGTGCTGAAGGTGCTTCACTGTTCATGGGCGTTACTTTTCTTTTCGCGCGAAAAGAAAAGTAACCAAAAGAAACGCGCCGCCAGGTCGCGAGCCGCCGTGCTTCGCACGTCGGTCCCCTGCGCTTCTCGGCGAATCAGGGGACGGTGCCGAACTCGCTGCGCTCAGACATCGGCACCTCTTCGCCCCTGATTCCCCTGCGATGCTCGGCTCGCTCAAGGCGGATCCAAGATCAAGAGCCACAGCTGCACGACGATGTTTGGTAGTGCCGGGCCGGGCCCGGCGAGCGAAGCGACCGCTTCTGCCCTTGATCCTGGATCCGCCTTGAGCGAGCCGAGCACCGCAGGTCCGGCGAGGGCGAAGAGGCGCGGGTGTTTGAGCGCAGCGAGTTCCCGCGCCGTCCCTCGACGTGCCGAGGAGCGCAGGGTACCGGTGCGCAGCACCGGCTCGCGACCTGGCGGCGTGTTTCTTTGGTTACTTTCTTTGCACGAGCAAAGAAAGTGACACCTCTCCGCAGGCCCGGAAAAGACCTGCCGGGCAGCGCCCGGCACTACCAGCGCTTCGGCACCCTCAGCCCTTCTGGCTGACCGCCACGCTACCCAGGATCAACGCACCGGCAATCAACATCTGCACCGTCACCGCCTCGCCCAGGAACAACCACGCAAACGCCGCGCCGAACAGCGGAATCAGGTAGGTCACCGTCGAGGCGCGCGATGGGCCGATACGGCCGATCAGCCGGTAGAACATCAGGAACGCCAGGCCGGTGCAGGCCACGCCCAGTGCGATCGCCGCGCCCCACGCCTTCAGCGGAATCGCCGCCTGCGGCCAGTGCGTCACCGCCATCGGCAGCATCCACAGCGAGGCGCACGACAGCGTGGCCGCCGCCGCCGCTGCCGAGGGCAGGCCGGTCATATGGCGCTTCACCAGGTTCACGCCCAGCCCGTACAGCAGCGACGCCGCTGCACCCGCGATCACGGCAGTACCGATGCTCAAGCCGGAAACCTTGGCCGTAGCCAGCACCACCACGCCAGCGAAGCCGACCAGCAAAGCGCCGGCGCGGCGCATGCCGATCTTCTCGCCGAAAAACAGGAAGGCGATCAGCGCGGCGAACAGCACGGTCATCGCATTGCAGATCGCGCCGATCGCCGCCGGTGCCTGCTCCGCCGCATAGGCAAACAGCACGAACGGCAGCGCCGAGTTGATCAGGCCGATCGGTGCCAGCCACAGCCATCGCCGCGGCGGGAACTGCGCGCGCGCGCGCCACAGGAACGGCAGCAGCACCAGCGCGCCGAGTACCAAACGGAGTTCAACCAGCGCGAACGGGCCGAACGACGGCACCGCCCCCCGCATGAACAGGAACGAGCAGCCCCAGATGGCGCCCAGCAGGGTCAGTTCCAGCGGTGTGCGCCAGTCGCGCTCGGCCGCCTGTGGGACCGCATTCATGCCCTGCCTCCGTCCATCGTCGAGTCCTCGTCAAGGCACACAGGATCGTGCGGGGACGCCCGCCGTACAAGCGCGTAGTATCGCTGCCAGCCACAAATCTGGCTTGAGGCTCGACATGCAGCTACGCCCCTCCCTGCTCCCCGCACTGGCCGTGTTCGCGGTCGCCGCCCGCCACCAGAACCTTGCCCAGGCCGCGCAGGAACTGCACCTGACCGCCAGCGCCGTCAGCCACCACGTGCGGCGCCTGGAAGAAGTGCTGGAAACGCGCCTGTTCCTGCGCCATGCCCGCGGCGTGCGCCTGACCGCCGAAGGCCGGCAGCTGGCCGATGCCGCCAGCGCGGCCTTCAGCGATGTCGCGGCCGTGGCCCATCACCTGCATCCGGATGCAGACAGCGTGCCGCTGCGGATCACCACGCTGCGCTCGCTCTCCTACTGCTGGCTGCTGCCGCGGCTGCCGCGCTTCACCCAGGCACATCCGCACATCCGCATCGAGCTGCACACCGGCAGCGGGCTCGATCGCTACGACGACAATGGGCCGGAGGTCGGCATCCGCTACGGTCTGGGACAGTGGCCGGGCCTGCATGCGCAGCACCTGATGGACGACTACCTGTTCCCGGTCGCCTCGCCTGCGCTGGCCGGGGTCGAATCGCTGGACGATCCGGCCCGCATCGCCGACCTGCCGCTGCTGACCGACCTGTCGCCGCAAGGCTGGCGCGACTGGTTCCGCCATGCCGGCGTGCGCCCGCCCTCACCCTTGCCGCCGATGCACACCTTCGCCGACAGCACCGATGCGATGCGTGCAGCGGTATATGGCATGGGGGCGGTACTGGCACGCACCCACATCGCCCAGCCCTACCTGCAGCGCTACGAAGTGGTGCGCCTGCCAGGACCTGCGTTGAAGGCGCGCTATGCCTATTACGTGGTGCATGCCGAAGCACAGCCACCCAGCCCGGCAGCACGCCTGTTCATCGACTGGTTGCTGGAGCAGGCCCAGGACGAGCGCACGCCGATTCCCGCGCTGCCGGACAGCCTGTTGGGGCGTCCGGCCACGCGCGGCTGACTGCGCCCTCACCCGTTCTTTGCTTCGCGCTGGCTAGGCTGCAGTCGAACCCTTCCACGTGCCCCTGACATGAGCCTGCTGCGACTGCGCATCACCGGAACCGAAGACGACGCCCGCGCCATCAGCGATCTGCTGCTCGGCCTGGAGGGCATCGAGCACGTCGAGGAAACCGACGACCTGATGCCACACATGGACGATGACGATTCCAGTTCGGCCGGGCTGTCCGATGATATCGGCCCCGGCATCCACGAACTGGAAGTGGAAGTCGGCAACGAGAGCACCGCGCAGAAGGTGCGCGATGCGGTGCAGGAGCTCGCGTTGGAGCTGGATGTGTTCGTCGAGTACGAAACCGACGAAGGATGAGTGTCCGCCGGGCATGGCCCGGCGCTACGTTCTGCAGATTCCGATAGTGCCGGGCCATGTCCGGCGACCGTGCGCGATTACGTCGTGCGACGGCGGCGGCGCCACCAGGTACGCACGCCCCATCCTGCGATCAGGGCCAGCACCGCCACCGGCAACAAGGCGGCCGCGGCACGGATCAGGAACGCCACGCTGGTGCTGAGGATGCTGCCTGACTCGCTCAGCGCCTCGCCGATCTCGCTGCGGCTGCGCTGGCCCGAGGTGGTGGCAAAGTGCAGCGTCACCAGCTGGGTATCGATACGCCGGCGCTGCTGCGCCGAATCCTTGTTGGCCTGCTCGACACCGGCCTCGATCTCCGACAGGCGCGTGGTGATCGCCATCAGGTCCTCGATCTTCAGGTCCTTGCGGTCCTGGTAGGAGAGCAACCGTGCGTGCTCCTTCTCAAGCCGCGCCTTGGTCAACGCAGTGTCGGCCACCTGCTGGGCGAGGTCTTCAGCGCGCGTGTTGCGCGACTGCAGCGTGCCGCCGTCACCGGCCAGCGCGATCAACGGCTCGGTGCCCTTCGGGGCGATGCGCACCTTGACCTCGCCGCTGGGCTGATCGCCACTGCGCTGGTCGACCTGCAGCACTGCACAATCACCGAACTTCGCACTCTGGCAGGCCTGAGCGACCTGCTGGATGCGTGGAGCGATCTGCGCGGCGTCCAGCTGGATCTGCACGTCATGTTCGTAGGCCAGGAACGCGCCGTCCGGAGAGGCAATGGCCGCTTCGGCGGCCACCGCGCCGGTATCGGCACTGGCCGCCCGATCGCCGCTCTGGGCACAGGCCGCCAGCGCCAGCAGCAGCATCGGCGCCACCACCGCGCGCGTCCATGCGCCGGTGCGGCTCACAGTGCGGCTCCGTCGTAGGAGGTCACCGTAAGCGCTGCCAGATCCACCGCCGGCACGCAGCGCACGTTCACCGCCACCATCGTCGTGCCGGTGCGCGGATCCACCGCTTCGCTGTAGGGGGCGATGCCGCATTCGCGGCAATGGTGGTGGTCGATGTGGGCCTTGTTGAAGTGGTAGGTGGCCACGTCCGCCGGATCGGTGGCCAGCTGGAACGCCTCGCGCGGGGCGAACCACAGCAGGCTGCCGCGGCGGCGGCACATCGAGCAGTTGCAGTCGATCACATCGCTGATCGGTGCCTGTGCTTCCACGGTGAATGCGATCCTGCCGCAATGGCAGCTTCCCTGGTATTGCATGTCCTGCGCTCCGCTGGAGGGTCCTTGTGCCGCCCATGGTAATCCTATGGCACGGGGACAAAGCAGCTCCGGGGCCCTATGCTCGGGGTTTGACCCTGCACAGGAACGCCGATGCGCCCGCATCTTCTTGCCCTCGCCCTGGTGGCCGCCCTGGCTGGCTGCCAGCCGACCGACGCCCCGACCAATGCCGCCACCCCGGCCGCCGGCCAGCAGGCGGCGGATGCGGCAGCCGATGCTGCCTTCGCCGATCTGTCCAAGCGCGCCCTCGATACGTGGATGCAGCTGTCGCCGGTCAGCGCGACCCAGATCGGCGACCACCGTTACGACAGCGAGCTGGACGACCTGAGCGCCGCCGGCCAGCAGAAGACCGTGGCCGCCTACAAGGCGCTGCTGGGTGAGCTGGACAAGATCGAAGTGGCCAAGCTGGGCCGCGAGAACCAGGTGGACGCGGCGATCCTGCGCAACCAGCTGCAGTCGGAAATCTGGAACGCCGAAGTGCTGCAGTCCGGCAAGTGGGACCCGCAGCTGTACAACGGCATCGCCGGCAGCGCGATCTACGGCCTGATGGCGCGTGAATTCGCGCCGCTGCCGGAGCGCCTGAAGTCGGCTACCGCGCGCATGGAAAAGCTGCCTGCGATCTTCGCCCAGGCCCGCGAGAACCTGGACCCGGCGCGCGTGCCGAAGATCCACGCCGAGACCGTTGCCAAGCAGAACAAGGGCATCCTCAGCATCGTCGATACCTTCATCACCCCGCACATCGGCGAACTGCCGCAGGCCGACCAGCAGCGCCTGCAGGCCGCCATCGAGGGCCTGAAGAAGGCGGTGGACGAGCAGCAGACCTGGCTGGACAAGACCCTGGTGCCGAATGCCCAGGGCGACTTCCGCATCGGTGCGGAAAAGTACGACCAGAAGCTGAAGTTCGCGCTGAGCTCCTCGCTGTCGCGCCAGGAGATCGGTGAGCGTGCACGTGCCGAACTCAAGCGCGTGCGCGAAGACATGTACGGCATCGCGCAGACCGTGCTGAAGGACAAGCCGGGTGCGCCGGAGATGCCGGCCCAGCCGACCGACGAGCAGCAGCAGAAGGCAATCGAAGCGGCGCTGGAGCTGGCCTACGCCGACAAGCCGGCGCGCGACAAGGTGGTCGACGATGCCAAGGCCGCGCTGGAGCAGTCCACCGCGTTCGTGCGCGAGCACGACCTGATGACCCTGCCCGATGCGCCGGTGGACATCATCCTGATGCCGGAATTCCAGCGCGGCGTGGCCGTGGCGTACTGCGATTCGCCGGGCCCGCTGGACAAGAACCTGAAGACCTTCTACGCCGTGTCGCCGATTCCGGACGACTGGAACGACAAGCAGGTCGATTCGTTCCTGCGTGAGTACAACTCGCGCATGATCCACCTGCTCAGCATCCACGAAGGCACCCCGGGCCATTACCTGGAAGGCTGGCATTCGGCCAAGTTCCCTTCCACCCTGCGTGCGGTGCTGCGTTCGGGCCTGTTCGCCGAAGGCTGGGCGGTCTACACCGAGCGCATGATGCAGGAGCAGGGTTACCTCAACAACGACCCGCTGTTCCACCTGGTGCAGCTGAAGTTCTACCTGCGCACGATCTCCAACGCGATCCTCGACCAGGGCGTGCACGTGGACAACTGGGATCGCGAGAAGGCGATGCACCTGATGACCCACGACGCGTTCCAGCAGGAAAGCGAGGCGGCCGGCAAGTGGGTACGTGCACAGCTGACGTCGGCGCAGCTGCCGACCTACTTCGTCGGTGCGCAGGAACACTTCGACACCCGCAAGGCGGTGCAGGAGAAGCTGGGCGACAAGTTCAACCTGAAGGCGTACCACGATCAGGTGCTGTCCTACGGCGCGCCGCCGGTGCGCTTCGCCCGCCAGCTGATGTTGGACCAGCCGATCGAGTGATCGGGGATGTAGGTTGGAATCGGAACGGCCCGGGGAGACCCGGGCCGTTTCTGCATGCGGTAGCAGGAGCCGCGCCTGCATCACGCACCGGCAACATGCACGGGCACATCGTTTGCCGGGTTCCCCCTTCCACCGGCCTCCATGTCTCTCCCCCTGTTCCGTCTTGCACTGCTGCCCACGCTGCTGGCCAGCGCCTGTGCCTTCGCCACCTGCCCTCCACCACCGCCCGGCCAGCCCGACATCCGCGCCCTGGGCTACTACACCGACAAGGCCGGCTCGGTGATCGACCCGGCGCTTCAACAGCAGAATCATGACGCCACCGCGTCGCTGGACCGCTATGCCGCCGACGTGGCGCGCATGAGTGACGACTACCTGCGCGATGGTGATCGCGCCGCTGCGCAGTGCACGCTGGCCTGGCTCGGCGCTTGGGCGAAGGACGGCGCGATGCTCGGGCAGATGATACGGGTCAACAACGACCAGTCGTTCTACATGCGGCAGTGGATGCTCGATGCGGTGGCCATGGCCTACCTGAAAGTGCATGACCAGGCCGACCCGCAGCAGCGCGCGCGCATCGATCCGTGGCTGCAGCAGCTGGCACGCGCCAATCTGACCTACTGGGACAACCCGAAACGGCGCCGCAACAACCACTACTACTGGGGCGGTCTGGGCGTGCTGGCCACCGGCCTGGCCACCGATGACCCGGCCCTGTGGCAGGCCGGTCATGCCGCCTTCCAGAAGGGCGTCGATGACATCCAGGACGATGGCAGTCTGCCGCTGGAAATGGCGCGCGGGCAGCGTACCCTGCACTATCACGACTACGCGCTGGCGCCGCTGGTGATGATGGCCGAGCTGGCCCGGCTGCGCGGCCAGGACTGGTACGCCAGCCGCGACCACGCCATCGATCGCCTGGCGCGACGCGTCATCGAGGGCAGCAAGGACCCGGCGTGGTTCAACCAGCAGACCGGCGTGGCACAGCTGCCGCTGCAGGCCAGCGGCTGGGTCGAGTTCTATCGACTGCGCTCGCCCGATGGCGGCCTGTTCGAAGCCGCACACGCACGTGGGCCATTCCACTCGCCGCGATTGGGCGGCGACCTGACCCTGATGGCCACGCACGGCATCGTGCGCGCGCCCCTACGCTAGTCGCGCACCTCAGCGGGCCGCCGGTTGCAGCAGGCGCTGGAACTCCGCGGCGGTGCAGCCCTGCGCCGCGCAGCCCGGCACCCGCAACGCGACACGGCCCGGCGGCTGCGCCTCGGTCAGCGGCTGTGCGTCACGCAACTGTACGGTGGTCGGGTAGACGTAGACCAGGCGGATCCGCTCCCTGCCGCTGCGGCGGTCACGCCAGCGCTCGAACTGCAGCAGGCCACCGATCGGCGTCTTCTCGTACTGACCTGGCAGTGTGTAGTCGGTGATGCCCAGCGCCGCCAGCACCGAGCCGATGTTGGAGTCATGACCGACCAGCAGGGCCACCTTCGGTGACGCCGGATCGTTCAACAGCGTGCCTACCTGCTCCAACAGTGGCGCGGCCACATCACGCGCCACCCCGGGTGTGCCGAACAGGATGTCCTGGTAGCGATTGCGGATCTGCGCCAACGCCTGCCATTGGCCCTCGGTGTTCAACCGGCCCCAGCCTTCGGCGGCGGCGTCGCGTGCCTCGTAGTGCTCCATCAGCAGCGCGTCGACCACGCCACTTGCCAGCGCCAGCGATCCGGTCGCGCGCGGCTCCTTGCCCGCTTCCGCAGTGAAGGTGGTATCGGTCAGGGTCAGATGGCAGTCGCTGCGGTCAGCACAGGCCGCCGACTGAGGGTAGCGTGTAACCGCCTCCACCACCGCCAGTGCCGGCGCCAGGTCCGCCTCGGTCAATGCCTGCCGCATCGATGACAGCGCGCGCTCGCGATAGGCCACATCATCGCGATGGATCACCGGATTGAACAGTGGGTCCATCGTGCCCAGCGGCATGCGCTGCTCGATCGCCACGTGGCAGCCCGGGAAGGCACCGGCAAGGAAGAACTGTGCGGTGGCCTGGGTGCGTTGCAGGCTGTTGGCATGGGCGTGGAGATCGCCCGGTTGCGGGCATCCCGACCGCGGCAGCAACTGCGTCTGGCGCAGCCACTGGCCGACGTAGCGGCCCATGTAGACCTCCAGCACGCCGCCCTTGGTGGTCAGCTCGCCCGCACCCACGTCCCAGCGCGGCCAGGTTTCAGGGGTCGCGTTGGCGAGCGCGCCGGAGGCCACCACCGGCGCGCGCAGGTTGTGGCGGCTGAGCAGGATCACCTGTTCAAGCTGCTCGTCGGCCGCAGGAGCGGCCATTGCGGTCGCAGCACTCGGGCCCAGCGCGAGCGCCAGCAGCAGGAGGCGGAGGGGGAGGATCATGCAGCTCTCCAGAATCACGCGGGGGGTCAGAGCCCTTTGCTTCGGAAAGGGATCCGACCCCGAAGCGGTCATTGATCGGCGGCGACAAAACCACCGGTCTGCCGCGCCCACAACCGCGCATACAGCCCACCGGCCGCAATCAGCTCGGCGTGGCTGCCGGTCTCGACGATGCGGCCCTGGTCCATCACCACCAGCCGGTCCATGCGCGCGATGGTCGACAGCCGGTGCGCGATCGCGATCACCGTCTTGCCGCCCATCAGTTCGTCCAGGCTGTCCTGGATCGCCGCTTCAACTTCCGAGTCCAGCGCCGAGGTCGCCTCGTCCAGCACGAGGATCGGGGCATCCTTCAGCAGCACGCGGGCAATGGCGATGCGCTGGCGCTGACCACCGGAAAGCTTCACGCCGCGCTCGCCGACATGCGCGTCGTAGCCGCGACGGCCCTGCCCGTCCACCAGTGTGTCGATGAAGCTGGCCGCGCGCGCCTTGGCCACCGCCGCGTGCAGTTGTTCGTCGCTGGCATCCGGGCGGCCATACAGCAGGTTGTCGCGGATCGAGCGATGCAGCAGCGAGGTGTCCTGGGTGACCACGCCGATCTGCTGGCGCAGGCTCTCCTGGGTGACATAGGCAATGTCCTGGCCGTCGATCAGGATGCGGCCGCTCTCCAGGTCGTACAGGCGCAACAGCACGTTGACCAGGGTCGACTTGCCGGCGCCGGAAGGGCCGACCAGGCCGATCTTTTCACCCGGCTTGACCACCAGGTCCAGACCGGCGATCACGCCGCCCTTCTTGCCGTAGTGGAAGTGGATGTCCTGGAAGTGCACGCCGCCGCGGGTCACCTGCAGCGGCACGGCATCGTCGCGGTCCTGCACGGTCAGCGGCTGGGCGATGGTGGTGATGCCATCCTGCACCGTACCGATGTCCTCGAAGATGCCGTTGATGGTCCACATGATCCAGCCGGACATGTTGTGGATGCGGATCACCAGGCCGGTGGCCAGGGTGATCGCGCCGACCGTGATGTGGCCACCGTTCCACAGCCACAGCGCCAGCCCGCAGGTCCCGGCGATCAGGAAACCGTTGACGATGGCGATGGTCAGGTCCATGCCGGTGGTGATGCGGGTCTGCGCGCGGTGCTTGACCGCCAGTTCCTGGATCGACTCGGCCACGTAGGCCTGCTCACGTCCACCATGGGCGAACAGCTTCAACGTCGGGATGTTGGTGTAGCCATCGACGATGCGGCCCATGGCCTTGGAACGCGCCTCGGAGGCGATCCACGCCCGCTCCTTCGCGCGCGGCACGAAGTAGAACAGGATCACCGCATAGGCCAGCAGCCACAGGATCAGCGGCACCATCAGCCGCCAGTCGGCCTGCGCGAACAGGTACAGCGCGGTGCCGGTGTAGACCACGATGTACCAGAGCGAATCGACCATCTGCACCGCCGATTCGCGCAGCGAAGTACCGGTCTGCATCACCCGGTTGGCGACGCTGCCGGCGAAGTCGTTCTGGAAGAAGCTCAGGCTCTGCCGCACCACGTAGTTGTGCATCAGCCAGCGCGAGCGGTTGCTCAGGCCGGGCACGATGGCCTGGTTGACCAGCAGGTTGTGCAGGCCGACCAGGATCGGCCGCGCGATGACGGTGATGAACAGCATCCAGCCCAGTTCATTGGCGTGGCGCTTGAAGAAGTCGGCACCCGGCCGTTCGGCGACCATGTCGACGATGCGGCCCAGGTAATCGAACATCGCCACTTCCACCAGCGCCAGCAGCAGGCCGGCGATCAGCGTGGCCAGCAGCACCGGCCACACCGGGCGCAGGTAGTGCAGGTAGAACGGAAACACCCTGCGCGGTGGCATGCGCCCGTCCACGGGCGGGAACACCGGAATCAGGGATTCAAACCAACGGAACATCGCATTCCCTCGCCATCAATAGCCGGCGAAGTATCCCACGCCGGATGTGTACGCCGGCCGACGATGCCCGGCTTCCGGTAGCGCCGGGCCAGGCCCGGCGGCGTCATTTCACCGGGGTGAACAGCAGGTCCTGGAAATCGAAGCTGAAATCGGTCAGGTCGGAAATCGGCTGCATGCGCACCTCGCGCACCTTGCCGTCCGGGTCCAGGCTGAAGTTCACGAACGCATCGGCGTTGAGCGAGCGGTCATCCCAGCGCACGATGAAGGTGTCGTGCTGCCAGTGCTCCAGGCGCCCACTCAGCTGCGCGGTCCTGGCAAAGCGCAGACGCAGGCCCTTGCCGTCGCCGCTGACCTGCATGTCGCCGTACCAGCGGTCACGGAAGGTCCCGGTATAGCCTGCCAGCGCCAGCGATGGCCGGCTGCCCTTGTCGCGTGCGCTCTGATGCTTGGCCCACGCCTCGTCAGCCTTGTCCTGGCCCTTGGCCACCGCCTTGGCATAGGCATCCACCCAGTCATGCGTTTCACCGCCCAGGTAGGCATCGAGCACGCTCAGGGTGATCGCGTTGAACGCCGCGCCCACCTCCTGGTTGGTCAGCACCACCACGCCCAGCTTCTCGCCCGGCACCAGGGTCAGCCGCGAGACCATGCCCGGCCAACCGCCGGTGTGCCAGACCAGCTTCTGCCCGCGATAGTCGCTCAGGCTCCAGCCTTCGCCGTAGCCGGCGAAATTGGCCCGTGCCGGCGCCAGTTCCGGCACGCTCGGCGCCGGGATCGACTGCGGCGTGATCATCCGCCACATCTGCTGCTGGCTCTTCTCGGAGAACAGCGGTGTGCCATCGGCCAGCTTGCCTTCGGCCAGCTGCACCTGCATCCAGCGCGCCATGTCGTGTGCGCTGGAATAGATGCCACCGGCACCGGCATTGTTCGACCAGGTCAGCGGCGCGACGGTGCGCAGGTCCTTGAAATCGTACTTGGCGTGGCCGACGGCAGCCTTGTCGCCTGGCTTGAGGTGGTCGGCGTTGTAGCGCGTCCCGGCCATGCCCACCTTGTCGAAGATGCGGGTCTGCAGGAACTGCTGGTAGCTCATGCCGGAGACGTGCTCGATCACCTGCTGGGCGACCGCGTAAAGGATGTTGTCGTAGGCATAGCTCTCGCGGAAACCGCCCTTCAGCGGCACCCTGCCCAGCCGCTCCACCACTTCGGCATTGCTGTAGGACGTGGTCGGCCAGAACAGCAGGTCGCCGGCGCCCAGGCTCAGTCCGCTGCGATGCGAGAGCAGGTCGCGGATGGTCATCTGCCCGGTCACGAACGGGTCGGACATGCGGAACGACGGCAGGTGATCGATCACCTTGTCGTCCATCTTCAGCTTGCCGTCCTCGGCCAGCAGATTCAGCGAGGTGGCGGTGAACGCCTTGGTGTTGGAGGCGATGGCGAACAGCGTGTCGGCCTGAACCGGCTCCTGCCTGCCCAGCTCGCGCACGCCCCAGCCACGTTCCAGCACCACCTGGCCATCCTTGACCACGGCCACGGCGATGCCGGGCACGTCGAACTGCGCGCGCACGCGCTCGACCGTCGCATCCAGATCCTGCAGCGGCGCCGGGGTCGACGCGCTCGCCATGGTCGTGCACGCCAGCAGCACGGCTCCTCCAATCCAGGTCTTCATCCAGCACCATCTCCGAACAGGGGTCGCGGCCATGTGCAGGCCGTCACCGGGGTTTCGCGCGATGGTAACGGTCCCCGGCCGATCCTGCCCTGTGCCATAGGAGGGGTGTCATGGGCGGGAAAGGCCAACCGAGCAATGGATCCACCATCATTCCGTGCCTGCGTTACCGCGACGCGC
The DNA here is from genome assembly GCF_059515225.1 of Stenotrophomonas sp. CS3K5. Lineage (NCBI taxonomy): Bacteria > Pseudomonadati > Pseudomonadota > Gammaproteobacteria > Lysobacterales > Lysobacteraceae > Stenotrophomonas > Stenotrophomonas sp. CS3K5. The sequence continues at coordinate 75,489 of NZ_JCAKRX010000001.1, forward strand.
TGGCCGCCATCGACTGGCTGCAACGCGCGTTCGGCTTTCATGCGCAGGCGGTGTATGCCGATGGCGATACCGTATTCCATGCGCAGCTGACCTTCGGCAACGGCATGATCATGCTCGGCTCGGCCGGCAACCAGAGCGCGTGGAGCGAACACACCGCCCTGCCCGACGAGGTCGGCGGCCGCCAGACCCAGAGTGCCTGCGTGATCGTCAGCGATGCCGATGCGCACTATGCACGGGCCAAGGCGGCCGGAGCGCGCATCGTCATCGACATCGCCGACCAGGACTACGGCGGCCGCGGCTATGCCTGCGCCGACCCGGAAGGCTACCTGTGGTGGTTCGGCAGCTACGACCCGTGGCGCACGGACCACGGCCAGTGAGCGCCGGCGCCATCCGCTGCGGCATCGGTGGCTGGGTGTTTCCACAATGGCGGGGCGGCGTGTTCTATCCCGCCGGCCTGCCCCAGCGTGAAGAACTGGCACATGCCAGCCGTGCGCTGCGCTGCATCGAGATCAACGGCACCTTCTATCGCACGCCCACCCCCGGCCAGTGCGCGCAATGGGCGGCACAGACGCCGGACGGCTTCCGCTTCGCGATGAAGGCGCCGCGTTATCTGGTGCAGCGCCGGGACCTGTCCAGTACGGTGGAGGCTGCGGCCCCCTTCCTGCAGGCCGCGCTCGCGCTCGGCGATCGGCTGGGCCCGCTGCTGTGGCAGTTCGATCCCCGCCATCCGGCCGATGCGGCCATGCTGGCGGCGCTGATGGCGCAGCTGCCCAAGCAGCTGGAGGGCGTGCCGCTGCAACACGCTCTGGAAGTCCGCAACGCCGAGGTGCACGGCCCGGCACTGGTGGCCGCTGCACGCACGCATGGCGTGGCGCTGGTGATCGAGGACAGCGACGAGGCACCACTGCACGGCGATGTCAGCGCCGGCTTCGTCTATGCGCGGATCAAGCGCAGCCAGGCGCGCTTGAACGAGGGTCTGCCGGCGAGCGTGCAACAGCGCTGGAGCGAACGCGCCCGGCGCTGGTCGCGCGGTGAGCCGGTGGATGACCTGCCGTGCCTGGCCGGGCCTGCCACGAAAGCACCTCGCGAGGTCTACCTGCTGTGCATCGGCGCGGGCAAGGTACGCAATCCGGCGGCGGCGATGGCGCTGCAGCGGCGGGCCGCAGAAACCAGCCATCCGACCCGCGGATAGCGCCGCGGACGATGGCTTGCCGCACAATAGGCGGATGAGCACACCCGACACCCGCAAAGCGCTGTGGCAGATCCACTTCTGTGTCCTGCTGTGGGGCGTCACCGCCATCCTCGGCAAGCTGATCACCCTGCCCGCGCTGCCGCTGGTGTGGTGGCGCATGCTGCTGGTGACGGCGATGCTGGCCCTGCTGCCGCGGGTCTGGCGCGGGCTGCGCACCCTGCCCCTGCGCGTGGTGGCCGGCTACGCCGGCATCGGCGCGCTGGTCGCCCTGCACTGGCTGACCTTCTATGGCGCGGTGAAACTGGCCAATGCGTCCGTGGCCGCCACCTGCATCGCACTGGCGCCGGTGTTCACCTCGATCATCGAACCGTGGGTGGCCAAGCGGCCGTTCCAGCTGCGTGAGCTGGCCTTCGGCCTGGCCGTGCTGCCCGGCGTCGCGCTGGTGGTCGGTGGCGTACCCGATGGCATGCGGCTGGGCGTGCTGGTCGGCGCGGTGTCAGCGTTGCTGGTGGCCGTGTTCGGCTCGCTCAACAAGCGCATGGTCAGCCATGCCGACCCACTCACCGTCACCGCGCTGGAACTGGGCGCCGGCACGCTTACGCTGACTCTGCTGGCACCGCTGATGCCGTACCTGCTGCCGGCACTGGCCAGCCCGTTGTGGGTGGTGCCGGACCTGCATGACGGCCTCCTGTTGCTGGTGCTGGCCGGCTTCTGCACGCTGCTGCCGTTCGCCTTGGCCCTGGTCGCACTGCGCCATCTCAGCGCCTACACGGTGCAGCTGGTGACCAACCTGGAACCGGTCTACGCCGTGCTGCTGGCGGTGGTGCTGCTGCGCGAGCAGCACGAGGTCACACCGTGGTTCTACCTGGGCGTGGCGATCATCGTCGGCGCGGTGTTCCTGCACCCACTGCTGAACCGCCGCAAGCCGGTACAGCATCCAGAGATCCTCGGCACGGCCGAGGCGCGCAACATCGCCGATTGAGTGCATCCACGCAGGGCGTGGATCTACCGGAGCCGGATCGACGGCTCAGCGCTGTGGCCAGTGCCAGGCCGGGGCATCCAGCAGGCCCTGGCCACTCAGCAGGGTGCGGCCCTGTTGCTTGTGCAGGTGCAGCGAATGACACCCCGGCGCCTGTTCCAGTGCCGCGATCAGGCGGCTGGCGTGTGACACCACCCACACCTGGCTGCGTGCGCTGGCCGCAATGATCAGCCGTGCCAGCGCTGGCAGCAGGTCCGGATGCAGGCTGCTCTCCGGTTCGTTGAGCACCAGCAGCGGTGGCGGGCGCGGGGTATGCAGGGCCGCGGCCAGCAGCAGGAAGCGCAGCGTGCCGTCGGAAAGCTCGGCCATCGACAAGGGCCGCAGCAGGCCGGGCTGGTGGAAGCGCAGGGCCAGGCGCCCGTCCAGTGCCTCGAACCCGACCGTCGCCCCCGGGAACGCATCGTCCACGCTGCGCGCCAATGCGACCGGATCGCCGATCTCGACAATGGTCACCCACGCCGCAGCCAGATCGCGCCCATCGTGATGCAGCACCGGCGTGCGCGTGGCCATCGCCGGCTGGCGTGCAGGCGCATCGGCGTCGCTGCGGAAATGGTCGTAGAAGCGCCATCGGCGGATGTAGTCGCGCAGGGCCAGGGTCTCGGGCATGCGCTGCGGGTCAGCCACCTGGGTGAACAGGCTGTCGAACACCGACAGGCGGTCATCGACCCGTTCCCAGCACTGCGCATGGCGCCGTCGCACACTCGCCCCGCGGCGATCAACCAGCAGGTTGGCGCTGCGCAGGAACGGCCCGGCCCAGATCGCTTCGGCCTTGATCTGCGGATCCAGCGCGAACGCCGAACGGCTGGGTGGCGGATAGCCGAAGTCGATGGCATAGCCGAATTCGTCGGTGGCAAAGCCCAGCTTCAACCCCACTGCGGCCTGGCGTGGGCCGCCCTGCAGCGGGATCTCGCCCGCGCCGACGCGACGGTCGATCGTTTCCGGTCCGGCCCACAGTGCCGAGCCCAGACCCCCTTCGCGGGCCAGCACGGCAGCCACCCCGCCCTGCGCGGTTTCCGCCAGCAGGCGCAGTGCGCGATACAGGTTGGATTTGCCGCTGCCGTTCTCACCGGTGATCACGTTCAACGGGTGCAGGGGCAGCACCAGGCCGTGCAGCGAACGGTAATGGGCGATGGCCAGGGTCTGCAGCATGGGCGAGTCCGGGGAACAGGAACGCCATACTCGCGCGGTGCAATCGCACAGGCCGCGACACAGCGTCAGCCCATCGGTGGAAGCATCCACGCCGGGCGTGGAACTACCGGGCGGGGGCTCAGTCGGCCCGTTCCACCCGGTTGCGGCCGTTGCCCTTGGCCCGGTACAGCGCCTTGTCGGCGCGCGCCAGCGTTTCGTCCACGTTCTCGCCCGCGCGGTGCTGGGCCACGCCGATGCTGATCGTGACCGGGAAACCCAGCGGCAGGTCGGCCACCGCCAGGCGCAGGAACTCGCATTGCAGTTCGGCCGTGCGCAGGTCGGTACCGGGCATCACCGCCACGAACTCCTCGCCGCCGTAGCGTGCGGCCATGCCGCGGCCGGCGAAGTGCGAGCGCAGCAGCACGCCCAGTTCGGCCAGCACCCGGTCACCGGTGGCATGGCCCTGGAAATCGTTGATGTGCTTGAAATGGTCGATGTCCAGCAGCGCCACGCAGGCCAACCCCGGCTGCCCTTCGGTCACGGCCACCGCCTGGTCCAGCGCCGCCGCCATCGCGCGACGGTTGGGCAGCCCGGTCAGTGCATCGGTACGGCTCTGCTCGGTAAGGTCGGCGTTCTGCGCCAGCAGCACGTCCTGGTATTCGGACAGCAGGCGTTCGTAGTCGTCACGCTCGAGCATGTGCTTCTGGATGTCGAGCGCGAAGCGGCGCAGCTCCATCACCAGCATCACCTGCCGCGACAGCGCGGCCAGTGCCTCGGCCTTGTCGTGGGCCAGGTGCTGCGGCTGTGCATCGAACACGCACAGCGTGCCAAGCGGCAGGCCATCGGAGCTGATCAACGGTGCGCCGGCGTAGAAGCGGATATGCGGGTCGCCGGCCACCACCGGGTTGTCGTGGAAACGGATGTCCTGCAGGGCGTCCTCGACCACCATGATTTCCTGCGGCTGCAGGATGGCGTGGCCGCACATCGATTCGCTGCGCAGGTTCTCGGCCGCGTCGATGCCCTGGATCGACTTGAACCATTGCCGTTCAACATCGATCAGGGTGACCGCCGCCATCGAGGTGCCGCAGACTGCCTTGGCGATCACCACCAGGTCATCGAAGGATTTCTCACGCTCCGAATCGAGGATCCGGTAGCGGTACAGCGCCTCGAGGCGGAGAGCTTCGTTGGCGGGCTTGTCGGGCTTGATCATGCAGCGTCATGTTCCGGCAGGTCGCTGCGAAGTCTAGCGGATGCCGGGCTGCAATCCGCACATCGAGGGGTGCCGGCCAGCGGCCGGCACTACCAGTCCAGCTGCTTCGGCAGCAGGCCCTGCAGTTCCTGCTCGGTCAGATTGCGCCACTGCCCCGGCTTCAGCGCACCGATCTTGATGTTGTCGATGCGCACGCGGCGCAGCTGGGTCACGCGGTAACCGAATTCAGCGGCCATCAGGCGGATCTGCCGGTTCAGGCCCTGCTGCAGGGTGATGCGGAAACCGAACTTGGCGATCCGCGAGGTCTTGCACGGCAGGGTCATCTGGTCGTGGATGCGCACGCCGCGGGCCATGCCGCGCAGGAACTCGTCGGTGACCGGCTTGTTCACCGCCACCAGGTACTCCTTCTGGTGGCCATTCTCGGCCCGCAGGATCTGGTTGACGATGTCGCCGTTGCTGGTCATCAGGATCAGGCCTTCCGACTCCTTGTCCAGCCGGCCGACCGGGAAGATGCGCTGCTCGTGGCCGACGAAGTCGACGATGTTGCCCTTGACCGAGCTTTCGGTGGTGCAGGTGACGCCCACCGGCTTGTTCAGCGCGATGTAGACGTGGCGGCGGGTGCCGGGCTTGCGCGCGACCCGCGCGCGCAGCGGCTGGCCATCGACCAGCACCTGGTCTTCCTCGCCCACCACCGCGCCGGTGCCGGCCGGGTGGCCGTTGACGGTGACCCGGCGGGCGGCGATCAGGCGATCGGCCTCGCGACGGGAGCAGAAGCCGGTATCGGCGATATGTTTGTTGAGTCGGGTGGTCATCGCACCATTATCCGGTATCCCGCCCGGCGCGCCTCATGCCAGTGCAGGTGGATCGAGCGTTTCACCGTCGAACACGCGGTTGCGGCCGCCGCGCTTGGCCGCATACATGGCATGGTCGGCCCGGCGCAGCAGCGCCGCCAGATCGTCCTCGCCCGGCCGCCACTGTGCCAGGCCGATGCTGGCGGTCACCTCCAGGCCCGGCACCTGCAGCGCCTGCCCCGCCTCGGTGATGCGCTGGCGCAGCCGCTCCAGGCGCGCCGACGCGGCCTCGCGCGGCATGCCCGGCATCAGCAGCAGGAACTCCTCGCCGCCCATCCGCACCACCTGGTCCTGGCTGCGCACCGCCGCACGCAGCGCGCGCGCCACCGCCACCAGCACCTGATCGCCCACCGCATGGCCATGGCGATCGTTGATGTCCTTGAACAGGTCGATGTCGAGGAAACCGATCACCAGCGGCCCCCGCTCGCGGTCCACCCGTTCCAGCTGGCGGGCCAGCTGCTGCAGGCCGGCGCGACGGTTGGGCAGCCCGGTCAGGCCATCGGTCTCGGCCAGCTGGCGCAGTTCATCGCGTTGCTGGCGCAGCCGCCCCAGCCGCTGGTTCAACGCGTAGGCTGACATCATCAGCAGCCAGGTCACGGCCAGCTGCAGCGCCTCCACCCGGTACTCCAGCAGCCACTCCGCACGGCAGGCATCGGCGACGATCAGCACCAGCATCGGCGCCAGCGCCGCCAGCCCGGCCTGCGCCCAGCGGTCACCGCGCCAGCGCGCCCACACGCCCACGGCCAGCGCCAGGCCGCAGCCCAGCAGGCAGGACGCCTGCAGGCCGCGCGCCACCCAGGCCAGGCCATCGCGTTGCAGCCACGGCACCAGCACCGCCACGCCCAGCAGCCCCCACAACGCCAGCAACTGGGCCGGGCGCGAGCGCGGCAGCAGACGATCACCGCCATTGAGCCGCCACAGCGCAGGCAACACCAGCGCCTGGGTCGCTGCGGTCAGCGCCAGCAGCCACCAGGCGCCCTGTTCGCCCACCGGCAGCCACGGTTCCGGATAGCCGCTCAGGCCCCCCAGGATGGACTGCCACAGCACCATCACGGCGGTGCCGGCGATGTAGACCAGGAAACTGCGATCACGCGTGGTGAGGAACGCCATCAACGCCGACAGCGCCAGCGCGATCGCCACTGCGATGCAGGCCGCGCGCACCAGCAGCCGGGCGGTGTCGTTCTGCTGCACCGGGCTGGGCGCGCCCAGCCGCAGCGTCGGCACCCAGCGCGCCTTCAGTGGTGTCTGCCAGGAAACCAGGAACGGTTCATGGCTGCCGGCCACAGGCACCGCGACCAGGCCGATGCCCGCGCGGAAGCGCGAATCGCGGGTGCGCGCGTCGTGCATGTTGCCGCAGATCTCGCGATCGCCGTGCTGCACGCGCACTTCGCCGGCAAACACGTTGAACACATCCAGCGCCTGCGGCTGGCCCGACCAGCCCCCCGGTGGTGCCGCGACCTGCACCTGCTGGCGCGGACCGTCCAGCATCTGCGGCGTGCAGGCCCGGTGCGGCGTGGGTTCGTCGGTGGCGCTGCCCACCAGCAGGTAATCGTGTCCGGCCGCTGCCGGAGCCGCCTGCAGCGGCCAGGACATCGCCCACCACAGCAGCAGCACGATCCGCACCCCACCTGTTCGGTACCGCCACTGCCTGCCGCCCACGCCACGTCCTGTTCCTGCCTACGACCGCGCCCACTGCACGTCGCCCCTGGCCGGCATTATCGCAGCCCCCGCAACGTCGCATGTGTAGACCAAAGTCGCTGCGGGCCTTCAGCCGGCGGCCGGCGGTCCTTTCACTGCGACCAGCCGCGCCGGCCGCAGCTCGGACAGCGTCATCCGTTCCAGCGGCTGCGGCCGTTCGATCGCATAGCCCTGCAGCCCCTGCACGCCCAGCCGGGTCAAGGCGGCGGCGACCTCGGCCGTCTCCACCCACTCGGCCACCACCTCCATCTGCAGTTCGCGCCCCAGTTCGCTGATCGCACGTACGGTAGCGTGGCTGACCGGATCGGTATCCATGTCACGCACGAACGCACCGTCGATCTTCAGGATGTCCGCCGGCAGCTGGCGCAGATACCCGAACGAGGACAGGCCGGAGCCGAAATCGTCCAGCGCCATCCGGCAGCCGCGCGCCTTCACCGCATCGATGAAGGCGCGTGCCTGGCTCAGGTTGCTGATCGCGGCCGTCTCGGTGATCTCGAAGCACAGCTTGGACGCCAGCGCCCGGTTGCGTTCCAGCAGATCGCAGACGAAGGCCAGGAACCCCGGCTCTGCGATCGACTGTGCCGATACGTTCACATTGCACAGCCCCAGCTGCCGGACATGCGCCGGGCAGACCTGCAGGTGCCGGAACAGCAGGCCGAGCACGTGCCGGTCCAGTGCCACGGCCATGCCGTAGCGCTCCACCGCCGGCATGAACTGGCCCGGCAGGTGCAGGCTGCCGTCACTGCCACGCATGCGCACCAGCACTTCGTAGTGCAGGTACTGCGGATCGCCGACACGGGCGATGCGCTGGGCGTACAGCACCATGCGGTTCTCGGCCATCGCCACGCTGACGCCCTGCAGCCGTTCGGCTTCTCGGCGCCGTTCCTCCAGCGCCATGCGGTTTTCGTTGAAGCAATGCACGCGATTGCGCCCGGCCTGCTTGGCTGCGTAGCAGGCACTGTCGGCAGCGCTCATCAGCCAGTTCACGTCCGGCGCCTCGGCGTTGACCTCGACCACGCCGATGCTGCAGCTCGGCTGTGGGCTGCCCTCCCGCATCGGGAAACTGGCCTGGCCCAGGTTGCGGATCACCCGCTGCAGTACGCGCTTGGCCTCGTCCTGCCCGGCATGGGCAAGGAACACCGCGAATTCGTCGGCGCCCAGGCGGCCCACCCAGTCGCCTTCGCGCACCGCCGCCAGCAGATAGTCGGCGAAGCTGCGCAGCATCTGGTCGCCGGCAGCATGGCCGAAACTATCGTTGACCAGCTTGAAATGGTCCAGGTTGATGTAGCACAGCGCATGCGTGCCGCCCTCGCTGCGCACCTGCAGCAGCGCCCGCTCCAGCAGCCGCTCGATCTCGCGGCGGTTGATCAGGCCGGTCAGCGGATCGTGGCTGGCATGGTGTTCGATCTCGCGTGCCAGGGCATGATTCTGGCTGACGTCCTCGATGATCGCGAACACCGACAAGCCGCCATCGGCGCTGCGTACACCGGTGCCACTCCAGCGCCCCCAGACCAGGCTGCCATCGCGGCGCCGGAAACGCAGCTCACTTGGCCGCAGCTGCCTGTCCCAGTCGATCCGCCCTACGCCATCGATGACCAGTTCCCCGTCCATCAACAGGTCGCCCAGGGACAACTGCATCAGCGCATCGCGACGATGGTCGAGGATGTCGGCCATCGCCTGGTTGGCCTCGACCACCTTGCCGTCGGTGTCGAGCTTGAGCATGCCGACATTGGCCTGGTAGAAGGCCGCGCGGAACCGGCTTTCATGCTCGGTCAGGTCCTTGCCGACGCGCCGCGCCAGTGCGACCGCCATCAAGCTGATCGCCAGCACCGACAATCCACCGACCACCAGCGTGGCGATGCGCACCATCGTGGCCATGCGCAGCAACGCCTGCGAAAACGCCTGGGCCTGGATCTGCAGGCGGCGGTCAAGATCGCGCAGCTGCTGCAGATGAAGGTCACGGGCGGCAGTGGGCAGCGCGCCCTGCGGGTGCCGCCGCTGCAACGTATCGATCAGCCGCTGCACCGCTCTGAGGTCATCATCGGTATTGCGCCACAGCGTGGTGGCTTCGCGGAAGGCGCCGATGTCGCGCGCATAGCGGAACGAGAACACCAGGCGCGGAATATCCGCCGGCGCGTTGCCGCCCTGCAGGAAGCCCTGCCTGGCCTTGCCGACATCCGGCTCGGCCTGTTCGAGCGCAAGCCGCGCCTGCAGATCGCCCAACGGCACCTGCAGAGCCTGGCGCGCATCGTCCAGATCGCGGGCATCGGCACGGGCCAGGTAACGGCTGAGCGCGGCGGTCGCATCCTGCTGCCCCCGCGACCAGTAGCCCTGGCCGGCGATCCAGGCAGTGGACGCCGCCTGCAACTCCTGGATCAACGCGGACAGTGCCACCAATCCGATCGCCATGCCCGTCAGCAACGCAAATCGCAGTCCCAGGCCACGGGTCATCGGAACCCGTCGGCGCTGCTGGTCCGTGCCACTCCTACCCATCCCGGATCCCCCCGAATGTGCTGCGGTGACAACCTCCCTTGGAACCGGTCCAGCCTATGACCGGCAATGTGTGGGCCATGCGAAAAAGGGGACGGAGGGGATTAAGTCGCTTTCGGCAGAAGCGTCCAGCCGGCCAATTGCGACTTAATCCCCTCCGTCCCCTTTTTCGTGGGCCACAACGGGCAACGCCAGCCCGGAGGCTGGCGTTGTTCACTACGTCGGGTGAGGCTCAGTAGCTGCGCGGGCCGCGCGGCTTGAAGCCATCACGGCGCGGCGGGCGGCCGTCGCGGTCACCACCACGGTCGCCGCGTTCGCCACCGTGACCACCCGGACCACCCGGGCCGCCACGACGCGGACCACCCGGACCACCCGGACCGCGCTTGTCGAAGCGCGGCTTGAACGGGCGCGGAGCCGGGTTGGTGTCTTCACCCGGGGCCAGCGCACGCATCTGCAGCTGCTGGCCGGACACCCAGACCTTCTGCAGGTGCGACAGCACGTCCGGCGGCATCTGCGCCGGCAGATCCAGCAGCGAGAAGTCGTCGTGGATGTCGATGCGACCGATGAAGCGGCTTTCCAGGCCGGCTTCGTTGGCGATGGCGCCGACGATGTTGGCCGGCTTCACGCCATGCTGGTGGCCCACCGAAATGCGGTAGGTCTCCATGCCCTGCTCCGGTGCACCGCGCGGCGGAACCTCACGGCGCGGGCGCTGCTCGAAACCGCCTTCGGCGTCATCACGGCGCGGGCCGCGTTCGAAACGCGGACCACGATCGTTACGATCGAAACGATCACCGCGTTCCGGACGGTCGCCACGGTCGAAACGCTCGCGCGGGCCCCGTTCTTCACGCGGGGCCCGCACCGGCGCCTGCAGCAGGAACGGAGTGTCGCCCTGCAGCATCTTGGCCAGCGCGGCGGCCACTTCGATCGCCGGCACGTTCTGCTCGTTCTCGAAGCGCTCCAGCAGCTGGCGGTAGAAGTCCAGGCCACCGGCGCCGAGGGTCTCGCTGATGCGCGAGGTGAACTTGTTGATGCGGGTGTCGTTGACCGCTTCCACGCTCGGCAGCTGCATTTCTTCGATCGGCTGGCGGGTGGCGCGCTCGATCTGGCGCAGCATGCCCTTCTCGCGCGGGGTGGCGAACAGGATCGCCTCGCCGCTGCGGCCGGCACGGCCGGTACGGCCGATGCGGTGCACGTAGCTTTCGGTGTCGTACGGGATGTCGTAGTTCAGCACGTGGCTGATGCGCTCCACATCCAGGCCACGCGCGGCCACATCGGTGGCCACCAGGATGTCCAGCTTGCCTTCCTTCAGCATGGCGATGGTGCGCTCACGCTGGGCCTGCTGCATGTCGCCGTTGATCGCGGCAGCCGCCAGGCCACGGGCCTGCAGCTTGCTGGCCAGTTCTTCGGTGCCGGCCTTGGTGCGCGCGAAGATGATCATCGCATCGAAGGGCTCCACTTCCAGGATGCGGGTCAGCGCGTCCAGCTTGTGCATGCCACTCACCCACCAGTAACGCTGGCGGATGTTGGCCGAGGTGGTGGTCTTGGCCGCGATGGTCACTTCCACCGGATCCTGCAGGTAGGTCTGCGCGATGCGACGGATCTGCGGCGGCATGGTGGCCGAGAACAGGGCCACCTGGCGCTGCTCCGGCAGCTTCTTCAGCACGGCTTCGACGTCGTCGATGAAGCCCATGCGCAGCATTTCATCGGCTTCGTCCAGCACCAGGGTCTTCAGCTCGGACAGGTCCAGGGTGCTGCGGTCCAGATGGTCGATCACGCGGCCGGGGGTACCGACCACGATGTGCACGCCGCGGCGCAGCGCCGACAGCTGCTGGCCGTAAGGCTGGCCGCCGTACACCGGCAGCACGCGGAAGCCCGGGATCTTCGACGAATAGGACTGGAACGCCTCGGCGACCTGGATGGCCAGTTCGCGGGTCGGCGCCAGGATCAGGGCCTGGGGCTTGATCTGCTGCAGGTCGATGTTGGACAGTACCGGCAGTGCGAACGCAGCGGTCTTGCCGGTACCGGTCTGGGCCTGGCCCAGCACGTCGCGGCCTTCCAGCATCGCCGGGATGGTAGCCGCCTGGATCGGCGACGGGGTTTCGTAGCCGATGGCGGTGACCGCCTGCATCACGGGCTCGGACAGGCCGAGCTGCGCAAACTGCAGCGGCGCTTGGGATTCTTGGGACATGGAAAACTCCAAAGGCACGGCCATCTGCATGGCAGTGCGATAAAAAAGGGATGGTCCGCGCTTTGGGCGCCCTTCTTATCGCGTGCCCTGGCGCTGCTCGTTCGGAGGGAGATTCACTCGCTCAGAGCGGAATGATACCGCATTGATCCTGAACAACGCGTACAGCTTTGCGTGCGCGTGCCGTCATGCCCCGTGCTGGCGCACAATACGCGCCCTCTTCCCCCCCGGCCCGGCCGCTGGCCCGTGCCCTATCCCAGGAAACCCCGCTCCATGCAGATTCTCGAATTCGACCTCGACGGCGACTACGTCGAACTCAAGCAGCTGCTCAAGCTGGCCGACCTGGTCACCAGCGGTGGCGAGGCCAAGATGGTCATCAGCGAAGGCCAGGTCCTGGTCGACGGTGAGGTCGAGCTGCGCAAGGCCTGCAAGATCCGCGCAGGCCAGGTGGTGGAATTCGCCGACAGCCAGATCCGGGTGCTGGCCGCCGGCTGATCTGAACCCGTTCAGGCCACGCGCTGGGTGAGATGCGCGGCAATCAGTTGCCGGAACGGCGCGACGCCCTGTGCCAGGCGCAGACCGGCCGCACGCAGCACGCGGGCCGGGCGGCGGTCGTCGGTATACAGGCTGGCGATTGCATTGGTCGCCTCGTAAAGCGGTCGCGACGCCAGTCGATGACCACGCTGGTAGCTGGCCAGCATGCCTGCGGCGGCAATGTCGGCACCGCGGCGCTGCTGCTCGACGATGCCCTGTGCCAGCCGCTGCGCGCTGGCCAGGCCCAGGTTGAAGCCATGCGCGGTGACCGGGTGCATGCCCACCGCGGCATCACCGATCAGCGCCGAGCGCTCGCCGACGAAACGGTGCGCGTACACGCCGACCAGCGGATACGCCTGTGGCGTGGCCACCGGCTGCATGCGACCCAGGCGGTGCTCGAAGAAGGCCGTGACGGCCTCACCGAAGGCCACCTCGTCCATCGCCAGCAACTCCTCGATCTGCCGCGGCGGCAGCGTGATCACCGCCGAGGCCTGGCCCTGGTTGAGCGGCAGCAGCGCCAGGGTGCGGCCATAGCCGAACCACTCCCAGGCGGTGTGATGGTGATCGCGCTCGACCTGCATCCGGCACACCAGCATCGACTTGCCGAAGTCGCGCATCTGCGCGCCGATGCCGAGCATGCGGCGGGTGGCGGAGAAGCGGCTGTCGGCGGCGATCAGCAGGCGCGCGTGCAGTTGGCTGCCGTCATCGAGCTTGACCACGTGGCCCTGCGCGTCGGCCTGCACCCCCAGCACCTTGCGCCCGTCGAACAGTTCCAGGCCGTCCTGCCCCTGCACCGCATCCCACGCGGCACGGCGGATCAGGTGGTTGGGCACCAGCCAGCCCAGCGGCTGGCCGTCGACCTGGCGGCTGGCAAAGGTCAGCGCGAACGGCGATGCGCCGTTCATCACCCGCGCATCGCGCAGTTCGGCGATCTCGGCATGCGGCAGGCGCTGCCACAGCCCCAGCTGCTCCATGCTCTGCCGCGAGGCATGGGTCAGCGCGATCTCGCGACCATCAAAGGCGGCATCGGCCAGCGCCTGGCGCGGCTGCACGTCCACCAGCCCGACCTGCAGGCCGCTGTCGGCCAGCGCGCGCGCAAAGCACAGGCCTGCCGGCCCGGCACCGACCACCACCACGTCCATCCTGCGCATGCGCGCCTCCTGCCGTTGATCCAGTCCGCGCCAGCATAGCGCCGTGCAGCTGAGCGGCCTTGATCTGGATCAGCGCCGGATCACAACAGCGCGAACACCAGCGCCAGGATCGACAGCAGCGACACCAGCCACACCAGGCTGCGCACGTACGGCACGCCGGCGGCGTACAACGGCAGATAGGCCACGCGCGCCCAGAAGTAGGCCTGCGCGGCCAGCGCCGTGGTGTCATTGCCGCGCCCGGCCAGCACCACCGCGATCGCGGCGGCAGCGAAGAACGGGAAGGTCTCCAGGAAGTTGGCCTGGGCCCGTTGCAGGCGGCCGGCCAGCGGGGTGAGCGGCCGGGCCTGGCCATCACGTGCCGAGGCATTCCACTTCATTCCCCGCTCGCGGGTGACCACGGTGGAGGTGGAGAAGATGTAGACGAAGCCCAGCAGGGTCGCCCAGGCCAGCATGGTCAGTTCGGTTGCCATCATCGTTCTCCTCAGGGACCCGACGCGCGCAGGCTGTAGCCGGCCAGTCGCCACACCTGGTCCTCGTCGAAACGGAACGACACCAGCTCACGCACCGGCTGTGCGCTGTTGGCGAAGCGGGTCGGGAAGCTGACATTGATGTACAGCCCCTCCGGTACGGCCGCACCCGCGCTGTACTTGACCCGGGTGATGGTCGGCTGGCCACGGCCGGCCATCGCGCCCAGGCGCGTGCGTTCACCGGCCAGCTGGGTAACGAAGGCAGCCTTGGGAACCGCGCGTCGTGCGACTGCGGATGCGCCGTCCCACAATTCGCCTGCGCGATTGGCATCGACCAGCTGCGCGACCCGCACCGCCGCCGCCCCCATCTCCGCATCCTGTTTCTGCACCTGCGCCTGCTGTGCGGCGGTCAGTGCCGGCGCGCCCGCGGTAAGCGGCTTGGCCGCCGCCGGCGATGCCGGTGCCGGTCGCGCAGGCGCGGGGGCGGGCGTGGCCGGTGCAGGCGCCTGCGCCAACGCGGCGATGGGCATCAGGGACAGCAGCAGGAGCACGCGCTTCATGGACACCGCCGGTTCTCGGGAAAGAACCGCAGTCTACGCCAGCGCGGTGACCGCCTCGTCAGCGCGCGGGGACGCTGCCTTCCACCGCCCCGGCAGCCGCGTCGGCCTGCGCTGCAGGCCTACCGGCGTCCGCAGGCAGCTGCTCGGCCACCGGCGACGGCTCGGACGGCGCCGGCGGCAGCGTTGCCACGTCGATCTCCGACAATGGGCTTTCCTCCGGACACACCGCATCCGGGAACCCGAAGCGCTGTTTCAGCGCCTGGCCGCAGCTGTTGATCGATTCCATGTCGGCGCCTTCGCGCTTGCACTGCTGGTCGAAGGCGATCAGGAACGCATCCTTGCGCTGCACGAAATCATCGCCGCAGGCGCGCATCTGCTTGATCCGTTCCAGATCATCCTGCACAGCGTTGGTGCCATCCAGCCCGTACTGGCGCAGCTCGTCGGCGGTCAGCAGGCGCAGGCTGCGGTTGGGCACGGTCATCATCAGGTCGGCCACGCCGACCGCCACGCCGTTGCGCTGCAGGTAGTCCTTCACGTTGTCGTAGACCTCGTGCAGCTCGCGGTTGAGTTCAGCACGCGAGGTGGCCCTGGAACTGATGCGCATCATGCGGTGGATGCCGACCTTGCCCGACAGCAGGCGGTTGTCGCCGGCTGCCAGCACGAACACGCAGGCGCTGTGGCAGATCGAGCCTTCGCGCACCCAGATGGTCCAGCCCGATTCGCCGATGCTGTCACCGGCCACGATCGCCGATTCCACCTGGCCACCGCTGGAATCGAGGTCAAGGATGCGTTTGTGGATCTTCTGTTCATCGGCCACCACAGCCAACCGCCACATCATCTCGGCGAAGCCCGGATTGATCTTGCCGGCATAGCGCACGCGCATCAGGCCGCGCTCGGCACACGGCGCCAATGCCTTGCTGATCTGGTCGCGCTGCAGACCCTCCAGCTCGACACCGTCGCCGGCGTCACCGGCATATTCGGTGCTGCAGCTGACCCAGGCGCGGCCGTTCTCCAGCTGCGCCTGCGGCCACGGCCGGTCGGCCCGGCTGCGGGGCGGCGCCGGCGGCGGTGGCGCATCGGCGGCATTGATCGACACCATGTTCTCGCCATCGCTGGCCGGTGCCCGCGCGGCCTTGTCGGCGGCGGTCACGTTGCCCGGATTCTCCAGCTGGCTGCAGCCCGCCAGGGCCAGGCACAACAGGGGCAACCAGCGGAGTTTGGCGGACATCGGGCAACCGGTCTTCATCTGAGCAAGAGCCACAGTCTACCCGTCCAGGCCGCGCATTCAGTGCCTGGCACTGAACCCCTTCTGACCCTTGGGGAAAAAGCGTGTCGACCAAGCTCGACACCTGCCAACAGCAGTGCAGAACACTCTCCCGCAGGAAGCCCGCTGTTGCAGTTGACGGCCAGCGGCCGGCACTACCACGGGTGCAGGGCGCAGCCCTGCCGAACCCCTTCAGCATCCATGTCCGAATGTGGCGAGTATCGCTGCCCACTCCGGCCTAGACTGGCGCCATGGACACCGCACTCGCCCTCGACACCGCCGCCTGCGACCGCGCCCGTCTGGCCCGCGACGCACGCTTCGACGGCGTATTCTTCACCGCCGTGCGCAGCACCGGCATCTACTGCCGCCCGGTGTGCCCGGCGCCACCGCCGAAGCCGCGCAACATCAGCTATTTCCCCACGGCGGCCGCCGCAGCCGCAGCCGGCTACCGGCCATGTCTGCGCTGCCGTCCCGAACTGGCACCCCAGGCGCAGCAGGCGCTTGCCGGTCAGACCGTACAGCGTGCACTCGCCCTGATTCATGGCGGTTTCCTGCAGGATCAACCGGTTGGCGATCTGGCCGCGAAGCTTGGCCTGAGCGCGCGCCAGCTGCAGCGCCTGTTCGTCGAACACCTGGGTGCGACCCCGGGACAGATCCACGCCACCCATCGCCTGCTGCTGGCCAAGCAGCTGCTGACCGAAACCACGCTGCCGGTGACCGACGTGGCACTGGCTGCCGGTTACAACAGCCTGCGCCGCTTCAATACGGCGTTCCTGCAGGGCTGCGGCATGGCGCCAACCGCGCTGCGCCGCCAGCATCACCCACTGGCCGCCGACGACGGCAGCCTGGTGCTGCGTCTGGTGTATCGCCCACCGCTGGATTTCCCGCGCATGCTGGCCTTCCTGCGCAAGCGCAGCCTGCCCGGCATCGAGCTGATCGGCGAGGACAGCTACCAGCGCGTGCTCGGCACGCCCGAACGCCCCACCCTGCTGCGCGTCACCGCCGACCCGAAGCGACCGGAACTGCATCTGCAGCTGGGCGCGGTCGATCCGCGCCTGATTCCGGACATCGTGCGCCGCGTGCGCCGCGTGTTCGATCTGGATGCCGACCTGCAACAAGTGCACGCCGCGCTGAGCGAGGAACCGCTGCTGGCGCGCGGCATCGCCGAACGGCCGGGCCTGCGCGTGCCCGGCGGCTGGGATGGTTTCGAAGTGGGCGTGCGCGCAGTGCTGGGCCAACAAGTTAGCGTCGCGGCGGCCACGACGTTCGCGCGGCGGCTGGTGGATGCCTACGGCGCGCATCTGCCCGGCATGCCCTCGGAATTCGACCGCCAGTTCCCAGCGCCCGAGGTGCTGGCCGAAGCGCCGCTGGAATCGATCGGCCTGCCGCGCAGCCGAGCGGCCACCGTGCGTGCGCTGGCGGCCGCCTGCGCCAGCGGCCAGCTCGACTTCGGGCCCGGCCAGGCGCTGGAAGAGTTCGTTGCCCGCTGCGTGGCGCTGCCCGGCATCGGACCGTGGACGGCGCAGTACATCGCCCTGCGCGGCCTCGGCCAACCCGATGCCTTCCCCGCCGGTGACCTGGTATTGCAGCAGGTCCTGGGCCATGCGCAGGGCCAACGCCTGAGCGAACGTGCCACCGAAGCGCGCTCGCAACCGTGGCGCCCCTGGCGCGCCTACGCCGTGCTGCACCTGTGGCACCTGTCCGGCACTTTCGTTGGAGAACCGACATGACCCTGCTGTTCGACCGTTTCGACAGCCCGATCGGCGTGCTGACCATTGCCGGTGACGAGCGCGGCCTTTCGCATGTGCTGTTCCCGGAGAACCGCCATCCGGCGCGCGGCCGTGACGATTGGCACTACGCACCGGATGCACTGCCGGAAGCACGCGAGCAGTTGCTGCAGTTCCTGCATGGCGAGCGCAGCCGCTTCGATCTTGAGCTTGCACCGCGCGGCACGCCGTTCCAGCTGCGCGTATGGCAGGCGCTGGCACTGATCCCGTTTGGCCAGACCTGGAGCTACCTGCAGCTGGCGCAGCACCTGGGCCAACCCAGTGCGACCCGCGCGGTGGGCGCGGCCAATGGCCGCAATCCCCTGCCGATCATCCTGCCCTGCCATCGCGTGATCGGCAGCAATGGCGCCCTCACCGGATTCGGCGGCGGCCTGGAAACCAAGGCCGCCCTGCTGCGCCTGGAACAACGCCAGGCCCCGCTGTTTGCCTGAAGGTTGAGTGGCTGTTGGCAGGTGTCGACCTTGGTCGACATGCTGGATGGGTTTGCGGAGTGCCTCTGGTGAGGAGCCCCTTCCTGTTGAAGGGGGCGCGCCGAAGGCGCGGGGATAAGGAAAAATGCGTGGACACGGCGCGCTCTCCGGCGCCGTGTCTCGGCTTGGTCATTGCGGCGGCTTATCATGCATGGATGACTTCCGTACGCCTGACCTGTTCGCTGGCGCTGCTGCTGCCCCTGGCATCCTGCACCACCGCGCCCGCCCCTTCCGCCTCCGCTCCCACCGCTGCCGCTGCGGCCGCGCCGCCGAAGCTGCTGCTGATCTCGATCGACGGCCTGCGCGCCGACGCACTCGATCGCGGCCTGACCCCGAACCTGCAGCGTCTGATCGACGGCGGCGTCCGCGCACGCTGGATGACACCGTCCTATCCGTCGCTGACCTTCCCCAACCACTACACCATCGTCACCGGCCTGCGCCCGGACCACCACGGCATCGTCAACAACAGCATGGACGATGCAGCGCTGGGCCGTTTCGAACTGAGCAACCGCGACGCGGTCACCACCAGCGGCTGGTGGGGCGGTGAACCGATCTGGGTCGGCGCCGAGAAGGTCGGCGTGCGTACCGCCACCACCTCTTGGCCGGGCAGCGAATCAGCGATCGGCGGGGTGCGCCCCAGCCAGTGGCGCGTGTACGACAGCAAGGAGCCGTTGGAGCAGCGCGCCGGCATCGTGCTGGACTGGCTGGCACAGTCCGACGCCGATGCACCGCGGCTGACCACGTTGTACATGGAACATGTGGACAAGGCCGGCCACAACTACGGCCCCGAATCGACGCAGTACGCCGAGGCCATCGCCCGTGCGGACCTGATTGTCGGCCAGGTGCTCGATGGCCTGCAGCAACGTGGCCTGGCCGCCACCACCAACGTGATCGTGGTGTCCGACCACGGAATGGCATCGGTGCCGGAAGGCCAGGTGATTTCCACCGAATCGATGGTCGACCCCGCCATCGCGCGCAATGTCAGCCAGGGCCAGTCGATCGGCTTTTCGCCGGTGGCCGGCCGTGAGGCAGAAGCCGAACGCGCCCTGCTCGGCCGTCACGCACACTATGAGTGCTGGAAGAAGGAGAACCTGCCGGCGCGCTGGCACTACGGCACGCATCCGCGCATTCCGGCCATTGTCTGCAACATGGACGAAGGCTGGGACGCGCTGCACCAGCAGAAGCTCGCCAAGCGCGTCCACCAGGACCGCGGCTCGCACGGCTACGACAACGCACTGCCATCCATGCGTGCGGTGTTCGTGGCCAGCGGCCCATCGTTCCGCCAGGGCCTGGTGATCGACGGGTTCGACAACGTGGATGTCTACCCGCTGCTGGCCCACCTGCTGCAGGTACCGGCCGCGCCGAATGATGGCAACCCGGAAACGCTGAAGCAGACGCTGCGCTGATTGAGCACCTCCGCCGGGCATGCCCGGCGAGCGCAGCGGCCCGAACGACAGGCATAAAAAAACGCGGCGCCAGGCGCCGCGTTTTCTTTGGACCGGTCGGTCGGCCGGATCAGGCCTTGGCGACGGTCTTCTTCGCCACAGCCTTCTTCGCCGGAGCCTTGGCCACGGTCTTCTTGGCAACCGGGGCGGCGGCGCCTACGGCGACCTTGCTCGCGGTGTGCGAACGGGCGTTGCCGTAGCTGGCGTTGTAGCGCTTGCCCTTGGCGGTCTTGCGGTCACCCTTACCCATGTCTTCAACTCCTCAAGTGTGAAATCTGGTTACCCCGTACTGACACGGGTTCGGCGGGGCCGCCTTGCTGGGCGCCCCCGCGCACGATCGAAAATCCTATCACGGAGCACCTAGTGCGCGCAGCTTGCGTCGTGCACGTGGCCGTGGTTCAGGCGCAGATTGACCAGATGGGCAACCCCCACCAGCAGGCCACCGATGGTCATCACCACCGCATGCGGCACGGCGTTGTGGTGCAGCGGGTCGTACAGCACGCCGGCCCACAGCGCGACCAGACCGGGAATCAGGAAGCCCAGCGCGCGCAGCGCGCCGTGGCGGCGGTAGCCCCAGACCAGGCTGAACAGCCCCAGCAGGGTCACGAACACCACCAGGGCCTGCTCCACGCCATCGCTCAGCCAGAACGACAGGCCCAGCGAAGGCGCCGCCGCCAGCAGCACGGGAATCACCGCGCAATGCACCGCGCACAGCATCGAACCAGTGGCGCCGAAACGGTCGAGCAGGTGGCGCAGGCGTGAGGACAGGGACATGACTTCCAGCAGGGTCGGCGAATCGTTATGGAATAATATAACATCCGTTCCCGACCCGCACGGTTTCCCTCCCCCCTGTCCCGCCGACGGGATACGTGCGCCCCGCAATTGATACATTGTAACAAAGGACTTGCCCATGCCCGCCCAAACCCTGCGCTTCAAGCCGCATTCCCTCGCCCTGGCCCTGGCCGCCCTGCTGCCGTCCACGGCCTTTGCCGCCGGCCAGGACACCGCTCATCGTGACCGCCACCTGACCGAGCTGTCGTCGGTGCAGGTGACGGCCTCGCCGCTGCAGGGCGATGCCGAATCGCTGGCGCGCCCGGTCGACGTGCTTGCCGGCGAACGCCTGGACGAGCAGAAGGCTGGCACCCTCGGCGATACCGTGGCCAAGCTGCCCGGCGTGCAGAGCACGTTCTTCGGCCCCGGCGTCGGCCGCCCGATCATCCGTGGCCAGGAAGGCCCGCGCGTGGCGGTGCTGTCCAACGGCATGGGCAACATGGATGCCTCCACCGTCAGCGCCGACCACGCCACCAGCATCGAACCGTTCCTGGCCGACCAGATCGAAGTGCTGAAGGGCCCGGCCACGCTGCTGTTCGGCAGCGGCGCCATCGGTGGTGCAGTCAACGTGGTTGATGGCCGCATCGCGCGCGAACTGCCGGAGCGCCCGCTCAGCGGCCGCGCCGAACTGCGCGGCAATTCGGTGAACAACGAGCGCAGCGGCATGTTCCGCCTCGATGGCGTCAGCGGCAATGTCGTGCTGCACGTCGATGGCCTGGTGCGCAATGGCGACGACTACCGCATTCCCGGCTATGCGGTCATCGACAGCCTGGAAGATCATCACGACCACGACCATGACCACGATGCGGCCGAGGGTGAAGAACCGCGTCGCGGCCGCCTGGACAACAGTTCCATCCGCACCCGCGCCGGTGGCGTCGGCGCCACCTGGCTGGGCGAAGGTGGCTACTTCGGCGTGTCGGCCAGCACCTACCGCACCAACTATGGCATTCCCAACGGCGCCCACGTGCACGCCGACGGCGACGATCACGGCCATGACCACGATCACGATCATGGCGACGAAGAGGAAGGCGACGAGCATGACGTGCGCATCGACATGGTGCAGAACCGTTTCGAGACCAAGGCCGGCATCTACAACCCGGTTTCGTTCCTGAAGAACATCAACGCGCGCGTGGCCTACACCGACTATGAGCACGTGGAGCTGGAGGCTGGCACGCCGTCCACCCGCTTCACCAACCGTGGCATCGAGGCCCGGCTGGAGGCGGTGCAGCAGCAGATCGGCGGTTGGGACGGTGCCTTTGGCCTGCAGTTCGGCAACAGTGATTTCGGTGCCAAGGGTGAAGAAGCTTTCGTCCCGGATACCGGCACGAAGAACATCGGCCTGTTCGTGCTGCAGGAAAAGCAGTTCGGCCCGTTCAAGCTGGAACTGGGCGGCCGCCACGACCAGGTCAAGCTGGAGCCGACCGGTGATTACCGCCGCCGTACCTTCGGTGCCACCAACCTGTCCGCAGCCGGCATCTGGAAGCTCAACGACGCGGTCGACCTGCGCATCGGCGTGGACAGCTCCGAACGTGCGCCGACCAATGAAGAGCTGTATGCCGCCGGCGCGCACATCGCCACCCGCTCGCTGGAAATCGGCGACGCCAACCTGAAGACCGAGCGAGGCCAGCGCGTCGAGCTGGGCATCCATACCCACAGCGAGCGCCTGGACTTCTCCGCGTCGGTCTACCAGACCAAGTTCAAGGACTTCATCTACCTGGCCGACACCGGCGTGACCGAGAGCCTGCCGGTCCGCGCCTGGACCCAGCAGGACGCGGTGTTCCGCGGCGCCGAAGCCGAGGCGCTGGTGCATCTGTTCGAAGGCGGTGCCGGCGACTGGGACCTGCGCCTGTTCGGCGATTACGTGAAGGCCAAGCTGGATGGCAGCGGCAGCCGCACGCTGGACATCGCGGTGCCGCACGGCGACCACAACCACAATTACTCGGTGGAACTGGCCAACACCGGCTACCTGCCGCGCATCGCACCGGCCCGCGTCGGCGCCGACCTGCGCTGGTCGAAGGACGGCTGGCGTGCCTCGGTCGGTGCGGTGCGCTACAGCCGCCAGAAGGACGTGGCGCAGAACGAGGAGCCGAGCAATGGCTACACCCTGGTCGATGCGCATCTGGCCTACCGCTGGGACCGCAACACCAGCAACAGCTACGAGGTGTTCCTGGATGGCAGCAACCTGACCAACCGCGAAGTGCGTCCGCATACCTCGCTGCTGCGCGACTACTCGCCGCTGCCGGGTCGCGGTGTCGCTTTTGGCATCCGCGCGTTTTTCTGATCGCGCAAGGCGGGATCGGATCCCTTTCCGACGGAAAGGGCTCTGACCCCACGCCATCAGAACGGGGGCCTTCGGGCCCCCGTTTTTGTTTCAGCCGCACCCCATCACGTAGGCGTCACAAAGATGTGCGTACGACAACAACCGGACAATCCCGTCACTCACTGTCTCGCCATACGGACACTTTTGTCCGAAAATAATTCCATGACTGCCCAACGTGCCGATGCTGCCGCCCGCCGTGCCCTCATCCTCGATGCCGCCGACCATGTCTTCGGCCAGCATGGCGTCACCGCCCCGCTGGACCTGGTGGTCGAGCGCGCCCAGGTGGGCCGGGCCACCCTGTACCGCAACTTTCCCGACCGCACTGCGCTGATCCAGGCGCTGCTGCAGCGCACGGTTGATCGCATCCGGCGCCAGGTCGAACAGCTTGGCGACCGCGACGACGCCCTGTTCGAGGTGTTCGAAGGCATGGCCCAGCGCATCATCGATTCGCCGGCACTGGCCGATTACTGGCGCGCGGTCGATTCGGACGTGCCGGCCATGCGCACCGCACGCGAAACCGTGCGTGATCTGCTGGAAGACCCCATCAACCGCGCCAAGGCCGCCGGCCTGTGCCGCGCCGACCTGGACAAGACGGATATTTCACTGATCTCGGGCATGCTGGGCGCAGCCCTGCGCGGCAAGACCCGCGACGAGCGCGCCCATCTGGCCGGGCGTGCCCTGCAACTGCTGCGCGGGGGTCTCCAGGGAGCTACCAGCGAGGCCCGTTGATGGTCCAGCCGTATCTGAAGCCGGTTCCGGATTGGGAAGAGCACGAGAAGCCGACCATGCCCGGCTCGGCGTCGATGCCCTGGCATCCGCCGCATCGACGCGTCGCCTACGCACTGGTATCGCTGCTGGTGGCGATCACCGGCGGCCTGGGCAACGCGCTGGTCACCGCCAACCTGCCGTTCCTGCAGGGCCAGCTGGCGCTGACCCCGACCCAGGGCAGCTGGCTGGTGGCGGCCTACGCGATGGTCAATGTCACCGCCAACCTGCTGGCCTTCAAGTTCCGCCAGCAGTACGGCATCCGACTGTTCGCCGAGATCGGACTGGGCCTGTATGCGGCGTTGGCGGTGCTGCACTTGTTCGTCGGCAGCTTCGAGACCACGATGCTGACCCGGGCCGCCAGCGGTTTCGCCGGCGCGGCCTGTTCGACGCTGGGCACGCTGTACATGCTGCAGGCGCTGCCGCGTCGCTTTACCGGCAACCTGCTGGTGGTCGGCGTTGGCCTCTCACAGCTGGCGGTGCCGATCGCCTGGATCGTTTCACCGGGCCTGGTCGATACCGGCCAGTGGCACCAGCTGTACTCGTTCGAAGCCGGCCTGGCGCTGTGTGCGTTCGCTGCCGTGGTGGTGCTGAAGCTGCCGCCGGGCATCCAGGTGAAGGCGTTCGAGCCGCTGGATTTCCTCACCTTCGCGCTGCTCGCGCCGGCGGTGGCGCTGCTGGTGATCGTGCTGGCGCAGGGCTACACACGCTGGTGGCTCAACACGCCCTGGCTGGGCTGGGCGTTGATTGCCTCGATCGCGCTGTCGACCACCGCCTTCATCATCGAACATTACCGGCGCAACCCGCTGCTGCAGACACGTTGGCTGGCCAGCCTGCCGGTGCTGCATTTCATCATGGGCGCGTTCCTGATCCGTTTCCTGACCACCGAGCAGTCCTATGGCGTGGTCAACCTGATGCGTACGCTGGGCATGGGGCCTGATCAGATGCGACCGTTGTTCGTGGTGATACTGGCCGGTGTGGTCACCGGCATCGTGGGCACCGCGCTGACCTTCGGCCCGAAGCGGCTGATTCCGCAGCTGCTGATGGCGATCCTGCTGCTGGGCGCGGCCGCGTTCTTCGACCAGCACCGCACCAGCCAGGATCGCCCGCAGGACTTCTTCGTCAGCCAGTTCCTGGCCTCGGTCGGTGCCGGCATGTTCATGGGGCCGCTGATCATGCTCGGCATCTCCGCCGCGCTGAAACAGGGCGTGGACCACATGATCACCTTCCTGGTGACGCTGTCGATCACCCAGACCCTCGGCGGCCTGGCCGGTTCTGCGGTGCTGGGCACCTTCCAGCTGCATCGCGAACAGCTGTATTCCAGCGCGCTGACCAGCCAGCTCGACCCCGCCGATCCAGTGGTGGCGCAGCGCCTGCGCCTCCAGCAGCAGTTGTACGGCGCACAGATCACCGACCCGGTGCTGCGCAGCGCACAGGGCAGCGCGCAGCTGGCGCAGACCACGCGCCGCGAAGCCAACGTGCGCGGCTTCAACGATGTGTTCACCCTGAGCGGCTGGCTGGCGATCGGCTTCCTGTGCTGGTTGCTGCTGCTGTCGCTGCGCACCGCCGTGCTCAGGCAATGGCGCAAGCGTCATCCCTCTTCCCCTGCCGTGGCCACGCCGGCCGCAACCCGCTGAGTCCACTGCCATGCCTCCGGTTCCGCCCCGCCCCGACGACGCCGACGACGTCACCCCACCGCCACCGACCGACGCCGCCCCCGCGCCGACGCCGGTCGAACCGGCGCTGCCGCCGAAGTACCTCAAGCCCAGCGCACGCAGTGTGGTGGTGATGGTGGTGGTGGCGCTGCTGGGCATCGCGCTGATCCTGCGCGCCTGGCACCTGTGGCCGTTCACCAGCGCCGTGATGGTGACCGACAACGCCTATGTGCGCGGGCAGATCACGGTGATGGCGCCGCAGGTGAACGGCTACGTCACCGAGGTGCTGGTGAAGGATTTCCAGCATGTGAAGCAGGGTGAGCCGCTGCTGCGCATCGATGACCGCATCTACGCACAGCGCGTTGCGCAGGCGCAGGCCACGCTGGACAGCGCGCGTGCGGCGCTGGCCAATTCGGACCAGTCGCAGGCGCAGAACCGTGCACAGATCGCTTCGGTGCACGCCACGCTGTCGGCCGGGCAGGCCGAACTGCAGCGCTCGCGCAACGAGCTGAAACGCTACGAGGAACTGGCCGCGCAGCAGCTGGTATCGATCAACGACCGCGACAAGTTCCGCACCAGCCAGGCCTCGGCGCAGGCCAGCGTGCAGCAGGCGCAGGCGCAGATCCGCATCGCCGAGGAGACCCTGGTCTCGACCCAGGTGGCGCGCAAGAGCCTGGAAGCACAGGTGGAGAGTGCACAGGCGCAGCTGGAGCTGGCCCGCATCGACCTGGCCAACACGGTGATCCATGCGCCGCGCGACGGCCAGATCAGCGAGGCCAGCGTGCGCGTGGGCCAGTACGTGGCCGCCGGCTCGCAGCTGCTGTTCCTGGTACCGGATGCGCTGTGGGTGGTGGCCAACTACAAGGAAGGCCAGACCTGGCAGATGCGCATCGGCCAACCGGCCACCTTCGCGGTGGATGCGTTCCAGGGCCAGGTGCTGCGCGGCCATGTGGAGCAGATCGCACCGGCCACCGGCTCGGAGTTCAGCGTGCTGCGGCCGGACAATGCCAGCGGCAACTTCACCAAGGTGGTGCAGCGGCTGCCGATCCGGATCTCGATCGATCCGGGACAGGAACTGGCGGCGCGGCTGCGGCCAGGCATGTCGGTGATCGCACGGGTGGATACCGCGGTCGAGCCGGCGCCGGCCCGGTAGAGTCGAGCTTGCTCGACTAGCTCATGAAATGGGGTCAGATCCCTTTGCCTCTGGCAAAGGGATCTGACCCCAATCCCACCGCCCGCTCAGCCTGCGCAGCGCGCGCAGAGCCCGTGCACTTCCAGGGTCTGCGCCTGCGGCTGGAAGCCCAGTTCCTTGGCGCGCTTTTCCAGCTGGCTGACGATCTCGCGGTCTTCCAGCTCCACCGCGCTGTGGCAGCTGTTGCAGATCAGGAACGGCACCGAGTGCGCCGCGCTGCTGGGGTGATGGCAGGCCACGAAGGCGTTGACCGATTCCAGCTTGTGCACGAAGCCATTGGCCATCAGGAAGTCCAGCGCGCGGTACACGGTGGGCGGGGCATCGGCGCCCACGCCCTTGCCGTTGCGCACCCACTCCAGCAGCTCGTAGGCCTTGACCGGCTTGCCGGCCTCGGCGATCAGCTTCAGCACATTGGCGCGGATCGGGGTCAGGCGCAGCCCGCGTTCGCGCGAGACACGCTCGACCACCGCCACGAAATCCGTTGCGTCATGGACGTGGTGGTGCGGGGCGGTACAAGCAGTGGCGGTCTTGGCGGGCATGCGCGTTCTCCGGTTCGGGCCTGGCAAGGATGCCTCAGGCCGTTGCTACCTTGGTGATGGCCACATCGATGCGTTTCAAGGCCTGCTGGCGGCCGGCCAGATACACGGTCTGGGAAATGTCAGGGCTGACCTGGGTGCCGGTGATGGCCACGCGCAGCGGCTGGGCGACCTTGCCCATGCCGATCTCCAGTGCCGCGGCCGTGTCGTGCAGGGCCACGCCGACCGCTTCGGCGGTCCATTCCGGCAGCGCCGCCAGCAACTCGCGGGCCTTGCCCAGCGCCACCTCGGCACCGGCCTTGAAATGCTTGGCCACCGCGGCCTCGTCGTAGGTGGTCAGCGGCTGGTACCAGACCACGGCGCTCTCGGCCATATCCTTCAGGGTCTGCACGCGGTCACGCAGGGCCACCACCACGTCCTCCGGCGCCGGGCCGGCGGCCACGTCCAGGCCCAGCTTCTGCAGCTGGTAGACCAGGTGCGGGGCGATGCTGGCCGGCGTCTCGCTCTTCAGGAACTGCTGGTTGACCCAGCCCAGCTTGGCCATGTCCAGGCGCGAGGCCTTGGAATTGCAGTCCTTCACGTCGAACAGCTCGATCAGCTGCTGGCGGCTGAACAGCTCCTGGTCACCGTGCGACCAGCCCAGGCGGGCCAGATAGCTCAGCAGCGCGTCGGGCAGGTAGCCGGCATCCTTGTACTGCATCACGTCGGCCGCGCCGGTGCGCTTGGACAGCTTGGCGCCCTGCTCATCCAGGATCATCGGCATGTGGCCGAACTTCGGCACCGGCGCGCCGATGCCCTCGTAGAGGTTGATCTGGCGCGGGGTGTTGTTGATGTGGTCGTCGCCGCGGATGACCTCGGTGATGCCCATGTCCCAGTCGTCCACCACCACCGCGAAGTTGTAGGTGGGGTAGCCGTCCGGGCGGAAGATGACCATGTCATCCAGCTCGCTGTTGGCGATCTCGATGCGCCCCTTGATCAGGTCGTCGAACACCACGCTGCCGTCGAGCGGGTTCTTGAAGCGGATGACGCGGTTCGGGTCGTCCTTGCGCGGCAGGCCCAGCTCGCGCGCGGCGCCGTTGTAGCGCGGCTTTTCCTGCCTGGCCATGGCCGCCTCGCGCATGGCGTCCAGCTCTTCCTTGGTTTCGTAGGCGTAGTACGCCTTGCCGTCGGCCACCAGCTGCTCGGCCACTTCCAGGTAACGGGCCACGCGGTCGGTCTGGTAGATCGGGCCCTGGTCGTAGTCCAGGCCCAGCCAGTCCATCGCCTCCAGGATGGCGTCGATCGCCGCCTGGGTGCTGCGTTCACGGTCGGTGTCCTCGATGCGCAGCACGAACTCGCCGCCACGGTGGCGGGCCTCCAGCCAGCAGTACAGTGCGGTGCGGGCACCGCCGATGTGCAGGTAACCGGTGGGGCTGGGGGCGAAGCGGGTGCGGCAGGTCATGGAGGGCTCGAGGAACGGGAATCCGCCGATTTTACCACCAGCCCCGGAAAGGCAAGCAGGGACCGGTGCGCCCGGCCCCTGCCACCCGGTTCTTCAGGGCTGCGGTTCAGCCTTGCGCGGGAAGGACTGCTCACGCATCGCCGCGTTGTAGGCGAACGAGGCGACGATGGCTGCGGCCTGCTTCAGGTCTTCCGGTTCGGCGTGGTCCCAGGTGTCCAGATGGGTATGGTGGACATTGGTGAAATAGTCCAGCCGATCCTGGATGAACTGGAAGCCCGGCAGGCCGATACGGTCGAAGCTGATGTGGTCGGTGCTGCCGGTGTTGCGGGTGGCCACGGTGGTGGCGCCCACGTCATGGAACGGCGCCAGCCAGGCTTCGAAGATCGGCATCGCCGCCAGGTTTTCCTGGGCGTAGATGCCACGGAAGCGGCCCGAGCCGTTGTCCATGTTGAAGTAGACTTGGAACTTGCCGTAATCGCGGGTCTTGCGCAGCGCGCCGGTCGGCTCGCGCAGCGAGGCCGGCAGCGCCTTCTGCGCCGGGTCGGTGGGCGCGGGGAACTGGCCGAAGTGCTTGGCCACATAGGCCTGCGAGCCGATCAGGCCCTGCTCTTCGCCACTCCACAACGCCACCCGGATGGTGCGCTTGGGCTTGGCGCCGGTGGCCTTGAGGATGCGCATGGCCTCCATCATCACCGCCACGCCGGCGGCATTGTCGGCCGCGCCGGTGCCGCTGTGCCATGAATCCAGGTGCGCGCCGATCATCACCACTTCGTCGGGCTTTCTGCTGCCGCGGATCTCGGCCAGCGTGTTGTAGCCGGGCTGGTCGGCCTCGTCGGTGAAGCGTGCGGCCACATCCACGCGCAGCCGCACGGTCTGCTTGGCCTCCAGCGCGCGCACCAGCGGATTGAAGTGCTCGCTGATCATCGCCAGCTCCGGAATGCCGACCGATTCACCGGCCTTGCGCGAGCCGCCACCGGCCACACGGATGATGCCGTTGTCCCAGCTGCTGATGCTGATCGAGGCCAGCGCACCCTCTTCGACGAAGAACGCATTGACCTTGGCCGTCAGCGCCTGCCGTTCCTGGTATTCCTTGACCCGCTTGGCGCGTTCAGCGGTGGCGTCCTTGTCCTTGGGCAGGGTGAACTCCTGCAGGCCTTCCAGCGAGGTGGCATCGTGACGGTGCGAATCAGCTTCGGTGCCGCGCTTGTACTCGCGCGCCTCGCCCAGCAGCAGGATCTTCCCGCGCAGCTTGCCGCGGTATTTCTCGATGTCTTCGGGCTTCTTGATCTCGACCTGCACCAGCTCGCCTTCCACCGGCCCCTGCGTGCCCGGAGTCCAGGCCTTGGGCAGCGCATGCAGCGGCTGGATGCGGTCACCCAGCATCTCCACGCTGGCCGAGGTGAATTCCCAGCCGCGTCCGAAATCATCGAAGGCTTCGTCGTGGACGTTGTCCAGCTTCCATTCGTTGAACTTGCCGCGGGTCCAGGCGTTGGCGCGGCCCATCGCCGGCGAATTGGTCAGGCGAGGCCCAATGCGTTCGGTGAGATAGCTGAAGGTGTCCATCACCTGCGAACGATGGAACGCTTCCTGGCGGATGCGGCTGACCATGTCCAGGTCCACCGTTTCGCGCTGCTGCGCCCCTGCGTTGCCACCCATCGCCAGCGCTGCGGCCAGCATGCCCCACTTCAACACATCCCACCCCTGCCTTGCGGCCTGCTCATCAACCCGTCGAGTCTAGCCAGCACGGGCGCGGCGATACCGTCCCATCGGTCATGGGGGCGATCACCCATTCCACCCCAGCCACAACTGCGCCCGTTCCGGCAGCAGCAGCAACCAGTGCCGCCGGTCGATGCTGCTGCAGCCGTATACCGCCGCATGTGCCGGCCAGTCCTCCGGCAAACCCCTCATGCCTATCTCGGCCAGCGCCGCCGCCCCGGTCTTCCATGGCCGGTAACGCGGCACCCGGCCGGCCACCGCGCCGCGTCCGTGCCGCGCGTCCTGCAACCAGCCCAGGCCCTGCCCCTGCAATCCTTCGCAGGTCACCGCAGCCAGCTGGAAGCGGACCAGGCCGGGGGCGATCCGTGCCCCCGGCAGGGCCGCCAGCACACCATGTGCCTGCAGCAGTGCATCCACCTCCAGCAGGGCCGGGATGCCCTGTTGTGCCCGTTGCCGCAGTCCCTGGCGCCAGCCCATCGCACGCTCCTTACTTCGGTTCCGCGCCGAGCGCGTACCAGTCGACCCGGCGGGTCACCCACATCGCCAGCGCCAGGATCACGAACAGCAGCAGCGAACCCATCAGCAACGCGTTGTTCTCCGACACCAGCAACCCATACAGCGCGCCGTACAGCACGGTCAGCAGCGCAGCAAAGCCGAGGCCACGCTTCCAGTGGCCCAGCACGTTGGCCAGGTACACCGCCTGCAGGCCGATGCACGCCACCGCCGAGACCAGGTAGGCCTTCCAGAACGCGATGTGCTCGGACAGGCTGATCAGCAGCAGGAAGAAGATCGCCAGTGCCAGGCCCACCATCAGGTACTGCAGCGGATGGATGCGCAGCGACTTGATCAACTCGAACAGGATGAAGCCGACGAAGGTGAGCAGCACGAACAGCACGCCATACTTGGAAGCGCGGTCGGCCTGGGTGTAGGTATCGACCGGATCGACCAGCGACACCGTCACCGCCTGCGAATCGATGGCCCCCTCGCTACGCAGCTGGCGCTGGGCATCGGACGCCAGCGAAGACACCGCCCAGCGTGCATCGAAGCCCTGGGCATCGACGCGGCGCTCGTTGGGCAGGAACGCGCCGCTGAACGACGGGTGCGGCCAGCTCGAGCGCAGCGCGATGCGGGTGTCATCGCCGACCGGCACCACCGACAGCATGCGGCTGCCATCCAGGCGCAGTTCCAGCTCCACCGAACTGCCTGCCAGGGTGCCGCCCTGGTTCGCGGCGAAACCGGCCACCGGCGCATGCAGGCCACGGCCGACTTCGCTGGCTGCGCCGACGCCGGGCAGCAGACGCACCTGCTTGCCATCCACACGCAGGTTGGGCGTGCCCACCAGCCCGCGCACATCGGAGATACCCAGTGCCACGTAGGGTTGACCGTAGACACGGCCAGCCTTCAGCGGATAGTCGTCGGCGGCGAAGGTCGCCTTCAACTGGCCATTCCAGCTGTACACCGGCACCTTGAACAGGCCGACTTCACGCTGGCTCGGCAGCATCTCGCCCCCCACTTCCAGCGACGCCGGCATCTGCAGCCAGTGGCCTTCGGTGACCTGCTCTTCGGTCTTCTTGTTGCCCTTGGCGTCAACCACTTCAACCTGCTGGCGTTCCACCCACGGCACTACCCGCACCGGCCCGACCAGCTGCTGCGCACCGGCACGGCTGTCGGCCACACGCGCGAAGGCTTCGTCGCGGTACTGGCTGCGCTCGCTGATGACCCCGCGGATCATCGTCAGCGGAATCAACAGCAGCAGGATCAGCCCGCCGACAATGGCGAACCGCAGCAGCATCTTCAGGGATTTCATGGTCCATCCTCGTTGGAGAGGGCTGCAGGATGGACCGCTGCCGTGAGCAGGGTTTGTGGCGAAGTTGAAGCGAGTGTGAAGTCAGCGCCGCGGGCGCTGGCCCGTCGTGCCCAGTGGCAGCCACAGGCTGGCCACGGTACCGCCACCATCGCGGGCATCGACACTGGCGCGGCCGTCGTGCAGGCGCGCGACCTCCTGCACGAACGGCAGGCCCAGACCGGAACTGCGCCGGCCGCTGCCGGGGCGGGCCAGCGAATAGAAGCGCTCGAACACCCTTTCGCGCGCATAGTCGGGAATGCCGGCGCCACGGTCGGCCACCTGCAGGCGCACGCCCTGCCCCTCCGCGTCAGCCTGCAGCACCACCTCTGCACCGGCGGGTGAGAACGCAATCGCGTTGTCGATCAGGTTGTGCAATGCCTGCCGCAGCAGATAGGCATCGCCCTGCACGGCCAGCTCGGGCACGCTGCCGATGCGGACCTGCACGCCGGCCGCCTGCGCGCGCACCTGCGCCGCCCCGGCCGCATCGGCCAGCAACGCCGGCAGCGCGATCGGGTCGCGGGTCTGCAGCCAGCCGTGCTGTTCCACTTCGGCCAGCGCCAGCAGCTTGTCGATGGTTTCGGTCAGCCGCTCCTGCTGGTCGACGATGCTGCGCGCGAAGTGCAGGCGATCGGCCTCCGGCAGCGGCTCCTGCAGCAGCTCGGCGGCACCGCGGATCGCCGCCAGCGGGCTCTTCATCTCATGCGTCAGCGACTGCACGTACTGCTCGACGTAGGCCTTGCCTTCCAGCTTGCGGCGCATCGTTTCCAGCGCCTGGCCCAGGTCGCCGATCTCGTCGCGGCGGCGCCGTGGCGGTGGCACCGGTTCGCCGGCGGTGACCGCACGTGCATAGCGGCTGAGCTGACCCAGGCCGGTGGTCAGCCACATCGTCACCAGCACCCCGACCAGCGCCGACAACCCGATCAGCCACACACCACGCTCGATGATGGCGCGCTGGCTGGCGGCGATGAACGGATCGATGCTGCGGTTGGGCTGGGCCAGGCTGAGCACGCCGATCAGTGTGCGTCCATCGGCCGGGTCGTACACCGGGGCGGCCACGTGCATCACCGTATTGCCCTCCTCACCCGGCGTTTCCGGGCTGGAACGGGCGCCATATTCACCGCGCAGGGTGCGGTAGACATCATTCCAGCGCGAATTGTCACGGCCCAGGTCGCGGCCCAGCGAATCATAGATGACGATGCCCCTGGTATCGGTGATGGTCACCCGGTAATCCAGCGAGCGCTTCGGGAACCGCCAGACCATCGCTTTCAGGTCGCGCTGGCGTGCCTTGGCCAGGTTGCGGGTGAAGCTGCCGCTGCGGATGGTGCCGGCCTT
Organism: Stenotrophomonas sp. CS3K5; assembly: GCF_059515225.1. NCBI lineage: Bacteria > Pseudomonadati > Pseudomonadota > Gammaproteobacteria > Lysobacterales > Lysobacteraceae > Stenotrophomonas > Stenotrophomonas sp. CS3K5. The sequence continues at coordinate 108,594 of NZ_JCAKRX010000001.1, forward strand.
GACGTCGGCGGCGGCCATCTCGGCCAGCACGTTGGCGGCATCGACCAGGGTCGATTCCATCGCCTGGCGTACACCGGGCTTCACTTCGTTGACGAACACGCGCATCACGAAGAACGCGGCGATGCCGGTGATCAGGAAGAAGCCGAGGAACAGCTTCAGCACCAGGCGCATCGGCTACACCTCCAGCGCGTAGCCGAGGCCACGGTGGGTGCGGATCGGATCGTTGCTGGCCCCGGCCGCGCGCAGCTTGGCGCGCAGCGTCTTTACGTGCGTATCGACGGTGCGGTCAGCGCTGTCGGCACCACTGTCCCAGCCCCGGTCCATCAGCTGGGCACGGCTGAGGATGGCACCCGGGCGCTGCAGCAACGCCTCCAGCAATGCGTATTCGTAGCGGGTCAAATCCAGTGGGTGGCCATCGAAGCGGATGCGCCGGCCTTCGCGATCGATGGAGAACGCACCCTGTTCCTGCCAACCGGCGTCGGCACTGGCCACGGCCGCAACCGGCAGCACACGGCGCAGGCGTGCCCGCACCCGCGCCACCAGCTCGCGCGGCGAGAACGGCTTGGTCATGTAATCGTCGGCGCCCAGCTCCAGGCCAAGCACGCGGTCCACTTCATCATTGCGCGCGGTCAGGAAGATCACCGGCAGCTGCGCCGCCGGCCCGGGTTGGGCACGCAGCCGGCGGCAGACCTCGAAGCCGCCCAGGTCGGGCAGCCCGACGTCCAGCACCACCACGTCGATATCCCCGGCCTGCAGCCGCAGCAGGGCCTCACCGCCCAGCAGGCAATGGCTGGCGGCGTAGCCTTCGCTGCGCAGCGCATAGAGCACGGTTTCGGCGATGGCGGTTTCGTCCTCGACCACCAGGACATGGGCAACGGGCGCTGTCATGGCGCGCAGCATAGCCGCTGCGGCCGCCGCCCCGTACACTGCCGCCCATGAACTATCGCCACGCCTTCCATGCCGGCAACCACGCCGATGTGCTCAAGCACATCGTGCAGCTGGCCCTGATTGACAGCTTCAAGCGCAAGGACAGCCCGTTCTTCGTGCTCGACACTCACGGCGGTGCCGGCCGCTATCTGCTGGCCAGCGAAGAGAGCCGCAAGACCCTGGAGGCCGAGTCCGGAATCATGCGGCTGATGGCCCAGCCCAAGCTGCCGGAGGTGGTCGAGCGCTACCTGAAGGCAGTTCAGGCCGGCAATCCGGTGGGGGCGATGACCACCTACCCGGGTTCGCCGCTGCTGAGCGCACAGGCGATGCGCGCACAGGACCGCATGGCCGTGTGCGAGCTGCAGGAGGCCGAAACCGCCTCGCTGAAGGCGCTGTTCGCGCATGACAGCCGGGTCGGCGTGCATCCCGGCGATGGCTACGCGCTGCTGCGTTCGCTGCTGCCGCCGAAGTTCAACGGCAGCAAGATCGGCCGCGGCCTGGTGCTGATCGACCCGCCCTACGAGGCCCAGGATGCCGAGTACCAGGCCGTCCTGGCCGCCCTGGCCGAGACCCTGGCACGCTGGCCGCAGGCCACCTGCGCGGTCTGGTTCCCGATCAAGCAGCGCCGCACCATCCTGCATTTCCTGCGCAAGGCCACCGCCCTGCCGGTGAAGTCGGCGATGACGATCGAGTTCCTGGTGCGCCCGGACGATTCGCCGCTGCGCCTGAACGGCAGTGGCATGCTGCTGCTCAACCCGCCCTGGCAGTTCGACCGGGTGGTCGGCCCGGCCCTGCCGGCGCTGCGCCAGCACCTGGGTGAACCCGGTGCCAGCACCCGCCTGGATTGGCTCAAAGCGCCCGAATAACGGCCTTCACGAGGCTGTACCGCCGTGAGCCTTTCGTTCACGGAATGCAGCCCCGGTGATGCCACAATCGATGGACCACCAAGGAATCACCCGGTATGGCCACTCGCAACCGCATGCCGCCCTGGCATGAGATCTTCAAGGCTCCCAGCGGCCACGAGCTGCTGATCCGCCCCATCCGCCCGGAAGATGGCGCACCGCTGCAAGCGGCGTTCAGCCTGTTCGGGCCGGAAGAAATCCGTGATCGTTTCCTGCAGGCGGTGACCGAACTGTCACCGGAAACCACCCAGCGCCTGACCCACCCGAATCCGAAGACCGAGATCACCCTGGTCGCGGCCGAGTCCCTGCCCGCTGGCGAAGCCGTGGTCGGCGCGGTCGCCCGGGCCTCGATCATCCCCGGCACCCGTGAGGCCGAGTACGCGATCCTGATCAGCCGCTTCCTGATCGGCCAGGGCCTGGGCCGGCAGCTGATGCGCAAGCTGGTGAAGTGGGCCCGCGGCAAGTATCTGGACCGCCTGTACGGCGACGTTGCCGCCGAGAACGAGCCGATGAAGCAGCTGGCCGCCTCGCTGGGCTTCAAGCCGGTACCGCACCCGACCGGGGCCGAGGGCCTGGTGCGGATGGTGCTGGAGCTGGACAACTGACGGTAGCGCCGGGCCATGCCCGGCGACGTTGATTCAACCGCTGCGCTCGCCGGGCTTGGCCCGGCGCTACCCCGCTCACGTCGCGATCATTGGCCGGGCGGGGGCTTCTGCTAAAATCCGCGATCAATGTCGCGTACTTCATACCCCGCTCCGCCGCTGCCGCGTGCCGGCCAGCTCCGCGCCTGGTGGCGCGCCCCGGCTTCGCCGACTGCACTGGCCTGGTATCTGGCCCAGGCCGCGCGCGCCCACGATGCCCCGCTGCTGGTGATCGCGCGTGACAACCACGGCGCCAACCAGCTCGAAGCCGACCTGCATACCCTGCTCGGCGGCGACCCGGCCCTGCCGGTAGTGGCTTTCCCGGACTGGGAAACCCTGCCCTACGACCGCTTCAGCCCGCATCCGGACATCATTTCGCAGCGTCTGGCGGCCCTGCACCGCCTGCCCGCGCTGAAGCGCGGGCTGGTGATCGTGCCGGTGCAGACCCTGCTGCAGCAGCTGGCCCCGCGCAGCTACGTGATCGGTGGCAGCTTCGACCTGAAGGTTGGCCAGCGCCTGGACCTGGAGGTCGAGAAGCGCCGCCTGGAAAGCGCCGGCTACCGCAACGTGCCGCAGGTGATGGACCCGGGCGACTTCGCCGTGCGCGGCGGTCTGCTCGATGTGTTCCCGATGGGTGCCGACGCACCGCTGCGGGTGGAACTGCTGGACGAGGACATCGACTCGATCCGAGCCTTCGACCCGGAAAGCCAGCGTTCGCTGGACAAGGTCGAAGCGGTGCACATGCTGCCGGGCCGCGAAGTGCCGATGGACGAGGCCAGCATCGCCCGTGTGCTGGCCACGCTGCGCGAGCGCTTCGACGTGGACACCCGGCGCAGTGCGCTGTACCAGGATCTGAAGTCCGGGCTGGCCCCGGCCGGCGTGGAGTACTACCTGCCGCTGTTCTTCGAACGCACCGCAACCCTGTTCGACTACCTGCCCGACGGCAGCCTGCCGGTGGTGTGCGCCGGTGCCGGCGAAGCCGCCGAGGCGTTCTGGGCACAGACCGGCGAACGCTATGAACAGCGCCGCCACGATGTGGAGCGGCCGCTGCTGCCGCCGTCGGCGCTGTACCTTTCACCGGAACTGCTGCGTGAACGGCTCAACGATGCCCCGCGCATCGAGGTCTGGTCCGCCGACCACGCCCGCATCGGCGATGCCCACGCACTGGGCGATCAGCCGCTGCCACCGCTGCCGGTCGCCGCCCGCGAGGCACCCGCCGGCGATGCGCTGAAGTCGTTCCTTGGCCATTACCCCGGCCGGGTGCTGATCGCCGCCGATTCGCCGGGTCGCCGCGAGGCCCTGCTGGAAGTGCTGCAGGCCGCCGGACTGAAGCCACCGGTGGTGGCCGACATGCCCGCCTTCCTCGCCAGCGATGCGCGCTTTGCGATCGCGGTGGCACCACTGGAGGATGGCTTCGCGCTGGACGATCCGCGCATCGCGGTACTCACCGAGCGCCAGCTGTTCCCCGAGCGCGCCGGCAGCACACGCCGCACGCGCCGTGCCGGCCGCGAGCCGGAAGCGATCATCCGCGATCTGGGTGAACTGACCGAGGGCGCGCCGATCGTGCACGAGGACCATGGCGTCGGCCGCTACCGTGGCCTGATCGCGATGGACGTCGGTGGCATGCCCGGCGAATTCCTGGAAATCGAGTACGCCAAGGGCGACCGCCTGTATGTGCCGGTGGCCCAGCTGCACCTGATCAGCCGCTACTCCGGCGCCTCGGCGGAAACCGCGCCGCTGCATTCGCTCGGTGGCGAGCAATGGAGCAAGGCCAAGCGCAAGGCCGCCGAGAAGGTGCGCGACGTCGCCGCCGAACTGCTGGAGATCCAGGCGCGCCGCCAGGCGCGTGCCGGCCTGGCACTGCAGGTGGACCGCGCCATGTACGAACCGTTCGCGGCCGGCTTCCCGTTCGAGGAAACCCCGGACCAGCTGGCCGCGATCGAGGCCACCCTGCGCGACCTGGCCAGCAGCCAGCCGATGGACCGCGTGGTCTGCGGTGACGTCGGCTTCGGCAAGACCGAAGTGGCCGTGCGTGCCGCCTTTGCTGCCGCCAGCGCCGGCAAGCAGGTGGCGGTGCTGGTGCCGACCACGCTGCTGGCCGAACAGCATTTCCGCAACTTCCGCGACCGCTTCGCCGACTATCCGATGAAGGTCGAAGTGCTGTCGCGCTTCAAGACCAGCAAGGAGATCAAGGCCGAGCTGGAGAAGGTCGCCGCCGGCACCATCGACGTCATCGTCGGTACCCACCGCCTGCTGCAGCCGGACGTGAAGTTCAAGGACCTGGGCATGGTCATCGTCGACGAGGAACAGCGTTTCGGCGTGCGCCAGAAGGAAGCGCTGAAGGCGCTGCGCGCCAACGTGCACCTGCTGACCCTGACCGCCACGCCGATTCCGCGCACGCTCAACATGGCCATGGCCGGGCTGCGCGACCTGTCGATCATCGCCACCCCGCCGCCCAACCGGCTGGCGGTGCAGACCTTCATCACCCAGTGGGACAACGCGCTGCTGCGCGAAGCCTTCCAGCGTGAACTGTCACGTGGTGGCCAGCTGTACTTCCTGCACAACGACGTGGAGAGCATCGGCCGCATGCAGCGCGAGCTGTCCGAGCTGGTGCCCGAAGCGCGCATCGGCATCGCCCATGGCCAGATGCCCGAGCGCGAGCTGGAAAAGGTAATGCTGGATTTCCAGAAGCAGCGCTTCAACGTGCTGCTGTCGACCACGATCATCGAATCGGGCATCGACATCCCCAACGCCAACACCATCATCATCAACCGCGCCGACCGCTTCGGCCTGGCCCAGCTGCACCAGCTGCGCGGCCGCGTCGGCCGTTCGCACCACCGCGCCTACGCCTACCTGGTCGCCCCTGACCGCCGTTCGATCACCCCGGATGCGGAAAAGCGCCTCGAAGCGATCGCCTCGATGGACGAACTGGGCGCCGGCTTCACCCTGGCCACGCACGATCTGGAGATCCGTGGTGCCGGTGAACTGCTTGGCGAGGACCAGAGCGGACAGATGGCCGAGGTCGGCTTCAGCCTGTACACCGAGCTGCTGGAGCGCGCGGTGCGCAGCATCAAGCAGGGCAAGCTGCCCGACCTGGATGCCGGTGAGGAAGTACGCGGCGCCGAGGTCGAGCTGCATGTGCCGGCGCTGATTCCGGAAGACTACCTGCCGGACGTGCACACCCGCCTGACCCTCTACAAGCGCATTTCCAGCGCGCGCGACAGCGATGCGCTGCGCGAGCTGCAGGTGGAGATGATCGACCGCTTCGGCCTGCTGCCGGATGCGGCCAAGCACCTGTTCGCCATCGCCGAGCTGAAGCTCAACGCCAGCAGGCTGGGTATCCGCAAGCTCGACCTGGGCGAGAACGGTGGCCGCATCGTGTTCGAATCCAAGCCGAACATCGACCCGATGGCGGTGATCCAGCTGATCCAGAAGCAACCGAACCTGTACGCCATGGAAGGGCCGGACAAGCTGCGGATCAAGCACCCGCTGCCGTTGCCGGAAGACCGCTTCAACGCGGCCCGCGCCCTTCTGACCACCCTCGCCCCGGGTTGATCGCCCCCGAATACCCCGCACCGGTCCCCACCCGGTGCGGGCGGATGACCATGTTTCCTGACGCCGTACCCGCCCCCGACCTGCTGCACGCGCAGGCCTGCCTGATCGATGCCCTCTCGATGTCGCTGCAGATGCGCGACGCCTACACCCGCCACCACTGCGACCGCGTCGGCCTGCTCGCGCAGCGCCTGGCCGCGCACTGCGATCTCGACAGCGACGCATGCGAACAGATCTGCCTGGCTGCGCGCTTCCACGACATCGGCAAGATCGGCATTCCCGACGAGGTGCTGCTGGCCCCGCGCCGGCACACCGACGAAGAGCGCGCGATCATGCGTGAGCATCCGGTTCGGGGTGAGCATATCTTCCTGGCCACCGGCCGCAGTGATGCCGCACCGGTCGCGCAGCTGATCCGCGCCCACCACGAGGCGTTCGATGGCAGCGGCTATCCCGATGGGCTGCGCGGTGAATCCATTCCCCTGGGCGCGCGCATCGTCACCATCGCCGACGCCTACGATGCGATGACCAGCGTGCGTCCCTACCGTGCGGCGATGGCGCGCGAGACCGCGCTGGGCATCATCGATGCGCAGTCCGGCGGGCTGGTGGATCCGTATGTGCTGCAGCGATTCCATCGGATGCTGGCGCAGGAACCAGCGCTGGCGTGATCGCCGGCGGCGGGCATGAACCGACGTGCCGAGCAACGCACCTGTAGAGTCGACCGCGGGTCGACTGCCCTTCGGCCAGACCGCGAACATCCCGCCGACTCTACCGGTCCGACGCCATCGGCGCCGACAAACAAAAGGCCCGGCGTTCGCCGGGCCTTCTGCATCACGTTTCACGTGCGATCGATTACCAGATCACCACGCGCTTGTCGTCGGCACGCACCATCGCATCGCCGGCCTTGCACTGGAACGCTGCGGCGAACGACGGCATGTTCGACGGCGCACCGTTGGCACGGAAGTTGGCCGGGGCGTGCGGATCGGTGTTCAGACGCACGCGCAGCTCACCGTCGGTGAAGTTGCGGCGCCACACGGTGGCCCAGTTCATGAAGAAGCGCTGGTCCTGGCTGTGGCCATCGACGTCCACGTTGGCCTTGGGGTCTTCCTTCAGCGCCATCTGCAGCGCGTCGTAGGCCACGGTCAGGCCGCCCAGGTCGCCGATGTTCTCGCCCAGGGTCAGCTTGCCCTTCACGAACACGCCCGGCACCGACTCGTAGCCGTCGAACTGCGCCACCAGCTGGTCGGTGCGCTCGGTGAAGGCCTTGCGGTCGGCGTCGGTCCACCAGTTGTCGAAGTTGCCGTTGGCGGCGAACTGGCTGCCCGAATCGTCATAGCCGTGCATCATCTCGTGGCCGATGACCGCACCGATGCCGCCGTAGTTCAGCGCCGGGTCGGCCTTGGCGTCGAAGAACGGCGCCTGCAGGATCGCCGCCGGGAACACGATCTCGTTCTTGGTGGCGTTGTAGTACGCGTTGACGGTCTGCGGGGTCATGCCCCACTCGGTCTTGTCCACCGGCTTGCCGATCTTGTCCAGCATGTAGCGGTAGTTGAACGCACGCGCGGCCTGCATGTTGCCCAGGTAGCTGTCGCCGTTGGTCTGCAGGCCCGCCCAGTCACGCCACTTGTCCGGGTAACCGATCTTCGGGGTGAAGCTGGCCCACTTTTCCAGTGCCTTCTTCCTGGTCTCTTCGCCCATCCACGGCAGCTGCTCCAGGCGCGCCTTCAGCGCCTGCGACAGGTTCTCCACCAGATGCTGCATGGCGACCTTGGATTCGGCCGGGAACACGGCGTCGACATACAGCTGGCCCAGCGCTTCACCCATGCCGCCATTGACCGACTCCAGCACGCGCTTCCAGCGCGGCTGCATTTCCTTCTGGCCACGCAGGGTGGTGCCGTAGAAATCGAAGTTGGCCTTCTCGAACTGGCTGCTCAGGTACGGAGAAGCATCGTCGATGGTGTGGAAACGCAGGTAGGCCTGCCAGGTGCTGGCCGGCACGTCGGCCAGCATCTTGTCCATCTCACCGAAGAAGCCCGGCTGCGCCAACGAGAACTTCTGCGCGGCCGGCACCTTCAGGGTGTCAAACAGCGCGGTCCAGCTGAAGTTCGGGGTCAGCTTGTCGGCGTCGGCGGCGCTGAGCGGGTTGTAGCGATTGGCCGGATCACGCATTTCGATGCGCGACATCGAGGCCTTGGCCAGGCGGGTTTCGAAGGCCATCACGGCCTTGGCCTGCTCGGCGGCCTGTGCCGCGTCCACGCCGGACAGGGTCAGCACCTGTGCGATGTAGGCCACGTAGGCGTCGCGGATCTTGGCCTGCGATTCGTCGAAGTAATAGCCTTTCTCCGGCAGGCCGAGGCCGCCCTGGCCGACGTAGGCGATGACGTTGGCCGAATCCTTGTAGTCGGCATTGGCGAACAGCGAGAACAGCACGCCCTTGCCCTCGGCCTGGCTGTCGCGCAGGTACTGGGTGATGGCGGCGGTGTCGTTCAGCGCGGTGATCTTGTCCAGCTGCGGCTGCAGCGGCGCCAGGCCGGCGGCCTCGATCTTCGCTTCGTCGTTGCCGGTCTTCCAGATGTCACCGATCTTGGCTTCCACCGAGCCGGCCTTGGCCTGGCTGGCGGCGGCCTGCTGCACCAGCGCGTGCTGCACTTCCAGCGAGCGCTCGCGCAGGATCTCGAAGCTGCCCCAGGTGGTCTGGTCGCCCGGCACCGGGTTGGCCTTCAGCCACTTGCTGTTGACGAAGCCATTGAGGTCGGTACAGGCCGAGATGGCCGGATCCAGGTCGGCGCTGTTGAGCGAGATCAGCGGGGTCTTGATCTGCGACAGGTCGAAGGCCGGCTTGGCATCGGCGCTGGCGGCCGGCGCGGTTTCATTCTTGCCACAGGCGGCCAGCGAGGCGGCGATGGCGATCGTCAGGCCCAACGGGACCAGGTTGCGGACGTTCATGATGCTCTCCTGCGGGTAATTTCACAGGGTAGCCGGGAAGTCCCTGCGCGGGGACCAGCCAAAGGTCACAGGGGCGAGCCTCTTGTAGAGTCGAGCCATGCTCGACTGCTGTTGGCCTGTTGCCGCAGGGTCATGAAACTGGAACGGAGAGCAGTCGAGCGTGGGCTCGACTCCACAAAAGAGAAGGCCGGCTTGCGCCGGCCTTCTGCTTCTTACTTCGCCTTGCCCTGGTTGGCCACGGCTTCGGCGGCCTTGCGCGCCGCTTCCGGGTCACCCAGGTAGCGGAACGACTGCACGGTCAGGTCGTCGTTCAGTTCGAACAGCAGCGGAATGCCGGTCGGGATGTTCAGCTCGAGGATCTCCTCGCGCGAGACGTTGTTGAGGTACTTGTACAGCGCGCGCAGCGAGTTGCCGTGGGCGGTGACCAGCACGGTCTTGCCGTCCTTCAACTGCGGCGCGATGGCGTCGTGCCAGTACGGCAGCACGCGGTCCAGGGTGGTGGCCAGCGATTCGGTGCCCGGCAGTGCGTTGCGGTCCAGACCGGCGTAGCGGCGGTCATGGATCGGGTGGCCCGGATCGTCCAGCTCCATCGGCGGCGGCGGAATGTCGTACGAACGGCGCCACACCTTGACCTGCTCTTCGCCGTGCTTGGCGGCGGTCTCGGCCTTGTCCAGGCCCTGCAGGCCGCCGTAGTGGCGCTCGTTGAGGCGCCAGGACTTGTTCACCGGCAGCCAGTCCTGCTCCAGCTCGGCCAGCGCCCCCTGCAGGGTGTGGATGGCGCGCTTGAGCACCGAAGTGTGGGCGACGTCGAACTGCAGGCCTTCCTCGCGCATCAGGCGGCCGGCGGCGGCCGCTTCCCGGCGCCCCTGCTCGGTCAGGTCGACATCGACCCAGCCGGTGAAGCGGTTGTCCAGGTTCCACTGGCTCTGGCCATGGCGCAACAGTACGAGTTTACGGGTCACTGCAGGGTCTCCAACGCGAGGAAAGGCAGGCCGCCATTGTAGCCCCGGCCGCCGCTCACCGTGCCGTGGCGTTGCCCATGCCATGCTCTTGCCAATGAATACGGTGATCGACCCAGGGCGCTGGGAAGGCAGCGTCGCTGCTGCCCGCGCGCAACAACTGCAACTGGCCGCCCGCGTGGAGCGCCAGGACCGCCTGCCCCGCACCGTGCGCTGGCTGGCCGGGCTGGATGTCGGCTTCGAGGACAACGGTGCCACCACCCGCGCTGCGGCGGTGCTGCTGGATGCGACGTCGCTGCAGCCCGTAGCGCAGGAAATCGCGCGCATTCCCACGGTGATGCCGTACATCCCTGGCCTGCTCAGCTTCCGCGAACTGCCGGCACTGCTGGCCGCGCTCGCACTGCTGCCGCGCGTGCCCGACTTGGTGTTCGTCGATGGCCACGGCATCAGCCATCCGCGCCGGTTGGGCGTGGCCGCGCACCTGGGCGTGGTCACCGACCTGCCCAGCATCGGCGTGGCCAAGTCGAAACTGGTGGGGCGCTTCGTCGAGCCGGGCACCGAGGCCGGCGCGCATGCACCGCTGCTGGACGGCGATGAACAACTGGGCTGGGTGTTGCGCAGCAAGCTGCGGTGCAAGCCGCTGTTCGTGGCCGGTGGCCATCGGGTCAGTGCCGATACCGCGCTGGACTGGGTGCGGCGCACGCTGCGTGGCTACCGCCTGCCGGAGCCGACCCGGTTGGCGGACCGGCTGGCGTCCCGACGGGACGAATGACCTTCGCTGCTGAGGACGGATGCAGCCTGCGCGGTCGCGTCGGGACGATTGGGTAGAGTCGACTGTCGCGCGCAGCACGCGCTTTGGCGCAGCCTCGCGGGAGAGCAGTCGACCAACAGTCGATTCTACCAAGGCTGTTTCGCCCGGCCGGATTCACCCGATCCGCATGACGGCATATCCCGTTCAACGATGCACGTGACCGCGATGCCCTTGTGCGTCTTCGCCATGATCATGATCTTCATGGCCCTCGTGCTCGCCGCCCTTCACCGGTGCCGGCTCACCGCAGGCTTCGCCGCAATGGTCGGCCTCGATCTGCAACGTCACATGCTCGATGCCGAAATCATCATGCAGGCGCGCCCCCAACTCACGGCGCAGCGCATCGGCGTCGGTGCCGTCACGCATCACGATGTGCGCGGTCAGCGCCGGCGTGCTGGAGGCCAGCGCCCACACGTGCAGGTCATGCACGTCCATCACCGCCGCATGCCCGGACAGGCTGTCGCGCACCTTGGCCACGTCCATGCCCTTGGGCACGCCTTCCAGCAACACGTTGATCGCTTCGCGCATCAGCACGTAGGTTCGCGGCAGCACCCACAGGCCGATCAGCACCGCCAGGATCGGGTCGATCGGCTTCCAGCCGGTCAGCTGGATCAGGATGGCGCCGGCGATCACCGCCACCGAGCCCAGCATGTCGGCCCACACTTCCAGGTACGCGCCCTTCACGTTGAGGCTCTCGCCACTGCCGGCCTGCAGCAGGCGCATCGAGATCAGATTGATGACCAGGCCGGCGGCGGCAATGACCAGCATGCCGGTGGAGGCGATCTCCTGCGGTTGGCGGAAACGTCCAACCGCTTCCCACAGGATGTACGCCGCGACCACGAACAGCATCGCGCCGTTGATCATCGCGCCCAGTGCTTCCAGGCGTGCATAGCCATAGGTACGCCGTGCATCCGGCGGGCGCCGGCTCAGCCGCACCGCCACCAGCGCGATCATCAAAGCCAGCGCGTCGGTGGCCATGTGTGCCGCGTCGGACAGCAGCGCCAGGCTGTTGGTCCAGAACGCGCCCACCACTTCGACGACGAGGAAGGTAGACGTCAGGCCAAGCGCCCACCACAAGGGTTTCTCGTGGCGGATCTGGGATGGCAAGTGATCGTGGTCGTGGCCCATGGCAACAGCTCCTTTGCGATGGAGGCAGGCTACGCTGGCGGTCGTGGGGAAACTATCACGGTGTTTATAACATTGCAGAACCGGCAACCTGCCGAGCCCGCCGGGCAGGGCCCGGCGCTACCGGGGTAGCGCCAGGCCCTGCCTGGCGGGCGCAGCGGAGCGACACCTGCGTGCGCTCAGAACCCGAAGCGCAGGCTGGCCCAGTAAGCACGGCCCGGTTCGTTGTAGGTCGCCGCACCGGCATCGCTGCTGTTGGCCTCGCGGAACAGGCGCTTGTCGGCCAGGTTGTTCACGCCAAAGCCGAAGCTGACCGTTTCGGTCACCTTGTAGCGCGCGCTCACGCCCCAGATGTTGTAGGCGCCACGGTCCTGCAGCGCTACCGACGGATCGCACGTACCGGTGCAGCGCGGGTCGTTGTTGATGTTGGTGGTGGCCGGTTCCTGCCTGCCATAGAACGTGCCGGTCAGCAGCAGCGACAACTTGTCGGTGGCCTGCCAGTCCAGCATGGTGTTGATCGTGTACTTCGGGATCACCGACAACGGCTGGCGCGTGGTCTTGTTCTCGTTCTCGACCATGTAGGTGAAGTTGTTGCTCCACTTCAGGCGGCTGCCCTGCTCGCCCAGCAGCGGAATCACCAGGTTGCCTTCGAGCCCCTGCACGATCGCCTTCGGCGCGTTCTCCCAGCGGAAGATGCGGCCGCGGCCATCGGCGGTCAGACCGATCTGGTCGTAGCCGGCCTGGATCTTGTCCTTGTAGTCGTTGTGGAAGTAGGTCAACGACGCCTGCCAGCCGCTCTGCGGCGCCCACTCGATGCCCAGCTCCTTGTTCAGGCTGGTTTCCGCCTTCAGGTCCGCATTGCCGCGCATGTAGCAGCCGGCACCCAGGCTCGGCAGTGCATTCGGGCAACCGTTGCCGCGGGTGTAGTACAGATAATCCGGATTCGACTGGTACAGGTTCGGTGCCTTGAATGCACGCGCGATGCCGCCCTTCACCACCCAGTCGCCGTTGATGCGGAACTGCGCATTGAGGCTGGGGCTGGTGTTGTTGCCGAACTGGCTGTGGTGGTCGAAGCGCAGGCCCGGGGTCACGGTCCAGCGCTCGCCAAGGTAGATGTTGTCTTCTACGAACACCGCGGTGGTCTGCGCATCGGCCTTGCCGCGCGCGCGGTCGGCTGACAGTCCGGGGAAGCCACCACCGCTGCTGCTGGACTGGCTCATCGAGTACGGGTCGGTCAAACGACTGTCGAGGTATTCAAAGCCCAGCGTCCAGACATTCTCGGCGCCGCCCAGCGTGGTCGGGAAGCTGACTTCACCGTCCAGCTGGTAATTGCGCAGGCGCGAGGTTGACCAGTCGGTGCCGTTGAAGCTGCCCTCCGGGCCACCTGCCAGGCCTTCATTGATGCGCGAGTTGTTCACCGCTTCCACCGCAGCCGTCACCCGCGAGGTCAGGTCGCCCCAGCGGCCACGATGGGTGATCGCGCCGGTGTTGCGGTACATGCGGTTGGTCTCCGCCTCACCCTCGGCCAGCGCCGCGAGGTCGACGCCGGTGGAGGTACCGGTGGTGCTGACCGCACGGTCGCCGGCGTAGATGTTGCCCTGGCGGCTGGTGCCCGCCTCGAACTCGACCACCTGGTTGGCGGTCACGTCCCAGCGCAGCAGCGCGTTGACGTCGCGGTTCTTGACGCCCTCGCGGCCGGCCGGCGGCACCGCGTTCGGGTTGGTGGCGTACTGGCGGTTGAGGTCCAGCGAATCGGCGTCGGTCTTGTTGAGGTTGCCGTACAGGCGGAACGACAGGGTGTCAGTCATCGGGCCACTCAACTGCAGGCCGACGCGCTCGCTGCCGCCTTCGGCACTGTGCTCGGGCACCAGGCCGTACAGATCGACTGCGCCGGTCAGGTCACCGGTCGGGCGCTTGGTGATGATGTTCACCACGCCGCCCGAGGCACCGGAGCCGTAGCGTGCTGCCGCCGGACCGCGCAGCACTTCGATGCGCTCGATCATCTCCGCCGGCACCCAGTTGGTGTCACCGCGCGTGTTGCGCTCGCCGCTGCGGCCCATGCGCACGGCGTCACGTGCGCCGATGCGTTTGCCGTCGACCAGGATCAGGGTGTTTTCCGGACCCATGCCACGCAGGTCGATCTGGCGGTTGTTGCCGTACTGGCCGGAAGCGCTGTTGCCGGTCAGGTTGACGCCCGGCATGGTGCGCAGCAGCTCGGCGATGTCATTGGCCGGCGGCCGCCTGGCGATGTCCTCGGCGGTGATGGTCGAGGTACCCAGCGCCTGACGTGCGATCTGCGAGGCGGTGACATGCACCGTATCGATATCGGTGGCATCGGTCTCGGCGCGGGCGGACAGGGCGCTGCCGGCCAGCAGCGCAGCAACGGCGAGCGCCAGCGGGCGCGGCGAAAGGACAACGGCAGGGGACATGTTCTGGACCTTCTGGCAGGGCAACGGGGCCTCTGGCGAAGGGCTTGAGGCAACGACGAGGGGGAGGTGGAACCGTGCCGCAGGCCTCTGCGGCAAGGTTCGCTGTGCACATTCTCCCACCAATGCGAGTGATTCTCAAATGCGTTCGCTCATTGCAGCAGCCGCCGCGCTGTGCTTTGCGCACCGGGCATCCCTGCATCGCGCTTAAACTGGCCGGCTCATCGCCATCAATCGCGCGCCACCGCGGCCGATATCCGTGGTTTGCCGTACGCAGTCAGAGATCGACGTGGAAACACCCCAACTGGACGACGCCAGCCAGCCGCTGGCCGAGGCGTGGCAACACTGCCTGCAGCAGGCCGGGCCGGCAGCCACCGCGCTGCTGCGCGATGCCGCCGCCGATGCACCACCGGCGCTGGCCCAGCGCTTCTACGAGGTGCTGCTGCAGGATGGTCGCGCGCGCCGCTTCCTGTCCCACGAGCAGGTCAAGCAGCGCCTGCAGCCGGCCATGCAGCGCTGGCTGGTGCAGTTGCTGACCACCGATGCCGACGGCATCGCCAGCACGGTGGCCGCGCAGCGGGTGATCGGCGACGTGCATGCACGGGTCGGCATTCCGGTCGATCTGGTCACGCGCGGTGCGCGAGTGCTCAAGCACGAACTGTTCGTGCGCCTGCGCGACGATGCGCCGGACAGCGCCACCGCCTTCGCCGCCATCGACTGCCTCAGCGCGATCATGGACATCGCCATGGAAGGCATGACCCTGGCCTACACCCATGCGCGCGAGCGCTCCACCCGGGCCGATGCTGCCTACCGGCTGTTTTCACTGGTGCAGAATGTCAGCACCGAACGCGAGCGCCAGCGTGCACTGCTGCTGGACTGGGAAAACGCCCTGCTCTACGCGTTGGCCGGCCACGTGCAGGGTAGCGACAGTGCCAGCCTGGCCACCTCCGAATTCGGCCTGTGGTTCACCCACAAGGGCATTCCCAGCTTCGGCGAAAGCAGCGAGACCCAACAGGTCGGCCGCTTGATGGCGCGTATCGACACGTGCCTGCAGCACGCGGCGATGGATGCTCCCGCGCAGCGCCTGGCAGTGCTGCCGTCGATCCGTCAAGACCTGGCCAGCATCCGCACCCTGATGACGCTGCTGTTCGAGCGTATCGGCGAACTCGATGCCGGCAGCGACGCATTGACCAACCTGCTCAACCGCCGCTTCCTGCCCACCGTGCTGCGCCGGGAAATCGAGTTGGCCACGCGCAACCGCACGCCGTTCTCGCTGCTGCTGCTCGACCTGGACCACTTCAAGGCGATCAATGACGGCCATGGCCACGACGCCGGCGACCGCGCGTTGCAGCATGTGGCCGGCCTGCTCGGCCAGCTCACGCGCGGCAGTGACTACCTGTTCCGCTATGGCGGCGAAGAGTTCGTGGTGGTGCTGGTCGCGGCCAGCGAATCGCAGGCCGAGGTGATTGCCGAAAGCCTGCGGCGGCAGATTGCGCAGTCGCCGGTGGTGCTGGCCAACGGGCAGGTGCTGGAACTGACCGCCAGCATCGGCGTAGCCGGCCACGACGGGCACCCCGACTACGAACGCCTGATGTCGCGCGCCGATGCCGCGATGTACGCGGCCAAGCGCGGCGGCCGCAACCGTGTGGTGGTGGCCAGCGATGCGTTGCAGGACGCGCCGGGGCGGCGTGCATTGCAGCGCTGAACCGGCGGAAATGAAGAGTCCCGGCGATGGTAGCGTCGACTGCTGGTCGACTATCGCGCGCAGCGCGGGGGGTTGCGGGGTCCAAAGGAAGAGCAGTCGACCAGCGGTCGACTTTACCGGCAGCCGGCGCTACCGGTTCGTGCGTCCGCCGATACCCTGAGCGCTGCCACCCACCACAGCAGCGCCACCAAGGCGATGCCCGCGCCCAGCAGGCACACCGCCGGCCAGCCGTGACGGGCCTGCATCCAGGTTCCGGCCGCCGCACCGGCACCGCTGCCCATCGCATAGAACAACATGTACAGCGCCACCAGGCGACCGTGCTGTTCCGCCGGTGCACGCAGCAGCAGGGCCTGATTGGCGACGTGCAGCGCCTGTCCGCCCAGATCCAGAACCACCACGCCCAGCAACAACAGCACCAGCGAACGCGGCAAGCCCAGCAGTGGCCACCAGGCAACCAGCATCAACGTCAGCGCGCCGACGCTGACCCGATGCGCGAAGCCACGATCCATCCAATGCCCGACCCGCGCCGCCAGCAGCGCCCCCACCACGCCCGCCAGGCCCAGTGCACCGATGGCCGCGGTCGACCAGTGCAACGGCGGAGCCGACAGCGGCAGCGGTACCGCCGCCCAGAACACATTGAGCCCGGCAAACAGCAACAGCGCCAACGGACCGCGCTCACGCAGGGTCCGGTCGTTGCGCAGCATGCCCAGCATCGAATCCAGCAGTTCGCGCCAGCGCGGGGGAACCACCGGCACCGGCACGGCGGGCAGGCGCTGCCACAACAGCACCGCCAAGGCCATCATCACCATCGCCGACAGCAGATAGACCGCGCGCCAGCCCAGCGCAGACGCGACTGCCCCCGATAGCACACGCGCGAGCAGCAGGCCGATGAACACCCCACCCTGCACGGCGCCCACCACGCGCCCCCGCTGCTCGGGCGGTGCCAGCGTGGCTGTGTAGGCGATCAGCCCTTGGGTCAGCGCCGTGCCCAGCAAGCCGGCCAGCAGCATGCCCGACAACAACCAGGCCGCCGTGCCTGACGCAGCAAGCCACAGCAACGCCAGCACCAGTGCCACCAGCTGAAACCGCAGCAGGCGTCGACGGTCACCACGATCGGCCAGCGGCAGCAGGCCCAGCAGCGCCAGCACGCTGCCGGCCTGGGTGGCAGACACCACCGCACCCGCCACCGCCCGGTCCAGCGCGAAGGCGCGCGCGAGCTGGTCCAGCAGCGGCTGCGCATAGTAGACGTTGGCGACGCTGGCGCCGGCGGCGACCGCGAGCAGAACCAGCAGGGAGCGGGGTATCGGGGCGAGACTCATCATGTAGTTTCAATTTGAAACTTGATGCAGGCTAGCGAAATCGGTTTTAAACTGCAACCACCTTCTGCGGGACCTGCCATGCACGCCGACAGCCCCTGCCCCGTCGCCCGCAGCGCCGACCTGCTCGGTGACCGCTGGGCATTGCTGGTGATCCGCGATGCCTTCGATGGCATCACCCGCTTCGGCGACTTCCAGCGCAGCCTCGGCGCCGCGCGCAACATCCTCAGCGACCGCCTGCGCCGGCTGGTCGAGGCGGGCATCCTGCAGCTGCAGCCGGCCTCCGATGGTTCGGCCTACCAGCAATACGTGCTCACCGCCGCCGGCCAGGAGCTGTTCCCGCTGCTGGTCGCGCTGCGCCAGTGGGGCGAACGGCATCGCTTCGCTGCCGGTGAGGCTCATTCGCAGCTGATCGAATCGAGCACGCGCCGTCCGCTGCCCTACATGCAGCCGCGTGGGCGCGACGGCCAACCTCTGCAGGCGGCGGCCACCCGCGTGCGCAAGCTCAAGGACGAGGGGCGTGATATCTGATCCGCCCGTTCGCGCACACCGTACTACGGCCGGGCCGGGTAGCATCGGCGCTTTCCGCCGCTGGATGCCGCCGATGTCGCGCTATCGCCGTTCGCTGTTGATCGCCCTGTTGCCCCTGCTGGCCTGTGCCGCTGGAGCCACGCAGGCCCGCGAGGTCGCCGCG
The DNA here is from genome assembly GCF_059515225.1 of Stenotrophomonas sp. CS3K5. NCBI lineage: Bacteria > Pseudomonadati > Pseudomonadota > Gammaproteobacteria > Lysobacterales > Lysobacteraceae > Stenotrophomonas > Stenotrophomonas sp. CS3K5. The sequence continues at coordinate 126,592 of NZ_JCAKRX010000001.1, forward strand.
CCCGCTGACCATGTACAGGCCGATGGCCCGTACGTGTTCCGCGACGGCCAGCAGTTGAAGGCGAAATGGATCTGCGCGGACAAGGTCGAGTCGCGCGCGCTGCCGATCAACGCGACGGGCACCGATATCGCGCCGCGCTGCGGCTACGAACACACCTTGCATGTCGCAGCACCAAATGCGCCGTCGGTCTCCGTGCTACCGGCGGTACCGCGCATCGTTGCCCTGTCCGATATCCACGGGCAGTACGGCCTGCTGGTACGCCTGCTGCGCGCCAACAAGGTGATCGATGCGCAGGACCGCTGGGCGCTGGGCACCGACACCCTGGTCATCGCCGGCGATGTGTTCGACCGCGGCCCGCAGGTCACCGAAGCGTTCTGGCTGCTGTACGGCCTGCAGCAGCAGGCGGCCGCTGCCGGTGGCGCGGTGCACTTCGTGCTGGGCAACCACGAGACCATGGTGCTGTACGACGACCTGCGCTACGTCAATCCGAAGTACCTGCGCAGCGCCCAGCTGCTCGGCCGCAGCTACCCGCAGCTGTATGGCGCCGATTCGGTGATCGGCCAGTGGCTGCGCACGCGGCCGGTGCTGCTGAAGATCGGCGACACGCTGTTCCTGCACGGCGGCATCTCACCCGAGGCGGTGGAGCTGGCACTGGACCCGGCGCGCACCAACGCGGCCTACCAGGCCACGCTGGGCCTGCCCAAGGCCGAGGTGAAGGCCGACCCGGCCACCGCACCGCTGTATGACGGCAAGACCAGCCCGATCTGGTACCGCGGCTACTTCGATGGCCGCCTCGACACCGCAGGGGTACAGAGCGTGCTCGACCGCCTGCATCTCAAGCGCATCGTGGTCGGCCATACCTCGATGCCGCACGTCAGCAGCTTCCACGGCGACCGCGTGATCGCCATCGACAGCAGCATCAAGAACGGCGAGAACGGCGAACTGCTGTTCATCGAGGACGGCACGCTCAGCCGTGGCCTGCTGGACGGCTCCCGGGTCCCGTTGGCACAGGGTGAGCCCGGCCTGCAGGACTGAACGGCCGGATACCACGGCCGCGCCAGCCGGCGCCGTCACGCTCCCTCTTCACCCGGTTTGCCGCTACCCTCGGCAACCTGTAGGCCCGCCCCTGCCGGCGGGCCTGACCGTTACAGGAGCCCCTGCGCATGCGCGTACTGATTGCTGAAGACGACCCGGACATCGCCTCCGGCCTGTGCGCCTCGCTGCGCCGGCAGGGGCATGTGGTCGACCACGTCGACAACGGCGCGCATGCCGACGCCGCGCTGGGTTCAACCCAGTACGCCCTGCTGGTACTGGACCTGGGCCTGCCACAGCTGGACGGCCGCGATGTGCTGCAGCGCCTGCGCCAGCGCGGCGACGGCCTGGCCGTACTGGTGGTGACCGCCCGTGATGGCCTGGCCGAACGCGTGCGCGTGCTCGATCTTGGCGCCGACGATTACCTGGTCAAGCCGTTCGCACTGGACGAATTCGAAGCGCGTGTGCGCGCGCAGTTGCGCCGGGTCACCAGCAACGGCAACCCGGACCTGCGCATCGGCCGTCTGCGCCTGGACCTGGCCGGGCACCGGGTGTGGATCGACGACCAGTCGTTGGAACTGACCGCGCGCGAGTTCGGCCTGCTGTCGGCGCTGGCGGTACGCGCCGAGCGCATCGTGTCGCGCGCGCAGCTGGTGGAAGCGCTGTGCGACTGGGGCCAGGACCTGACCGACAATGGCCTGGACATCGCCCTGCACCGCCTGCGCCGCAAGCTGCAGCCCGGCGGCATGGGCATCCGCACCGTGCGTGGGCTGGGCTACATGCTGGAAGACACGCAGGACGAAAATACGCCGTGATCAGCGGCCCGCCCAGCCTGCGCCGGCGCCTGCTCGCCTTCCTGGCGTTGCCGATGCTGGGCCTGCTCATCTTCAATACGGTGCTGGCCTACTACGTTGCGTTGGACTATTCCAACCGCATCCACGACCGCAACCTGGTCGACGACACCCACTCGTTCGCGCAGATGCTCAGCACCATGCCGGTGACCAGCGATCTGTCACCGCAGGCGCGCTTCCTGATCGAGTACGACCCCGACGGCCACCGCTACTTCAATGTGGACAGCAGCCGCAAGGGCACGATCAGCGGCAACGCCGATTTCAGCCCGTATGCGCCTTCCCAGGACTGCACCGGCGTGCACCCGGCGTTGTACGACGGCATCCTCAACGGCCAGCAGGTGCGCATGGCCACGGTCTGCACGCAGGCGCTGAACGACGCGCAGGACCAGCTGGCGGTAACCGTGGCCGAGAGCATGGCTGACCGCCGCCAGCGCGCACGCGAGATCCTGATGATCATCATCCCGCTGATGACCATGCTGGCGCTGGGCACCGCCGCGCTGGTCTGGTTCGGCGTGACCTACGGCCTGCGCATCCTGACCCCGCTGAGGACCCGGCTGGCGCAGCGCCGGGGCGAACTGGCGCCGATCTCCGATGCCGACGTACCGGAAGAAATCCAGCCACTGATCAGCACCATCGACGATCTGTTCGCGCGCCAGGCGGAAATGATCACCCTGCAGAACCGTTTCATCGCCGATGCCGCCCACCAGCTGCGCTCGCCGCTGGCCGGCATGGCCCTGCATGTGGACCAGGCATTGGCGCATGGCGACCCGGACACGGTGCGTGAAGCGCTGCAGCACATCCGCCGGCTCAACCAGCGCACGGCCCGCGTCAGCACCCAGCTGCTGGCACTGAGCCGTGCGCAGACCGTGCCGGACACGGTGGAAGCACTGGATCTGTGCCAGCTGGTGCCGCAGTGGGTCGGCATGCGCGTGCCCGAAGCGATCCGCGACGGCATCGATCTGGGCTATCGCGGTGGTCCGCACCCGCTGCGCGTGCTCGGCAACGGCGCAATGCTGCAGGAGGCGCTGGACAACCTGATCGACAACGCCCTGCGCTATGCCGGTCGAGACGCCACCGTCACCGTGGGCGTGCACGCGCTGGATGACAATGATGTCGAGCTGTACGTGGAGGACAACGGCCCTGGCGTCGCCGACGACGTGATGCCGCGGCTGGGCGAGCGCTTCTTCCGTGCCCCCGGCACCACCGCCAGCGGCACCGGGCTGGGCCTGGCCATCGCCCACGAGGCGGTGGAGCACTTCGGCGGCCGCCTGAGCTTCCTCAACCGGCCCGGCGGGGGGCTGAAGGTAGCCGTCACGCTGCCGCTGCTGAAGGCCCCCTGACCCGGCCCGGGGCGCTGAAAGGCTGGCGAAAATCGCGCTTGCGATCCTGCCCTCTCCACTGCCGTCCCGGAGCCGCCAGGTGACCCAATCGCACGACTTCTTCCTCCCCGGTGGCCCGCAGGGCGTGCTGCTGGTGCACGGCCTGACCGGCACCCCGGCGGAAATGCGCATGCTCGGCAAGGGCCTGAACAACGCCGGTTTCACCGTGCACGGCGTGCAGCTGCCCGGCCATTGCGGCACCGTGGACGATCTGCTGGCGACCACCTGGGAGCAGTGGTACCAGGGTGTGGAGGATGCGGCGGCGGCCCTGCGCGGCAAGGTCGACCAGTTGTTCGTGGGCGGCCTGTCGATGGGCGCGGTGCTGTCGCTGGCCCTGGCCGCACGCCGCCCGCAATGGATCTCCGGCGTGGGCGTGTACGGCGCCACCTTCCGCTACGACGGCTGGAACATTCCCGCGGTGGCCCGCTTCTCGTTCCTGCTGCCCTGGTTCAAGCGCTTCAACATCGGCCGCGATCGCATGTTCATGGAAGAGCCGCCGTACGGCCTGCGTGACGAGCGCCTGCGCGCGCAGGTCAGTGCCGCCATGCTGTCCGGCGACAGCGCCGCCGCCGGCCTGCCCGGCAATCCCTGGCATGCACTGGCCGAGATGCGGGCGTTGAGCCACTGGACCCGCCGCCACCTGCACCAGGTCACCGCGCCGTGCCTGGTGATGCATGCCCGCGAGGACGACGTGGCCAGCATGGGCAATGCCGAACTGGTGATGTCGCGGGTCAGTGGCCCGAAAGAACTGGTGGTGCTGGAAGACAGCTACCACATGATCACCATCGACCGCGAACGCCGCGATGTGATCCGTCGCAGCGCGCGCTTCTTCAGCGAGATCGGTGAACGCAGCGACGTGCTCAAGGCGGTGGCCTGAGATGGGGGCACTTGCCACGCTGCTGTGGCTGGCCAACGTGGTGCTCGATACCGGTGGCCAGCTCGCCTTCAAGGCCGCCGCCAGCGACCCCCAGCAGGGTGAAGGGCTGCAGCGCTGGAAACACATGTTCAGCCGGCCCTGGCTGTGGATCGGCATCGCCTGTTACGTGCTCGAGTTCGTTGCCTGGATCGCCTTCCTCTCGCTGGTGCCGCTGTCCAAGGGCGTGCTGCTGGGCTCGATCAACATCGTCGCGCTGATGATCGCCGGCCGCATCCTGTTCCGCGAGAAGCTCACGCCGTTGCGGGTGACCGGCATGCTGCTGGTCACCGCAGGCGTAGCGGTGGTGGGGGCCGGCTCATGAGGCGCCTGTATGTGATCGGCTTCCCGCTGCTGATGGCCTTCGATACATTGGCGCAGCTGTGCTTCAAGTATGCCGGCGATGCCGCGTTGCCGGTCGAAGCCAACACCGCGTGGCTGCTGCGCGTGCTGTCGCAGCCGTGGGTGTATGGCGCCATCCTCGGCTACGTCGGTGCGTTCTTCACCTGGATGAGCCTGCTGCGCCACGCGCCGATCGGCCCCGCCTTTGCCGCCTCGCACCTGGAAGTGATCAGCGTGCTGCTGCTGTCGGCGTGGCTGTTGAACGAGCCGCTGACCCTTCACCATCTGCTTGGCGCGGTACTGATCGTGGCCGGCATCGTCTGTCTCGGCCGTGCCGAGGCGGACGACCCGCACAGCCCGGTTGAGAGCAGCGCATGAGCGCGCAGCAATGAACCTGTTCGCGCGCGAACTGCCGCCCACCGCTGGTCTGCCGCTGCAGGCCAGCGATTTTGTTCCCGGTGGCGGCGATCTGCGCACGATCCTGGCCAACCAGCTCGGAACACCGCCGTTGCAGCCGACCTGCTCCGGCACGCATGCGCTGCTGATCGCGTTGCGTACGCTGCGCAAGCGCGCGCCACATCGCGACACCGTGATCCTGCCGGCCTACACCTGCCCGCTGGTGCCGATCGCGGTGCACAGCCTGGGCCTGCGCGTGCAGCTGTGCGATACCCGCCATGGCCACTTCGACTTCGATCCCGGCCAGCTCAAGCGGCTGGCCGACGCGCGCACGCTGGCGATCCTGCCCACCCATCTCGGTGGCCGAATCGCCGATGTCGAGCTGGCCTGCGAGATTGCACGCAGCGCCGGTGCCTGGGTGATCGAAGATGCCGCACAGGCACTCGGTGCACGCGTAGGCAGCCACAGTGTCGGCCTGCGTGGTGATATCGGCTTCTTCAGCCTGGCCGCCGGCAAGGGCCTGAGCCTGCACGAAGGCGGTCTGCTGGTCAGCCGCGATGACGAGCTGCGCGCGGCACTGGCCGAACATGCGGCTCAACACGTTCGTTTCAGCCTGCGCTGGGAGCTGCTGCGCAGCGTGCAGCTGATGGGCCTTGCCGCCTGCTACCGCCCTTCGCTGCTGTCACTGGTGTACGGCAATCCACGGCGCAGCGCGCTGCGCCGTGGTGACGTCGAAGCCGCGGTCGGTGATGTGTTCGCGCTGGACATCCCTCAGCACCGGGTCAGCCGCTGGCGACAGAGCATCGGTGCCAGAGCCGCGCAGCGCCTGCCTGCGTTCCTGCAGGCCGGGCGCCTGCGTGCCTTGCAGCTGCGCGTGCAGCTGGCGCAACTGCCAGTGGTGGAGGTGGTTGATGGCGTGGCCGGAACCGGTGGTACCTGGCCGCTGCTGATGTTGCTGCTGCCCAGCCAGCGTGCCCGCGACGCCGCCTTGGCGGATCTATGGCCACGCGGGCTCGGCGTCAGCCGCATGTTCATCCATGCCCTGCCCGATTACGCCTACCTGCGCGGCATCGTGCCGCCCACCGATGTGCCCAATGCCCGCGACTTCGCCGCGCGCATGCTCACCCTCGGCAACAGCGCCTGGCAGACGCGTGAAGAGACCGCGCAGATCCTGCAGGTGCTGGCACGGGCCTGACCTGCACCCGCCTGCATCGGCAGCACCCCACGCATTCATCCGTGCACCTTCCTGAACGTTTTCCCTGCCGCGCAATGAAGGCTTTCAACAGGAAAGGAACGAGAAAGGCGGCCTGCCTACATTGAGCCTGCCCCGGCATCGAGCCGGTGGTTTCTCTCATCGACGGACCTGCCCATGCGCTGGAGCATCCTGTGTGACTTCGATGGCACCATCAGCCTCGAAGATGTCATCGACTCGCTGCTGGAAAAGTACGGCCAGCCGGGCTGGCAGGAACTGGAGGCACAGTGGAAGGCCGGCGTCATCGGCTCGCGTGAATGCATGAAGGGCCAGGTGCGGCTGTTGAAGCTGGACCCGGCCACGCTCGATGCACATCTGGACCAGGTGCGGATCGATCCGGGATTTGCTGCCTTCGTCACCCGCGCTGCGCAGCTGGGCCTGCCGCTGCGCATTGTCAGCGACGGCCTGGATTACGCGATCCACCGCATCCTCGCCAACCACGGCCTGCCGCGGCTACCGGTGGTGGCCAACCACCTGCGCTGGTGCGAAGACCACTGGGAACTGGAATCGCCGTACCAGGCCGAAGGTTGCCGCAGCGGTACCTGCAAGTGCACCTGCGCCGCGCAGGCGCGTGCCAACGAAGCACCGCGCGTGCTGATGATCGGCGACGGCAGCTCGGATTTCTGCGTCTCCGAAGATGCCGACTTCGTGTTCGCCAAGCGCCGCCTGATCACCCATTGCACGAATGCCGGCATCGCGCATGCCGCCATCGATACCTTCCACGATGCAATCGAACTGTTGCCGCGCCTGCTCGATGGCAGCCTGCTGCAGCCTCGTCACGTCGACGCCAGCCCGCAGCCGACCGCACTGCCGCTGCTGCTGGCCACCGCCTGAGCACTTCTTCCAAGCACGCCCCCCCTGTTGCCCCTTTCGAACGTCCTTCACGGAACCGAACTGCATGAACATTTTTGACAAAAACGCCGACGCCGCTGCCTCCGATGCGCAGCTGCTGGCCGACGAAGCCCGCTACAGCTCCTTCGGCGACACCGTCCACTACGTCGACCCGCCGAAGATCTTCCAGCGCGGCGAAGGCAGCTACATGTTCGACGGTGCGGGCGTGCCCTATCTCGACCTGCAGATGTGGTACTCGGCCTGCAACTTCGGCTACAGCAACCAGCGCCTGAACGATGCGCTGAAGGACCAGATCGACACCCTGCCGCAGGTCGCCAGCCAGTACCTGCACCCAACCCGCGTGCAGCTGGCCAAGACCATTGCGATGGACATGCACGACAAGTTCGGCCTCGACGGCCGCGTGCACTTCAACGTCGGCGGCGCGCAGGCCATCGAAGACTCGCTGAAGATCGTGCGCAACGCGCGCGGCGGCAAGAGCCTGATGTTCGCCTTCGAAGGCGGCTACCACGGCCGCACCCTGGGCGCGTCCTCGATCACCTCCAGCTACCGCTACCGCCGCCGCTACGGCCACTTCGGCGAGCGCGCGATGTTCATCCCGTTCCCGTACCCGTTCCGTCGCCCGAAGGGCATGACCCCGGACGAGTATTCCGACCACTGCGTGTGGCAGTTCGAGCGCCTGTTCGAAAGCGAATACAACGGCGTGTGGGATCCCAAGGTCGGCCAGGCCGAGTACGCCGCGTTCTACGTCGAGCCGATCCAGGGCACCGGCGGCTACGTCATCCCGCCACGCAACTTCTTCACCGGCCTCAAGCGCGTGCTGGACAAGTACGGCATCCTGATGGTCGTCGATGAGATCCAGATGGGCTTCTGGCGCACCGGCAAGCTGTGGTCGATCGAGCACTTCGGCGTGACCCCGGACGTGCTGGTGTTCGGCAAGGCGCTGACCAACGGCCTGAACCCGCTGTCGGGCCTGTGGGCGCGCGAAGAGCTGATCAACCCGACCGTGTTCCCGCCGGGCTCCACCCACTCCACCTTCAACTCCAACCCGCTGGGCACCCGCCTGGGCCTGGAAGTGCTGAAGCTGGGCAAGGAAATGGACTACGAGCGCACCGTGCCGGAGAAGGGCGCGTACTTCCTCGATGGCCTGCGTGGCCTGCAGAAGCGCCACCCGGAAATCGGCGACGTCGACGGCCTGGGCCTGGCCCTGCGCGCCGAGATCTGCCAGGCCGACGGCTACACACCGAACAAGGAACTGCTGGACCGCATGGTCGACATCGGCCTGGCCGGTGATCTGCTGCATGATGGCAAGCGCATGGGCCTCGTGCTCGATGTGGGTGGCTGGTACAAGAACGTGATCACCTTCGCGCCGTCGCTGGACATCAGCTATGAAGAGATCGATCTGGCGATCACCCTGCTCGACCAGGCGCTGACCAAGGCCAAGGGCTGAGGCCGCATGCGCTGCCGGTTCCTGTGCCGATGGAGATGACCCTACGCGCCTCCAGCACCGCGCTGGAACCGGCCGTGCTGCTGGAGGGCTTCCTGGCCCACCCGCCGCTCGGTTTCGAAGCGAGCCGCCTGCCCAGCGGCCTGCCGACCTTCCGTGCGCCGCTGGACCTGACCACCACGATGGACGACGAACTGCGCGGCAGGCTGCTCGGCCTGCCGCTGTCGCGCCTGTGGCGGCCGTGGATCACCTGGAAGACCCGCTTCGTCGGTGCCACCAGCACCGAGTACACCCCGCTGCCGGCACACGTCGCGCCGGAGGCGCTGGCCGAGGACGTGACGCGTCACGCGATCGGCGATACCCGGCTGCTGGTGGTCAAGGACCTGGCGATCGATTCACCACTGCTGGACGACGCGGCCAACGCGCACAGTGCTGCCTTCCTGCAGGCATTGCTGGCGCGCGGCTTCGTTGAACTGGAAGGCATGCCGCTGGCCTGGGTGGCGATCGATTTCGATTCGATCGACGGCTATCTCGGCCGCCTGTCGTCCTCGCGCCGCAAGAACATCCGGCGCAAGCTGCGCTCGCGCGTGGACCTGCAGATCGACTGCATCGCCACCGGTGATCCGGCCTTGGCCGACCCACGGCTGCAGGCAGAACTGCATGCGCTGTACCTGGCCGTGTACGCGCAGAGTGCAGTGCACTTCGACCAGCTCGACCTGCCCTACTTCCAGCACCTGCTGGCCGACAGCCACGGCCAGGGACGCATGTTCCTGTACCGTCACCAGGGCCGGCTGATCGGCTGGAACCTGTGCTACGTGCATGCCGGCAAGCTGGTGGACAAGTACATCGGCCTGGCCTATCCGCAGTCGCGCGAGCACAACCTGTACGCGGTCAGCTGGATGCACAACCTCGAGTACGCCCTGCAGCACGGCCTCAGCCACTACGTGGCGGGCTGGACCGATTCGCGGATCAAGGCCGAACTTGGCGCGCGCTTCACCTCCACCCGGCACGCGATCCACGCCCGCTCACCGCTGCTGCGCGCCGCGTTGCGCAGGTTGGCCCCGCATCTGCAGGGCGAACCGGATGGAGGCGGTTGAGCGATGCTGTTGCGTTCTCCGCTGATCCTGGATCTGGACGGTGGCGTGCTGCCGCTGCCGCAGGCACAGACCGTGGCGCTGCCGCACTGGCACGACCCGCTGCGCTTCGCCTGCAGCAACACCACCCTGGCGCGTTTCAGCGCTGAAGTGCTGGCACCGCTGCCTGCGCAGCTCGGCACGGTGATGCTCGGCAGTGGCGACTTCCACCATCTCAGCCTGCCCCTGCTGCAGCGCATGCGCATACGACCGCCGTTCCAGCTGGTGGTTCTGGACAACCATCCGGACAACATGCGCTTTCCGTTGGGCATGCACTGCGGTTCATGGGTGAACGCCGCCAGCAAGCTGCCGCAGATCTCCCACATTCACGTGCTGGGCATCACCTCCAGCGACATCGGCCTCGGCCATGCCTGGGAGAACCACTGGCGCCCGCTGCTGGGCGGCCGCCTGACCTACTGGTGCATGGACGTGGACGTGAGCTGGGGCCACCGCCTCGCCATGGGCCACGCGTTCCGCCGCTTCGAGCACCCCGAGGCGCTGGTGGCGGCGTTCGCCGCCGAGCAGGCCGCGTCGCCGCAGCCGACCTATCTTTCGATCGACAAGGATGTGTTCGCCGAAGAAGTGGCGCGCAGCAACTGGGACCAGGGCCGGTTCCAGCTGGAAGACGCCCTGGTGGTGATCGAGGCGCTGCGTGCCGGCGGCCTGGTCGGCAGTGACATCACCGGTGAAGTCTCGCAGGCCAACTATCGCAGCCGCTTCAAGCGCTGGCTGTCATCACTGGACGGCCAGCCCGACATCCGTGCCGACGAACTTCCTGCCTGGCAGGCCCGGCATCAGCAGGTGAACCGCGAACTGCTGGCGGCGATGGCGGCAGTGCCAACGGCCTGTTGACCGCGGCCGCTGGCCGGCGACCGCGGTGTTCCCACGCTCACGAGAATGCCGACCAGCGGCCGGCACTACACTGGCGCTCCCGCCCCAGGAGCCGCCGCCATGCCCCAGACCGTCATCCCGCAGCTGCGCATGCGCCACGCCGACACCACCCTGCCGTTCTACGTGCAGGGGCTGGGCTTCGTGGTCGACTGGGAACACCGCTTCGAGCCCGGTTTCCCGCTGTTCGCCCAGCTCACCCGCGATAACCAGACGATCTTCCTCACCGAACACAGCGGCGACTGTGAGGCAGGCGGCGCGGTGTACTTCATCGTCGAGGACGTCGACGCGCTGTACCGCGCCTTCAGCGCGGCCGGTGTGCCGATCGAGCAGCCCCCGCATGACACCGGGTGGGGTAGCCGCGAGATGCTGTTGCGCGACCCCGACGGCAACCGCCTGCGCTTTGCCACCGACGCCGGCTGAACGACGGGGACTTGAGGTGAATATATGAAGCATATACGCTTCGTATATTCACCCCAGCAGGACCTCCCATGGGCATCGTCAACATCGATGACACCCTGCACGACCAGTTGCGCCGTGCCTGCACCGTCTCCAGCCGCTCGATCAACGCCCAGGCCAACTTCTGGATCCGGGTCGGCATGCTGTGCGAGATGAACCCGACGCTGAGCTTCCAGGACATCGTCGCCAGCGAGCTGCGCGCGGCCGGCGTCCAGCCCCAGTCGTTGGCGCCCGGGCGGGCCTGACATGGCGATGATCAAGCAGCCGCACGAAATCGCGCTGATGGCCGAATCCGGTCGCCTGCTGGCGCAGGTGTTTGCCGCGCTCGATCAACTGCCGCTGCAGGGCCGCAGCACGATGCAGATCAATGAATTCGTCGAGCGCATGATCGTCGACGAGCTGCGCGCGCGCCCGGCCAGCAAGGGCCAGTACGGCTTCCCGTATGTGCTCAACACTTCGATCGACAACGTGATCTGCCACGGCGTTCCCAGCACCGCCGACGTGCTGCGCAGCGGTCAGATCGTCAACCTCGACATCACTCTGGAAAAGAACGGCTACATCGCCGATTCCAGCACCACCTACCTGGTCGGTGAGGTCGACTACGCCGCACGCCGGCTGGTGCAGACCACCTACCAGGCAATGTGGAAGGGCATCGCTGCCGTGCGCCCCGGCGCGCGGCTGGGTGACATCGGCCACGCCATCGCCCGTCACGCACGCAGCCACGGCTACAGCGTGGTGAAGGAGTACTGCGGCCACGGCATCGGCCAGGAAATGCACGAGGAGCCGCAGATCCTGCATTACGGCCATCCCAACACCGGCATGGTGCTGGAGGAAGGCATGGTGTTCACCATCGAGCCGATGCTCAACCAGGGCAAGCCAGCCATCCGCCAGCAGCCGGACGAATGGCCGGTCTACACCCGCGACGGCAAGCTGTCGGCGCAGTTCGAGCACACCGTGGCAGTTACCCGCAATGGCGTGCGCGTACTGACCCTGCGCCCCGGCGAAGCGCCGCTGTGCGCGCTGGATCATGCCGCCTAGAGCGGACGCAGCAACAGCAGCGTGGCCAGGCAGAACATGAACACCGCCACGCCCGCGTCCAGCACCCGCCAGGCGGTGGGATTGCGGAACATCGGTTGCAGCAGCCGAGCGCCATAGCCCAGCGTGCAGAACCAGGCCACGCTGGCCACACAGGCACCGGCAGCGAACGCCCAGCGCAGCTGGCCCGGATAGCGCGTGGACAGGCTGCCCAGCAGCACCACCGTATCCAGATACACATGCGGATTGAGCAGGGTGAAGGCCAGGCAGGCCAACAGCACCTGCCCTCGGCTACCGCCCTGCGCGTCGTCCGCGGCCAGTGCACCGCCACCGCGCCAGGCGCGCAACCCGGCCTGCAGGCCATACCAGAGCAGGAACGCGGCACCGCCAAAGCGCAGTACCTGCAGCAGCAGCGGCCATTGCATCACCAGCGCGCCCATGCCGCCCACGCCGGCCAGAATCAACGCAATGTCCGCGCCCGCGCAGGCCAGCACCACTGTCCCCACGTGGCGGCGTTGCAACCCCTGGCGCAGCACGAAGGCATTCTGCGCGCCAATGGCGATGATCAGGCCGGCGCCTGCAAGCAGGCCGGCGACGGTGGCGGCAATCCACATCGGGAAGGACCGGGCAGCGAAGGGATGCGCAGGGTGCGGCCAGCGCCCGGATAAGATAAACTGATTCTTCTTTATCCTGTGCAGAAAAACTGAAGAGCCCCCTGCATGGACCTGGTACACCCGCAACTGGCTGCGTTCGCGGCCGTGCTGGAGGAAGGCAGTTTCGAGGCCGCTGCACGCCGCCTGTCGATCAGCCCCTCGGCCCTGTCGCAACGGATAAAGGCACTGGAGGACCGGCTCGGCCAGGTGCTGCTGGTGCGGCAGGCGCCCTGCCGCCCGACGGCCGCTGGCGAGGCACTGCTGCGCCGGGTGCGGCCAATGCAGGCGCTGGAGGCCGAGGCGCTGGCCGAGCTGCTGCCCGAGCGCGGCAACGACGCCGCGCGCACACCGATCCCGCTGGCGGTCAATGACGATTCGCTCGATACCTGGTTCGTGCCGGCCATCGCCGACCTGCACCAGCGTCATGGTTACCTGTTCGACCTGCGCATGGACGACCAGGACCACACCCTGGACCTGCTGCGCGATGGCAGCGTGCTCGGCGCGGTCACCGCCGAAAGCCAACCGGTGAAGGGCTGCAACGTGCACCCGCTCGGTGCCATGCGCTACCACGCCATCGCCTCGCCCGGCTTCGCCCGCCAGTACTTTGATCAGGGCATGCAGGCTGCGGCGCTGGCCCACGCACCGATGCTGGTGTTCAACCGCAAGGATGAACTGCAGTGGCGCTTCGTGCGGCGGCTGACCCGCGCGCGGCTGCAGCCACCGCTACACTACCTGCCCTCCTCCACCGGCTTCGTCGAAGCTGCGGCATGCGGACTCGGCTGGGGCATGGCCCCGGAAACGCTGGTCGCACCTGCAGTTCACTCCGGCCGCGTGGTGGTACTGGAACCCCGCCGCTGGCTCGATGTGCCGTTGTACTGGCAGCATGCGGCCGTGCGCTCAAGCACGCTGCAGCACATCACCCAGGCGCTTCGCGCCGCCGCCAGCGGTACCCTTCGTTGAGGACCACACGATGACCGCAGACCCGGGCTTCACGCCTCGCGCACTACCGTTTGCGCACTTCTTCACCATTGGGACGGCATGGGCGTGATCGGCCGACGTACAAGGACGCAGCGCGCGACGGCCGCACTGGCGCTGGCTCTGCTGGCCTGCCTGCCGCTGGCTGCGCCGGCGCAGGACAGTACCGCCGCTGTACCGGCACTGGACTGGGAACAGGCACGGCAACGGCTGGAACAGGTCTCCGATGCGCTGGCCGCGTCTGATGCGGCGGTACGCAACAAGCAGGACCTGCAGGAGGCGACGCGTCTGCTGCGCCTGCCGGAGATCACCGGTGAAGTGCGCCGCCTGCAGTTCCAGAAGACCCTGACCCTGCCACTGGGGTCGCTGGCACCGGTGGCCGAAGCCTTCGGCATCGACTCGCCGCTGTCGTTCACCGAACGCGACTGGCGCACCCGTCCGGTGGTGACTGCGGTGCTGCCGCTGTACACCGGTGGTGTGATCCCGGCCGCGCAGCGTGCCGCCAGCGCTGCCCACGAACAAGCCAGCGCCGAGCGCGAAGCACAACGCCAATCGCTGACCGTGCAGCTGGCCCAGGCCTATTTCGGCCAGCGCCTGGCCGAACAGGCCGTGGACGTGCGTCGCGACGTGCGCGATGGCCTCAACCGCCACCTCTCCGATGCCGAGAAGCTGGAACGTGAGGGCTTCGCCACGCGCGCACAGCGTCTGCAGGCCACCGTGGCCCGCGACAAGGCCGAGCGCGAGTACCAGAAGACGGTGAACGATCTGGCCACGCTGAAGGCCGCGCTGTCCACGCTGCTGCGCAGCGGTGGCGAGGTGCAGCCGGTATCGCCGCTGTTCGTGCAGCGGGTGCCACTGCAACCCGTCGCCAGCTTCGAGCGCACCGCCCAGGCACGCCAACCGCAGATCGCACGCCTGCGAGCGATGGTGGCGCAGGCCGAACAGGGCGTACGCGTGCAGCAGGCCAAGCTGAAACCGCAGATCTTCGCCTTCGGCCAGTACGACTTCCGCCGTCGCGACGAGATGCTGACCGATCCGGACTGGGCGTTCGGCATCGGCCTGAAGTACACCTTCCTGTCGCCGAACTCGCGGCCGGCGCAGATCAGCGCCGCGCGTGCACAACAGGAACAGGCCGAAGCCGGCCTGCGCGAGGCCGAGAACCAGGTCGCGCTGGGCGTGCGCAAGGCGTGGAACGAACTGGAAACCGCGCGCCAGCAGTTCGTGCTGCTCGACAGCAGCATCGCCCAGGCCCAGGAAAACCTGCGCCTGCAGGAACTGGCGTTCCGCGAAGGCCAGGCCACCTCGCTGGATGTGATCGACGCGCGGCTCGGCCTCGGTGGCGCCCGTGTCGAGCGTGCGCAGGCTGCTTACCAATACGATATTGCGCTGGCACAGTTGCTGGAGATCAGTGGACAGATGGACCGTTTCGAGGAATTCCGGCGGCGTGCGGACGAGGTGATCGACCATGAGTGATGTGCTGCACGACGAAGCGACGACGCCCCCGGGCAAGCGCCGGATGGGCCCGATTCTAGCGGTGGTGCTGCTGGTCGTGGTGGTGCTCGGGCTGTGGCTGGCCTGGCGCAGCCCGGCCGACCAGATCCAGGGCATGGCCGATGCGGACACCATCAACGTGGCCGCCAAGATCACTGCGCGCGTGGCCGAACTGAAGGTGCGAGAGGGTGACCGCGTGCAGCCCGGGCAGGTGCTGTTCCTGCTCGACAGCCCCGAAGTGGCCGCCAAGGAACAGCAGGCCCACGGTGCCCTGGCCGCCGCACAGGCGGTGGCCGACAAGGCCGACGAGGGCGCGCGCAGCGAAGACATCCGCGCTGCGGAAGCGAACTGGAAGCGCGCCGAAGCCGGTGCGACGCTGGCCGAAGCCACCTACCAGCGCGTGCAGAACCTGTTCAACGAAGGGGTGATGACCCGGCAGAAGCGCGACGAAGCGCATGCCCAGGCCACCAGTTCGCGCGAACTGGCGCGTGCCGCCCGCGCGCAGTACGACATGGCATTGGCCGGCGCGCGCGAGCAGGACAAGCGCGCCGCGCAGGGCCAGGTGCAGCAGGCGCAGGGCGCGGTGGCCGAGGTCAACGCCGCGCGTGCCGAAGTGGAAGGGCGCGCGCCGATGGCGGGCGAGATCAACAAGCGCATGGCCGACCCGGGCGAACTGGTGCCGGCCGGCTACCCGGTATTCACCCTGGTCGACATCGACCGCATGTGGGTGGCGATGAACCTGCGCGAATCGCAGATGCAGGGCCTGAAGGTCGGCAGCAAGCTGCGCGGCAACGTGCCGGCGCTTGGGCAGGACGCTGAGTTCGAGGTCTATTTCATCAACCCGGCCGGTGACTATGCGACCTGGCGTACCACCCGCCAGTCGTCGGGCTACGACGTTCGCAGCTTCGAGGTGCGGGTGCGCCCGGTACGCCGCATCGAGGGCTTCCGCCCCGGCATGAGCGTGCTGTTCGCATGGCCCCAGCACTGAGCCCGGGCACGGGCGGCTTCGCCGCTTCGTGGCGGCGCGAGCTGCGTGCGATGCGCGGCAACCGCGCCGATCTGATGCTGGTTACCCTGCTGCCGCTGCTGATGCTGGTGCTGATGGCGTGGATGTTCACGCCCTCGGTGATGCGCGATATCCCCATTGCCGTGGTCGATCTTGATCACAGCAGTGACAGCCGCCTGCTGCTGCGCATGCTCGACGCCAGCCCCGGCGTACGCATCGCCAGCCAGCCAGCCGACATGGAGGACGCACGTTCGCAGCTGCGCCGCCTGGACGTGTTCGCGATCGTGCTGGTGCCGCGCGATGTCACCCGGCAGGCGCTGCGTGGCCGACAGGGCACGGTGTTCGCCTATTACAACGCCACCTACATGACCACCGGCCAGTCCGCCGCGCGAGACATCGGCGATGCGGTCTCGGCCTGGAACGCACGCCTGCTGCGCGAACGCATCGGCCTGCAGGTCGGCCCGGGCAAACTGCGTGCAGCACCGATCGCGGTGCAGTCGGACATCCTCTACAACCCGGCGCGCAGCTACGAGCTGTTCCTGCTGCCGCTGATCTTCCCGGCGGTATTGTCGCTGGTGCTGGCACTGGCCGTGGCCGGCAGCCTCGGCCGCGAGATCCGCGATGGCACCCTGCCCGGCTGGCTGGGCCGCACGCCGTGGGCGGCCATCGCCGGCAAGATCACGCCGTACATCCTGCTGTTCTCGCTGTATGGCGCGCTCGGCCTCGGCTACCTGGCGTGGCTGCGTGGTGATGGCGTGGCCGGCAGCGTGCTGCTGCTGGTGCTCGCGCAGCCGTTGTTCTACCTCGCTACCGCCGCCTACGCACTGTTCTTCGTCGGCATCACCCGCGACATGGGCACCGCACTGTCCGCAGTGGGCCTCAGCATCGGCACCGCGCTGGCGTTCTCCAGCGCCACCTTCCCGGTGCTGGACGGTCCATTGTTCACCCGTGTCTGGCATCAGCTGCTGCCGCTCAGCGCCTACATCAAACTGCAGACCCAGCAGCAGTTCATCGGTTCACCGCTGCTGGTCTCGCTGTGGCCGCTGGCCACCTTGCTGCTGATGTCCGTCGTGGCCGGTGGCATCGGCAGCCTGCGCCTGATCGCGTTCGCGCGTACACCCGAAGCCGCACAGCCTGCGGGGGCCGGCGCATGAGTGCACTATGGCGCAGCCTGCGGCAGACCCTGATGGCGGTGCTGTGCGACCGCTACGCGATCGTGGTGATGGTCGGCGCGGTGATCCTGTACTCGTTCTTCTACCCGGCCGCGTATCGCCACCAGGTGGCCGGCAACCTGCCGGTGCTGGTGGTGGACGAAGACCACAGCGCCACCAGCCGCGAACTGCTGCGCAAGCTCGACGCGCTGCGGGTTGCACGTGTGGTCGGGCAACCGGCCGACATCGACAGCGCGCGCCAGCAGCTGGAAGTCGGCCATGCCGAGGGCATCGTGCTGATCCCGGCCAACCTGGAGCGCGACATCCTGCGTGGGCAACCGGCCAAGCTGGTGCTGCTCGGCAACGGTGCGTACCTGGGCCGCGCCAGCTGGGTGCTGGGCAGCGTGGCCGATGCACTGGGCGCGTTCGGGCGGGATGCGGTGGTCGGCCAGGCCGCCTTCATGGGCGCACCGCAGGCACCGCCGGTCACGCTGGTGCAGCGCCCGCTGTACAACACCCAGGAAGGCTATGGCAGCGCTATCGTGCCCGGCGTGGCCGAGCTGATCGTGCACCAGACCCTGTTGATGGGCATCGGCGTGCTGCTCGGCGGCCGCCGCCTCGCGCTGGGGCGGCGACTGCGCTTCGACCTGCCGACGCTGACCGGCATGGCATTGGGCTTTGGCCTGATCGGCCTGTTCGGTCTGTTCTACTACGCCGGCTTCACCGCCTGGGTGCAGGACTATCCGCGCGGTGGCAATCCGCTGGGCCAACTGCTGGGTGGCACCTTGTTCATCGCCGCCACGGTGGCGTTCGGCCTGTTCGTCGGCAGCTTCTTCCGCACCCGCGAACGCGCGTTCCAGTACATCATCGCCACCTCGATCCCGCTGTTCTTCCTGGCCAACCTGTCGTGGCCGGCAGTGATGACGCCGCAACCGCTGGTCTGGCTGGCGCAGCTGCTGCCGACCACTTCCGGCATCAACCTGATGGTGCGCCTGAACCAGATGGACGCCCGCCTGGCCGACGTCAGCCACGAACTGATCACCCTCACCGCCCTGTTGCTGCTCTACGGCAGCCTCGCCGCCCACCGCCTCCTCACCAAAAAAGAGGACGGAGGGGATTAAGTCGTCGGCAAGATTGCGCGATTGCGACTTAATCCCCTCCGTCCCCTTTTCTTAGGGGTCTGGGGCGTACCAGAACGGGATGCGGAACTCGCGGCGACGATCACCTCCGCGCGTGCCGCCCTCCGCATTCCATACCAGCGACAGATCATGCCGCCCCGGCGTCAGCCCAGCCGTTGGCAGATAGCCCACCAGGCCACGCATGTCGAGGTCGCGACGCTCCATCGGCATGAAGTCGTGCAGATCCACCGGCGTACCGTCCAGCTGCACCTGCCATAGCCGCGACAGGCACTCCACTGCCGCATTGGCCGCCTGCATGCCGGTCGCTTCGTTGCGGGCACCCGGCAGCGCGGTGCAGTGCTGGCGGGCCAGCGGGTTGTCACGCTGCGGCCGATGCGGAATAAACACGCGCAGTCGCGAACCGCTGATCGTGTCGGACGGAATCATCGGATACGGCAACAGCTGATCGTGCGCGGAGCGCAGCGACTCGTAGTGCGCACTAAGCATGCCGTGTTCGACCGCTTCATCGGTCATCACCTGATAACGGTTGAACAGCGAGAACTTCAGTGACCCCAGCACCTGCACTCCGCCCAGCACCATCGCCACCATTACCGCCAGCAGGTAGCCCACCATGAACGAACGCGAGCGCAGGTTGCTCTGCAACGTCAACTGCATCGCCTGCATCAGACGCAGCAGGGGAATGCGCTGCATGGCCCCCAGAAAGCGCTGCAGCCAGCGTTGCTGACGATCGGAGGACTGGCCGCGCCGCTGCCGGCGTGCAATGGCACGTTCCAGCACCGCCGGCACCAGCGCGAGCGCGAACAGGCTGCTCAGCACCGTTGCCACCACCGTCATGCCGACGCGCTCCGCCCCCCCGGCCAGTGCGCTGATCGCCATCGCCGCGCACAGCGTGAGCACGGCAACCACCAGGGTGCCCGCCAGCGTCTGCACCGCCAGCAGCGTGGTGGAGAAGAGCAGCGTGGCCAGGCGGTCGGCGCGCTCGATGCTGCCGTCCAGGCCGCCGTCGCGGGCCTTGAGGAAAGCACGCGATACCGGGCCCATCTGCTGCAGCCGCTCCCAGTCGATGCCCTTGGGAAAGTGCGATTTCAACCCGATCAGCCCGATCCAGTAGCCGCGCACGGTCAGGTGCGCGATCAGCGCCACCGCCAGTACGTAGCACATGCCTACGCTGATGCTGAAACCAAACCAGAGCACCTGGAAGTACATGCCTTCGGTGTGCAGGCTGCTGCGCGCCCAGGCATCAAACAGGTAACCGGGCACCGCCAACAGCGCAAACGCCAGCAGGCCGGAAATGAACAATTCGAGCTCGTCGGTACGCTCGCGCAGTCGGCCGAAGCGCGCTGTCGCTTCCGGTGCTGGATCGACCTCGGCAACCGGCGCGCGCGACTCAGCCAGGGGTGATTCGTTCACAGTTCGTTCATCCATTGAAGTCGGCGCAGTATAGACACCGCGCCGCGGCCCGCGATACGGGCCACTTCAACGACGAACGCCGGCTCGGGGCCGGCGTTCGGGACATACGTACTGCGCAATACTGCGGAAGGGGCTGCGCGGGTACAGGCAATCAGCGGTAGACGCGCTCGCAGCGGCGTTCGACCACGCGGTCGCCGTTCTTCTGCTGGCTGTTGCCCTGGATCTGCCGGCCCGCCGCACCACCGGCCACGGCACCGGCCACGGTGGCGAGCTTCTTGCCGTTGCCGCCACCCACCTGGTTGCCCAGCAGGCCACCGATCACCGCGCCGGTCGCCGTGCCGGCAATACGGTTGGGATCGCGCGAGTTGCGCTGCACTTCTACGTTCTTGCAGACCACGCGGCTGCCATCGTTGAAACGGCGTCCCTCATCGCGCGGGCCATAGGTCTGGGCGCCGGCCACCGACGATGCCGCCAGCAGCGTGCCCAGCACAAGCAATCGGGTCGAGGTCTTCATGGCCATCTCCAAGGTTGCGGTATGTCGCAAGTCTCCTCCCGGGGGTGGCAACCGGAAGTGAAATGCGCGTGTCCGCCACCTGATCGGCCATGGCGCGTTCAGGAACAAAGGTGCGCCCACCGCGATCAGCCATCGCGATGGGCGCCGTCTCCCTGCCGGCATGCGCTACCGCTAGAACTCTTCCCAGCCACCTGCATTGGCGGCCAACGTCTGCTCGATGCGTGGCGACAGCGTCGCCGGTCGTCGCACCGGCGCGATCGAGGCGGCCACTGCGGCAAGCGCGCGCGGAACCGATGTGGCCGCAGCAACCGCACCCGTACGGAACACGGCCACGGCCTCGGACAGCAGGTTGGCCTGCTCCGCCATCGAGCGTGCGGCGGCACTGGCTTCTTCCACCAGCGCTGCATTCTGCTGCGTGGTCTCGTCCATCTGCACCACCGCCTGGTTGACCTGCTCGATGCCCGAACTCTGCTCCTGCGAGGCTGCGGAAATGTCGGCCATGATGTCGGTCACGCGCTGCACCGAGGCCACGATCTCGCCCATGGTGGTGCCGGCCTGACGCACCAGTGCCGATCCATCGGCCACCTTGCCCACCGAATCCTCGATCAGCCCCTTGATCTCCTTGGCCGCCCCCGCCGAGCGCTGCGCCAGCGTGCGCACTTCGCTGGCCACCACCGCAAAGCCTCTACCCTGCTCGCCGGCACGCGCGGCTTCCACTGCGGCGTTCAACGCCAGGATGTTGGTCTGGAAGGCGATGCCGTCGATGACGCTGATGATCTCGGCGATCTTCTTCGAAGCGGCTTCGATGGCGGACATGGTGGTCACCACCTGGCCGACCACATCGCCGCCCTGTGTCGCCACGCCATGCGCGCCGATGGCCAGCTGGTTGGCCTGGCGCGCGTGCTCGGCGTTCTGCTTGACGGTGGAGGTCAGTTCCTCCATCGATGCGGCGGTCTCTTCCAGGTTGGCCGCCTGCTGCTCGGTGCGCCGCGACAGGTCGGTATTGCCGGCGGCGATCTCGCCTGCGGCCAGAGTGATGCTCGATGCACTGGACTGGATGCGCCCGACGATCTGCTTGAGCTGATCGACGGTGGCGTTGCAGTCGTCCCGCATGCGCGCGAACACGCCATGGAAGTCACCTTCCATGCGCACGGTCAGGTCGCCGCGCGAGATCGCCTGCAGCAGGGTCGAGACCTGTACCAGATTCTCGTCGGTGGTCTGCATCAGCCGGTTCAGCCCGGCCACCATGTCACCAAACTCGTAGGAGAAGCGCGCTTCATCACCGCGCTGGCTGAAATCGCCGGCGGCCGCTGCAGTCGCCAGCCGGCGGATCTCGCCATTGATCGCCGACAGGCTGCGCTTGGTCTCGTCCATGGCCTGGGTGATCGCCGCCTTCTCGCCCGGCAATGGATCCATGTCCACCGACAGGTCACCGCGCGCGTAATGCTTCATCACCTCGATCAAGCGGTTCTGCACCTGTACGTGCGAGCCCACCAGGGCATTGGTCTCGTGCACCATGCGTCCGTAGTCGCCCGGGAACGCGCTCTCGTCCATGCGATAGCTGAGACTCCCCGCATCGTGCTGGCGGGCCAGCTCGCCCTGTGCCGCCATCACCGCCTGCACCTGGGCCTGCATGCGCTGCATCGACTTCAGCAGCTGGGTCACCTCATCGTTGCCCGAGGCGTCGATGGCAGTGTCCAGGCGTCCGCTGGCGATACCGTCGGCCAGCTTCACCGCCCCGGCCAACGGGCGGGTCAGGCTGCGGGTGATCGCCCAGGCCGCCAATGACCCCAGCAGCAGGCTCAGTGCGCCAAATACCATCGACAGCGTGCCGGTCCAGGCCTCGGTGGCGCGATACTCTTCGCGGCTGCGCGCGGTCAGCGATTCCTGGTGGCGCAGCAGCGCGGAAATGGATTCGTTCCACACAGTCGCCAGACCATGCTCGGCCAGCAGTTCGCGGGCGGCACCGTCGAAATCACCGGCCTTCATGCGTGCATGCAGCTGCCCGGTGGAAACCTCGGTGGCCTTGCGCGCCGCCTCGATTTTCGCCACCAGCGCATCTCCGGTGGCGTCGCGCGGAATCTTGACGTAACGTGCCCATATACCGTCGTAGGTATGCGACAGCTGCAGGGCCTGCTGATAATCCTTGTCGAAATCCTCGCCGCGCTTGATCACCATCAACCGCCGGTGCATCAGCATCGCGTTGTTGGTATCGAGCATGTCGTTCAACAGCCGCATCTTCACCATGTTCACGTCCACCACCTTTTCGAACTGGGCGGACTTGAGGTGATTTCCGTACAGCACCAGGCCGACGATGGCCAGGATGAACAGGAGCAGCAGACCAAACCCGGCACCCAGCCGGGAACCCACACGGAGGTTGCGTAAGGCGAGCATCTCAATTCCCTTGATCATGGCCGTACGATCGATGGCGGCGTGACCGGGAGAATCTTTAAGAGATTTTCTTCATATACCTTCAAGAATATCCTGAACTGTGCGAAGCGGCCTGGGAAATACCCCTGATACCCGCATTCATAATGCCAGTTAATACCCTTGAGACGGATACCGGGAATCCCCGACGGGCGATCGCCGTGGAGGGGCCCACCCGCCCTCGGCAGATCGCACCGGCAGCGGCTGATGCACCTTGTGGCCCGGCATCGGTACCGGCACCCGGGTGCCCCAGCAGTTACCATGGACGGCCCTGTCCCTGCTCCGCCGCCGCAGCCTTCCGGCGCGGCCGGATGCCCCGATCCACGAGTCCCATGTCCAAAGACAAGTCCGCCGAACACACCCCGCTGATGAAGCAGTTCTTCGCAGCCAAGTCCGACTACCCGGACCTGCTGCTGTTCTTCCGCATGGGCGACTTCTACGAGCTGTTCTACGACGATGCACGCAAGGCCGCGCGCCTGCTCGACATCACCCTGACCCAGCGCGGCAGTTCCGGCGGCGCGCCGATCCCGATGGCCGGTGTGCCGGTGCATGCCTACGAAGGCTATCTGGCGCGGCTGGTGGCGCTGGGCGAGTCGGTGGCCATCTGCGAGCAGATCGGCGATCCGGCGCTGGCCAAGGGGCTGGTCGAACGCAAGGTAGTGCGCATCGTCACCCCCGGCACGGTCACCGACGAGGCGCTGCTGGACGAGCGCCGCGACACCCTGCTGATGGCCCTGTCGCGTACCCGCCAGGGCTACGGCCTGGCCTGGGCCGACCTGGCCGGTGGTCGCTTCCTGGTCAACGAAGTGGAGACCGACGACGCGCTGGAAGCCGAACTGGCGCGCCTGGAGCCGGCCGAACTGCTGGTGCCTGACGAAGAGAACTGGCCGGAGTTCCTGCGCCAGCGCACCGGCGTGCGCCGCCGCGCACCGTGGCTGTTCGACGCCGACAGCGGCCGCCGCCAGCTGCTGGCCTTCTTCAAGCTGCATGACCTGAGCGGTTTCGGCATCGACGACAAGCCGCGCGCCACCGCCGCCGCCGGCGCCCTGCTGGGCTATGTGGAGGAAACCCAGAAGCAGCGCCTGCCGCACCTGACCTCGATCGCGATGGAAACCGCCGGCGAGGCAATCGCGATGAACGCCGCTACCCGCCGCCACCTGGAGCTGGATACGCGCGTCGACGGCGATACCCGCAACACCCTGCTGGGCGTGCTCGACAGCACGGTCACGCCGATGGGCGGGCGGCTGCTGCGGCGCTGGCTGCATCGTCCGCTGCGCCTGCGCGAGGTGCTGGTGCAGCGCCATCACGCCGTGGAAACCCTGATTGATCGCGGCGGCGACGCCGACATCCGCGAGCAGTTCCGCCGCCTGGGTGATCTGGAGCGCATCCTCACCCGCGTTGCACTGCGCTCGGCGCGCCCGCGCGACTTCTCCACCCTGCGTGATGGCCTGGGCCTGCTGCCGGCTGTGCGCGAGGTGCTGGCACCGCTGGATTCGCCGCGCCTGCAGAC
The DNA here is from genome assembly GCF_059515225.1 of Stenotrophomonas sp. CS3K5. NCBI lineage: Bacteria > Pseudomonadati > Pseudomonadota > Gammaproteobacteria > Lysobacterales > Lysobacteraceae > Stenotrophomonas > Stenotrophomonas sp. CS3K5. Next base: position 150,844 of record NZ_JCAKRX010000001.1, read on the forward strand.
CCTGCACGCCGCGCTGGGCGAGCACGACGAATGCGCGCAGCTGCTGGCGAGCGCGATTGCCGAAATGCCACCGCTGAAGCTGAGCGATGGCGGCGTGCTGGCTGATGGCTTCGACGAGGAACTGGACGAACTGCGCCGGCTGTCGACCCACGCCGACCAGTTCCTGGTCGACCTGGAACAGCGCGAACGCGAAAGCAGCGGCATTCCCACCCTGAAGGTGGGCTACAACCGCGTGCACGGCTACTACATCGAAATCAGCAAGGGCCAGTCCGAGCGCGCGCCGGTGCACTACACCCGCCGGCAGACGTTGACCAATGCCGAGCGCTACATCACCGAAGAACTGAAAGCGTTCGAAGACAAGGTGCTGTCCGCGCGCGACCGTTCGTTGTCGCGCGAGAAGTACCTCTACGAACAACTGCTCGACACGCTGGGCAGCCAGCTGGAACCGCTGAAGCAGTGTGCGGCGGCGCTGAGCGAACTGGACGTGCTGGCCGCCTTCGCCGAGCGCGCACAGGCGCTGGACTGGGCACGCCCGGAACTGCAGGCCGAGCCCTGCCTGAAAATCGAACGCGGCCGCCACCCGGTGGTCGAGGCGGTGCGCGAACAGCCGTTCGAACCCAACGATCTGGACCTGCATCCAGACCGTCGCATGCTGGTCATCACCGGCCCGAACATGGGCGGTAAATCCACCTACATGCGGCAGAACGCGCTGATCGTGCTGCTGGCCCACATCGGCAGCTTCGTGCCGGCCAGCCGCGCGTTGATCGGCCCGATCGACCGCATCCTCACCCGCATCGGCGCCGGCGACGACCTGGCGCGCGGGCAATCCACCTTCATGGTGGAAATGGCCGAAACCAGCTACATCCTGCACCACGCCACCGCGCACTCGCTGGTGCTGATGGACGAGATCGGCCGTGGCACCTCCACCTATGACGGCCTGGCGCTGGCCGACGCGGTGGCGCGCCACCTGGCCTACCAGAACCGCTGCTACACGCTGTTTGCCACCCACTACTTCGAACTGACCGCGCTGGCCGACGAACAGCACGAGGGCGGCCGCAGCGGCATTGCCAACGTGCACCTGGACGCGGTCGAGCATGGCGAGGCGCTGGTGTTCATGCACGCAGTGAAGGACGGCCCGGCCAACCGCAGCTTCGGCCTGCAGGTGGCGGCGCTGGCCGGCCTGCCGCGCGCGACCGTGGCGCAGGCGCGTCGTCGCCTGGCCGAGCTGGAACAGCGTGGCGGCGAAAGCCACGCGGCCGAACTGGCACCGCAGGCACTGGACGCACCGCAGCAGTTTGGCCTGTTCAGCGCGCCATCCAGCAAGGCGCAGGAAGCGCTGGCGGCGATCGATCCGGACGAGTTGACCCCGAAGCAGGCGCTGGAAGCGCTGTACCGGTTGAAGGCGTTGTTGTAACCCAGGGCCGCCAGGCATGGCCCGGCGCTACCGGTCGACACGGCGCCCGCCCGGGCGCCATGAACCCTTCGCATTGCCGTCGTGTACCCGGCGTTATGCTCGGGCAGTCCTTCCTTCACCGAACGGAGACTGCCATGAACACCGAATCGCTTGCTGCATCTCTCTTCCAGCAGCTGCAGCAGGGCCAAGGCCTGCAGCAGGTGTCCCAGCAACTCGGCCTGGACAGCAGCCAGACCGCCCAGGCTGTCGGCAGCGCCCTGCCCCTGCTGCTCGGCGCGATGGGGCAGAACGCCAGTGAGCCACAGGGCGCGCAGTCGCTGCTCAACGCGTTGCAGCGCGACCACAGCGGTGGCGGCGGCTTCGACCTGGGCGGCATCCTGGGCGCGGTGATGGGCGGCGGTGGCAGCGGCGCCACCGATGGCGCCGGCATCCTCGGCCATGTGTTCGGTGGCCAGCAACCGCAGGCGGCACAACTGCTCGGGCAGAAGACCGGCCTCGACAGCGGCACCTCGGGCAAGCTGCTGGCGATCCTCGCCCCCATCGTGATGTCCTTCCTGGCCCAACGCTTCGCCCAGGGCGGCAACGCAGGCCAGCTGAGCCAGGCACTGGGCCAGGAAACGCAACAGTCCGGCGGCATCGGCAGCCTGCTCGGCGGAGTACTGGACCAGGACGGCGACGGCCAGTTCGGAGCCAGCGATCTGATGAAGCTGGGCGCGGGCCTGCTCAAGCGCTGATCACGCACAGGCGAGCGCGGCCATCTATAGGCATCCACTATCGCAGCGGTTGAATCAATCGAATTTACCCATCGGTAGGCGCCGCCTATGGTGGTCAGGCCTCCCCCGATTCCACCTTTCGCCAGTCCACAGGTAGAGACCCATGAAAAGCGAAGCGAAGTGCCCGTTCAACCATGCCGTCATCGGCGACGCGACGACCAACCGCGACTGGTGGCCGAACCAGTTGCGCGTGGACCTGCTCAACCAGCATTCGGCGCGCTCCAACCCGCTCGATGCCGGCTTCGATTACGCCAAGGCGTTCAAGGGGCTGGACTACGCTGCGCTGAAGGCGGACCTGAAGGCGCTGATGACCGATTCGCAGGACTGGTGGCCGGCTGACTTCGGGCACTACGGTGGCCTGTTCATCCGCATGGCCTGGCACAGTGCCGGCACCTACCGCATCGGCGACGGCCGTGGCGGCGGCGGCCGTGGCCAGCAACGCTTCGCACCGCTCAACAGCTGGCCGGACAATGTCAGCCTGGACAAGGCCCGGCGCCTGCTGTGGCCGATCAAGCAGAAGTACGGCCAGGCCATTTCCTGGGCCGATCTGCTCATCCTCACCGGCAACGTCGCGCTGGAATCGATGGGGTTCAAGACGTTGGGCTTCGCCGGCGGCCGCCCCGACACCTGGGAGCCGGACCAGGATGTCTACTGGGGCCGCGAGACCACCTGGCTGGGCGGCGACGTGCGCTACAAGCATGGCTCGGAAGGCGTTGAAGAGAACCATGGCGTGCTGGTGTCCGATGACGACGCCGATGGCGACGTGCACTCGCGCAAGCTGGAAAACCCGCTGGCTGCGGTGCAGATGGGCCTGATCTACGTCAATCCGGAAGGCCCGGATGGCAACCCGGATCCGGTGCTGGCCGCGCATGACATCCGCGATACCTTCGGCCGCATGGCCATGGACGACGAGGAGACCGTCGCGCTGATCGCCGGTGGCCACAGCTTCGGCAAGACCCACGGTGCCGGCCCGGCCGACAACGTCGGCAAGGAACCCGAAGCCGCCGGCCTGGAAAACCAGGGGCTGGGCTGGGCCAACAGCTTCGGCAGCGGCAAGGGCGGCGATGCCATCACCAGCGGCCTGGAAGTGACCTGGACGCGTACCCCGGCGCAGTGGAGCCACGACTTCTTCGAAATCCTGTTCGGCAACGAGTGGGAACTGAGCAAGAGCCCGGCCGGTGCGCACCAGTGGGTGGCCAAGAATGCCGACGCGGTGATTCCCGACGCGCACGATCCGTCGAAGAAGCACCGCCCCACCATGCTCACCACCGACCTGTCACTGCGCATGGATCCGGCCTACGAAAAGATCTCGCGCCGTTTCCTCGCCGAGCCGCAGGCCTTCGCCGATGCCTTCGCCCGCGCCTGGTTCAAGCTGACCCACCGCGACATGGGCCCGCGCGCGCGTTACCTCGGCCCGGAAATTCCCGCCGAACAGTTCATCTGGCAGGACCCGCTGCCGGAAGCACAGCACCCGCTGATCGATGCCAGGGACATCGCCGCACTGAAGCAGCAGATCGCCGCAGCGGGCCTGAGCGTAGCCGAGCTGGTCTCCACCGCATGGGCGTCGGCCTCGACCTTCCGTGGTTCGGACAAGCGCGGCGGCGCCAATGGTGCACGCATCCGCCTGGCGCCGCAGAAGGACTGGGCGGTGAACCAGCCGCAGCAGCTGGCCAAGGTGCTGGCCGCGCTGGAGAAGGTGCAGGCCAGCTTCAATGCCGGCGGCAAGCACGTCTCACTGGCCGATCTGATCGTGCTGGCCGGTGGCGTGGGTGTCGAACAGGCCGCCAAGGCCGGTGGTCATGAGGTCAGCGTGCCGTTCACCCCGGGCCGCACCGATGCCAGCCAGGAACAGACCGATGTCGAATCGTTCGCGGTGCTGGAACCGGCCGCCGATGGCTTCCGCAATTACCTGAAGGGCGCCTACAGCGTGCCGGGTGAGGCGCTGCTGATCGACAAGGCACAGCTGCTTACGCTGACCGCGCCGGAGATGACCGCACTGGTCGGCGGCCTGCGCGTGCTAGGTGCCAATGCCGACGGCGGCAAGCACGGCGTGTTCACCGCGCGCCCGGGCACGCTCAGCAACGACTTCTTCGTCAACCTGCTGGACATGGGCACGCAGTGGAAGGCCACCGGCCGTGAAAGCTACGAAGGCCGTGACCGCAACGACGGTGCTGCACGCTGGACCGGTACCCGCGCCGACCTGGTGTTCGGTTCCAATGCGGTGCTGCGCGCACTGGCCGAGGTCTATGCCAGCGCCGATGGCGAGAAGAAGTTCGTGCAGGATTTCATCGCCGCCTGGACCCGGGTGATGGAGCTGGACCGCTACGACCTGCACGGTTGACGTGCCTCGGTAGGTGCCAACCTGGGTTGGCACACCCAATCGCCCACCAAGGTGGGCGACTACCAGAGCGATCCGACGGCGGCCATGACCCGGTAGATGCCAACCTTGGTTGGCATGCGGCGCAGCGACGGCGTTCTCAACGCGCCCCGTCTTTCAACCGTTGCAGGATCGGCGCGAACAGCGGCGCCTGCATCGAACGCGGTGGCTGCACAGGCTCACCCTTCTCCACCGCCTGCCAGTACGAGCCCGGCAGCGCCGTGTCGCCCAGCTCATAGTCCATGCCGTCCCAACCGTCTTCGCGGAAAGCGTAGAAGGCCCAGTGAACCCGCTGCTGCTCGGCCACGGCCAGCACGTCGCGCATATAGCGGGCACAGTCCGGCCAGCGCCGCATGCAGCCGAACTCACCGATTACCATGCGGTTGGCGCCGATGCCGTGGGTCCTGGCCCAGTTCATCGGCTGCTGCAGGTACGCCTGCACGCGCGCGGCATCCCAGCGTTCACTGTGCTCACCGAACGGCACCAGGCCCGGATACCGGTACGGCGTGGCGCGCTTCTGGTTCGGCGCACTGGTCGCCGCATACGGCTCGTACATGTGCACGCTGTAGAGCAGCCGGGTATCGGCCAACGGCGCTGGCCAGTAGTTGAATCCATCGGCGGCGGCATACCAGCCCGCATCCAGCATCAACGGCATGTCCGCATCGACCTCGCGGATGCTGGCGATCAGCGCCGAGTAGAAGCGGCGCAGATCGCGCGGACCGTCCTGCACACCGGCATACCACTGCCGCATGGCATCGGTCGAGGCATGTTCGGCCAGGCCTGCACCGTACTCCGGCACCGGCTCATTGATCAGATTGTAGGCCGCCAGCGCGGGATGCCCCTTCAATGCCGTGGCCAGGTCATGCCAGAAGCGCTGCGCAGGCAGATGGTTGTCCATCGACTGCCACAGCCGCTGGTCGACCACGCCATTGTTCTTCTGCTTCCAGCGCAGCAGGGGCAGCGACAACGGCACCAGTACCACCTTCAGGCCCGAGGCATTGGCGTCATCCAGCGCACGCCGCAGGATGGCCACGTCGGCCTGCACCAGCCCCTGATAGCGATCGGCATCGCCCATCAGGAAGTCGCGGCCGCCGGCACTTTTCCACTTGTCCGGGCTCAGCCGGACCCAGGTCGCGCCGGTATCCCGCAGCGCCTGGAAGTAGGCACGGTCAGGCGGGTTCTCGTTGAAGCTGTTGCCACCGCGCTGCGGCGTATCCCAGAAGGTGATGTCGGCGGCGAACACCGGGGCAGCGGTGGCGAGGGGCAGGCACAACAGGCAATGGCGCAGCAACATGGCGATCTTCCATGACAGGAACACCCGACCCTGCCCGATGCAGACCCAATGATGGCTGACCGGAACCCTGCCGGCGCGTCACAGCGCGTCGATGTCACCCAGGGCGCGGATCAATCGCCGCGCACGCTTGTCCGGCTTGTGCTCCGGCGGCTGGAACCCGTCACGAGCGGCCATGCGCAGCGCCCGCTGTTCGGCGCGCCGGGCCCTGGAGGCCTCGCTCTCGGCATACAGCTGCTGCGCCACCGGTGCCGGGCCGCGCTGATCGCTCAGGCCCAGCACCCGGATCTCGAAATGCTCCTCGCCGCGATCCACCTGCAGCTGCTCGCCCACGCGCACCGCGCGCGAGGATTTCGGGCGCTGCCCGGCCACGCTGACCTTGCCGGTTTCGATGGCCTGCTTGGCCAGGCTGCGGGTCTTGAAGAAACGGGCCGCCCACAACCAGATGTCCAGGCGGACACTGGGCGACAGCGGGGAAAGCTCGGGCATGGGGCGAAACTACTCCGGTGGCTTGTTCAAAGGACGCGGATTGTCCGGGTCGACACGGCAGCCGGTGCCACCGATCAAGGGCCGCACGCCGGACGCCAGATCCTGGCGCTGGCTGCCCACCAGGCATTCGGGTCGGTCGGTCGGCCGGATCTGGGTATCACCCAACCGGTCGTCCATCGAACATGCGGCCAGTACGGCGCCGATCAAGGCCAGCACTACGCGCCACGTCACCTGCAGTCGTTGATGCATTGCCACATCCCGCAAACCGGCTTGGTGCTAGTGTGCGCCTCCCGGGATTCGATCACCACTCCATGGCCAAAGCGCCGCTTGACCTGACCTCCGGCCCGATCGGCCGCAGTCTCCTGCTGTTCTCCCTGCCGATCCTGGCAGGCAACATCGCGCAGTCGCTGAACGGCTCGGTGAACGCGGTCTGGGTGGGGCGCTTCCTTGGCGAGGCGGCGCTGACCGCCACCGCGAACGCCAACAACATCATGTTCTTCCTGATCGGCTCGGTGTTCGGCTTCGGCATGGCCTCCACCATCCTGATCGGCCAGGCCATGGGTGCGCGCGACATCGCCCAGGCGCGGCGTGTGGTCGGCACCAGCGCCACGTTCTTCATCGGGCTGTCGGTGATCATCGCCATCGCCGGCTGGTTCATGGCCCACCCGCTGCTGGCCGCGATGGGCACACCGGCCGCCTCGTTGCCCCTGGCCGAGGCCTACCTGCAGATCATCTTCCTGGCGATGCCGACGCTGTATGCGTTCGCCTTCCTTACTGCCGCGCTGCGCGGTGCCGGCGATTCGCGCACGCCGTTCCGCTTCCTGATGGTGTCGGTGGTCCTGGACATCGTGCTCAACCCCCTGCTGATCTTCGGCGTGGGCCCGCTGCCTGCGCTCGGCATCGCCGGCTCGGCCTGGGCCACCCTGGTCGCGCAGACGCTGTCACTGGCCGGCCTGCTGCTGTACATGCGCCACAAGCGCCACAGCCTATGGCTGGGCCGTGCCGACATGCACCTGTTCAAGCTCGACCTGACCATCCTCAAGGCGCTGGTGGTGAAGGGCGTGCCGATGGGCTTCCAGATGGTGCTGATCTCGCTGTCGATCATCCTGTTGATGACCATGGTCAACCAGTACGGCACCGACACCGCCGCCGGTTATGGCGCTGCGCTGCAGCTGTGGAACTACCTGCAGATGCCGGCGATGGCGATCGGCGCCGCCTGTTCGTCGATGGCCGCGCAGAACGTCGGCGCGCAGCGCTGGGACCGCGTGCGCGGCACCGCGCGCCAGGGCGTGCTGTTCAACTTCCTGCTGACCGGTGCGCTGATCCTGCCGCTGGTGGTGTTCGACCGGCAGCTGTTGGCCCTGTTCCTGCCGCCGGCCAGCCAGGCGCTGGAGACGGCCCGGCACCTGAATCACGTGGTGATCGGCTCGTTCCTGTTCTTCGGCGTCAGCTTCGTGATCTCCGGCGTGGTGCGCTCTACCGGCGCGGTGATCGCCCCGCTGCTGATCCTGGCTGCGTCGCTATGGGGCGTGCGCGTGCCGTTCGCCGAACTGCTGCAGCCCTACTGGGGCGCCGATGCGATCTGGTGGAGTTTCCCGGTCAGTTCGCTGGTCTCGATGCTGCTCTCGCTGGCCTATTACCGTTGGGGCGGTTGGCGCAAGGCAAAGATGATGGGCGCCCCGTCGCACGCCGAAGAGCTGGCCACGCCCTCGGAAATCCCCGCCTGCCCGCCCTCGCCGGTGGCCGACCCGGATGCCGCACCGCCACGGTAGTGCCCGCCGCTGGCCGGCGCTACCGCTTCTTCTTTGCCGCGTTGTACTTCGCTGCTTCACGCAGCAAGGCCTTCAACGCAGGCGCATTGGGCATCGCGCCTTCATGGATGTCGATTGCGCGCCGGGTGTTGCCGTCCAGGCTGGCGTTGAACAGGCCCTTCGGGTCCGGCAGCGCGGCGCCGTGGGCGAAGGTGAGTTTCACCGCCCGCTTGTAGGTTTCGCCGGTGCACAGGATGCCGTCCTGCTCCCACACCGGCGTGCCGCGCCACTTCCACGTTTCCTGCACGTCCGGCAGTGCTTCATGGATCAGCGCACGCACGCGTGCCAGTGTTTCGCCGCGCCAGTCAGCCAGCTCGGCAATCCGTGCATCGATCAGTTCGGCGGCCGGTGTGCCGGCATCGGCAGGGTTGGGCGCATGGGTGGCCATCGGGGGCTCTCGTCGGCAAGGGGATGGGAACGTCGGGGTTACATCTGCTCGCCGGGCAGCGCGGCCGCCTGCCGCACCCAGTCGAGGAACTGCGCTTCATCCAGCGGCGCATCTTCGGCGATGTGCAGGTAGCGGGTGTCGGCACTGCGTGACGACTCGGGCGGCACCGGCGTCAGTGTCGTGCCGCGGAAGAACGCCACCTTGATGTAGCGGGTGAAGCAGTGGAAGCTGAGGAACCAGCCCGCGCCCGGCGCAACCGCATACATCGGCGAGTTCCATTTCACCGCTTTGTGCACGCCCGGCACGGCCTGGCCGATCAGCGCATCCAGCTGCACACCGATCGGCCGCTTCCAGCCGGGCATCGCGGCGATATAAGCCTGCACGGGAGCATCGCCCTCGCCCTTGGCGATCTGCGGGTTGCCGCCGGACAGCAGCGTGGGCACGGCGGCCGGTGCGGTTCGCTTGGCAGGCATCGCACGGCACCTCCCTCGGGATGAGGCTGCAGACTAGCGCGGTCCGCGCCTGGCGGTCACGGCGCGGCGCGCCATCGGCTCAGTCCGCGCGCCGGGTCCGGAACTGCCGCCAGTCCGGCAGCTTGCGGTGGCGGCGCAGCGACCGCATCAGCGCCGCCATCACCACACCGAACAGGACGCCGGCCAACAGGCCGGCCGCCAGCAGCAGCGCCAGCGGGCGCTCGCTGCCCTGCCACAGCATCAGCCACATCAGGGCGGTCCAGAACAGCCCGAACAGCAGGCCCTGCACCAGCGCGTTGGTCGCAAAACCGGCCAGGATCGGCGGCGGCAGCACAATGCCCAGGCGCCACAGCAGGCGATGCAGCAGCGGCGCCGACTGCGCACGCGCCAGCCCCCTGCCGTCGAGGAAGCGCAGCGCCGACTGGATCACGACGGGATAGCGCGGATTGATGTCGTTCATCGCCTGATCGTGGCCGATGCGATGCCGGAAACGCAAACGGCCACCCGAAGGTGGCCGTCGCGGCAACAACCGAAGTTGTTTATCAGGCCTTTTCGGCCAGACGGGCAGCCTTGGCGGCAGCAGCGGCAGCCAGGTCTTCCTTGATGCGGGCAGCCTTGCCTTCCAGGCCACGCAGGTAGTACAGCTTGCCGGCGCGGACCTTACCACGACGCTTCACTTCGACCGAGTCGATGATGGCGCTGTGGGTCTGGAACACGCGCTCGACGCCGTAGCCGTGCGAGATCTTGCGCACGGTGAACGAGGAGTTCAGGCCGGCGTTCTTGGTGGCGATGACAACGCCTTCGTAGGCCTGCACGCGCTCGCGGCTGCCTTCCTTCACCTTCACGTTGACGACAACGGTGTCGCCCTGGCTGAACTTCGGCAGTTCACGGGTGATCTGGGCGGATTCGAATTCCGCGACGATGGACTTGTTCAGCTTGCTCATGGTTACACCGATTCTTGTTCGGGTGGGCGTGTCGTATCGACAACGTAGGCTCATGCAGTCACCGGACTGTGCTGCACGTTTGTTTTGGGTACTGCGCACGCCGGCCGGGGCCGACGGGAATTGGCCATGATAGCCGATAAAGCCAGCCTTGCGCTAGGGGCTGGCCTTCTGTTTCCGGGCCTGGCGGCCCTGTTCCAGCAGTTTGCGGTCGGCCTTGCCCAGCGCCTGTTCATCCAGCAGGTCCGGGCGCCTCTCGGCGGTACGGACCAGCGACTGCTGGCGACGCCAGGCGGCGATGGCCGCATGGTTGCCCGAGCGCAGCACGTCCGGCACGTCACCCAGCGGGTGCTGGGCCGGCTGGCTGTAGTGCGGGCAGTCGAGCAGGCCCAGGTCCCCCTCGAAGCTGTCCTGGGCCGCCGATTCGGCGTCATTCAGGGCCCCGTCCTGCAGGCGGGCCACGGCGTCGATGATCACCGCCGCACCCAGTTCGCCACCGGACAGCACGTAGTCGCCGAGGGAAATCTCCTCGTCGACGTTGGCCCCCAGGAAACGCTCGTCGATGCCTTCATAACGGCCGCAGAGCAGGACCATGCGCGGCAGTGCCGCCAGTTCCCGCACCTTGGCCTGGGTCAACGGCGCTCCCTGTGGGCTGAGGTAGATCACCCGCGCCGGGGTCGGATCGGCCTCGCGGATCGCCTGCAGGCAGGCCTGCAGCGGCTCGATCAGCATCACCATGCCCGGGCCACCACCGAACGGACGGTCATCCACCCGGCGGTAGTTGCCTTCGGCGTAATCACGGGGGTTCCAGCCATGCAGGCTGAACAGCCCCTTCTCCTGCGCGCGCCCGACCACGCCCAGTCCAGCGGACTGGGCGAGGAACTCGGGGAACAGGGTGATGACGTCGAAACGCATGCTCACACTCAGAACTCGGGATCCCAGTCGACCACGACCAGGTTGGCCTCGAAGTCGACCGACTTGACGAAGTCCGGCTGCACGAACGGAATCATCCGCTCGCGGTCACCGCGGACCACCACCACGTCATTGGCGCCGGTGCTGAACAGATGCGAGACCTGGCCCAGGGCAACGCCCTCGGTGGTCTTCACATCCAGGCCTTCCAGATCCACCCAGTAGTATTCGTCGGGTTTCGGCGGCGGCAAGGCACTGCGCGCCACATAGATCTCGGTGCCGCGCATCGCTTCGACCGCATCACGGTCCTCAACGCCGGGGAAACGGGCGACCAGGTGCTTGCCGCTGTCGCGGCCACGCACACCTTCAATCGTGGTTTCCACGCCGGACGGGCTGCGCACGATCCACGGCTGGTAACGGAAAATGGCGGAACGTGGCTCGGTCCAGGACTCGAGCTTGATCTCGCCGCGCACACCAAAAGCGCCGACAACCCTGCCCAGCAGGATGCGGCGCTCGATATCTTTCATCTGCTTCAACCAAGAGGGCCACGCCGAAGCGTGGCCCGTCAGGATCAGGCCGCAGCGGCCTGGGACTTGGTCGCTTCCTTGATCAGGTTGCGGACCTTGTCGGTCGGCTGAGCGCCGTTCTTGACCCAATGGTCAACGCGGGCCAGGTCCAGCTCGATGCGCTTCTCGGCGCCCTGGGCGACCGGGTTGTAGAAGCCAACGCGCTCGATGTTGCGGCCGTCGCGCGCGCTGCGCACGTCGGTGACGATGATGTGGTAGAACGGACGCTTCTTGGCGCCGCCGCGGGTCAGTCGAATCTTGACCATGGTGTTTTTCCTATTGCCCAGTCGCCAGGATGGCGAGGTAAGCGGGCGATTATAGCGGCAGAGCCGGGCCGAGCCAACCCCAGGCACCTGCTCCCGGGGTCAGAGCCTTTTTGCCGCGCAAAAGGGCTCTGACCCCAGCGCGTCCCACGGCACGCCCGCCAGTGCCGCCCTGCCCTGTTCAGCCAGCGCCTGCGACCCCGGCAGCACCCGCCCGTCGATGGCGTCCAGCGCCCACAGGCCGCTGGCGTTGCAGGCAAAGGCCGCCTTCACACCGGCCAGCGCCGCTCGCGGCAGCGGCCGGGTTACCTGCGGACCGGGCCAATGCTGCTTCAGCAGGCTTTCGGCCGTACCGCGCAGGGCAGGCGCGCGCGGCCAGAGCAGCTGATGGCCGTCGTGCACGGCCAGGTTCCAGGTCGTGCCTTCGCTGATGCAGTCATCGCTGCCGACCAGCAGGGCATCGTCGAAGCCCTCGGCCAGCGCCGCCCGACGCTGCGCGAACAGCCCAAACGTACCCACGTGCTTGATCTGCGGCAGTTCGCGCTGCCAGGCCACGCTGCGCACACGCTTCGGTGCACTCAGCGTCACCGGCGCGGACACCGCCACCAGCACATCCACCGGCACCTCCGCCAGCGGATTGCGGAAATCGAAGTGGCGCGAATACACGGTCACCCGCAGCGAGGCATCGGCCTGACCTGACTGTCGCACTGCCAGCGCCATCCATGCCTGCACCTGCGCCGCGTCCAGCTCGCTGCCGAACAGTTCACGCGTTGCCTGTGACAGCCGCGCCAGATGCTGGTCCAGACCCTGCGCGGCATGGCCACGCACCTGCAGGGAAGTGAAGTGACCGTAGTTCACCAGCGCCGGCAGCAGGTCCTCGACCCGTGCCGGCTGGCCGTTGCAGGTTACCGTCATCGCAGCAGCGCCTGCGCCTGTTCCCACATGCCACGCAGCACCTCGGCTGCCGGTCGTGCCGGCGCCATCCACGCCGACTGCCCGGCCCAGGCCTGCATCGCCGCCAATTCATTGCGCTGCGCCGCTTGCTTGCGCATCGGCGCGGTCAGCCCGCGCTGCACCGGGTACGGGCGTGGCGCCGGGGCGCCTTCGGCGGCGGCCGCGCGCACATAGGCCGTGGCCAGACCACGACCCAGGCGCCCACTGAAGGCGCGGGTCGGCCAGGTGTCTTCCGGTTCGCTGGCGGCCAGCCCATCGGCCCAGGCCGAGGCAATGGCCGCTTCGGGCGTGCGCAGGAAAGCGGTGCCGATCTGCACCGCACTGGCCCCCAACGTAAGCGCTGCAGCGATGCCGCGACCGTCGGCAATGCCGCCGGCGGCAATCACCGGAATCTGCAGGTGATCGGCCAAGCGGGGCAGTAGCGCGAACAATCCCACCAGCTGGCGTTCGGCCATCGCCGGGTCGAACGAACCACGGTGACCGCCCGCCTCCACGCCCTGCGCCACGACGGCATCTGCACCCGCATCCTGCGCTGCGCGCGCTTCGGACAGCGTGGTCGCGCAGGCAATCCAGGCGATGCCGGCGTCCTTCAGTTGCTGCACGTAGCGTGGCTGCAGCACGCCCATGATGGTCGAGGCCACCGCCGGGCGCGCGGCCAGCAGCGCGGCGAACTGTTCGTCGAAATCGGCGGGCGTGGCGTCGGCAGCACTGGCGGGCACGTCCGGACCCCACTGCGCGAGGAAGGCGCGACTGGCGGCCTCGGCGGCGACATCGCGGGTCGGTGCGGGGTCCGGCAGCCACAGGTTCACCTGCGCCGGGCCGGTCGAAGCGGCGCGGAAATCGTCCATCCAGCGCCCGATGTCGGCCGATGACGACAGCACCGCGCCCATCGCGCCCATGCTGCCAGCATTGGCCAGTGCAGCCGACAACGGCACCGGGCAGGCGCCGGCCATCGGTGCCAACAGGATCGGGACGGAAACGTCAAAGCGCCGGCAGAACGCCTCGACGCGGGAAGTTACAGCGGAGCTCTGCATGACGGCCCATCGTTTCGGACAGGCCCCCATGGTGCGCGCAGGGCGGGGGTAGAGTCGAGCCTGCTCGACTGGACTACCAACAGCAGTCGAGCAAGCTCGACTCTACGCAGGGCGCGCCGACCACAGCGCGCGCCCACGCATCAACAGATCAACGGAACGGCATGCCACGGCCGCCCATGGCGCCCATCATGCCCTTCATGCTGCGCAACATGCCCTTCATGCCGCCGCCAGCCATCTTGCTCATCATCTTTTCCATCTGCATGTACTGCTTCATCAGCTTGTTGACGTCGGCCGGGGTCACGCCCGAGCCCTTGGCGATGCGCGCACGGCGCGAGCCGTTCAGCAGGTTCGGATTGCGCCGTTCCTTCTTGGTCATCGAACCGATGATGGCGATCATGCGCGGCACTTCCTTGCCCTGGCTGACCTGCTGCTTCAGATGGTCCGGGATGTTGCCCAGACCCGGCAGCTTGTCCATCAGGCCGCCGATGCCGCCCATGTTCTGCATCTGCTCCAGCTGGTCACGCATGTCGTTCAGGTCGAACTTCTTGCCCTTGGCGACCTTCTCGGCCAGCTTGGCGGCCTTGTCCTTGTCGACCTGCTGCTCGACCTGCTCGACCAGCGACAGCACGTCGCCCATGTCCAGGATGCGGCTGGCGATACGGTCCGGATGGAACACATCCAGACCTTCCGGCTTTTCGCTGACACCGACGAACTTGATCGGCTTGCCGGTGATGTAGCGCACGCTCAGCGCGGCACCACCACGGGCGTCACCGTCGGTCTTGGTCAGCACCACACCAGTCAGCGGCAGCGCATCGCCGAACGCCTTGGCGGTGTTGGCCGCGTCCTGGCCGGTCATGGCATCGACCACGAACAGGGTTTCAGCCGGGTTGACCGCCGCATGCAGGGCCTTGATCTCGGCCATCATCGCTTCGTCGATAGCCAGGCGGCCGGCGGTATCGACCAGCAGCACGTCGACGAACGACTTGCGCGCATCGTCGATGGCGGCGCGCACGATGGCCTCCGGCTTCTGGTCGGCGCTGGACGGGAAGAACAGCACGCCGACCTGCTCGGCCAGGGTCTTCAGCTGCTCGATCGCGGCCGGACGATAAACGTCGGCCGAGACCACCATCACCTTCTTCTTGCGCTTTTCCTTCAGGTGCTTGGCCAGCTTGCCCACGGTGGTGGTTTTGCCGGCGCCCTGCAGGCCGGCCATCAGGATGATGGCCGGGGCCGGAACATTCAGGTTCAGGTCGCTGGCTTCGGCGCCCATCACTGCGGTCAGCTCGTCGCGCACGACCTTGATCAGCGCCTGGCCCGGGGTCAGCGACTTCAGCACTTCCTGGCCGACCGCGCGCACCTTGATGCGCTCGATCAGGGCCTGCACCACCGGCAGCGCGACATCGGCCTCAAGCAGCGCGATGCGGACTTCGCGGGTCGCCTCGCGGATGTTCTCCTCGGTCAGGCGGCCACGGCCACGCAGGCGCTCGATGGTGCCGGAAAGGCGCTGGGTCAGGGACTCGAACATGCGGCGCAACCTGTCTGAAAGCGGGGGACAATAAGGCAGACAGTATAGCGGGTCCGCCCCGCCGCCCGCGCCGCGACGCCGCGGCCGTCGCCACCACGGCGGGGGTATGCGAAACTGCAACGATGACAATCGTTCTCATCGCCGTCCTGCTGTACCTGGCTGCCAGTGCCCTGCTGGTGCGGGCGCTCGGCCGCGATGAAACCGCCGGCTCGCCGATCTGGCTGTGGCCGGCCCTTCCGGCGATGCTGCTGCATGGCGGCTACCACGTGATGGTGGCGATGCGTACCAGCGGCGGCCCGGACATGCATTTCTTCGCCGCGTTGTCGCTGGTCGGTCTGGGCATGGCGTGGCTGACCTCGCTGGTCGGTGCGCGCGGGCGGATGTCGGCGCTGGGGGTGGTGGTGTTCCCGCTGGCCGCCGCCCTGCTGCTGGCCTACCACGGCTATGGCCACGAACCGAGCAAGGTCCTGGGCTGGCGCCTGGCCAGCCATGCCTGGCTGGCGCTGCTGGCCTACGCCACGCTGAGCATTGCGGCGCTGCTGGCGATCATGCTGTGGCTGCAGGAACGCGCCCTGCGCCGCCGTGAGTTCCGCCCGTGGCTGCGCGCCCTGCCGCCACTGGCCGACCTGGAATCGCTGCTGTTCCGGGTGATCACCGTGGGTTTCGCGCTGCTGACCCTGACCCTGGTCACCGGCGTGCTGTTCGTCGATGACCTGCTGGCGCAGAAGCTGGTGCACAAGACCGTGCTGAGCGTGCTGTCGTGGATCGTGTTCGGCGTGCTGCTGATCGGTCGCCGCCGCTACGGCTGGCGAGGCATGAAAGCCGTGCACTGGACACTGGCAGCGATGCTCTTGCTGCTGCTGGCGTTCTTCGGCAGCCAGTTCGTGATCGAGCTGGTGTTCGGGCATACGCGATAGAGGCGTGCCGACCAACGGTCGGCACCCACCCCGGTAGTGCCGGCCGCAGGCCGGCAATTGGACAGCACCATGGGTGGATGCCGTAGGCGGTTCAGGGCACCGGCTGCGCCAGGATCTTCCGCACCGAACGGCCGCTGTTGGTGCGGATGTCATCGACCTGCCAGCACCCCTGGCCTTGGCGCACCATCGACAACCGGGTCACGTAGGCAGCCTTCCACACCGAGTACCGCATTTCGACCTGGCCGGTAGCCGCCGAAGTCTCTATCCAGCTGTAGCGCACCGGGCTGTCGATGTCGCCGTCCTGCGCATCCAGCCACGGGTCCGAATCGATCGTGCAGATGCCTTCCTCGCGCTGCTGGCAAACACGCTCACCGCGCAGCGCCTTGCCGAAGGCCGCGCTGACCAGCGCCGGCGGCGGCGCCAGCAGATCACCATTGCCGATCGTCGCCTCGTAGAAGGCGCGGGCCACAGCCGCAGGCTCCTGGCAGGCAGGTACAGCCTGTACGGCCGGCGCCAGCAGCAGGCCGGCGATCATCAACATCCCTGTCTTTCGCATTGCGTTCGTCCTTGAGGTAGTGCCGGCCGCTGGCCGGCAATTGCAGATATCCAAGGGGCTGCCGGCCAGCGGCCGGCACCACCCGATACCAGGATTACAGCCCGTAGCGCTCGATCACATCCAGGTGCGGCTGGCGGTCCTGGTCGCAGGCCTCGGCCAGGCGCAGCCAGCAGTGCGGATGCGGCCAGTCAGCGGTGGCCTGCTGCAGGAAACGGTGCAGCGCCAGCGGCGCATGGTCCTGCGGCTGGGCGACCGTGAACAACAGGCCGGGCAGCGTTCCATCTGGCTCATCCGGGTCAGTCACCGTGTAGTCGGCGCGGCTGTGCGACCACACCTGCCAACCCTGTGCCTCGGCCGATTCGACCAGCGCGTTCCAGGCGTCCTCGCCCGGGTGCGCGCCATCGATCAGCCAGCTGCGGGCGAAACCGCCCCGCTCCAGCACATGCACCTGCGCGTAGGTCGGGATGAAGTGCTGGCGCGCCTCTTCCTCCTCCGGCGCCGGATGCACCAGGGCGGCATCGAACACCACCCAGTCGCCGACCTGCTGGGCGCGGTTGGCCGGGGCGTTCTCGACGATGCGCGCGGTCACCGGGCCAGTGCGCCGGGCGTAGTACTCCATCGGCTCGCCCTCCTCTTCGCTGCGGATGATCACCCAGCCCCAGGGCTCCTCGACAACCCCCTCCTGGCTGGACAGCTCCATGCCGATGGCCGCCGCCGAGCGACGTACCGCATCCCAGTCGCGCGCCGCGCTGGCCGCGCTCATGTGATCCCAGTGGGCGGCGTTGGGGTCTTCCAGCAGCTCCACCAGCTGTGCGTAGCAGGCCTGCGCCTCGCTGAAGCGCCCGGTCTCCATGTACATGCGTGCCAGCGTGCCGCGCGCGCCGTTCGACCCCGGCGACAGCGCCAGCAGCGCCTGAGCTGCCTGCTCCAGCGCCGGCCAGTCGGACACACGGCGCGCACGCTGCACCTCGCACCAGTGCGCGAACACCGGCACGCTGCCGCGGTAAGCATCGGCCAGCTGGCGCAGGCCCTCGTCGTCGCCCTGCTCGGCCAGCCAGCGCATCAGCGTATAGGCGGCCGCGCCATCTTCCTGCAGATGTGCCCGCACGAACCGCCACAGCAACGCGCGGGCTTCGGCCTGCGCGCCGCACGCATTGAGTGCCGAGGCCGCCATTTCGGCCAGCGCCTCATCGTCAGGACACTGCGCATGCGCCTGCAGCAACCACTGCGCCTCGCGCTCGGGGTCCCGTGCCTGGCTCTGTTCGCCCTGCGCACCCAGCCAGGCCAGCAGCTCGGTGGCCGGCACCGGCAGCGGCGCCGCTTCCGGCAAGGCCTCAATGCGTGCGGCCAGGCCGGCCACCAGCGCCGCCGCACCGCGGTCCTGGCGCAGCTGCGCCAGATGGGTACGGGCCAGTTCCAGCTGACGCTGCGCCACCCAGCGCGCGCCACGCTGCAGGGCCAGCTCCAGGCTCAGTGCCGCCACCTCGATCAGCAGGCGGTGCGAACCGACCCGGGCGAAGTGCTCGATGATGGTGTTGAAGCGGGTACCCAGATCCCAGGTATTGCGCTGCGGATCGCGCTGGCACAGTGCAGCGGCCGTGTTGGCCCACAACCGCCAGTAGGTCGGGGTCAGTTCGCTCCACGGCACCAGCTGCTGCAGTGCTTCTTCGTCGCGTCCGAGCTGGGCCAGCGCCCAGGCCTTGGACAGACGGCGCGGCACCGTGCAGTTGGCCGGCTCGTACTCGCCGGATGCGGCCACTTCGGCTTCGCGCTTGTCGATCAGCGCCAACGCTTCTTCGGCACGGCCCATGCCGAGCAGGATCTTGATCTGCATCTCCGGGAAGCTGTCGAACACTTCCTTGCCGCAGGCCTCGATCGCGTCGGACTGCACCTGCAGGTACGCCAATGCATCCTGGCCACGGCCATCATCGAGCAGCGCATCGGCCTTCTCGCAGCTCAGGCACTGGAAGCAGGCCCAGCTCGGGTCGATGCGCGCCAGCGTTTCATCGCACACCTCGATGCGCTCGGGCACCCAGCCCGGGCCGTCGATGTTGCCGTAGCAGGCGGCCAGATCCTGGGTCACGCAGATCGACTGCGGGCACTCCAGCGTATCCTCGCGATGCGCACGTTCGAACAGCGCGACCGCCTCGCCCAGCGCACTCTCACCCTCGACGCGGTTGCCGACGCGGTTGCGCAGCGCCCAGTGGCCGACGTAGACGTCGACCCACGGATTGTCCAGCGCCTTGCCCAGCGCGCGCGCTTCCGGCAGCAGAGCGTCGACGCGATCGACGTGCAGCTCGCTCACCTCGTCGGCGAGCCGGTTCAGCAGGTGCGCATTCTGCGCCTGGCCGGCCTGGCGCAGGTCGCCCTGCAGTTTTTCAACCCAGTTCCAGATGTCCACGGGGTCATTGCTCCTGTCTAGCGAAGGCTGGATGAGAAGGTGCGGTGCTCAGCGCAGCATCTGCTGCAGGGCACCGGCGATATCGGTAAAGGCGCCGTTGAGATCCGGGCCGGGCGTGGCTGCCGCACGTGCCAGCGGGCGCCCCTGCGCGGCGACGATGATCTTCAGCGAGCGCAGCAGGCGCGCCGCCGCTTCGGCCTGTGGATGGCCCTCGCGCTGTGCGCGCAGCAGCGCCTGCACCGCGGGATTATCGAGGTTGAGGTACAGCCGCGACGGTGCACGCGACTCGATGCGCGCGGTGAACTGCCGGGCCAGGCGCAGGGCCGCCATCGACACCCGCTTGTCGTTCTCGTCGTCTTCCAGGCGCTGCTTCAGTTCGGCCTCGCGGTCGGGCACCACCACCACCGGCAGCGCCTCGGGGCTGAAGCGCGCCGGCAGCAGTTGTTCGCCGTCACCGAGCTGCTCACGCAGCCAGGCCAGCTGGGTTTCGTCGAGGCTGTCGTCGCTGCGGAACAGCGCGCGGTTGCCCTGCTCGGTGCCCAGTTCCACCAGGCGCAGGCCCTTGGCCTGGGCCCAGCGGCGCAGGAACGGCACCACCGCGTAGCGATGGCCGTGTGCTACCGGCACGCCCATCGCGCGGAACAGCATTTCCTCGAAACCGCCACCGTTGTCGAGAATCACGTGCACGGCGCCACGAGCCGGCAACGCGCTGGCCGGCAGGTCGCCCTGCGAAGTCGGCACGCGCACATGCTCCATCAGCAGCTCGAACAGGCGGTCATCACACAGGGCGGCGCCCAGCAATGCCTCGTTGTGACGGGTCAGCACCCGCCGCCATGCTTCCGGCTGCTGCCGCGCAACGTCGGCCAGGCCATCGATGAGCGCTTCCAGCAACGCATGCTGCACTGCGCGGTACTGGTCATCGCGCTGCAGATCCTCGCGGCTCGCCGTCGGCGTCAGCCGCGAGGATTCGATCACCCCACCGATGAAACCAGCCCACGGCGGCAGCAGATCGCGTGCGTCATCGTCCAGCAGCATGCCGCGCACGAACACCGACAGGTTGCGGTTGTCGCTGGTGCCATAGGTGGCGCCATCCTGCACCCACAGCAGGCCGGTGGCATCACTGACGCCGTCGGCGCGCAGCGGCACGGTGACGATCGGTTCGAAATCGTGCTCGAAGCGTGCGGCGAACTGCAGCGCCTGCCGCCGTGCCTGCACCGGATGCAGGGCCACCTCGCCCTGGCCACGCCATGGCGGCGGTTCCGGGTTGAGCGCCTCGGCCGCACCACCGATGAAAATCGGCTCGGACAGCAGCGCGCAGTAGCGGCCCAGCACCTCGTGCAGGCGCGCCTCGTTGGCCAGCGGCACGAAATCCGGATGCAGCTCCAGCTCCACTTCGGTGCCGACTGCACGCGCCGGCACTTCGCTGACGGTGTACTGCTCGGCGTTGCTGGACACGTACAGGTGCCCCTGCTCCGGCGTCTGGTAGGAGGTGGTGCGCACACTGACGCGGCGCGCCAGCACGAACGCCGAGAGGAAACCGAGGCCGAACATGCCGATCAGGCCTTCATCGTCCTCGCCGCCCTGGCGCAGGCCACGGGTATAGCCGACGCCGACGGTGGCCAGGTAGTCGTGGATTTCCTGGCGGGTCAGGCCAGCACCGGTATCGGTGATGCGCAGCACGCCCGCACCGGCATCGACCTGCACCGAGATGCGCGAAGGCACCTCGGTACCGGGTTGCTCGATGCGCCGGCGGATGATCGAGTCGTGCGCGTTCTGCACCAGCTCGCGCAGGGCCACCACCGGGGTGGAATACAGGTGCTTGCCCAGCACCGTCATCAATCCATTGAGATCAACCCCGGCACGACGGATTTCGGCGTTGGGGGCAATGAGCGCGGTGTCCTGCATGTAATCGGTTACTCCTGGGCACGGAAAGACACCAGAGGGCGTCTTCGTCGAGCGGGAAAAACTAGCACAGTGAAGCTGACCGTTACTGCATTGGACACGTGTAGATCCGAGCCGATGCTCGGCTGCTGTTCGCTCTTTGTAGAGTCGAGCCATGCTCGACTGCTGTTTGACCACCAGTCGAGCATGGCTCGGCTCCACAGGACCGGTGTTACGCCGCGTCAATGGCCTCGGACAGGCGCTCCACCGCGATCACCTCCATGCCCTTCACCGAGCCGCCCTTGGGCGCATTGGCCTTGGGCACGATGGCGCGCTTGAAACCATGGGTGGCGGCCTCGCGCAGGCGGTCTTCACCATTGGGCACCGGGCGGATCTCGCCGGACAGGCCGACCTCACCGAAGGCGATGGTTTTTTCCGCCAGCGGACGGTCCTGCAGCGAGGACAGCACGGCCAACAGCACCGGCAGGTCGGCGGCGGTCTCCTGCACCCGGATGCCACCGACCACGTTGACGAACACGTCCTGGTCACCGACCAGTACGCCGCCGTGGCGATGCAGCACCGCCAGCAGCATGGCCAACCGGTTCTGCTCCAGGCCAACGGCGACACGGCGCGGGTTCGACAGCGGCGAGGCATCGACCAGCGCCTGTACTTCCACCAACAGCGGGCGGGTGCCCTCGCGGGTGACCATCACGCAGCTGCCGGGCTGATGGGTACTGCCACCGGACAGGAAGATCGCCGAGGGATTGGAGACCTCCTTCAGGCCCTTGTCGCCCATCGCGAACACGCCCAGCTCATTGACCGCACCGAAGCGGTTCTTGAACGCACGCAACAGGCGGAACCGGCTACCGCTCTCCCCTTCGAAGTACAGCACCGCATCGACCATATGCTCCAGCACGCGCGGGCCGGCGATGCCGCCCTCCTTGGTGACGTGACCGACCAGGAATACCGCAGTGCCGGTCTCCTTGGCAAAGCGCACCAGCCGCGCCGCGCTCTCGCGCACCTGGCTGACCGAGCCGGGCGCGGCAGTCAGGCTCTCGGTCCACAGGGTCTGCACCGAGTCGGCCACGATCAGCCGCGGGCCGGCCTTGGAGGCGTGCTGAAGGATCGATTCGACGCCGGTCTCGGCCAAGGCATTGACGCCATCCAGCGGCAGCTCCAGCCGGTGCGCGCGACCGGCCACCTGCGCCAGCGACTCCTCGCCGGTCACATACAGCACCGGCAGTTCGGCCGCCATCTTCGCCACCGCCTGCAGCAGCAGGGTGGACTTGCCGATGCCCGGATCGCCACCCACCAGCACCACCGCGCCTTCCACCAGGCCGCCGCCGAGCACCCGGTCGAATTCACCGATGCCGGTGCTGACCCGGCGATGCTCGGTCTGCTCGACATCCTTCAGCGCGGTGATCTTCGGCGGATCGATCTTGCCTGCCCAGCCGGCCCGTCGCGAGGCCGGCGCCTTGGCTGCGGCGGCGCTTTCCAGGACGATCTCCGACAGCGAATTCCAGGCATTGCACTCGGTGCACTGGCCCTGCCATTTACTGTACTCGGCGCCGCATTCATTGCAGACGTAGGCGGTACGGGCTTTTGCCATCGGATGATTTCCAGCAACGGGAACAGGCGTGGCAGGATAGCCGAGCCTGGTCGCAGCTGCTGCGACCGCTCAAGTCCCGCCCACCCGCGCCGATAGCGGTCGCGGGCGTGTGCCTTGCGGCCGCCCCTTCCTTTCCCACTGGATTCAACATGACTGGCAGTTACAGTCAGAGCCTGGTCGCCATCTCGCTGCTGGTGGCCATTCTTGCCTCGTACACCGCGCTGGACATGGCCGGCCGCCTGGCCACCGCTGAAGGCCGCGTGGCGCGCTGGTGGCTGGCCGGCGGTGCCGCCGCGATGGGCCTGGGCATCTGGTCCATGCACTTCATCGGCATGCTGGCCTTCAGTCTGCCGATTCCGCTGGGCTACGACCTGGCCATCACCCTGTACTCGCTGGCGGTGTCGATCGGCGCCTCGGCCTACGCCTTGTGGCTGGTCTCGCGCCCCAGCCTGCCCTGGCGCCACCTGATGGCGGGCGCGGTGTTGATGGGCCTGGGGATCGCCGCCATGCACTACCTGGGCATGGCGGCGATGCGCATGCAGCCCGGCATCGACTACCACCCGGGCTGGTTCGCCGCATCCATCGCGGTGGCCATCGGCGCGGCCGGCGCCGCGCTGTGGATCGCCTTCCGCCTGCGCGCCGAGCAGCGCAACACGCTGCGGCTGCGCCTGCTGGCATCACTGCTGATGGGCCTGGCCATCGTCGGCATGCACTACACCGGCATGGCCGCCGCGCGCTTCCCGCAAGGCAGCATCTGCGGCGCGGTCGGCAGCGGCGCAATCGACACCCGCTGGCTGGCGATGCTGGTGATCGTGACCACCGTGGCGACCCTCGGCATCGCGCTGGTGGCCTCGCTGTTCGACCGGCAGATGCGTGTGCGCACCGGCCTGCTGGCCGACTCACTGGCCCATGCCAACGACAAGCTGATCCAGGCCGCCCTGCATGACCCGCTGACCCAGCTGCCCAACCGCATGCTGCTGCAGGACCGTATCGAGCAGGCCATCGAGAAGGCACGCCGGCGGCAGCACGCCGTGGCGGTGATGTTCTGCGATCTGGACGGCTTCAAGGCGGTCAACGATGTCTATGGCCACCAGCTGGGCGACCGCCTGCTGGTGGCCGTGGCCGAACGCATCGGCAGCCAGCTGCGGCCGCAGGACACCTTCGCCCGCCTGGGCGGCGACGAGTTCGTGATCGTGCTGGCCATCGACACGCCCGATGACGCGGTGGTGGTGGCCGAGCGCATCATCGCCGCCGCCAGCGAACCGTTCACGCTGGACGCCGCCGAACTGCAGGTCAGCGCCAGCCTGGGTATCGCGCTGTATCCGGACGATGCCAGCAATGAGCGCGAGCTGATGGCGCACGCCGACGCGGCGATGTACCACACCAAGGAGACCGGCCGTAACGGCTACACCTTCTTCACTCCCTCGATGCAGCTCAGTGCCAACCGGCAGCTGCGCCTGCTGCAGGACCTGCGCAAGGCGATCGCACGCGGCGAACTGGTGCTGCACTACCAGCCCAAGTTCCCGGCCGCCGGCGCCCCGGCCACCGGCGCCGAGGCCCTGCTGCGCTGGCAGCACCCGGAACTGGGCCTGCTGGCGCCGGACGTGTTCATTCCCATCGCCGAGCGCAGTGGCCTGATCCTGCCGATCGGCGACTGGGTGCTGGACCGCGCCTGTGCGCAGCTGCGCGCATGGCACGACGCCGGGCATGGGCAATGGACGATGGCGGTGAACCTGTCGCCCCTGCAGTTCGCCTCGCCGGCGCTGCTGGACAGCGTGCGCGAGGTGCTGCAGCGGCATCGCATCGAACCGGCGCGACTGACCCTGGAGATCACCGAGACCACCGCGATGAAGGATGTGGACGCCAGCCTGGCGATCCTCAACGACCTGACCGCGATGGGCGTGCACATTGCCATCGATGATTTCGGTACCGGTTATTCCAGCCTGCTGTACCTCAAGCGCATGCCGGCCACCGAACTGAAGATCGACCGCGCGTTCGTGCACGATCTGGAATGCAATGCCGAAGATGCCGCCATCGTCTCCTCGATCATCGCACTGGGCCGCACCCTGCAGCTGCAGGTGGTGGCCGAGGGCGTGGAGACGCAGGCGCAGCGTGAGTACCTGAGCGCGCTGGGCTGCGACCAGCTGCAGGGCTACCACCTGGGCAGGCCGATGGAGGCCGACGAGTTCCTGCGCCGGGTGGGCTGAGGTTTTGCGTTGGGGTCGGATCCCGTGCCGCAGGCAAGGGCTCCGACCCCATCCACGCATGGCGTGGATCTATCGGTAGAGCCGGCCGCTGGCCGGCTTCCCGCATTTGCCGGCCAGCGGCCAGCACTACCACGCCGCAACCAGTTGCAGGCACAGGCGCAGCGCGATCCGACCAGTGGCATCAACCCGTCCACAGGAAAACAAAAAGGCCGCCCGGGGGCGGCCTTTCTGCGTGGCAACGTCGCGAAGACGTCAGTGCATCATGTGCACGTTCATGTTGTGCATGACCCACAGGGTACCGACCACGATGATGCCGATCACCACCACGGTGAAGGCCGCAGCGTTGACGTTCCAGCGGCTTTCCGAGGAACGGTCCAGGTGCAGGAAGAACACCAGGTGCACCAGCATCTGCAGGACCGCGGTGATGGCGATCACCACACCGTTGACGGTGCGCGAGAAATCGCCCGACATCACCATCCAGAACGGGATGACGGTCAGCACCACCGCCAGCACGAAGCCGATCAGGTACGACTTCACGGTGCCATGGCTTTCGCCGCCGGTGCCGTGGTCGTGTGCATGGTTGTCATGTGCCATTACAGCGCTCCATTGAGGTAGACGACGGAGAACACGCCGATCCAGATCAGGTCCAGGAAGTGCCAGAACAGGCTCAGGCACGCCATGCGGGTCTTGTTGGTCGGGGTCAGGCCGTACTTCTTCAGCTGCACGAACATCACCAGCAGCCACAGCAGGCCGGCGCTGACGTGCAGGCCGTGGGTGCCGACCAGGGCGAAGAACGCCGACAGGAAGGCACTGCGGTCTGGACCGTAGCCCTGGTGGATCAGGTGCTGGAACTCCCACACTTCCATGCACATGAAGCCGAAGCCCAGCAGCCAGGTGATGGCCAGCCACAGGTACATCTGGCCCATCTGCTTGCGGTGCATGGCGATCATGCCCAGGCCGAAGGTCAGCGACGAGGTCAGCAGCAGCGCGGTTTCCCACGCCACGAACGGCAGCTCGAACAGGTCCTTCGCGCCGGGGCCACCATCGGTACCGCCGGCCAGCACCACGTAGGTGGCAAACAGCGAGGCGAAGATGAGGCAGTCGCTCATCAGGTACACCCAGAAACCGAAGACGGTGTTGCCGCCGGTGTCGTGGTGCTCGTGGTCGTCATGGCCATGGGCCGCCGCATGCGCGGCGTGCCCGTGGCTCAGGGTGGAGGTATTGGTGCTCATGCCTTCAGCTCCGACTTCACCAGGCCCTGGCTTTCCAGGTGCTTGCGGTGTTCGTTCTCGATGCGTTCCACCTCGGCGGCCGGGACCCAGTAGTCCACGTCCTGGTCGAAGGTGCGGTAGATGAACGTGGCGATCATGCCGACGAAGCCGACGATGGCCAGCCACCAGATGTGCCAGATCATCGCGAAGCCGAACACCAGGCTGAAGGCACCGATGACAACGCCCGTGCCGGTGTTGCGCGGCATGTGGATGTCGGTGTACTTGGCCGGCTTGGGCCAGGCTTCACCACGCTGCTTGCGCTCCCAGAAGTCGTCCAGCTCGGTAACTTCCGGCAGCGTGCCGAAGTTGTAGAAGGCCGGCGGCGAAGAGGTTTCCCACTCCAGCGTACGGGCATCCCACGGGTCGCCGGTCAGGTCGACGGTCTTCTTGCGGTCGCGGATCGACACGGCCACCTGGATGATCTGGCACAGGATGCCGGCACCGACGATGAAGGCACCTGCGGCAGCCACCAGCAGCAGCGGCTCGTAGGCCGGGTTCACGGTGCTCTGCAGGCGACGGGTCATGCCCATGAAGCCCAGCACGTACATCGGCATGAAGGTCACATAGAAGCCGATGAACCAGCACCAGAAGGCGCACTTGCCCCAGAACTCGTTCAGGCGGAAGCCGAACATCTTCGGCCACCAGTAGGTGATGCCGGCGAACATGCCGAACACCACGCCGCCGATGATGACGTTGTGGAAGTGGGCGATCAGGAACAGGCTGTTGTGCAGCACGAAGTCGATGGCCGGGATCGCCAGCATCACGCCGGTCATGCCGCCGATGGTGAAGGTGACCATGAAGCCGATGGTCCACAGCACGGGCGTGGTGAACTGCACGCGACCGCGGAACATGGTGAACAGCCAGTTGAAGATCTTCACGCCGGTCGGGATCGAGATGATCATCGTCGTGATGCCGAAGAAGGCATTGACGTTGGCACCCGAGCCCATGGTGAAGAAGTGGTGCAGCCACACGATGAACGACAGCACGCCGATGCAGGCGGTGGCGTAGACCATGCCCTTGTAGCCGAACAGCGCCTTGCGCGAGAAGGTCGCGATGACTTCGGAGAACACACCGAACGCCGGCAGGACCAGGATGTACACCTCCGGGTGACCCCAGATCCAGATCAGGTTGATGTACAGCATGGCGTTGCCGCCACCGTCATTGGTGAAGAAGTGCGTACCCAGGTAACGATCCAGGGTCAGCAGCACCAGGGTGATGGTCAGCACCGGGAAGGCGGCGACGATCAGCACGTTGGTGACCAGCGCCGTCCAGGTGAACACCGGCATCTGCATCAGCTTCATGCTGGGGGTACGCATCTTCAGGATGGTAATGAAGAAGTTGATACCGCTCAGCGTGGTACCCAGGCCTGCGACCTGTAGACCCCAGATGTAGTAGTCCATGCCGACGCTTGGACTGTATTCGATGCCCGACAACGGCGGGAACGCCAGCCAGCCGGTGGCGGCGAATTCACCGATCCACAGCGACAGCATGATCAGCACCGCACCGGACACGAACAGCCAGAAGCTGAGCGAGTTGACGAACGGGAACGCGACGTCGCGCGCACCGATCTGCAGCGGCACGGCCAGGTTCATCAGGCCGGTGATCAGCGGCATCGCCACGAAGAAGATCATGATCACGCCGTGGGCGGTGAAGATCTGATCGTAGTGGTGCGGCGGCAGGTAACCCTCGGACCCGCCGACGGCGAGCGCCTGCTGGGTACGCATCATGATGGCGTCGGAGAAGCCGCGCAGCAGCATGACGAAGGCGACGATGAGGTACATCACGCCGATCTTCTTGTGATCCACCGAGGTGAACCACTCCTTCCACAGATAGCCCCACAGCTTGAACTTGGTGATCAGGGCCATGACGCCCAGGCCACCCAGCACCGCGCCGACCAGGGTGGTCAGCACGATCGGATCGTGGGGGATCGACTCAAGAGAGAGTTTTCCCAACATGTTCATTCTCCCGAACCCGCGTGGCCGGCGTGGCCTGCGTGTTCGTGTTCGGTGGCGTCCAGGTTCTCACCCGACTCCTTGGAATCATGCGCGTCACTGGGGGCGTGGCCCTCGTGCGCTTCATGGCTGGCGGCATCGGCAGCGGCGGCACCGGCATGTTCATGCTTCATGCCGTAGTGCTTGTTGTCGCCCATGTGCTTGGCGATGACCCAGTTGAACAGGCCTTCTTCGGTCTTGCCGAAGTAGGTCACCGGGTACCACTCGGCGTTGCGTGCTTCACCCAGCGCCTTGAACGAAGCCTTGTCCAGCGTCTGCTCGCCGGCACGGACCTGGTCCAGCCACTGGCGGTATTCGGCATCGGTGACCGAGTAGGCGGTGAAGTGCATCTTGGCGAAGCCCGCGCCGCTGTAGTGCGAGGACATGCCCGGGAATTGACCGGTCTCGTTGGCGATCAGATGGAGCTTGGTCTCCATCGCGGCCATCGAGTAGATCATGCTGCCCAGGTGCGGGATGAAGAACGCATTCATCACCGTGTCGGACGTGATCTTGAAGTTCAGCGGGGTGTTGACCGGGAACTTGATTTCGTTGACGACCGCCACCTTCTCTTCCGGATAGATGAACAGCCACTTCCAGTCCAGCGAGATCGCCTCGATGGTGACCGGCTTGACGTCCGATTCCAGCGGCTTGTACGGGTCAAGCGCGTGCGACGAACGCCAGGTCAGGACCGCCAGCACCAGCACGATCATGCAGGGGATCGACCACACCACCACCTCGATCGCCGTCGAGTGGGACCACTTCGGCTCGTACCGGGCCTTGGTGTTGGAGGCGCGATACTTCCACGCGAAGGTCAGGGTCATGATGATGACCGGGATGACGACCAGCAGCATGAGCACGGTGGCCGTGATCAGCAGGGTCTTCTCATCCTGGCCGATCTGGCCCTTCGGACTGAGGATGGCCACCGCATCGCAACCGGTGAGCATCACCAGCAACGACAGCAGCAGGCCCGGGCGCAACCAGCGCCCAAGGGTTTTCAACGGAATCATCGGTCGATCCAATTGCGAGGGAATGCCGTTCCCCGTCCTGCCCGCTCCGGCAAAGCCGGTCCCGCCTGTGGTGAGACAGGCAGTGAGGTGGGGTCGAGTCAGCCTTTCAATTTTAGGCCGTCACCCACCATTTAAGAAAGACATTGACAATGATCGGGCGCAGGAAAGGCGCCAATCTGGCTGCGACACGTTGTCGCACCGCGCACCCGCGGGGGCAGATCACCACAGGACGCGCAGCGTAGCATCAGGCCGTCGGGCACCGACGCAACAGACCCGGCAAAGTTCACTGAACATATTCAGGTAGCTGCATCTGCACTGGGAGGATGGATCGGATGGC
The DNA here is from genome assembly GCF_059515225.1 of Stenotrophomonas sp. CS3K5. Classification (NCBI taxonomy): domain Bacteria; kingdom Pseudomonadati; phylum Pseudomonadota; class Gammaproteobacteria; order Lysobacterales; family Lysobacteraceae; genus Stenotrophomonas; species Stenotrophomonas sp. CS3K5. The sequence continues at coordinate 180,229 of NZ_JCAKRX010000001.1, forward strand.
AAGTCCGTTTGTTGTTGAGCGCATCGACCACGTGGTGTTCCGGGTTCGCGACCTGGCGCGCAGCGTGGCGTTCTACGGACAGGTGCTGGGCTGTGAGGTGGTGCGGCGGCGCGATCACCTGGGTCTGGTGCATCTGCGTGCGGGGGCATCGATGATCGACCTGGTGAGCCTGGACGGCCCGCTGGGCCTGCGCGGCGGGCGTGGGCCCGAGGCGGAGGGGCGCAACACCGATCACCTGTGCCTGCGCATCACCCCCTTCGACGAGCCTGCCCTGGTCGCGCACCTGCAGGCGCTGGGTGTGCCGGTGGCCGGGCCGGCCGACGTCAATTTCGGCGCCGAAGGTGATGGGCTGTCGCTTTACTTCACCGACCCGGATGGCAACACCATCGAACTGAAAGGCCCCGCCGACGGAGCCACGGCATGAGCAGGGACGCCCCGGGGGCGGCGAGCGGCAGGCATGGCCTCAATGCTGTGCGGCGCTGGCTGGCCTCGCCCCTCGCACAGCGCGTGACCGCCCTGCTCGGCACCGGGCTGCTGATCGTGCTGGCCTGCAATCCGGATCTGCTGCCATTGCTGCCGCTGGTCGATGCGCTGGGGCTGGATGTGCTGGCCTTGCTGCTGGGCGCGCAACTGCTGGGCACCCTGCCCTGGCTGCGGATCCGCGCGGCCCGATGGGCGGACATGGCAGGCCGGCTGGCGTGCGGTGCGGTTGCGGGAGCGGCCGGCGGCTACCTGCGGGCGCTGGGATGCTTCCATCGTGAGCAACTGGCGTGGAAGCCGGCTTCGCATCGACCGGGGTGAAGATGCCCCCGGTGTGGGTGCGACGCTAGGCCAATAGCGCTCCGCGCTTCACGTCGAAGCGTTCAACCATCCTCGGGGCCAGGCACTCAGGCCGACCAGCAGTACAACGGGGTGCCAAAGATTCCGCGAGCGAACCACCAGAGCAGCAAAGTACGCTGGACGCGTCCAGCGATAGTGACTCACTCTGGAATGCCGTGAGTGGTTGCCCAGGCGGCGGATGTCAAGACGGCCGAACTTCCCTGCACACCAATTCAGCCAATTCGCGGCATGCGAAGAACAGCCCCTCGACGACTCCCTCATCCAGATGGCGGTCGGGCGTCGCCACCGATTCGCAGCGACTCGCCGCGTGCAGCATCTCCACTGCAGTCAGCATGCCCACGGCCGCGCGATCGATTCTGGCCAATGACTGGCGACGGCCTTCAGACAGGCTCTCTTCCGGCCATAGCATTCCATCGGAGCCTTCGCCATCGCGGATGCGCTTGAGGCAGCCCAGGAAGGTGCTGAACTCGTCGGAGGGATTGTCGTTGTCGGTGATGGGGTCATCGACGGGAAACTGCGGAATCTTGTGAGTGGTCATTACGTCGGCTTCCGTGGCTGTACTTAACAGCGCCACCGCACGGAATGGGGTGGCGGACGGTGCGGGTTGCAAACCGGGACACATGCTATGCCGGCGGGCCCGAAGACCCCCACGCACCGTCCGCCATATAGGCCGACGGATTGCCAGCCGGCACCGCTTCAGAGCGATACCGGCTGGCAAGCGTTTACAGCATGTGCTCGGGTTTGCACGCCCGGCCACCCGCTTTCGGTGGCGCGCCAGGTTGTTTACGCCTGCACGTTCGATTCAATGAGAAAAATCCGAAAGGTTCGGATGCATCGAAAGTGCGGCACGAATTATTGCATGCGCAGTGAGTGGTGGAGACGACAAGGGAAGTCGCAAGCGTACCGATGCAGAGGCGCATGCGAACTTTGGTTCCGCAAAATGCGCGGCAATAGGTTGGATGCGTGACGATTCTCGCTTATCACTCGTTGTATGACGCGACGCGACTTAATACACGACGGACCGATGGCTTGGGGCGACTTGACGCAATGGGCCGATTTGTCGTGCTGGAAGCGACAGGCCATGACCTTACTTTTGCCAGCCATGGGCTGGCACTACCGGGCAGGCAGTGGTTACGGCATCCAGAGGCCACATGGCTTGCTGGCTGCTCCGGCAGGGCAGGATGAATCCGGTCAGCGAAGCACTGGGGGCTCACCACGCGGTGGCAGGAACTCGACTGCCACCCCTCGTCGCTCCCCGCCAGCCGGCACCTTGCCTGCACTGCGCCAGCCGGCCGCTGCCGCCCGCGCCGCCTGGTCCAGCGCGAGGACGCCGCTGCTCTTCTGCACAAGCACGGAGGTCACCTGCCCGTCCTCCCATACATCAACCACCAGTAACACACGCACGTTGCGGGCAACCACGGTGCCAGCCGGCAAAGATGGCGATGGCTCAGGTGCGAAGCCCGCCGCGACCAGATCCACCCGCAGCGTTCCTCGGTCACCGTCCGTCGCGTTGGCTGGCCCGCCTTTTTCCTGCGCCGGGGCTGTGGACGCCCGGGGTCGCGGCGGCACCCACAACCCTGTGTCATCCGCCAGCGTTCCGCGCGGCGGCAACGCACGCTCTGCGTCGAGCTGTTCCGAGGGCGGCGTCACCGACGCCACTGGCACGCCCGGCTCTGACATCCCGCCAGGCGAGGCCGCCGTGTCGCCGCCAGCGTCATCACTTGCAACGTCAGCAGTCTTGTCCACAGTCGGTCCGAGCAGCACCCGGGCCCGCGCCTCCAGAATCTCCGAGCGCTCCCTGGCGCCGCGCGACATCATGATGGCTCCCAGGCGCACGTCGCTGCCCAACAGGATATTGCCTGTATTGAGGTAGTCACGCGTGTCCACGCCGCTGCGCAGCCGTCGTTCCAACTGGCCGGCCACCACGCGCGCGCCCAGCGCCAGTTCCTCGTCCTGGTCGACCATTACTTCGCTGTAGGCCTCCCATACGGGAACTTCGTTGGGCGCGTAGGCCAGCACCTGTTCCAAGAGGGTCTGGATTCGATACAGGCGCTCCTGCAATGGCAACTCGTCCAACGCAGGGGGCAGCTGCCGCCGGCCGAAGAAGCCGCGCATCGACAGCGCTCGCATGTCTTCGATCAACAGCGCCAGTGCAATGGCCGGGCGGCGCGGCGACGCAGCCCACATCTGCCGAAGCAGTTCGGTCGATTCCGCGTCCAGCGCCTTGTATTCCGGGCTCCGCCTTGCTGCCAGCACACTGCGATCGATTACGCCGTTACGGCTGCGCGGCGAAAGTGCGTTCATCTTGTCCGTCACTGCGCTGTACTGGTCGCGCAGGCGTGCAAATTCATGCGTATGGTCAGACGCGCGCGGCCAGAGCCGGGCAGATGTCTTCAGCTCGCTCAGCAGGTGATCAACCTGCGCTAGGTCTCCGCGTGCGCCAGCGCGCATCGCCGCCTCCACTGTCTGCAGCGAACTCTGCTCGAATGCCTCGCGCGAACTCCATTGCCGCTGATCGCGCGCCAGATCGCTCGCCCCTACGTAGACCTGGTGTGGTGCGTCGTGATCAACAGGCCCTTCGCCACCGGAGAACACCACCACCACGCCAAAACCCAGGCCCAGCATCAGAGCCGCCACCAGGTAATCGCCAGACCGATCCAGCCAGGCCACGCGCAGCAGCGACAGCACCGAAACCGTGCCGCCCAGCATCACCGCTGCGCGGAAGGCAGCGCGACCATCACTGATGGACGGGCGTGCACCCAGATGGCCCAGCACATCAAACGCGGAGTAAACCATACCGCCCAGCCACGCCCACAATGGCGTCAGGCCAATCAGAACCGCCAGCAGCGCGGCCAGCCAGCCCAGCCACTTCACGGCCGCTTCCCCAGGATCAAGACCGGTACGCACAGGATGTACAAGAGCACGCCCAGCAGGAGCATGCCGGACTGCAGGGCCAACTCAAAGCCATCCCACCAGCCCGGCGAGGGCAGCGCGCTGTAGGCACGCCAGGCCGGCATGCCCCAGCCGGCCACCCAACCCAGCACCAAGGTGCCAACCGCCGCCATCGTCACCCGCGATCCCAGGCCGGGAAGCTGACTGGTTGCGACAGCAGCGCCCGGAGCTGCCGGCCTCGCTACCGGACGTGCGGCTGCCGGCTGCTGCGGGGGCGAGGCAGTGCGGGTATGTTTCCGCTTGCGACCGCGACCCTTGCCGCCCTTCGCGTGCTGTGCCACCCGCGCTATGTGCGCACTGCGTGCGACCAGGCCGGCGCGCGCGCATGCTGCGCAGGAAAGCCCGGCGAAGTGCTGGTGGCTGGCGTCCTGGCTGCACGCTACCAACTGGCCGCCACTTCGCTGCGCGTAGCCCATCAGCAGCGACGACCACTCCTGCGCCGATGGACGGCGCTGCGGCTGCGCCGAAAACGCACGATCAAACAGATCGCGCAGGTCCGACGGGAACATCTCATGGCCACTGACTGGTGCGGGCAGCAGGCGGCTGTTGCCGCGCCGGCCATATGGATACAACCGTGCAGCGATGCGCCCGGGCAGGTCGTTGGGCACGTCGGCCCCCTGGGGGCGCCCGGCATAGGGATGCAGGCCAGAATTGAGCAACTGGAAGACGATCACCGCCAATGCGAAGCGATCCTGCGCCTCTTCATCGCCCGGCGTGACCCCACGCTGCTGGAACTCGGCCGCCAGATAATCGGTGGTCACCTGGCCGGCCGGGAAACGCTCACCCTTGCCCTGGATGCTGAAGCCATCGCAATCAAGCATGGCGATGAACAGCGCATCCCGGTAGAAGCGTACATTCAGCGGCTTGAGGTCGACCACGTAGTGCTGGCAGCGGTGCAAGGCTGCCAGGGTCGCCGCCAGATTCGCCGCCAAGGTCATCTTCGCGCCCAGACCGGTGGGCAGTTTTGCGGCGCGTGCCTGCCGTTCCTGCAGTACATGCTCCAGATCAGTGGTGGCCGACACGTCCAGGATTGGCATGCTGAAGCCGATGAAGCACCCGTCACGGTTACGGAGCAGGCCGGTCGGCCAGGCGATCTGAACCCGTTCGCGCCCACCCTCGCGGAGCGTCAGCAGATCCGGCTGCAGCTCCAGCATTGCCCGCAGCTTGCGCTCGTAGAGCGGCGCGTCCTTGGCCGAATGATAGAGCTTGGCGACCTCGCGCGGACGCTCCCGCAGAGTGAACACACTGCCGGCGCCACCGCTCTTGAGCAGGCGCAGGAGGGTCAGCGGCTGGCGCCGCTGGTCGAAAATGGTTTCTCCACTGCGGCCGGGCATGTGCTCAGCCCGGCAGTGCGATCAGCAGCGTCTTATCGTCGCCGGTAATGCCATCGGTGCGTGGGTCGGACAAGGTCGCATGCAGAGCCTGGCTGCCATGCACCTCATCAACGGCAGTGAGATAGCGCAGCACCGGCGCGAAAAATGGCTGGAACAAGGTATCCCCACGGCGTGTCATCGCAAAGGGCTGCACGCCGTCGGACATCAGCACCAGCGCCTGCACCGGCCCTTCGAAACGGGTCAGCCGCAACTGTTGCCGCCAACTGGATCCGGTGACGAACCAGGTTTCGTTGGCATACTCGCCATTGGCCGGCAGCGACACTGCATCGGCAGTGTCACCGTTGAATGCGCAGACAGCGACCCCATCACCGATATGGAAGAACCAGCCACCACGCGCATCGGCTACTACCCCCACCAGGGTGCAGGCATGGTCGGACAGGCGCAGGCCACACCCGGCGGCTAACAGCGCCAGTTGACCGCGCGCGTCGTCGATGGCTGTTTCAATGATCGGCCGCAACACGTCCACGGGCACCGCCAGTGGTGCAACGCCCAACGCCGGTGCTGCCGCCACTGCGGCGGCGACGCTGCGCGACACCTGTTGCGCCCCGACATCACTGTGCGAGGCCGAACCGGCACCATCGCAGACCACGGCCGCCAGCAGCGCGCCGTTGCATACGGCGGCATGCGCGTCCTGGCAGGACTGCCCGCGATCTACGTGCGACCGCCCCGTAGCCGAGGCGGCCATAACACGCCAGCCCACGGTCAGACCGGCGCGTGCGACCAGCTATCGGTCGCCGGCAGCTGGACTTGCCCGCCGGGCGTCGAATTGGACACCACTCGCATGCTCGCGCTGAGCCACAGGAACAGCTCTTTGAACTGCAGGCCCTGCAAGCGCTTCACCCCGCGCTCGCCATTCCGGCTGAACTGGCCAAGCACACCAAGGTCGGCATTACCCACTGCAATCGGGAACACCGCCACTCTGTTCTGCTCCTCGGCACTACGGCACTGCTCGGCTGCTGCCTCCCAGGCATCGGTCGGCTGCCCGTCGGACATCAGGAACAACCATGGCCGCGTGTAGGCCACGCCAGCCTGCCGGAAGCGCTGCTTCTCATCTTCGATTTCCTGCAGGGCAAGCTCCACCGCCGCGCCGGTAGGGGTGGTGCCGTTGGCCTTCAGCGCCGGTGCGGTGAAATCCATTGCATCACACCAGTCGCCACGTACCGTGGCAGTGTCCATGCCACCGTATTCCACCAGCAGCACGCGCACGCGCTTGGCCGCAATCACGTCATCCTTCAGCTCATTCTCCAGCAGCTTCAGGCCAGCATTGAGCTGTTTGATTGGCCCACCGCCCATGCTACCGGAGCAGTCCAGCACCAGAATCAACGGCGTGCGCTGTTCGCTGTTGTCGACCAGCGAAACGTCAGGAATCGCGCCAATGGACATTGTAGTAAGCCTTTGTGCTATGGATCGGGCCGCTGTATGCGGTTGCATCGAGTATAGGCACAGACGGAAAAGGGATGCCACGAGCCGGCTTCCTGAACCACATGGCGGCGCTTGCCAGATTTGCCGACGCGCCCGGAATCCGCCTATGCACCGGCGTTGTGGACAGCCAACTGATGCCTTGCCGATACCGTCGTTCGGGAACATTTCTTCAGAAGCAGGACGATCCTCACGGTGCAGATGCGACATGAGCTTGGGATATCGCACCTGCTGAAGCGGGTTACCTCCGCGCGCCGTCGCCCACTGTCATTACTGCAACGTTTTCCAAGCGGCTCTCCGAAGCTCGAGCATTGCGCGGGCTCTCCCAGCGCGCGCAGGGGGCGCTGGTGGATAAGGACCAGACCAGGACAAGAACCGGGGTGCCGTGCTGATCAACAGGTACGAGCGCGAACGAAACCAAGCTGACATGACCAAGGCTGCAGAGTTGGCCAAGGCATTGGATGTACCGGTCGCCTACCTGTTCGCTGAGGACGATGACCTGGCTGCGGCGATCTTGGCTTTCGCCAAGCTTCCCTCTGGGGAGCGCCAAAGGATGCGGGAAGAGCTCGATCGTTTGGCTGGTGAGCAGAGGGACTAGCCCTCTCACGCCGCCAGCTTGGCAACTGCCGCCGCCAGGGTGTCCGGGGCCAGGTGGGCGTAGCGAAGAGTCATGGTGATGTCTGCGTGTCCCAAGAGCTCCCGCACGGCATTCAGGTCCACCCCCGCCCGCACCAAGCGTGATGCGAAATGATGGCGCAGATCATGGAAGCGGAACTCTTCAATGCGGGCATCGGCTATGAGTTTTCCCCACCCCTTCTTGATGTCGGTCACGTCGAAGACCTTGCCCGCACGGCGCTCGCCCGCTTGCCCAGCCCAACGCTGCAGGACTTCCATGGCTTCGACGTTTAGCGGGATGTGACGCTGCCTACCGGACTTGGCGTTCTCGGCTCGAATGGTCAGCATCTTGGCTTCCCAGTTGATGTCCGCCCATGTCATCGACAGCAGCTCACCCCGCCGCATGCCGGTATTGATGGCTGTAAGGACCACCGGGGTCAGGTGATCGACATAGCCGTCCATCGGCAAGTCAGGCAGAACCGCTTGCCTGTACTTACGTCGGGCCGCATTCGCGTTCGCCCTGCCTTCTACGCCAGCCAGATCGCGCGTTGCCAGCGTGGCCCGGAGCATCGCCTCCTCATCAGGGGACAGGAACCGAACCACCTTGCGGCTAGCTGCTGATCGCTGACGCATGCCCATGAGAGGGTTAGTCTCGATCAGCTTCCACTCAACGGCCCGAGACAAGGCAGACCGCAGGCAAGCAAAGTCGCGCGCTGCGGTAGCCTTGGTGACGGCATCAGGACCAGTGACACGCCCGCGCCACCATCGCTCCATTGTGGGCACGTCTATTTCTACGATCTGACGGCGTAACAGCCACGGGGACACCGATCGGATGCGGTCCGGGTACTGACGACCACCCTTGAGCTCAGCCACAGCCCAAGGCTCGAAGTGATCATTGAGCAGCGTCTCGAGCGTGCAACTGGTGGGCTTGGACTTCGCAAGCGCTGGCAATCCCGACTGAACTTACTCAGCAACGGCTTGCCGGGCTTGGTCACGGGCCTGATCAAGTGTCAGATGCTCAACCGACCCCAAGGTACGACGCTTACCGTGCGCCCAGGTCACGATCCAAGCTTTGTGGCCCGAGGGTTGCACTCGCAGAATCAGGCCGCGAACCTGAGAGTCCCTGAGCTCGTAGGGGCGATCTCGGGGTTCTGCTGTGAGAACGATGCGCTTGGTGAGGGCGGATGACATTGGGCGGAGCGTCCGTAAGTGGCTATAAGGCCAACTTAGGACAGGATGCGAGGCGATGTTTGGATGCGGATCGTCCTCGATGAGGGTCTTCAACTCCTGCTCGCTGCCGTTGCTGTTTCAACAGGTTGACCGGGCTCATTCAATCCAGACGTTGGAAATCGAATGTGACCTTCCTGGTGCAGCGGGAGGGGACCGGAGGGAAACGCCACTTCGCCACGGCAACCAAGGTTGCGCGCTCATAAGCAGCATTGTCGACCCTCCCCCGGTCCAGCGCTTCAAACTGTGACCGCGTGATGACGGGATTTGTCACCCGCCCATCCTCTTCAACGACGACGGTCGCCACGACAGAGCCACGCACCTGCATCTCAGTCGCGGCGGGAACGACCGGCGCAATGGACTCCACCGGAATGCTTGCCGTCTGGCAAGGCCCAGGGAGCTCCTCACCCGCGCGACATGAGGCACTGGACAAAGCCAACGCAAGCATCAGAACGCGGTTCATTCAACACTCCCGATTGCTGGTGGGGGAGCAGACATTAACCGTGCCGTTCGTGTCGCTGTAGCTCTTCCGGGCAGGCTCCCCCAGCTCACGCGCGGCCCGGGTCTCCACCCCCGTAGCCCGCGCCTCTTCCGAAGATACGCCGACTCGGATCTGCATCACGCCGTTGCTCTCCGAATTGGACTGTGGCGCAACAAGCGAAGCCTGGAAAGCGGACAATCCAACCCGATCATGCTGGGCAGCATGGCTCACCTCGTGACCGCCCCCCAGAGCAGGAGACTGGATCTCCCCGGAGGATTTGATGCGAAGTCCAGAGGTGACATCAATGCTGATGATTCTTTTGTTCTCATCATATCCAAAATCACCATTGCGATTGAACTGTATGGTGTAGGTCTCATCGGATAGGAGAATCTGCTTCAGTTCAGAGCTGATGGTTTCTGACTTCATCCAATGGTTGAGCACGGCAGCACCATCACGCAGCGTCGCTCCGCCTTCAAATGCGTACTTGACGATTCGCCCATCTGGATCCGTGAACCTGTAAGGATTCCCGTTCGCATACCTATACCGGTTGAACTGCCCCACCGGCTGCTCATACGCCGTGACCGGATCAACGCTCAGGAACAATCCGATCTGCGGATCGTAGTAGCGCTGCTGCATGTAGCTCAGCCCCGTGGCCGAGTCGCTCACATGCCCGGTATATCCCGGTCCATCCGCGACCTGACCACCGACCACAGCACCGTAGGGCTCGTAGTCATAGCGCTTGATCACGTTGCCACTGGCATCGCTCTCAGCCACAACCGAGCCCAAGGCATCAGTGTGAATGTACGTAACCGTCGTCTGTGCCATTGCGGCGGGCGACACACCCAAGCCAATCAGCAGCGCACAGCACAGCCAGGTGCCTAATGCTCCCAACCTCCGAATTCGATCTTCAAATCCCCTGAAGCGGGTCCACACACCGCCTGCAGCTCCCCCGAACCTGCGCATCCTTCCAATCCCTGAAAGTGCCTCGAAGCAAGGCTGTGTATTCATAGCACAGGAATGAACGGCTGCGGTTGCCATGTCAGGAACGGTGCGGCGAGCTAAGCGCCTGGGAAGCCGGCGTGATTGGCAGGCCACTAGGCTCGGAAATCCTGGGCTGCCAGCCGTGGGCTGGCACTACGGGTTGCCGGCCAGCGGCCGGCACTACCAGAGCACAAAAAAAGCCCCGACCAAGGCCGGGGCTTTTCATGCAACTGGTGCCGGAAACAGGAGTCGAACCTGCGACCTACGCATTACGAATGCGCCGCTCTACCAACTGAGCTATTCCGGCGGAGCCCGCGATTTTACGGGCTGGGCGCCCCGGCGGTCAATCCACCCGGCTCAGCCCGCCTCCACCCGGTTGGCACAGGCCCGCCCCGCCGCGAAATCGGCCAGGTTGCCCAAGGTGATCGCCGAAATCTCCTGCAGCGCCTCCACGGTGAAGAATCCCTGGTGGCCGGTCACCAGCACGTTGGGGAAGCTCATCAGGCGCTGGAAGGCTTCGTCGTCGATGATCTCGCCGGACAGGTCCTGGAAGAACAGCGCGCTTTCCTGTTCGTAGACGTCGATGGCCAGATGCCCCAGCCGGCGCGACTTCAGCGCGCGGATCACCGCGTGGGTATCGACCAGGCCGCCACGCGAGGTGTTGACCAGCATCGCACCCGGTTTCATCCGGGCCAGCGAGGCATCGTTGATCAGATGGCGGGTGTCCGGTGTCAGCGGGCAATGCAGTGACACGATGTCGGCGCGCGCCAGCAGCTCGTCCAATCCAACCATCTCGACGACACCCGCGAAGGCTGGCGACGGATACGGGTCATGCCCCAGCACCGTGCAGCCCATGCCCTTGAAGATCCGCGCGGTCGCCAGGCCGATCTTGCCGGTACCGACGATGCCGACCGTGCGCCCATGCAGGGTGCGCCCCAGCAGGCCATCGAGCATGAAGTTGCCCTCGCGCACCCGGTTGTAGGCGCGATGGGTCTGGCGGTTGAGGGTCATCACCAGCGCCAGCGCATGTTCGGCCACGGCCTCGGGCGAGTAGGCAGGCACCCGTGCCACGAACAGGTCCAGCGCCTTCGCGGCGGCCAGATCCACGTTGTTGAAACCGGCGCAGCGCAGCAGCACGGCACGTACGCCGTGCGCATGCAGGGCGTGCAGCACCGGCGCATCCAGACGGTCGTTGACGAACACGCAGACGCCGGCGCACGCCTGCGCAAGCGCAGCGGTATGCACGTCCAGCGCGGCCTCGAAGTACACGAACGTAAAGCCCTGCCCGGCCGCATCGCGCAGGTTGGCCTCGTCCAGGAAACGGCGGTCATAGGGGCGGGCGCTGAAGACGGCAATCTGCATGGCAGGGTCTGGGCAAAGGTCCGCGCCGACCATACCGCAGCTGCTGGCAGGGCGGAACGCCCCTGGCACGGCCAAGCCGCCGGCTGCCGCCGATACATATAACGTTCTTTGGGCACCAACACCCCCAGTCGATGGCCACGCCAAGCATGAATTCATTCACGATCCGTGCGATGGCCCATCTCACTCTTCCCCATCCGGTCACGGTCGCGTAAAACTCGAAGGTGCCCCCGTCACCGTTGTCCGAGGCCAGCCCTGTCCACCCCCTCTCCTCTGCTCCATCGCGCGCCGGACCTGTCCGCGCCTGCGGATGCATTCATTGCGTTCGTACGGGAAGAACGCGGGCCGTTGTGCGCGTTCCTGCGCATGCGTGGCGTCGGACCGGACGATGCAGAGGACATCGCACAGGACTGCATGGAACGGTTGATCCGCTACCGTGCGCACGGCGCCGACGAACTGCGCCTGCTGCTGTATCGTATCGCCCGCAACCGCCTGGCAGACCGCGGCCGTTCGCCGCAGTCGCGGCCACACCTGTCACTGGCCGAGCACGAAGGGAGCAACGAGCCGTCCAGCTCGTCGCCCGATCCATTGCGCCAGGCCGAGTCCGGACAGATGCTGTCCCTGCTGCGGCAGGCCCTGTTCAAGCTGCCCGAGCGCGCTCGTGAGGTCTATCTGCTCAACCGCATCACCGGCATGAGCTATACCCAGATCGCGCGGCATTGTGGAATTACCGCCAAGACCGTGGAAAAACATATCGCCCGTGCGCTGCAGGGCCTGCGCCAGGAACTCGGATCGGATCCGTTGCACAACGACAGGGACAACGAATGAGCGGCAACCGGCACAAGGATGACGCCCGGCTATTCGAGTGCGCCAGCGCCTGGGTGGCGCGGCTGGAAGCACCGGACTGCACCGCCGATGAGCGCGAGACGTTCGAAGACTGGCTGGCCGAGAATCCCGCCCATGTGACCGCCTGGGTCCAGGCCGAGCGCCTGTTCCAGCGCGGCCAGGCGCTGGCGGCCGATCCATGGTTGCGCACGGCGGCAGCCCGCGCGGCGCGCCCGCCGCGGCGCCCGCTGTGGCCGGCAATGGCGGCGGCAGCCGGCCTCCGCCTGGCCATCGGCATCGGCTGGATGGTGGCCGTCGATGGCAACCCGACGCCACTGCGCTATGCCAATGACTCCCTGCAACCCCGGCAGCAGACGCTGGCCGATGGCAGCGTGGTCACCCTCGATGCCGGCACCACGCTGGGTGCCCGCTTCGGCTGGCGACACCGCGTACTGGTGCTTGAACGCGGGCGCGTGCAGCTGCAGGTTGCACCGTCGAGCAAAGCACTGCAGCTGCGCGCCGGCGACAGCACCATCCGCGATATCGGCACCACCTTCCAGGTCGAGCGCCTGCGCGATGGCCGGGTCGAAGTGGCGCTGCTGGAGGGCGCGGTGGAAGTCAGCAATGGCAGCTCCCAGCACACCCTGGCGCCGGGCCAGCAGCTGCAGGTGTCGCCTTCCGGGCGCATCGAGCCGGGTCCGGCGCTGTCGTCCAACGCCGCCGCCGAAGGCTGGCTGCACGGCAAGCTGGTGTTCGACGGCACGCCGTTGTCGATCGTGGTCGAACGCATGAACCGTTATGGCCGTACCCCGCTGGTGATCGCCGATCCGCAGATCGCCGACCTGGCGGTGAGTGGTACCTTCCGCGCCGGTGATGCACAGGAACTGTTGGCGGCGCTGGAACTGGGGTGGTCCGTGGCTGGCCAGACGCGTCCGGACGGCGCGCTGGAACTGCGCCGCACCTACTGAGGAGAACGGCGGTGAGGGCAGTACCGGGCACGCTGCAGGCAGGGCTGCGCCGCAGTCTGCTTTGCATCGCACTCGCCTTCGCCGCATTGCCTGCATCCGCGACCGAGACCACCGGCACACTGGACATCGATGTTGCGGCTGGGCCGCTGGCCCCGGCATTGCAGCAGTGGGCGCGGCAGAGTGGCATCGCGCTGCTGTTCGACGCGCGCGAACTGGACGGTCTGCGCAGCAGTGGCAGCCACGGCCGACGCGATGTGGCGGCGGCACTGAAGGAACTGGTCGCCGGCCTGCCGGTCACCATCCTGCGTACCCCCTCCGGCGGATTCGTGGTGCGCCGTACGCGTGCCGCCGTGCCAGCGCCAGCCGAGGTTGCCACGCGCCCCGCGTTGGCAGCGCCACGCAAGGCACCCGATGCACCGCCGCAGGTGGAGCTGGCACCGATCCACGTCACTGGCAGCCGGCTGCCACGCACGTCGGTGCAGACCACTCTGCCGGTGACCATCATCGACCGCGACGACATCCTGCGCAGCGGCTACGGCAGCCTGTTCGACCTGCTGCGGCACCTGCCCGGCATGAACGGTCACCCGGCGATGAGCACCTCGCGCAGTGGCGATTCGCAGTACCTGCCGGTCGGCGCGGCCACCACCACCAGCCTGGACGGCATGGGGCCGCGCGCCACGCTGTTCCTGGTCAACGGCAGGCGCCTGCCACGCTATCCGATGGTGTCGCTGGAACAGGGCGGCCTCACCGACCTGGGCGGCATCCCGCTCAGCTTCGTCGAACGCATCGAACTGGTGCGCGGCGGCGCCTCGGCCATCTATGGCGCCGATGCGATGTCCGGCGTGGTCAACATCATCCTGCGCGACCAGGCCGAAGGCCCCGAGGCGATGCTGCAGACCGGTCTGAGCAGCCGCGGTGACGCAGGCCAGTACCGCGTGCAGGCGGCCACCGGCGGTGTGCGCGACGGCGGCGACCGTTGGTTTGCCGGCGTCGACCTGTACCGCATCGAGCACGTGGCCGGCGATCGCCGCGACTGGCATGCGGAAACCTCGCAGTACCTGATCGGCGCATTCCAGGGCAACCGCTACTGGCCGGCGCGCAGCTGCGAGGCACCGCTGCAGCGCCGCGACGATGGCTGCTGGTTCGACAGCGCACGCCCGCGTTCGATCCAGCCCGCCTCGGACACCGCCTCGGCCTACCTGCGCTACCGCCATGAGCGTGGCGACGGGCGCTACGCCTATGCCGAGGCACGGGCCAGCCACAACCGGCAGCGCTTCGACCTGGGGCCTACGGCGGTGGCGATCGGCCTGTACGGTTTCACCTTCAACAGTGTGCTGCGCGAGGCCGGCAATGTACGCCCACGGGTGCGCGCCACCGATGCGGATCTGGCGTTCGGGCTCGGCCGCGAACAGCGTGGGCGCAGCTGGGACGCCGGCATCAGCGCCCAGCGCAGCGATGTCACGCTGGCCACGTCGGGCACGGTGCGTACCGAGCCACTGCTGCGGGCGGCCGAAACGCTCGACTTCCTGCCCGGCTTCACCACGCTGCGCACGGATGCGGCCCAGCAGCTGTTCCCTTCCATCCGCAATCGCGGCCGCACCGAACAGTGGCAGGGCTGGTGGGGCATACAGCGCGAACTGATGCCGTTGCCCGGGGGGCATGCCCAGCTGGCCACCGGCGTTGATGTGCGCCAGGAACGCTGGACATCGCATCCCGACGCGCTGCTGAGCAAGGGCGACCTGGCGCTGGGGCTGCCGCAGCAACAGCGGCGACTGTCACGCCGCAGCGGCGGCGCCTACGCCGAACTCGGCCTGCCGCTGGCGCCCACGCTGCGCATGGACCTGGCCGCGCGCGCCGATCGCGATGGCGGTTACAGTGCGTTCTCGCCGCGCGCCGGGCTGCGCTGGAGCCCCACCGCGCACTGGTCGTTCCTGCTGGCCAGCGGACGCGGCTACCGAGCCCCCAGCCTGTTCGAGCAGCGCCGACCGCCCGGTTACTTCGGTTCAATCGAGCTGCCCGCATCCAGTGCCCTGCCCGAATGCGCACAGCTCGCCGGCGGTGGCCGCTGCAGTGTCACCGCCGAGGTGTTCGAGAACGATGCATTGAAGCCGGAGCGATCACGCAGCCATTCGCTGGCCGCATCGTGGACGCCCACCGAAACGGTCTCGCTGTCGCTGACCCACAACATCGTCGAGCTGCGCAACGAGATCCTGGCCCTGCAACCGGCCGATGCGGTATGGAACAGCAGCACCTGGGAACTGGATGAGGACGGCCACCTGCGCAGCCTGCGCCTGTCCTTCGACAACATCGGCCGCACCACCTCACGCAACTGGGTGATGCGCGGCGAGTACCGCATTGATGCCGGTGGCAACGGCCAGTGGCTGTTCTCGCTGGATGCACTGAAGCAACAAGCGCTTCGCCGCGACCGCGGCCAGGACGCGGCGGTGGACCTACGCGGCCACGTCACCCCGACGACGGCCGCCGTACTCAACGTGCAATGGCAGAACAGCAACTGGGATGTCGCCCTGCGCGGCAACCAGGTGGGGCGAACGCGCGCCTGGCTGCCCGGCGCGGAATGCCCGGACGACCAGCGCGAACTGAACCACTGCATGAACCCCCGGCAGCTACGCTGGAACCTGCACCTGGCACGCCGGCTCGGCCCTCGGATCGTCGCGGCCGTGGATGTGCACAACGTGCTGGACGCACAACCAGTGAACTACCTGGTCGGCAACGGTGGGCAGATGCCGGGGCTGGATGATCCCCTCGGCCGCTACGTCCTGCTGACCCTGCAGTTCCGCTGAGAAAATGGGGACGGAGGGGATTAAGTCGTTTCTGCCATGGATGCCGGATACGACTTAATCCCCTCCGTCCCCTTTTTGCTGTTTCACCGAGCGGGCGATCGCGTACTGCGCGGCATAGTAGGTGGACAGCACCAGCAGGCTGGCCAACGGCAGGCCGCCGCCGAAGCGGTCCCAGGCCAGCAGGGAATCGCTGGCCACGAACAGCAGCGCGCCGGCCGCGGCCCAACGCGCACTGCACGCTTCCACCGCATCAGGCTGCGGTCGGCGCCACTGCCGTGCCAGGGCCAGCACCGCCATCGATGCCAGCACCACCACATAGGCCAGCACCGGAATACGCATCGGCGCCGGCAGGTGCGGCCACAGGCCCATCACGTTGAGCACGGCGAATGCGCCCAGCAACAGGGTGGCGGCGAGCAGCCCACGGCCCGCGCGCAGGCCCTCGCGGAAGGCGGTGATGTAGCACAGGTGCGCCAGCAGGAAGGCAATCAGGCCCGGCACGAACGCATCCACCGGCAACATCAGCGCGATGTCGCCCAGGCACGACAACAGCATGCCGGCCAGCACCGCGCGCCGGTAGAGCGGCCGCGCGGAATCGCGCGCCTGCCAGACGATGGCCGCGATCAGCAGCGTCGTCGCCGGCTTGGTCAACCAGTGCAGCCAGCGCCCATCGCCGTGCAGGAACCCGCCAACGATGGCGAGGACCGCCATCAGCAGGATCACGCCGTCGCGCACGCGCGGTTTCATCGTGCCTTCCACAGCTCGGCCAGACGGTCAGGCTTGCCGGCAATGCGCTCCAGCACCGGGTACTGCAGGCCACCGTGGTAGTCGATGTTCATTGTCTCGATGCGGTCGAACTGCTTCACCAGCAGCACGATCGGCGCCTTGTCCTTTGCCGCGGCCGCGACCGCATCCTTCAGCCGCTGGCTGCTGTACTCGCGGCCGCCGACGGCGATCACCTTCATGCCCGGGGCCAACCCTGCGTTGAACGCCGGGCTGTCCCAGATCACATCGCCGACCGTGCCGCTGTCGAGCACAGTCGCGCCCAGCGAGTAGGCCAGCAATGCCGCCTTGGCGCGCTTCTCCTGCGCCTTGTAGGCCTCGTTCGGGGTATCGCGGTAGACCAGCGTCCAGCCGGCCAGCGCCAGGCCGCCGGTCAGCGAACCATGCCCGTCCAGTCGGCCGCGCAGGAAGGTCGCCCAGTCATACGGAGCGATGCCGTTCAAGGTCGCTACCACGTCGTCGAAGGTGTACGGGTTGACGTCCCAATCGCCATTACCGATGCCGAAGAACGCGCGCGCGAAGTCATCCAGGCTGCGGCGGTTGCCGCTCAGCTCGCGCAGCTTGCCCTCCACTTCCAGCCACAGCATCTGCCCGCCGGAATAGTAGTCCTCGCTCATCTGGTAGTTGCGGTACGGCAACGTGCGGCGCTGGGCGATGGTCGGGTCGTTGGTGGTGTCCTGCAGCGGACGCCAGGCCAGGCCGGGACGGCCGCGGTCATAGGTGGCGGCCACATTGGCCAGCATGTCGCGCGCCTGCGCGGTGGACCACAGACCCGAGCGCGCTGCGAGCACCTGGCCCCAGAACTGGGTCTGCCCTTCGTACACCCACAGCAGGCTGTCGCCCATCGGCACGTTGAAGTTGGCGGTGGCCAGATCGGCGCCACGACGGTACTTGCCGTTCCAGGAATGGGTGTACTCGTGCGGCAGCAGGTCACGCATCCAGGCGTTGGCATCCCACTCGGTGAAGTAGCCCGGATCGGCACTGTTCTCGCTGGAACGGTGGTGCTCCAGGCCGATGCCGCCGAGGCGGTCGGTCAGCGCCAGCAGGAATTCATAGTGGTTGTAGTGACGCGCACCGTAGAGCTTGTCGGCCTGCTGCACCAGCGCGCGGTGCATCGTGATCTGCGCGTCGGTCGGCTTCAGCGACCTGGCCTCGTCGGCGAACACGTTGAGGTGCACCGGCACCTTCGCACCCGGGTCGAGATCGATACGCTGGTAGTGCTCGCCGGCGAACAGCGGTGAGTCGACCAGGTGGTCATAGGAAATCGGCTTGAACACCACGGTGTCGCCGTCGCGGCGCGCGGTTTCCAGTGCGGTGGCGAACGACCAGCCCTTGGGCAGGGTCACGCTGGCCTGCGCCTGCAACTGGCGTGCATCGACACCGGCCGGATACAGCGAGTTGGCGTTCCACTGCAGGTTGAGCATTTCCGGGGTCATTACCACCCGGCCCTGGCTGCCGCCCTGCGAGGACAGGAAATCGAAGTGGGCGACGATCTCGCTCACGCCTTCGGGCACCTCCACCTTGAATGCGTAGACGTTGAACTGATCTCGTTGCCAGGCCAGCGGCCTGCCGTTGGCGGTGACGCGCAGGCCGGCCAGTTTGTCGATCGGGCCGGTGGGCGAATGGTTGCCGGGAATCCACTGCGGATACAGCAGCGTCATCGGGCCAGGCTTGGCCGGCACGGTCGCGGTGACCTTGAAGATGCGCCGGGCCAGGTCGCGCGCGTCCACATCGATGCGCAGCAGGCCGGGGGCGGCGGCGTTGGCCGGCGGCGAGGTCTGCGCCAGTGCGGGCGTTGCGCCCAGCGCGAACAGCACGGACATCACCAAGGCACGGGTCTTCATCGGGCGGCATCCAACAACGGAGAATCCTCCGATGCTAGGCCTGTAGAGTGCCCTGCCCCATGGCCAAAGGTCATGGGCGTCCTAACCCCACCAGAAGCGACAAACCCGGCAACAAGGCCGTGAGCGGTAGATCCACGCCGTGCGTGGATGGGGTGCATGCAAAAGCAGTGCGAACCAAGGTCCGCACCCACCTTGTGCGGGTTCGCACCCAGCAGAGTCAGGCCCGGTCAGTCGACCAGGCGCAGGCGCAGTTCCTTCGGCAGTGCAAACACCATCGATTCCGGCTCGCCATCCAGCTCGGACACGCCGCTGGCACCCAGCTCGGCCAGCCGCGCCAGCACGCCATCAACCAGCACCTGCGGCGCCGAGGCACCGGCGGTCACACCGATGTGCTGCTTGCCTTCCACCCAGCGCGGGTCGATCTCGTGCGCACCGTCGATCAGGTACGACTCCACGCCTTCACGGCGGGCCAGTTCACTCAGTCGGTTGGAATTGGAGCTGTTCGGCGAACCCACCACCAGCACCAGGTCGCAGCGCTTGGCCAGGTCGCGCACGGCATCCTGGCGGTTCTGCGTGGCGTAGCAGATGTCGTCGTTCTTCGGGCCCTGCATTTCCGGGAAACGCTCGCGCAGCGCATCGATGATGCCGCGCGTGTCATCCACCGACAGCGTGGTCTGGGTGGTGTAGGCGAAGTTTTCCGGCTGGTTGATCTGCAGCGTGGCTACCTGCTCGACGTCCTCGACCAGATAGATCTGGCCGGTACCCGCTTCGCGGTTCCACTGGCCCATGGTGCCTTCCACTTCCGGGTGACCGGCGTGGCCGATCAGCACCACGTCACGGCCGGCACGGCAGTGGCGGGCAACCTCGAAGTGGACCTTGGTCACCAGCGGGCAGGTGGCGTCGAACACCTTCAGACCACGGCGCTCGGCTTCCTGGCGCACGGCCTGGGACACGCCGTGCGCGCTGAAGATGACCGTGTTGTTGTCCGGCACTTCGTCCAGTTCCTCGACGAAGATCGCACCGCGCTGCTTCAGGTCATCGACCACGAAGCGGTTGTGCACCACTTCATGGCGGACATAGATGGGCGCGCCCAGCGTTTCGATCGCGCGCTTGACGATCTCGATCGCACGATCGACACCGGCACAGAAACCACGCGGGTTGGCGAGCAGCACATCCATCAGTTCAGTCTCCCGGCGGCGGCCGGCTTACGGTTTCGGGTTGGCATTATCCGCCTTTTTGGCGGACTTGCCGTCGAACAGGCCAAACAGGGCGATGCCGATGGCACCGACCACGATGGCCGAATCGGCGATGTTGAACGAGGGCCAGGTATAGCTGCCCACGTACCACTGGATGAAATCGACCACGTGGCCGTGCACCTGGCGGTCGATCACGTTGCCGATGGCACCGCCGATGATCAGCGCATACGGCACCGCGGCCTTCCAGTTGCCACGGGCAGTGCCGCGCAGCCACCAGGCCATCAGGCCGCTGATGGCGATCGCCAACGCGGTGAAGAAGTACTTCTGCCAGCCACCGGCGTCGCTCAGGAAACTGAACGCCGCACCGGTGTTGTAGGTGCGGTACCAGTTCCAGAAGCCCTCGATGACCACCACCGGCTGGAACTCCGGCAGGCTCGACAGGACCCAGGCCTTGGACCACTGGTCCAGGCCGATGATGACCACCGACAGCAGCAGCCAGACCAGGGCATTGGGATGCGGACGGGGCGCGGCCATCAGAACCAGCTCCGCAGTTCGCCGGCGCCGGTGATGTTGCTCACGCAGCGGCCGCACAGTTCGGGGTGATCGGCGTTGCTGCCGACATCGGCGCGGTGGTGCCAGCAGCGCACGCACTTGGCCTTGCTGGTCGGCTGCGCGCTGACGAACACCTCGTCGGTGGTCGCCGGGCGCACCTGCACGTCGCCGCTGATGAACAGGAAGCGCAGCTCATCGGCCAGCGGCTGCCACCTGGCGGCCTGCGCTTCGCTGGCGGCGAGGGTGATTTCCGCTTCCAGCGCGGCACCGATCGCGCCGTTGGCACGCATCGGCTCAAGCACCTTGGCCACCTGCTCGCGCACAGCCAGCAGCTGGTCGAAGTCAGCCGCGTTGAGCTGGGCATCGGCCGGCAGCGGCGCCAGGCCGTCGTACCAGGTGGTGAACAGCACGTGGCCGGCGCGTTCGCCCGGCAGGTAGCCCCACAGCTCGTCGGCGGTGAAGGTCAGGATCGGCGCGACCCAGCGGGTGAACGCTTCGGCGATGTGGTACATCGCACTCTGTGCCGAACGGCGACCGTGCGAATCGGTCGGCATCGTGTACAGGCGGTCCTTGGTCACGTCCAGGTACAGCGAACCCAGGTCGACGCTGCAGAAGTTCAGCAGCAGCTGCACGATCTCGGCCATGTTGTAGCCGTCGTAGGCCGCCTTGATCTTCTCCTGCAGCTCCCAGGCGCGATGCACGATCCAGCGGTCCAGCGCGACCATCTGGTCGAGCGGGCGCAGGTGCTGGGCCGGATCGAAACCGTCCAGGTTGCCGAGCAGGAAGCGTGCGGTGTTGCGCAGGCGACGGTAGGCGTCGGCGTTGCGCTTGAGGATCTCCTGCGACAGCGACATCTCGTTGCTGTAGTCGGCCGAGGCGATCCACAGGCGCAGGATGTCCGCGCCCAGCTTGTTCATGATGTCCTGCGGTTCGATGCCGTTGCCCAGCGACTTGGACATCTTGCGGCCGTGCTCGTCCACGGTGAAGCCGTGGGTCAGGCACTGCTTGTACGGCGCGCGCTTGTCGATCGCCACGCCGGTCAGCAGCGAGGACTGGAACCAGCCGCGATGCTGGTCGGAACCTTCCAGGTACAGGTCGGCCGGCTTGCCGAAGCCACGCGCCGCGAGCACGCCTTCATGGGTGACGCCCGAATCGAACCACACGTCGAGGATGTCGGTGACCTTCTCGTAGTCGGCCGCTTCAGCGCCCAGCAGCTCTGCAGCGTCCAGCGAGTACCACACGTCGATGCCCTCGGCTTGGACGCGATCGGCGACCTGCTGCATCAGCTCCACCGAACGCGGGTGGATCTCGCCGGTCTGGCGATGGGTGAACAGGGCGATCGGCACGCCCCAGGTGCGCTGGCGCGAGATGGTCCAGTCCGGGCGACCGTCGACCATGCTCTGGATGCGCGCCTTGCCCCAGCTCGGGAACCAGCCGACGGTGTCGATGGCCGCCAGCGCATCGCGGCGCAGGTGGGCCTTGTCCATCGAGATGAACCACTGCGGGGTGGCGCGGAACACCACCGGCGTCTTGTGGCGCCAGCAATGCGGGTAGCTGTGGCGGATCGGATGGAAGGCCAGCAGCGCACCGTTGTCGCGCAGCACGCCGACGATGGCTTCCTGCGCCTTCCACAGGTGCTGGCCGGCCAGCACTACGTCACCGGCCGGCGGGGTCGATTCCAGGTACACGCCACGGCCATCGATCGGGGTCACCTGACCGGCGTTGTACTTGTCCAGCAGGCCGTACTTCTGGCTGACCACGAAGTCTTCCTGGCCGTGGCCGGGGGCGGTGTGCACCGCACCGGTACCGTCCTCGTCGGAGACGTGGTCTCCGTTGAGCACCAGGATCTCGCGCTCGGGGTAGAACGGATGCGCCAGCAGCTGGTTTTCCAACGCGGCGCCGGCGATTTCACCATGCAGCACCACGCTCTCAACGCCGTAGCGCTGCAGTGCGCGCTCGGCCAGCGCGGCGGCGAGCACCAGCCAGCGGCGCTTGCCGTTGTGCGCCGGGCCTTCGGCCAGCACGTAGTTGATCTCCGCACCCAGCGACACCGCCAGCGAGGCCGGCAGCGTCCACGGCGTAGTGGTCCAGATCGGCACGGCCACTTCAACGTCGGCCGGCACGCTCACGCCGAACGCCTGGCCGATGGCCTGCGCATCACGCGCGGCGTAGGCCACGTCGATCGCCGGCGATTCCTTTTCCTGGTACTCGATCTCGGCTTCGGCCAGCGCCGAGCCACAGTCGAAGCACCAGTACACCGGCTTGGCGCCACGCACCAGGTGGCCATTGGCCACGACCTTGGCCAGCGCGCGGATCTCGTTGGCCTCGAAGTCGAAGCTCAGGGTCTTGTACGGGTTGTCCCAGTCGCCGGTCACGCCCAGGCGCTTGAAGTCCACGCGCTGGATGTTGATCTGCTCTTCGGCGAACTCGCGGCACTTCTGCCGGAATTCA
Organism: Stenotrophomonas sp. CS3K5; assembly: GCF_059515225.1. Lineage (NCBI taxonomy): Bacteria > Pseudomonadati > Pseudomonadota > Gammaproteobacteria > Lysobacterales > Lysobacteraceae > Stenotrophomonas > Stenotrophomonas sp. CS3K5. The sequence continues at coordinate 202,914 of NZ_JCAKRX010000001.1, forward strand.
ACGGCGTCGAGCTTGGTGCCGACCTTGCCCCACTTCTTTTCGACCGCGATCTCGATCGGCAGGCCATGGCAGTCCCAGCCCGGCACGTAGGGCGCATCGAAGCCGGCCAGGTAGCGCGACTTGACGATGATGTCCTTCAGGATCTTGTTGACCGCGTGGCCGAGGTGGATGCGGCCGTTGGCGTACGGCGGGCCGTCATGCAGCACGAACAGCGGGCGGCCGGCGGCGTTGTCGCGCAGCTGCTGGTAGAGCCCCTGCGCTTCCCACTGCGCCAGAATGCCCGGCTCGCGCTTGGGCAGGTCGCCGCGCATCGGGAATTCGGTGGCTGGCAGGTTCAGGGTGGTCTTGTAGTCCTGGCTCACGCAGTGGCTCGCAATCTATGTTCGGAAAGGATGGCGCGCGCCTGTTCGGCGTCGCGGTGCATCTGGTCGGTCAGCGCCGCCAGATCATTGAATTTCTCTTCGTCGCGCAGCTTGGCGACGAACTCCACGTCGATGTGGCGGCCGTACAGGTCACCCTGGAAGTCGAACAGGTGCGCTTCCAGCAGCGGCTCCACGCCGTCCACTGTCGGCCGCGTGCCGAAGCTGGAGACCGACGGCCACGGCTGATCGAACACCCCGTGCACCCAAGTCGCGTAGATGCCCGACAGTGCCGGGGTCTTCGGGAAGCGCAGGTTGGCGGTGGGGAAGCCCAGCGTACGGCCGAGCTGGCGCCCGCGCACCACCCGCCCGCTGATCGCGTAGGGGCGGCCGAGCAGGTCGTTGGCGCGGGCGAAATCGCCCTCCTGCAGCAGCTGGCGGATGCGGGTGCTGGAGATGCGCTCGCCATGCAGGTCCACCGCTTCGATCTCGCCCGCGGTGAAGCCGAGTTCGGCGCCCATCGCCTGCAGCAGGGCCAGATCGCCACGGCGGCGGTTGCCGAAGCAGAACTCCGGCCCGATCCACACTTCACGCGCGCCCAGCCGGTGCACCAGCAGCTGGCGCACGAAGGTCTCGGCCGGCATCGCTGCCATCGCCGCGTCGAAGCGCAGCAGGCCGATCGCATCGACGCCGAGTTCGCGCAGGATCTCGACCTTGCTGCGCGCCAGGGTCAACCGCGGCGGCGGCGTGCCCTTGGCGAAGAATTCACGCGGCAACGGCTCGAAGGCCACCGCCACCGCGGCCACGCCCAAGGCGCGCGCGCGGGCGACCGCGTGGCGGACCAGCGCACGATGCCCCAGATGGAGGCCGTCGAATGCACCGATACAGACCACGCTTCCGTTGGGGAACAGCTCCCCGCCCTCGACGCTTCTGAACAGCCTGCTCATCAACTCTCGTTCCGGCCCACCCGGGGCCGCCGCTTCAATGGTGTAACCCTGAAGTATAGCCGCCACAAGCGGTGATCAATGCCCGCGCAGGTCGCGCGGGCGGAAGCCCAGCGCCAGCATGGCCACCGCGTAGGTGGCACCGCCACCGCCGACCAGCAGCGACAGGCTGCCGATCCGCTCCCACACGCCCATCGCCGAGAAGGCCGGCAGCCAGTGCAGCAGGGCCAGCAGCGCGGCAACCATCGCCACGCAGGCCAGCAGCAGGCGGCCCAGGTAGCCGCCCCAGCCCGGTCGGCGCTGGTAGACATCGGTCTTGCCCAGCCAGTACCAGAGCAGGCCGAGGTTCAGGTAACTGGACAGCGCGCTGGCGATGCCCAGCGCCAGGTGCAGGCCCGGCTGTTTGCCGATGGCCGCCATCACCCCCTGCGCCTTCAACTCGTCCGGCACCATCACCTGGTACAGCACCGCCAGCAGAGCGAAGTTGAACACCATGTTGGCCACCAGCGCGGCGACGCCGGCGCGTACCGGGGTCTTGGTGTCCTGGCGGGCGTAGAAGGCCGGCAGCACCACCTTCAGCAGCGCGAACGCCGGCAGGCCGAAGCTCAGGCCGTACACCGACAGCGCCGTCATGCGGGTATCGAAGGCGCTGAACTGGCCGTGCTGGAAGATCGTCGCGATCAGCGGCTCGGCCAGCAGCAGCAGGCCCAGCATCGCCGGCACCGAGATCAGCAGGGTCATGCGCAGGCCCCAGTCCAGCGAGCGCGAGAAGCCTTCGCGGTCGGTGCTGACATGGTGACGGGCCAGTGCTGGCAGGATCACCGTGCCCAGCGCCACCCCGAACACGCCCAGCGGCAGCTCCAGGAAGCGATCGGCCAGCGACAGCCAGGACTGCGAGCCGTCAGTCAGCTTGGCCGCGATGACCGTGTCCAGCAGCAGGTTGATCTGCGCCACCGACGAACCGAAAAGGGTCGGCACCATCAGTGTCATCACCTTGCGCACGCCCGGATGGCTCCAGCCCCAGCGCGGCAGGGTCAGCAGGTTGATGCCCTTCAGCGACGGCAGCTGGAACAGCAGCTGCAGGATGCCCGCGGCCAGCACCGCCCAGCCCAGCGCCAGGATCTGCTTCTCCGGAGTGCCGCCCAGCCGCGGCGCCAGCCACAGCGCACCGGCGATCATGCACAGGTTGAGGATGACCGGGGTCAGCGCCGGCATCGCGAAGCGCTGGAAGCTGTTCAGCGCGCCACCGGCCAGTGCGGTCAGCGAGACAAACAGCAGGAACGGGAAGGTCAGGCGGAAAAGGTCTACCAGCAGGCCCTGCTTGACCGGGTCGGTATCAACACCACTGGAGAACACCGAGGCCAGCTGCGGCGCGAAGATCAGCGCCAGCGCGGTGACCAGCATCAACACCCCGCCCAGGGTGCCGGCGGTGCGGGCCATCAGTTCACGCAGCTCGGCGTGACTGCGGGTCTCCTTCACTTCCGTGAACACCGGCACGAAAGCGGTGGCGAAGGAGCCCTCAGCGAACAAACGGCGCAGGAAATTGGGTACCCTGAACGCGACCCAGAAAGCATCAGTGATGGCGTTGGTGCCGAACGTGGTGGTCACCACGAAGTCCCGGACAAGTCCGAGAACGCGCGAGACCATGGTCATGCTGCTGAACGACAGCAGGCCCCGCAACAACTTGGGTGAACTCACTCAGCGTCCCTCTTGACAATCGACTTGACGTGCATTTCTTACGCCATCATACTAGCTAGCTTGCTGTTCCCATAACACCGATTTTTTCAGGAAACCACCACCGTGGCCAATATCAAGTCCGCCAAGAAGCGCGCCAAGCAGACCGTCGTGCGCAACGCGCGCAACGTGGCTCAGCGCTCGATGCTGCGCACCGCTGTCAAGAAAGTGATCAAGGCGCTGGACGCCAACGATGCCGCCGGCGCCGAAGCCGCCTTCGCCGTTGCCCAGCCGATCCTGGATCGCTTCAGCGCGCGTGGCCTGATCCACAAGAACAAGGCTGCTCGTCATAAGAGCCGCCTGAACGACCGCATCAAGGCCCTCAAGGCCGCCTGATCCGGCGTTGCCGCCCTGCCCTTCGGGGTTGGGCAGCAGACAAAAGCCCGGCCCCGGCCGGGTTTTTTGTTGCCTGCAGTTTACCGGGATTGCCAGCCAGCGGCCGGCACTACCAACAAAAAACCCGGCCGAAGCCGGGTTTTCCGCATGGAACCACAACGGCATTCACTGCGCGTTGCGGGCTTCCAGCTCGTCTTCCTTCTGGCGATCGAAGAAGGCCATGATCCGGCTCATGATCGGGAAGGTACCTTCGCGGCCCAGCGCGGAAACCAGGAACCACGGCTCCTTCCAGCCCAGCTCGGCGACGATCTGCTCCGCCGCGGCCTTGGCCTCGTCCTCGAACATCAGGTCGGCCTTGTTCAGCACCAGCCAGCGCGGCTTTTCCAGCAGCTCCGGGTCGTGCTTCTCCAGCTCGCGCTCGATCGCACGCACCTGCTCCACCGGCGAAATGCCGTCCACGCCACCTTCCATCGGTGAAATGTCCACCAGGTGCAGCAGCAGGCGGGTGCGCTGCAGGTGACGCAGGAACTGCGCACCGAGGCCGGCGCCATCTGCCGCGCCTTCGATCAGGCCGGGAATATCGGCGATCACGAAGCTGCGGTAATTCTCCACCTTCACCACACCCAGGTTCGGGTACAGCGTGGTGAACGGGTAATCGGCCACCTTCGGCGTCGCCGCCGAAACGGCACGGATCAGGGTGCTCTTGCCAGCGTTGGGGAAGCCCAGCAGGCCGACGTCGGCCAGCAGCTTCAGTTCCAGCTTCAGGGTGCGCTCTTCGCCCGGCTCGCCCGGCAGCGCCTGGCGCGGCGAGCGGTTGGTCGAGCTCTTGAAGTGCATGTTGCCCAGGCCACCACGGCCACCCTTGGCCACCAGCAGGCGATCGCCGTGCTGGGTCAGGTCGCCGATGACTTCATCGGTGGCGACGTTGATCACCACGGTACCTACCGGCACGGTGATGGTCAGGTCTTCGCCGCCCTTGCCATAGGCCTGGCGGCCCATACCGTTCTCGCCGCGCTGCGCCTTGAAGATGCGGTCATGGCGGAAGTCGACCAGGGTGTTCAGGTTCTCGTCGGCGCGGATGTACACGCTGCCGCCGGCACCGCCGTCGCCGCCGTCCGGGCCGCCGAGCGGAATGAACTTCTCGCGACGGAAGCCAATGCAGCCGTTGCCGCCGTTGCCGGCGAACACTTCGATTTCTGCTTCGTCTACCAGTTTCATTGTTTCGATGCCTGCGATGGGCGCAGCCTGCGGGCCGCCGCCTTGAATGTCATGCCGGCCGCGGGCCGGCAACCCGGCACAGCCGGTCTTGCGTTCACTCTAACGAAAAGCCCCGCCGAAGCGGGGCCCTCCATGCAACGTGCTCTTCATCCAGCACTACCCTGCCGTAGCACGGGTGCCGGCGATGCCTGGATCAGGCGTCGGCCGAGACGATGCTGACGGTGCGGCGCTTCTTGGCGCCCTTGACCGAGAACTCCACCTTGCCGTCCACCAGGGCGAACAGGGTGTGGTCACGGCCCAGGCCAACGCCGGAACCCGGGTGGAACTGGGTGCCGCGCTGACGCACGATGATGTTGCCGGCTTCGATGGCCTGGCCGCCGAAGATCTTGACGCCCAGGTACTTCGGGTTGGAGTCGCGACCGTTGCGCGAGGAGCCTACGCCCTTTTTATGTGCCATGACTGCTTCTCCTGATACTTAGCCGGCGATGCCGGTGATCTCGATTTCGGTGTAGTACTGACGGTGACCCTGACGCTTCATGTGGTGCTTGCGGCGACGGAACTTGATGATCCGGACCTTGTCAGCACGACCCTGGGACAGGACCTTGGCGGTGACGGCAGCGCCCTTCAGCGCATCGCCCAGCTTCACGCCGTCGCTGTCACCCAGCATCAGGATGTTGTCAAACTTGATCTCGCTGCCGACTTCGACTTCGAGCTTTTCAATGCGGAGCTTTTCGCCCTGCGCCACGCGGTATTGCTTACCGCCGGTGACCAGTACTGCGTACATGACCAGGCCTTCCTCTGTAGTTATTGTGGTCTGAGCTGCCGCCATCGAGGGCGGACAGGAGCGGGATTGTACGCAGATCAGCGGGCGCGGGTCAAGTCAACCCCTGAACGGGCTTGGGGCGCGGGCCAGAACGGGGTCAGATCCCGTTTCACGTTGTGAAAAGGGATCTGACCCCTGCCTGTCGGCCTGTCTCACAGGGTGAGACACCGGGCTGGCATTGTCGCCCATTGCCCCCATCTGGTCACCTCGGTAGGCTGACCGATTGCCGTTCCCCGCTGGCCCGGCACCCAGCCAACGCCCCCACAACCGGATCCCCCATGGCGATGGATTTCATCCGCATCCGCGGCGCGCGGACGCACAACCTGAAGAACCTCGACCTCGACCTGCCCCGCGACAAGCTGATCGTGATCACCGGCCTGTCCGGCTCGGGCAAGTCCTCGCTGGCGTTCGACACCATCTATGCAGAAGGCCAGCGCCGCTACGTCGAGTCGCTGTCGGCCTATGCGCGCCAGTTCCTGAGCGTGATGGAAAAGCCGGACCTGGACCACATCGAAGGCCTGTCCCCGGCCATCTCGATCGAGCAGAAGTCGACCTCGCACAACCCGCGTTCGACGGTCGGCACGATCACCGAGATCTACGACTACCTGCGCCTGCTGTACGCGCGCGTCGGCACCCCGCGCTGCCCCGACCACGGCTACCCGCTGGAAGCACAGACGGTCAGCCAGATGGTCGACCAGGTGCTAACCCTCGACCCGGAACAGCGCTACATGCTGCTGGCGCCGGTCATCCGCGACCGCAAGGGCGAGCATGCGCAGGTGTTCGACCAGCTGCGTGCGCAGGGCTTCGTGCGCGTACGCGTGGATGGCGAGCTGCATGAGATCGACGCGGTGCCGCCGCTGGCGCTGCGCCAGAAGCACACCATCGAGGCGGTGATCGACCGCTTCCGCCCGCGCGAGGACATCAAGCAGCGCCTGGCCGAGAGCTTCGAGACCGCGCTGAAACTGGGCGACGGCATGGCCTCGGTGCAGAGCCTGGACAACGCCGGTACCGCGCCGACGCTGTTCTCCTCCAAGTACTCCTGCCCGGTCTGCGATTACTCGCTGCCGGAACTGGAACCACGGCTGTTCTCGTTCAACGCACCGATGGGCGCCTGCCCCGGCTGCGATGGCCTGGGCATGGCCGAATTCTTCGATCCCTCGCGCGTGGTGGTGCACCCCGAGCTGTCGCTGGCCGCCGGTGCGGTGCGCGGCTGGGACCGCCGCAACGCCTACTACTTCCAGCTGATCGCCTCGCTGGCCAAGCACTACAAGTTCGACGTCGACGCGGCGTGGAACTCGCTGCCGGAGAACGTGCAGCAGGCCGTGCTGTATGGCAGCGGCGATGAAGCGATCACCTTCACCTACTTCACCGAAGCCGGGGGCCGCACCCAGCGCAAGCACCGCTTCGAGGGCATCATTCCCAACCTCGAACGCCGCTACAAGGAAACCGAGTCGCCGGCGGTGCGCGAGGAACTGTCCAAGTACATCAGCGAACAGCCGTGCCCGGAATGCCATGGTGCGCGCCTGAACAAGGCCGCGCGCAACGTGTTCGTGGCCGACCGCCCGCTGCCGGATCTGGTGGTGCTGCCGATCGACGAAGCGCTGAAGTTCTTCAGTGAACTGAGCCTGCCGGGCTGGCGCGGCGAAATCGCCTCGAAGATCGTCAAGGAAATCGGCGAACGCCTCGGCTTCCTGGTCGATGTGGGCCTGGATTACCTGACCCTGGAGCGCAAGGCCGACACCCTGTCCGGTGGCGAGGCGCAGCGCATCCGCCTGGCCAGCCAGATCGGCGCCGGCCTGGTCGGGGTGATGTACGTGCTCGATGAGCCGTCGATCGGCCTGCACCAGCGCGACAACGAACGCCTGCTCGGCACCCTCACCCGCCTGCGCGACCTCGGCAACACGGTGATCGTGGTCGAGCACGACGAGGACGCGATCCGGCTGGCCGACTACGTGCTGGACATCGGACCGGGCGCGGGTGTGCACGGCGGCGAGATCGTCGGCCAGGGCACCCTGCAGGACATCCTGGAGGCACCGCGCTCGCTGACCGGCCAGTACCTGTCGGGCAAGCGCGCGATCGAGATTCCGGCGCGCCGGCACAAGCCGAACCCGAAGATGACCCTGCACCTGCGCGGTGCCAGCGGCAACAACCTGAAGGGCGTGGACCTGGCGATTCCGTCGGGCCTGCTGACCTGCGTGACCGGCGTGTCCGGCTCGGGCAAGTCGACCCTGATCAACGACACCCTGTTCTCGCTGGCCGCCAACGAGATCAACGGCGCTTCGCACCCGATCGCTCCCTACAAGGAGATCGATGGCCTGGACCTGTTCGACAAGGTGGTGGACATCGACCAGTCGCCGATCGGCCGCACTCCGCGTTCGAACCCGGCCACCTACACCGGCCTGTTCACCCCGTTGCGCGAACTGTTCGCGCAGGTGCCCGAAGCACGTGCGCGCGGCTATTCGCCGGGGCGCTTCAGCTTCAACGTGCGGGGCGGCCGCTGCGAAGCATGCCAGGGCGATGGCCTGATCAAGGTCGAGATGCACTTCCTGCCGGACGTGTACGTGCCGTGCGATGTCTGCCACGGCAAGCGCTACAACCGCGAGACGCTGGAGATCCTGTACAAGGGCTTCAACATCAACGACGTGCTGGAAATGACCGTCGAGGATGCACTGAAGCTGTTCGAGCCGGTGCCGTCGATCGCACGAAAGCTGGAAACCCTGGTCGACGTCGGCCTGAGTTACATCAAGCTGGGCCAGAGCGCGACCACGCTGTCCGGTGGTGAAGCGCAGCGCGTGAAGCTGTCCAAGGAACTGTCGCGCCGCGATACCGGCCGCACCCTGTACATCCTCGACGAGCCGACCACCGGCCTGCACTTCCACGACATCGAAGCGCTGCTGGGCGTGCTGCACAAGCTGCGCGACGAAGGCAACACGGTGGTGGTGATCGAGCACAACCTGGACGTGATCAAGACTGCCGACTGGATCGTCGACCTGGGCCCGGAAGGTGGCCATCGCGGTGGCACCATCCTGGTCACCGGCACGCCGGAAGACGTGGCGGCCTGCCCGCAGTCGTACACCGGCCAGTTCCTGGCGCGCATGTTGCCCTCCACCAGCGCGCGCCCGGAGCAGCCGGCCGCCGTGGCCAACAAGCCCGACGCCCGCCCGCCGCGCAAGGTGAAGCCTGAGAAGGTCGCCAAGCCGGCGAAGAAGGCGGTGGCCGCCAAAAGCACCGGCAAGGCCAGCAAGAGTGCCACGGCCAGCAAGAAGAAGGACGCATGATGAGCAGCGAACACAAGATCCTGGCCCGCATCCCGATCAGCGTGCGCTGGCGCGACATGGACAGCATGGGCCACGTCAACAACGCCAAGTACATCTCCTACCTGGAGGAAGCGCGCGTGCGCTGGATGCTGGGCGTGGACGGCGTGTCGATGACCGACCGCATCGCCCCGGTGGTGGCCGCGACCAACGTCAACTACCGCCTGCCGATCGTGTGGCCCAACGACATCCTCGTTGAACTGTTCGTCGAACGCCTGGGCAACAGCAGCGTGACCATCGGCCACCGCATCGTCGACCAGCAGGACGATTCGAAGCTGTATTCGGACGGCAACGTGGTGGTGGTCTGGATGGATACCCAGACCGGCAAGAGCGCGCCGCTGCCGGACGCGATCCGCAGCGCGTCTACCTGAAATGCCCTGGTGGGTGCCGACCTGGGTCGGCACGCTTCGGCGGCAATGAGGCTGCCGGCCAGCGGCCGGCACTACCCACTATGTTCAAAGGACTGACATGATCCACCACACCGAACTGCGCGACCTGCTGCCCGGCATGGTTGCCTTCCCCACCGATGTCTTCCCCGCCGATCAGGCGTGGCTCGGCCAGCACCTGCTGCCGCTGCTGAAGATCGACCTGGGTGTGCTGCGCCCGGAACTGGCCGGTCAGGTGGCGACGATGCTGTGCCCGATCGAGCCGTATGAAGGCTGCATCGGTGACGAAACCACGGCACACCACAACGCGTTTACCGCCAGCAACTGGATCGCCTTCGCACTGACTGCCGACAACCAGATGCGTTTCCTCGGCAACGAAGCGTACTTCCTGGGCGATGCGGCGGATGATGAAGACGCACGTGCACACGTGGCCGAGATGCGCGACAGCCATGACCAGGCCAAGGCGCACTTCCAGCAGCACGGTTGTCTGGCGAGTGTCTCGCGCTACGGCGATGGCGAACCGGAGGAACGGGCATGGCTGGACCAGCTGGGCGGTCCGATCTGGTTCGGTAACTGGACCGGGTACACACGCATTCCGTCTGCCTTCGTGATCGAAGACCTCGCCGGCACCACCCAGCGCGGCAACCTGCACTTCCGCAACAGCAGCGACCACCTGCCTGACGAGGGTATCCGCATCACCCGCGACGGCCAGCCGTTCTTCCATGTCGCCAGCGTGGCCGCCTACCGCTGGTGCGCCGCTGGTGCTGACGCGATTGTGATGTTCTACGAACCGGTGAGCAGGACCGTATTGTTCACCTACGACTGGTCGTAAAACCCCGCCGGGCATGGCCCGGCGCTACCCAGGCAGGACCGCCGGATCATCACCGGTAGCGCCGGGCCATGCCCGGCGGAACGGGCGACGCGTTACGGCGCGGCCTTGCGCACCGTCAGCGTCACCCTGGCTTCGCCACCGCCCTCCAGCTGCAGCTGCAGCGGCACGATCTGGCCCTCCTTCAGCGTGCCCTTTCCCTCCATCAGCATCAGGTGCAGGCCACCGGGCTTGAGCTCGGCACGTGCACCCGGCGCCAACGGCAGACGCTCGATGGCGCGCATGCGGCTGACGCCATCGACAATCGTGGTCTCGTGCAGCGACACGTCGCCGAAGCTGGCGCTGCGTACGCCGCTGATGGCCACCGCTTTGGCGCAGCCGTTGTGGATCACCCCGTAGCCGGCGGTCATCGGCATGGCCGGGTTTGGCGGCAGGCGCGCCCAGCCCTGCTGCACGGTGACGCAGGCCGGCACGGCGGTCTCCGCCGATGCTGCGCCCGCACACAGCAGCAACAATACGCCAACGAATGGTTTGGTTATCATCGCCCAGGTTCCTTCTTCGCAACGAGACCGCAGCATGACGACGCTCATCGAGGTGATCAACCATGGCCCCATCCGCGAACTGCGCCTGGCGCGGCCGCCGGTCAATGCCCTGGATACCGAACTGTGCCGGCAGTTGATCCACGCCATCGAGCTGGCCATGGCCGAAGACGCGCACGGCATCGTGCTCTCGGGCAGCGAGCGCGTCTTCACCGGCGGCATGGACGTGCCGCACCTGCTCTCGCACGGCGATGACAAGCACAAGCTGCTGGACACCTGGAACGCATTTTTCGGCGCCGTGCGCACGCTGGCCGAGAGCCGCATTCCGGTGGTCGCGGCGATCACCGGCCATGCGCCGGCCGGCGGCTGCGTGCTGGCCCTGTGCTGCGACTACCGGGTGATGGCGCGCAGCGCCGATCCGTCGCGTCCGTATGCTATCGGCCTGAACGAAGTGCAGGTGGGCCTGATCGCGCCGGAAGGCATCCAGCGCCTGCTGCGCCGTGCGGTCGGCGTGCACCGTGCCGGCGTGCTGCTGACCACCGGCTCGCTGGTGCCGGCCGAACAGGCACTGCAGATCGGCCTGGTCGATGAGCTGGCCGAGGGCGACCTGGTGGTGGCGCGCGCGGTGGCCTGGCTGCAGAACCTGCTGAAGCAGCCGCGCCAGCCGATGCTGCTGACCCGCGCGGTCGCCCGCACCGATCTGCACGAAGCCTTGCACCCGGACCTGATCCAGCTCGACCGCTTTGTCGAAGCCTGGTTCGCCCCGGATGCACAGAACGCCTTGCAGGCGCTGGTGGCCCGGCTGGGCAAGTAAACGGTAGTGCCGGCGCACGGCGGCGGGGTCAGATCCCTTTCGCGATGCGAAAGGGATCTGACCCCTGACCGGTATAATCAGGCTCTCTTTCCCTGCTGTGGCCGCCCCCTTGAACGACACGCCCGAACCCGTCGTCTCCGAGCTGATCGACCTGCTCACGCTGGAGCGGCTGGAGGACAACCTGTTCCGCGGGCAAAGCCGCGATATCGGAACCAAGTACGTGTTCGGCGGGCAGGTGCTGGGTCAGGCGCTGGCCGCTGCACAGGCCACGGTCGACAACGGCCGCCACGTGCATTCGCTGCACGCCTATTTCCTGCGCGCCGGCAACATCGACCACCCGATCGTCTACGACGTGGACCGCACCCGCGACGGTGGCAGCTTCTCGGTGCGCCGGGTCACCGCAATCCAGCACGGCAAGGTGATCTTCTTCTGCGCCGCCTCGTTCCAGCAGGCCGAGACCGGTGCCGAGCACCAGCACAAGATGCCTGAAGTGCCGCAGCCGGAAGACATCGAGCCGAACCGCCCGCTGCCGGCCGAAGTGCTCGAACGCCTGCCGATCAAGGTGCAGCGCTGGCTGTCGCGCGGTGGCCCGTTCGAGTTCCGCCATGTCTACCCACGTGACGAACTGAACCCACCCAAGCGCCCGCCCTATCACCAGGTGTGGATGCGCCTGAGCGAGCCGGTCGGCGATGCGCCCGAACTGCACCAGGCACTGCTGGCCTACGCGTCCGATTTCCATCTGCTGGGCACGGCGACCTTCCCGCACGGCATCAGCTACTACCACCCGCACGTGCAGATGGCCTCGCTCGACCACGCCATCTGGTTCCACCGCCCGTTCCGAGCCGATGACTGGCTGCTGTACTCGCTGGACAGCCCCAGCGCGCAGGATTCGCGCGGGCTGGCCCGTGGCCAGTTCTTTACCCGCAACGGCGTGCTGGTGGCCAGCACCGCGCAGGAAGGCCTGATCCGGGTCGTTCCGGACCAGGCCGCGGCCGCCGCCGTGCCGGCCAAGGAGTAAACCGATGCGCCAGATTTTCAGCAGCCAGCGCGTGGAAACCGTCGAAGGCGTGGCCGAGCTTCTGCGCGGGCACGGTATCGAGGTCAAGGTGACCAACGGGCGCTCGTACAAGACCCGCCGCCGGGGCCAGTTCAGCTATACCGATCTGGGCAATGCCAGCGCCTATCCGGCGGTGTGGATCGTACGTGCCGACGACCAGCCACGCGCGCGCGAAATCCTGCGCGAGGCGCGCCTGCTCGATACCACCCGTCGCGACCACCCGACCGCCGAGTTCGCCTTCCGCGACGCGCCGGAACAGGGTGGCGGTGGCCGCAGCTGGGCCTGGCGCATCCGCATCGCGCTGCTGGTGGTGATCGCCGGCGTGGCGCTGGTGATCGGCCTGCGCCACCGTGGCGCCCCGGCACCGGCCGCGCCCGCCCCTGCCCCGCAGGCCCAGCCGCAGCAGGCACAACCGGCCCCGCAGGCCGCGCCGGAAGAGGAAGAAGTCCGGGTCCGCATCCAGCCCTCGACCTGACTCACGGTTAATGCCGGCCGCTGGCCGGCATTAACCGTGTGGACGGCCGGTCACATTGAGCGCGCGGCTCCGTCATGGGACACAATCCCAGCAGGAGAACCGCTGCCATGACGACGTTCGCCGCATCGATCGACCAGACCCTGGAACGCGAACTGCCGGCCGCCGCCAGCGGCTGCCAGCACGCCTATGGGCGCATCGTGCTGGCCTGCCAGAACACGGTCACCGCCATCGCCCTGGCCATCACCCGTGACCGCCAGGCCAGCGAGGACATCGCCCAGGAAGCCTTCGTGAAAGGCTGGCAGCAGCTGCACCAGCTGCGCAGCTCGACCAGCTTCCTGCCGTGGCTGCGGCAGATCACCCGCAACCTGGCCCGCGACTGGTTGCGTGCGCAACGTGGCCGGCCCCTCACCGGTGAGGCGGCCGAAGTGGCGCTGGGCATGGCCGCCGATCCGTCGCCGAGCACAGCCGACCGGCTGCAGCGTGTGGAAGAAGAGATCGCCGCCGAGGACATCATCTCCGCCCTGCCCGCCGACAGCCGTGAGGTGCTGCTGCTGTACTACCGCGAAGGGCAGCGCTCGCAGCAGGTGGCCGATCTGCTCGGGCTCAGCGACGCGGCGGTGCGCAAGCGCCTGTCACGCGCCCGCGGCCAGGTCCGCGAAGGCCTGCTGCAGCGCTTCGGCGAGTTCGCCCGCAGCAGCGCACCCAGTGCAGCGTTCGCCACCGCCGTGGTGTCGATGGTGCTGGTGGCGGCCCCCGGGACCGCCAGCGCGGCGATCCTGCTGAGCGCCGGCGTCGGTGTGGGCAGCAGCAAGCTGGGCCTGGGCGGCGCCAGCGTGGCCGGGGGTACAGCCATGGGCTCGGTCACGGCCACCCTGGGCTACCTGCACATGATTCCGGCCAGCACCTGGGGCGCCTTCGCCGGTGGCGTGGCCGGTGGCGTGATCGGCAGCTACCTGGGCGGTCGATTCCTGCTGTCCTATGCCAAGACCGATGCCGAACGTGCGCAGGTCTGGCGCTTTGTGCGCATGAACACCTGGACCGCCATGGCCTGCTGCCTGGCGGTGCTGGCGGTGGTACTGCTGCAGACCCCGACGTGGGTGCATCTGCTGGTGCTGGTGCTCGGCCTGGGCCTGGTGAACTACCAGTGCCTGGGGCCGCTGCAGCAGATCATGGCGCCGCTGATCGCACGCGATTCGGCGCGGCGTGGGCGCACCGGCACCAACTGGGTGTATGAATCGCTCTATGGGCGTACCGGGGTCATCGCCATGAACATCATGGTGCTGGGCGTCGTGCTGTATGCGGTGGCCCATACCGGCGGCCACTAGGGCCGCAACGCACGACGCCGGCAGTACGCCGGCGTCGTGATCGATCAGCGTGCGATGAATCAGCGCTGCGGCTTCGGCGCGCTGCCGTCACGCTGGCCACCGTGGCGCGGGCCACCGTGCATCGGGCCCTTGGCGGCATCGAACTCGGCCTTGCTCAACTGGCCGTCCTTGTTGGTGTCGGCGGCGGCGAACCAGGCATCGCGCATCTGCTTCATGCGCAGTTCGCGGTCGGCCTTGTCCAGGTAGCCGTCCTTGTTGACGTCAAGCTGGTCGAAGCGCGCGGCCAGGCGCGGATCGGCCTTGGCTTCCTCGCGGCTGATGCGGCCGTCCTTGTTGACGTCCAGCTTGGCCCAGCGCTCACCACCATGGCCACGGCGGCCGTGCTTCCAGCGCGGCAGTTCATCGCGCGAGAGCTTGCCGTCCTTGTTCTTGTCCAGCTCGTCGAACTTCGCGGCCAGGCGCGGGTTGGCAGCGGCTTCGCTGCGGTCGATGACACCGTCGCCGTTGGTATCCAGCTTGACCGGGCGCTGCGCCGGTGCGGTCGGGGTGTCGGCCGCCAGCGCGATACCGGAAGCGGAGGTGCCGAGCAGAAGGGCCAGCAGCAGGGGGATACGGATCATGAGGTCACTCCTGGGGGTGGGAATTGCGTCGGGGTGATCACTTCACCCTCGGGGGACAACAACGCCCGGGGGCGACATCGGTTGACGCCGCGGCCGGTTCCATTCATCCGGCGGACAGTCGCCGCTACTGCGACGGGCTGGGGCTATGCTGTGCTCATGGCGATACACGGCGACAGAGACGACGAACTGCGGCTTTTCCAGACCGGCGAGCACCCCTGCGGGTACTGGTCGGACCGGGTGGCGCGCGACCTGGTGCTGGACCCCCACGACCGACGCCTGGGCGGCCTGTACCCGCTGGCCCTGAGCTGGGGCTTCCGCCGCAGCGGCGACCTGGTCTACCGGCCCCACTGCGCGCACTGCCAGGCCTGCGTGGCCGTGCGTATCCCGGTGGCGCGTTTCGCCCCGGACCGCAGCCAGCGCCGCTGTGCCGCCCGCAATGCCGACCTGGAGGTGCGGATCACCGCCGCCACGGCCCGCGATGATCTGTTCGCGCTGTACCACCGCTATCTGGTGCACCGCCACGCCAATGGCGGCATGGACGACCACGGCCCGCACGAATTCGAGCAGTTCCTGATCGGCAGCTGGTCGCACACCCGCTTCATGGAGATGCGCCTGCCCGGCCACGACGGTCAGCCCAGCCAGCTGCTGGGGGTGGCGGTGACCGACGTCACCGAGCACGGCCTGTCGGCGGTCTACACCTTCTTCGAACCGGAGCACGCCGCGCGCGGGCTGGGCACCTTCGCGATCCTGCAGCAGATCGAATGGGCCCGCCGCGAGGGGCTGCCCCATGTGTACCTGGGCTACTGGATCCGTGGCCATCAGAAGATGGACTACAAGCGCCGCTTCCATCCACTGGAGGCCTACGACGGCCGCCGCTGGCACGATTTCGACAACGATCTGGACGGGCGCTGACAAACCGCTGACACCGGAGCGGGTGCAGAATAGGGCCATGAACGCCAAACCCCTGATCCTCGCCCTGGCCCTGCTCTGCGGCGCCACCGCCCCCGCCTTCGCCAAGTCCCCCGCGATGACCGAAAAGCCGTCCGCTGCGCTGCGCCTGGCCACCTACAACACCTCGCTGTACTCCGACGAGACCGGTGGCCTGATCAAGGAACTGGAAGGTGACAGCGAGCACGCGCGCAAGATCGCGGCGGTGCTGCAGCAGGTGCGCCCGGACCTGGTGCTGTTGAACGAGTTCGACTTCGACGACGCCCATCGCGCTGCCGACCTGTTCCAGAAGCGTTACCTGGAAGTGGCCCAGCCCGGCGGCGGCAAGCCGCTGCACTTCGCCTACCGTTATCTGGCTCCGGTCAACACCGGCGTGCCCAGTGGGCTGGACCTGGACAACAACGGCGTGGTCGGCGGCGAAGGCCGCAGCCGCGGCAACGATGCCTGGGGCTACGGCCTGCACCCGGGCCAGTACGGCATGCTGGTGCTGTCGCGCTACCCGATCGATGAAGCCAAGGTGCGCAGCTTCCAACTGCTGAAGTGGAGTGCGATGCCTGGTGCGATTCGCCCGGTCGATCCGCGCACCGGCCAGAGCTTCTACAACGATGCGGTGTGGTCGCAGCTGCGCCTGTCGTCGAAGTCGCATTGGGACGTGCCGGTAAAGACCCCGGCCGGCGTGGTGCATGCGCTGGTCTCGCACCCGACGCCGCCGGTGTTCGATGGTCCGGAGAAGCGCAATGCCGCGCGCAACCACGACGAACTGCGCTTGTGGCAAGAATACCTGGCCAAGGGTGACAAGCCCTGGCTGTGCGATGACAAGGGCCAGTGCGGTGGCCTGGCGCAGGACGCGCGCTTCGTGATCCTCGGTGACCTCAACAACGACCCGGTCGATGGCGATGGCCGCCATGAGGCCATAGTGGAACTGATCGAGAACGCCCGTGTGCTGCGCTACCCCACCCCGCGCAGCATCGGTGGCGAGCAGACCAGTCTGGCCTATGCGGCCAAGGGCATCACGCGCAGGGGCGCACCGTTCCACGCCACCGGCGATTTCGGCCCGAAGTCCGGCACCATGCGCCTGGACTACGTACTGCCCTCGACCGGTTTCGAGTACGTCGGCAGCGGCATCTTCTGGCCGGCCAATGAAAGCCCGGAGGCGAAGATCGCCGACGGCAGCGACCACCACCTGGTGTGGGTGGATGTGCGGTAGAGTCGACTGTTAGTCGACTGCACGGAAATCTGTACCGACCAACGGTCGGTACCCACCGGAAAAAGGGGACGGAGGGGATTAAGTCGTTTGTGCCACAAACGACTTAATCCCCTCCGTCCCCTTTTTGCTTCAAGGGCGCAGTTCGACGCCGATGGCGTCGGCGGCATCGCGGGCGATGGCACGCGCCTGGTCGATGGTCTCCGCGCGCGCCAGGGTCACGCCGACGCGGCGATGGCCGTGCACGCTCGGCTTGCCGAACAGGCGCACGGCGGTATCGGGCACCTGCAGCGCGGCAGCGACGTTGTTGAAGTACGGCACGCCCTCACCGTGCGCCAGCAGTGCGCACGACGCCGACGGACCGCTCTGGCGGATCAGCGGAATCGGCAGGCCGAGGATGGCGCGCGCGTGCAGGGCGAACTCGCTCAGTTCCTGCGAGACCAGGGTCACCAGGCCGGTGTCATGCGGGCGCGGCGACACTTCGCTGAACCACACCTCGTCGCCCTTCACGAACAGCTCGACGCCGAACAGGCCCCAACCGCCCAGGTCATCGGTGATCGCGCGCGAGATCTCTTCCGCGCGCGCCAGTGCCTTGTCCGACATCGGCTGCGGCTGCCAGCTTTCGCGGTAGTCACCGTCCTTCTGCAGGTGGCCGATCGGCGCGCAGAACGAGGTGCCACCGGCATGACGCACGGTCAGCAGGGTAATCTCGTAATCGAAGTCAATGAAACCTTCGACGATGCAGCGGCCGGCACCGGCTCGGCCACCGGTCTGCGCATAGTCCCAGGCCGGGGCGATGTCGGCCTCGCTGCGCAGCGTGCTCTGGCCCTTGCCCGAAGAGGACATCACCGGCTTGACCACACACGGCAGGCCGATCGCCGCGACCGCGGCGCGGTACTCGGCCTCGGTATCGACGAAGCGGTACGGCGAGGTCGGCAGGCCCAGAGTCTCGGCGGCGAGGCGGCGGATGCCCTCGCGGTCCATGGTCAGGCGTGCGGCGCGTGCGGTCGGGATCACCCGCAGGCCCTGCTCCTGTTCCAGCTGGACCAGGGTCTCGGTGTGGATCGCCTCGATCTCCGGCACCACCAGGTGCGGCTGCTCCTGCGCGATCAGCGCGCGCAGCGCCATCGCATCGAGCATGTCGATCACGTGCGAGCGGTGCGCCACCTGCATGGCCGGGGCGTTGGCATAGCGATCGGCGGCGATCACTTCCACGCCCAGCCGCTGCAGCTCGATGGCCACCTCCTTGCCAAGTTCACCCGAGCCCAGCAGCAGCACACGGGTCGCGGAGGGAGACAACGGGGTTCCAAGCTTGGCCATGGCGGTTCCAGCAGCGATGTGAAGACGGGTGGGCATTCTAGCCGGTCCGGCCTGCGCCCCCGGCCCGGATCTTCCGACGAACGGTCGCCACATCTGATATCACTTTGATATCTTCTCATCGAACCCTCAAGGACGTACCGCCATGAAAGAGAAGTCGCTTGCCTCCCTCAACGGCCTGGGCACCCTGGCTGGATCCCTGCTGGCCGCATTGGCCGGCGCAGCGCTGTTCGTGCTGGGAGTGGCGGCCAAGGCCAGCACCGGCGCGCCGAACCTGCTGATGATGCTGGCCGGGGTGCTGGTGATCGTCGCGGCGGTCTTCATCCTGGCCGGCCTGTACACCGTCCAGCCCAACCAGGCCGCCGTGCTGAGCCTTTTCGGCAAGTACGTGGGCACGGTCAAGGACAACGGCCTGCGCTGGAACAACCCCTTCTATGCCAAGCGCCGGGTCAGCCAGCGCGTGCGCAACTTCGAAAGTGGCAAGCTGAAGGTGAACGAGCTGGACGGCAGCCCGATCGAGATCGCCGCCGTGATCGTCTGGCAGGTGGTCGACGCCTCCGAAGCGGTCTACAACGTGGACGACTACGAGAGCTTCGTGCACATCCAGTCCGAGTCGGCACTGCGCGCGATGGCCACCAGCTATCCCTACGACCAGCACGAGGACGGCCAGCTGGCCCTGCGCAGCCACGCCAGCGAGATCTCCCAGCACCTGAAGAACGAGCTGGCCGAGCGCCTGGCCGATGCCGGCGTGCAGGTGCTCGATGCCCGCATCAGCCACCTGGCCTACGCCGCCGAAATTGCCCAGGCGATGCTGCAGCGCCAGCAGGCCAATGCCGTGATCGCCGCACGCACGCGCATCGTGGCCGGTGCCGTCGGCATGGTGGAAATGGCCCTGGCCGAACTGCAGAAGAACGGCGTGGTGCAGCTGGACGAAGAACGCAAGGCGCACATGGTCAGCAACCTGCTGACCGTGCTGTGCTCCGATCGCGGCACCCAGCCGATCGTCAACGCCGGTTCGCTGTACTGAGCCATCCTCGCAACGGGGCGCCCCACCGCCCCGCCAGGAGTTTTCATGAGTGAGAAGAAAGCCTATCCGCTGCGCATCAATGCCGAGGTCCTGGCCGCGGCACAGCGCTGGGCTGACGACGAGCTGCGCAGCCTCAACGCGCAGATCGAATACGTACTGCGCGACGCATTGCGCAAGGCAGGACGCCTGCCAAAACCGAAGACATCAGCCGAGGACAAGGAATGATGAGCACGCGTTGGAGCTACCAGACCGTTGAAGTGAAGACCACGATGATGGGCGTCCTCAAGGCCGAGGACATCCAGAGCGAGCTGACCCGCCAGGGCATGCTCGGCTGGGAGCTGGTCAACATCATCATCCCGGCGCCGATGTGCCCGGCCATGCTGGTCTTCAAGAAGGAGCAGTAACCATGACCGCGCAACGCAGAGCGCTGATGCTGTCACTGGCCCTGCTCACCGGCCCCGCCCTGGCCGCCGAACCGCAGCAGGTCGCCAACCAGCTGCTGGATCACCTGCAGGCTGGCCAGATTGCCGATGCCGAAGCGATGCTGACCGCGCAGATGGCCCAGGCCGTGCCCGCCGACCGGCTCGGCGTGCTGTGGAAGTCGCTGGGCACCCTGCAGCAGCGAGGTGCCGCCGAAGTGAGCACGCAGCAGGGCATGCACCTGGTGGTGGTGCCGCTGCAGTTTGCCAGCGGCCGGGTCGTCGCGCAGGTGGCAGTGGATGCACAGGACAAGGTGGCCGGCCTTATTCTGCGCCCGGCTCCGGCGGCCAAGGCAGCGCCGCCGCCCGCCGATGCGAACTATGGCGAGAGTGAATTCAGCGTGCCGCAGCCGCGCGGCGCACTACCGGGCACGCTGGCGCTGCCCAACGGCAAGGGTCCGTTCCCGGCGGTGGTCCTTGTGCATGGCTCGGGGCCGCAGGACCGCGATGAGACGATCGGCGGCAACCGCCCGTTCCTGGATATCGCCCGCGGCCTGGCCAGCCAGGGCATCGCCGTGCTGCGCTTCGACAAACGCACCTTCGCCCGCCCGCAGGATTTCCAGGGCGGCACGTTCACCGTTGATGACGAAACCACCGACGATGCCGTGGCCGCGCTGACCGCACTGGCTGCCGACCCGCGCATCGACGGGCGCCGCGTGTTCGTACTCGGTCACAGCCAGGGCGGCATGCTCGCCCCGCGCATTGCCCGGCACTGGCCGCAGGCGCGTGGCGCGATCCTGTGGGCGGCGCCGGCCCGCACGCTGCTGGACCTGCTGCCGGAACAGAACCGCTACCTGCTGGGCCTGGACGGTGACATCACTGCGTCGGAGCAGGCCTTCCTGGAGGCGCTCGACAGGCAGATCGCCGCCGCACGGGGCACCGCGCCGGTGGCCGCCAGCGAACTGCCGCTGGGAGTGCCGCAGTCATTCTGGAAAAGCATCGAAGCCGTTGATGCACGCGCCGATGCACAGGCACTGCGCACGCCGCTGCTGATGCTGCACGGCGGCCGCGACTTCCAGGTGCCCGACACCGACTGGATGCTTTGGCGGAAGGCGCTGGCCACCCGCAACAACGTGCAGTGGCGCACGTATCCGGCCCTGAACCATATCGGCATTGCCGGCACTGGCCACAGCTCGCTGCAGGAGTACACGCAACCGGGCCATGTCGATGCAACGCTGATCGATGACGTGGCCACGTGGATAAAGGCACAGCGATGAACGGCAGCGACCCGAAGCGCTTCGACGTGGCGGAGAGCTCGCCCTTCCGCGTGCTGTGGGTGGTCCTGCCGCTAATGCTGGCCTTTGCCATCAGCGTCTACGCACAGTTGCACACGGTGCGTGCCAACGCGCCGTGGATGGAGGTGACCCTGTCGCCGCCGTGGTTCCGGATGGGCGGCAGCGCGGCATGGAGCCTGGTGGTGATCGCCGCGCTCGGCATCGGGCTGGGCCTGGCCTTCTTCCGGCGCCGGGTGGAGTTCGATGGCAGCGTGCTGGACGTCCGTTCAACGATGTACCGGCGTCGCGTGCCGGTGGCGCAGCTGCAGCTGGACCGCGCCGAAGTGGTCGATCTCGGCCGTGACCGGCGCTACGCCATCCGCTTCAAGACCAACGGCTATTCGATGCCGGGGTTCCATTCCGGCCATTTCCGCCTGCAGGGCGGCGGCAAGGGCTTTGCCCTGGTGACCGACCGCAGCCGCGTGCTGGTGCTGCCGGTGCGCGATGGCAGCACGCTGCTGCTCAGCCTGGAACGGCCGCAGGCGCTGCTGGACGCCCTGCGCAAGGTGGCCGTGACCGTGCCACGGCAGTAAGCTGCGGCGATGCAACGACGCCCGCCCCTGCTGATCAATACCGAGGCCATCGAAGCATGGCCGGCCGGCCTGCTGCGCGCGCGCAGCAACCTCGATGCGCGCCTGCTGGCGCGGGCGCACTGGGTACTGCGGCGCAAGCGCGATGGCCGCTACCTGGCAGCCGTGCTGGTGCACGGGGTACATGCCATGGTGCCGCGGCTGGCGCGCGAGCCGGGCGTGGAGGAAGCGCTGTCACTGCTGGATGCGCCGCTGGCACGGCCGTTCGCCGCGACGCTGGAAGAACAGTGGCTGGCGCTGGCCGGTCTGCAGCAGCGCCTGCAGCAGCTCGGCCTGGACCCGCAGCGTTACGCCGACGACAGTGGCCTGCCGCTGGAACCTGAGCCCTGCCTGCTGCATCTGGCCGGCCACGACCGCTTCGGCCGCCCGCTGTGGCTGCGCCGTGGCGCGGCACAAGGCTGGCGACGGATGCGCGTGCATGCCGCGCGGGAGGGCGTTGCGCTGGATGCCATTTCCGGTTTCCGCAGCCACGCCTATCAGCTGGGCATCTTCGAACGAAAGCGCGCTCGCGGGCTGAGCGTGGCGGACATCCTGAAGGTCAATGCGGCACCGGGCTTCAGCGAGCACCACAGCGGCCACGCACTGGATATCGGCACGCCCGGGGACGCGCCCGCCGAGGAATCGTTCGAAGCGACCGACGCATTCGCCTGGCTGCAGGCCCATGCAGGTGAACACGGCTTCCAGCTGAGCTACCCGCGCGACAACCCGCACGGCATCGTCTACGAGCCGTGGCACTGGTGCTGGAAGCCGGCCAACGGCTGAAGACCACTGCATAGCGTCAAAGACAGAAGCAGGTCGCTACGCTCGAAGCCGAGCATGGCTCGGCTCTACAAAAGCTGCCGTCGCAACGATCCCATGTAGAGCCGAGCATGGCTCGACTCTACAGTCGTCGCGTCGTCACAGCGTTACCGCCGCAACGCATTGATCGCCAGCAGTACCCATCCGGCCATCATGCTGGTGCCGCCGATCGGCGCCATCCGCGTCGGCCACTGCCACAACGCACCACCGACCAGGCTGCCGGAGAACAGCAGCACGCCCAGCAGCAGCACATACAGCGCCAGGTGTGCGATCGCCCCCTGTGCGCGCGGCCCGAGCGCTACCAGCACCGCACCATGCGCGAACGCATACAGCGCTGCCATGTTCAGATGCTGCTGCGCCAGCGGATCGGCCACGCCATGCGAGGCATAGGCAGACAGGCCGATCGAGGCCGCGGCCAACAGCGCGCCCAGGCAGGCCAGCAGGGAGGGCTTACGTGCGCGGCGTTCCAGATTGAACATGAGGGCTCCTTGCGCAGCGCCGCTTGCCGGGCGCCGGATGAAAAAAAACGCGCCGCAATGAGCGGCGCGTTTTCGTGTCCAACATTACATGGGCCAGCCGAAGCTTACTTGACGGCCCAGTAGATGTCGTAGGTACCTTCCGGGGTGAACGACTTGTCGATGCCGTCCTTCCAGGATTCGTACGGACGGTCGATGACTTCGTTGCCCGAGGTCACGGCCCAGGCACGCAGGCCATTGCGGGCCACGTCCAGACCTGCCATGTGGCCGGTGTAGGCCGCATGCGCCGAACGGTGCGGAGCCACGTGCAGGTACTTGACCGGAGCGCCGCCGTCGATCTTGACGGTCAGGGCTTCAGCGGTGGCACCCTCAGCACCCTTCTTCTTCACCGGCTGGGCGATGTCGAAGGCGTACTTCTCCTGACCGAAGTCGGTGGTGATGATGCGGAACGGGCCAGCGGCTTCAAGGCCATTGGCCTCCATCACGCGCTTGATCCACTCCTGGTTGTCCTTGATGGACTTGGTGATGGTGTCCTGGCCACGATCGACGTTACCGGCGTTGACCACCAGCAGATCCTCGGCCGGCACTTCAACAATGGCCAGATCGGTCAGCGGCGCTTCCGGGGTGCGGTAGTCGACGTTCGGGACGGTGGCGAGCATGTTGGCCATGCGCGACAGACCCATCTTGATGTCGTCGCCGATCTGGCGGCTGACATACAGGCCGGCATAACGGCCGAACAGGTCGAAACCGTACTTCACCGAGTAGTCCTGGGTGATCTTGACGTTACGGCCACCCTTGCCGGTCGGCTCCAGCGTGAAGGTGGTGACCTTGTCGTGACCCTTGGTGGCGTCTTCGATGGCGATCGCAACGCGCTTGTTCTCTTCGGCGTCGGTGATCTTCCAGGAACCGGTGCCCAGGTCCTTGGAGGTGAAGTCGAGGGTGGCGCCCTTGCCGGAGGCCGGGCCGGACAGCTTCAGTTCAACGGCGGGATCGCGCAGTACCAGCGGGTTCCAGTCCTTGAAGCGGCGCAGGCTGCTGACCGTGTCGTACACGATCGTCATCTTGCGGTTGGTCTCGATGCTTTCGGTGATGTGACGCTCGCCCGGCAGACATACGCCAATGATGACGAACAGGCCAGCCACGATCCCCAAGGCGATCAGGAACTCGATAATACGGGTCATTCAGAGAGTCTCCGGGGCCGATCCCACGGCCGGGTTGATTGAAGCGAAGCGCCAATCCTAGCAGGCTTCGCGGGCATTGTTTATCGGGATTGGCGCACCGGTTTCCCTGCCGGCTGCGTATTTGTATGGACAAAGAGTTCGAAGGGTAACGCATACCGCTACCCGGCATGTAGGGGGGGCCACCGGCCCGACCCCCACATGGCCACCCAAGTCTTTGTATGAAAACGATTTTCCTCAGACCAGCTGAAGTTCGAACGCCTTCAGCACGGCACGCGTCCGGTCGCGCACGCCCAGCTTGGAAAGGATGTTGGACACGTGGTTCTTGATGGTGCCCTCGGCCACGCCCAGCGAGTTGGCGATCTCCTTGTTGGAGAAGCCGCTGGCCATCAGGCGCAGGATCTCGGTCTCGCGGTCGGTCAACGGATCGGGGCGGTCCAGGCTGACGAATTCGTTGCGCATGTGCTCCAGCCCGGACAGCAGGCGCTGGGTCACCGCCGGCTGCACCAGCGAGCCGCCGTCGGCCACGGTGCGGATGGCACCGACCAGCTGCTCCAGGGTGACGTCCTTGAGCAGGTAGCCCTTGGCGCCGGCCTTGAGCCCGGCCAGCACCAGCTGGTCATCGTCGAAGGTGGTGAGGATGATGGTCGGCGGCAGCTGTTCCTGTCGCGACAGCACCTGCAGCGCTTCCAGACCGGACATCGCCGGCATGCGCATGTCCATCAGCACCACGTCCGGGCGCACCTGCGGTATCAGCTCGACCGCCTGCCGGCCGTCGCCGGCCTCGGCCACCACTTCGATGCCGTCGTCGAGCGCCAGCAGGGAGCGGATTCCCTGCCGCACCAGGGTTTGGTCGTCGACCAGGCAGACGCGAATCATCAACGCACTCCTTCAGGAACCTTGGTAAGGGCCGCCACCAGCACCGTTGCCGGAACCGTCGCGCGTACCCGGAAGCCTTCGCCGGGACGGGTCTCGATCTGCAGCTGGCCACCACATTGTTGCAGGCGCTCGCGCATCCCGCGCAAGCCGTTGCCCACATTGACCATATCCGCGCCGACACCGTCGTCGCGGGCCTCCACCACCACCCGGTCGGGGGCTTCACGGTACACCTTGATCCACAGGTGGCGGGCACCGGCGTGGCGCACCGCGTTGGTGATGATCTCCTGGGTGCAGCGCAGCAGCACGTGGGCCCGCTGCGGGTCTTCCACGTTCAGCGGGTCGTCGATCTCCAGCTGGATGTCCAGCGAAGGCACGTTCTCGGTCAGCGGGCGCAGCGCCGCGGCCAGATCGATGGCACCGGTCTCGCGCAGCTGGCTGACCACCTCGCGCACGTTGCCCAGCAGCAGCTTGGCCAGTGCGTGCGAGCGCTTCACGTGCTCCAGCGCCTGGCCCTCGGCCAGGTGTCCGGCCACTTCCAGGTTCAGGGTCAGCGCGGTCAGCTGATGGCCGAGCAGGTCGTGCAGCTCGCGCGAGATGCGGGTGCGCTCGTTGACGCGCGCACTCTCGGCCAGCAGGGCCCGGGTCGCGCGCAGTTCGGAGTTCAACCGCCGCTGCTCGTCACGGGCCTCGGTCTGCTGCCGGGCGACCAGGCTGGTCACGAAGATGAACATGGAAAAGCCGCCATACAGCAGCGACTGCATCACCGCCTCGAACAACGGGAAGCGCAGCAGCATGTAGTACACCGGCGCGACGGCCAGCTGGCTGACCAGCAGCCACAGCACGCCCAGCCGCACCGACAGCATCCACGGAATGACGCCGGCGGCGACCATCATCAGGATGCTGCCCAGGCCCGAACCGCTGAGGAAGCTGACCCCCAGTGCCGAGACCGTCAGCAGCAACAGCAGGCCACGGTCCAGCCAGCTGGTGTGGCTGTCGCTGCGCAGGATGCGGGTCAACCAGTAGTACGCCGTGCCGAAGGACAGGTAGGCCACGAACAGCAGGATCGCCCAGCCGCCCATGTCGTTGCGGCTGTGCAGGTTCTCGAACTGCGAATAGGCCAGCGGCAGGCCGACCATGACCCAGGTGAACAGGCCGGCCAGGCGGAGGACGCGGGTATGGCTGAGGGCTCCCAACATGCCAGCACTCTACGGGCCCGGCCTGCGCGCCGCACCCCACGGAAGTCATGCCTGCCCGGTCGCCTGTTCATGCCGCAGCCCACCCCGGGCATGCAATAATCGTGCGCAGGGTCCCTTGATGGACCAACCGCGTTACCCCACGGAGTCACAATGTCGATTGTCATCCGCGACGTGCGCGAGCACGAGCTCGATTCCGTCCTGGCTTTGAACAACAACGCTGGCCTGGCCATCCTTCCCCTGGATGCTGCCCGGCTGCGCCTGTTCTATGAAACCGCTGAGTATTTCCGCGTCGCCGAGCGCGACGGCAACCTGGCCGGCTTCCTGATCGGCTTCGGCAGCGACAGCCAGCACGACAGCAGCAACTTCGCCTGGTTCAAGCAGCAGCTGGACACCCCGTTCTTCTACATCGACCGCATCGTGGTCGCCAGCCGCCGCCGTGGCGGTGGTGTCGGCCGTGCGTTCTATGCCGACGCGCAGAGCTTTGCCGAGCTGCGCTACCCGCAGATGACCTGCGAAGTCTTCCTCGACCATGGCGCCGATGCCGCCCTGCTCTTCCATGGCAGCTTCGGTTTCCGCGAGCTGGGCCAGAACACCATGCCGCAGGTCGATGTGCGCGCCAGCATGCTGGCCAAGGAACTGTGCAGCTACCCGTGGGTGCAGGAGACCTATGGCGGCAAGCTGCCGGATGTGGCATGGACACGCGCCCGGCAGCTGCCGGCGCAGGCACAGCGGCCGACGGGGACCTGAGCGTGGCGGTGAATTTCGATTACGAACAGGCCGGTGAACTGAAGATCGGCCAGGTGGGCATCGCCAACCTGCGCATCCGCACCCTTGATGTCGAACGCCTCGTGCAGGAAATGCGCGAGCGCGTGACCCGCGCGCCGAAGCTGTTCGGCCGCGCTGCAGTGATCCTCGACTTCGGTGGCCTGAGCCAGGTGCCGGACGTGGCCACCGCGCAGGCGCTGGTGGATGGCCTGCGCAGCGCCGGCGTGCTGCCGGTGGCGCTGGCCTATGGCACCAGTGCGGTCGACCTGCTCTCGCAGCAGCTCGGCCTGCCGCTGCTGGCCAAGTTCCGCGCCCAGTACGAGCGCGCCGAGGCCGAACCGGCGCCGCCGCCCGCAGCGGAACCCCGCCGCGCGCCCCGCGCCGAACCGAAGCCGGCCCCGGCCGCGCCGGTGGCCAAGGTGGCCGATGCCGCCGCGCCACAGCCGGGCCGCATGCAGCTGGGCAACGTGCGTTCGGGCCAGCAGCTGTATGCGGAAAACTGCGACCTGACCGTGATGGCCACCGTCGGCGCCGGCGCCGAAGTCATCGCCGATGGCAGCATCCATATCTACGGCACCCTGCGCGGCCGTGCGCTGGCAGGGGCCCAGGGCAACACCGCGGCACGCATCTTCTGCCGTGATTTCCATGCGGAACTGGTGGCCATTGCCGGCCACTACAAGGTACTGGACGATGTCCCGGATACCCTGCGCGGCAAGGCCGTGCAGGTGTGGCTGGAACAGGACCAGATCAAGATCGCTGCGCTGGACTGACGCAGCCCCAAACTAATGCAGAACCAGGAGAAGTCCTTTGGCTGAAATCATCGTAGTCACCTCCGGCAAGGGCGGCGTGGGCAAGACCACTTCCAGCGCGAGCCTGGCCTGTGGCCTGGCGCGGCGCGGCAAGAAGGTGGCGGTGATCGACTTCGACGTCGGCCTGCGCAACCTCGACCTGATCATGGGCTGCGAACGCCGCGTGGTGTACGACTTCGTCAACGTCGTGCACGGCGAAGCCACCCTCAAGCAGGCCCTGATCAAGGACAAGCGCTTTGACAACCTGTACGTGCTGGCCGCCTCGCAGACCCGCGACAAGGACGCACTGACCCAGGAAGGCGTAGGCAAGGTGCTGAAGGACCTGGCCGCCGACGGCTTCGACTACATCATCTGCGACTCGCCGGCCGGCATCGAGAAGGGCGCCTTCCTGGCGATGTATTTCGCCGACCGCGCCGTGGTGGTGGTGAACCCGGAAGTGTCTTCGGTACGCGACTCGGACCGCATCATTGGCCTGCTGGACTCGAAGACCCACAAGGCCGAATCCGGCCAGAACGTGCCCGCCTTCCTGCTGCTGACCCGCTACACGCCGCTGCGCGTGGAAACCGGCGAGATGCTCAGCATCGCCGACGTCGAGGAAGTGCTGGGGCTGAAGGCCATCGGCGTGATCCCCGAGTCGGGCGACGTGCTCAATGCCTCCAACAAGGGCGAACCGGTGATCCTGGATGTCGAATCCGCGGCCGGCCAGGCCTATGACGACGCCGTCGCGCGCATCCTCGGCGAAGACCGCCCGATGCGCTTCACCAACGTCGAGAAGAAGGGCTTCTTCAGCAAGCTGTTCGGAGGGTAAGCATGGGCCTGTTCGATTTCCTCAAAGCGAAGAAGACCACCGCCGAAACCGCGAAGAACCGCCTGCAGATCATCATCGCGCAGGAACGCAGCCACCGCGGTGGCCCGGACTACCTGCCGCTGCTGCAGCGCGAGCTGCTGGAAGTGATCAAGAAGTACGTGAACATCGACGTCGATGCGGTGAAGGTCGACCTGGTGAAGGATGGCCAGCACGATGTGCTGGACATCTCCGTGGCGCTGCCCGAAGGCCCGGAAAAGCCCTGATCCCCTGCCCCGCCCGTGCCAGCATGGGCGGGGCCGGCTGACCCGCATGACCGACACGACACCCGAACCGAACGTCACCCGCGTCGGCGCCATCGCCTTCGCCGATGCGCAGCGCCTGCTCGCCGCGCACGGCCTGCAGCTGCACCACGTGGCCGACGGCGAGCCGATTCCCGGCAGCTACTGGGGCGAGCCCGAGGCAGGCATCATCGCCAGCAACGTGTACGTGCGCGATGACACCCCCGTGCATTCGATGCTGCACGAAGCCTGCCACCTGATCGTGCTGCCGCCGGAGCGGCGCGCGCAGGTGCACACCGACGCCACCGATTCGGTGCCCGAAGAAGACGCCACCTGCTACCTGCAGATCGTGCTGGCCGCGCAGCTGCCCGGTGTCGGCAGCCAGCAGTTGATGGCCGACATGGATGCGTGGGGGTATACGTATCGACTGGGGTCTACGAAGGCGTGGTTCGAGCAGGACGCCGAAGACGCGAGAGCGTGGTTGATCGAACGCGGGTTGCTGCAGGCGTAAAGCCGCAGGTGCGGTCGGCCATGGGCGCGTGGCGACGCGCCGAACCTTGCGGCGCCCCTCTTTTCACTCAGCGCGGTTCGAACAGGACGCCGAAGACGCGAAGGCGTGGTTGATCGAGCGCGGGTTGCCGGTGGCATAGAGCATCGGTAGTGCCGGCCGCTGGCCGGCAACCTCATGAACCGGTGGAGCATCACCCGGTTGCCGGCCAGCGGCGGGCACTAACGGAATCACCCCTGCCCGGCCAGCGCGCGCAGGGTGATGCCGACGATGTAGGCCAGGTAGGTGCCGGTGGCATAGCCCATCGTACCCAGCAGCACGCCGACCGGCGCCAGCGCCGGATGGAATGCGGCGGCCACCACCGGTGCCGAGGCCGGGCCACCGATGTTCGACTGCGAACCGATGGCGAAGTAGAAGAACGGCACCTTCAGCAGCTTGCCCAGACACCACAGCAGCGCGATGTGCACGCTGATCCAGATGATGCCCAGCAGGAACAGCCACGGCCGGTCCAGCAGCGCCAGCAGGTCCATCTGCATGCCGATGCAGGCGATCAGGAAGTACAGCAGCAGCGAGCCGAGCCGCGAAGCGCCGGCGCCCTCCAGGGTGCGTGCGCGGGTGAAGCTCAGGCACAGGCCCAGCGTGGTGGACAACACCACCACCCACACGAACGGTGCGTCCAGGCTGAACTGCGCCGCCCAGCTGACGTTGAGCTTGAACCAGGCCGCCAGCGGCGCGCCGATGGCGTGGGCCAGGCCGACGCCGCCGAAGGCCACCGCCACGATCAGCATCAGGTCGGTGAGGCTGGGAATGCGCTCGTGCTCGGCCTGGAAACGCGCGATGCGCTCCTTCAGCTCGTCGATGGCCGAGGTATCGGCACCACTGCGTGCATCGATCTTCGCGGCACGACCTGCCAGGAAGATCAGCGCGGCCATCCACACGTAACCGACACCCACGTCGACCACCGCGAACTGGCCGAACGTGGTCGCGTTGACGTCGAACACTTCACGCATGGCCAGCATGTTGGCGCCGCCACCGATCCAGCTGCCCGCCAACGCGGCCATGCCGGCCCAGGTGTCACCGGCCACGGTTTCCGGATGCACCGCGCGCATCAGCAGGAAGGCCACCACCGCGCCGAGCATGATGCTGGCCGACGCGCCCAGGTACATCAGCACCAGCTTCGGGCCGAGCCGCAGGATGCCCTTGATGTCCACCGCCAGGGTGAGCAGGATCAGCGCCGCCGGCAGCAGGATGTCGCGCGCGATCGGGTTGTAGAGCTTGGTGTTCTGCCCGTCGATCAGGCCGACGGTGTTGTAGATGCCGGGAATCAGGTAGCACAGCAGCAGCGCCGGCACGAAGGTGTAGAAGCGTTTCCACAGGCCCTGCTCGCGCGAGGCGGTCCAGAACACGGCACCGAGGGTGGCGGCGATCAAACCGAAGACGACGATGTCGTTCTGGATCATGCAGGTGCTCTTGTAGAGCCGAGCCATGCTCGGCTGCTGTTGGTGGAAGGTGTGCCGACCAACGGTCGGCACCCACCGGCGAAAACAGAAGCGCCGCCCCGAAGGGCGGCGCTGCAACCATCAGTTGCCGATGTGCTGCTTCAGCCAGGCATTGACGGTGTCGTGCCACAGGATGCTGTTGTTCGGCTTCAGCACCCAGTGGTTCTCGTCCGGGAAGTACAGGAACTTCGATTCGATGCCCTGGCGCTGGGCGGCGGTGAACGCAGCCAGGCCCTGCTCGACCGGGATGCGGAAGTCCTGCTGGCCATGGATGACCAGGATCGGCTTCTTCCAGTCGGCGACGTGGTTGACCGGGTTGAACTTCTCGTAGTTCGCCGCCTTCTGGTACGGGGTGCCGCCCTGCTCCCACTCGGTGAACCACAGCTCTTCGGTGGCGTAACCCATCATGCGCTGGTCGAACACGCCGTCATGGTTGACCAGGCACTTGAACGGGCTGTTCCAGTTGCCGGCGATCCAGTTGACCATGAAGCCGCCGTAGCTGGCGCCCAGCGCACAGGCCTTGTCACCGTTGAGGAAGGAATACTTCTTCAGCGCCGCGTCCCAGCCCTTCTGCAGGTCTTCCAGCGGGCGGTCGCCCCAGTGCTGGCTGATCGCATCGGTGAAGGCCTGGCCGTAGCCGGTGGAGCCGTGGAAGTCGATCATCACCACCGCGTAGCCCTGGCCGGCATAGGTCTGCGGGTTCCAGCGGTAGCTCCAGCCGTTGCCGAAGCTGCCCTGCGGGCCGCCGTGGATCAGGAACGCGACCGGGTAGGACTTGCCTTCCTGGTAGTTGTGCGGCTTGACCACGTAGCCGTGCACGGTGTCGTTGTTCCAGCCCTTGAACTCGAACTGCTCGTAGTCACCGAAGGACACGTCCTTGAGCACGTCGCCGGCGGCCGGGGTCAGCGCGCGCAGCTCGCCGATCGGCTGGCCCGCGGCCGGCAGCAGGCCGACCAGCACCTGGTCGTTGCTCTTCAGGCTGTTGCGGGTGATGGCCACGCTGTTGCCGGCCACGTCGACCGCAGTGACGCTGCCGTCGCCGATCAGCTTGGTGGCCTTGCCGCTGGCCACGTCGATCTGGAACAGCGGGTGTTCGCCGAGGTCGTCGGCGGTGGTGTAGATGCTGGCGCCGTCGGCGGACAGGGCGATACCACCGGCCGAACGGTCCCACTGCGGCGCGATCTCGCGGGCCTTGCCGCTGGCCAGGTCCATCGCCATCAGGCCGAAGCGGTCGGCCTCGAAGCCCGGACGCTTCATCGCACGATAGAACAGGGTCTTGCCGTCGGCGCTGAACACCGGGCCGGCATCCCAGGCCGGATTGGACGCGGTCAGGTTGACCGGCGCCTGCTTGCCGGCGGCGTCGAAGCGGTACAGGTCGAAGTTGGTCGACCACGGCTCCTGCTTGCCCGCCACGCGGATGCTGGCCACCACGCTGGCGCCATCCGGCGACCACACGAAATCATCGTTGCCACCGAACGGCTTGGACGGTGCATCCCCGTCAATGGTGGCGCTCAGCGCCGAAGCGCCCTTGACCGGGCCGGCCTTGGCCGCCGGCAGCGGTGCCACGAACAGGGTGTTGCGACGGCCGTCGTTCCAGGTATCCCAGTGGCGCACGAACAGCGAATCCCAGACCTGGCCGCTGGCCTTGGCGTCCTTCTTTTCCTTCAGCTTGGTTGCGGTGCAGGCCAGGTCCGAGGCGCAGGCCTGGAACACGCCGGCGCTGAACAGCACGCGGTCGTCCTGCGGCGACACGTGGTAGCTGTCCACATCGACTGCGAAATCGGTCAGCTGGCGCGGCGTGCCGCCGTTGAGCGGCTGCGCGTACAGCTGCTGGCTGCCGTTCTTGGCGCTGAGGAAATACACGGTCTGGCCATCGGCCGACAGCGAAGCGGAATTGACGTTCCAGCCGGCCGGGGTGATCTGCTTCGGCGGCGCCGCGTCGCGGGTACGCAGGTTGCGCGCGAACAGCGCGGTGGAGGCCTTCAGGTTGGCATCGACACTGCGCTTGGCGAACACCACGGTGCCACCGTCGGCAGTGAGCACCGGCGCGGAAACGCGGTCCATCGCCACCATGTCGCGGACTTCCAGGCCACGGGCAGCGGCAACGCTGGGCAGGGCGGCCAGCAGGCTCAGTGGCAGCAGGGCATGACGCAGTTTCATCGGGGTCTCCGCAGGACGGCAAAAAACCGATGGTAGGCCCGCGTGGCCAGGGCTGCCAAGGCCATCGGTCATGCCTGCGGGTGGGCAGCGGCCAGAAACAGCAAACCCCGCCGTGGCGAGGTTTGCTGTAGTGCCGGCCGTTGGCCGGCAACCAGGGGTATCACCGAATTCCGGCGTTGCCGGCCAGCGGCCGGCACTACCCATTGAATTGGGGATCCGACCCCATTGCTTATGCCTTGGCGTGCTTGCCGGTGCGGTAGATCAGCCAGCCGACCAGGAACAGCACGGCCAGGCCGAGCCACTGTGCGCCCGGCAGGTGGAACGGCACGGCCAGCACGTCGGCGCGGCTGCTGACCACGATCGGAATCGCGATGGCGATACCCATCAGCGCCTCGCCGGTGATCAGGCCGGCGGCGAACAGCACGCCCGGCTTGTGCACGCGGTCACGGCCTTCTTCATCGTCGGCACGCACCTTGTGGAAGCGCTCGACCAGGTAGGCGATCAGGCCGCCAAGGAAGATCGGCACCATCAGTTCCAGCGGCAGGTAGATGCCGATGGCAGCAGCCAGCACCGGCACGCGGAAGCGGGCGTTGCGCGACTTCAGCCAGCTGTCGAAGGCGATGATGACGGCACCGACCACGGCACCGATGCCGATGAAGGTCCACGGCAGTTCGCCGCCGAACAGGCCCTTGGCCACCGAGGCCATCAGGTTGGCCTGCGGCGCGGCCAGCGCGTTCGGATGCAGCTCGGACTTCACACCGATGCCGTAGGCGGTGGCCAGCAGGTTCAGCACCGGCGCCATGATCAGCGCGCACGAGAACGCGCCGATGCCCAGCATCAACTGCTGCTTCCACGGGGTGGCGCCGACGATGTAGCCGGCCTTGAGGTCCTGCAGGTTGTCACCACCGACTGCGGCGGCGCAGCACACCACCGCGCCGATCATGATCGCCGCCACCGCGCCCAGCGGCGCGCCGTAGGCACCGACCGGCTTGAGGCCATCGGCGCCCAGCAGCACGACCAGCACGGCCGAGGCGAACAGGATGGTGGAGATGGTGATGCCCGAGACCGGGTTGTTGGACGAGCCGATCAGGCCGGCCAGGTAGGCCGAGACCGAGACGAACAGGAAGCCGGCGACGATCATGATGATGGTCATCGGGATCGACACGTGCCACTGGCCGACGATGGCCTGGTACAGGGCCAGCAACGGCAGCACGAACACCACCAGGGCGACCAGCATCCACTTCATCGGCAGGTCGCGCTCGGTGTGCGCCAGCGCCGGGCCACCGCTCTTGCGGGCGGCAGCAAAGCCGCTCTTGACGCCGTTCAGCAGCGACTTGCGCAGCGAGATCAGGGTCCAGATGCCACCGATCAGCATCGCGCCCACGCCCAGGTAGCGCATCTTCGCGCCCCAGATGGCGAACGCGGCCTCGGTGGACGAGGCGGTGGCGACCGAGGCCGCCAGGCCCGGATCGGTGTTCATGAAGAACGCCTGGTAGATCGGAATGGCGATGTGCCAGGTCAGGATCGAGCCGGACACCACCACGATGCCGACGTTCAGGCCGACGATGTAACCCACGCCCAGCAGCGCCGGCGACAGGTTGGTGCCGATGAAGGCGGTGACC
Organism: Stenotrophomonas sp. CS3K5; assembly: GCF_059515225.1. NCBI lineage: Bacteria > Pseudomonadati > Pseudomonadota > Gammaproteobacteria > Lysobacterales > Lysobacteraceae > Stenotrophomonas > Stenotrophomonas sp. CS3K5. The sequence goes on from NZ_JCAKRX010000001.1 coordinate 237,502, forward strand.
TTGGAGCTGCCGACATAGGCCGAGGTGGCCCAGGCATCGGGGATCAGGCGCAGGCCACTTTCCGCGGCAAGCTTGACGAAGGCGCCGATCACCGCCGACAGGCCGAGGATCTTCAGGCCCGGGCCCGGGTTCTCACCGGCCTTGAGCACTTCGGCGGCGGCCTTGCCTTCCGGGAACGGCAGCGGGTCTTCAACGATCATCGAACGGCGCAGCGGTACCGAGAACAGCACGCCCAGCAGGCCACCGAGGCCGGCGATGCCCAGCACCCACCAGTACTTGAAGTCCGGCCAGTAGCCCATGATCACCAGGGCGGGGATGGTGAAGATCACGCCGGCGGCGATCGACGAACCGGCCGAGGCGCCGGTCTGCACGATGTTGTTTTCGAGGATGGAGCCACCGCCCAGCAGGCGCAGCACGCCCATGGAGATCACCGCGGCGGGAATGGCGGTGGCGATGGTCAGGCCTGCGAACAGACCGAGGTAGGCGTTGGCCGCCGACAGCACCACCGCCAGCACGATGGCCAGGGCCACTGCGCGGAAGGTGAGCTGCTTGGGCGCAGCGTCGTGGTTCATGGAAGCCCCTGCTGGCAAAAAATCCCTTGCACGCTAGCGTTCAGGGGGCGGCAAGTCCAGTGCGGTTGGTCACCGCCGCCCAGGGCCTGCCACCCTCTCCGGCTGGTATGGCAAGGCCAACCGGCCGATCCGGCAAGGCCGGCCAACACCTGCGGCAAAAAGGGGACGGAGGGGATTAAGTCGCATTTGGCATAAGCGCCATGCCCCGCGCCATCCCCTTCTATAATCGCGCCCTTTCCGCTGTTCCCGCCGTCGATGACCGTTGCCGCCACCGCCTCCGACGACTTCCTGGGCCATCCCAAGGGCGTCTACGTCTGCTTCTTCACCGAAATGTGGGAGCGCTTCTCCTTCTACGGCATGAAGGCGCTGCTGCTGCTGTACCTGACCAAGTACCACCTGTTCGGCGACAAGGCCGGCCTGGACCTGCTCGGCGCCTACGGTGGCCTGGTCTACTGCATCCCGGTGTTCGGCGGCATGCTGGCCGACCGCTGGCTGGGCATGCGCCGGGCGGTGCTGTTCGGCGGCATCCTGCTGGTGCTGGGCCACCTTGGCATGGCATTCGAGGGCCACGCGGCGTACCGGGTCAACGGCGAAGTGGTACGCGATACCTCGGCGCTGGCAGTGACCTACCTGTCGCTGGCGCTGATCATCATGGGCGTGGGCTTCCTCAAGCCGAACATCTCCACCATCGTCGGCAAGCTGTACGCCAAGGACGACCCGCGCCGCGATTCGGGTTTCTCGCTGTTCTACGCCGGCATCAACCTGGGCGCGCTGTTCTCTTCGCTGGTGTGCGGCTTCCTCGGTGAGGCCTACGGCTGGAAGTACGGCTTCGGCGCCGCGGGTATCGGCATGCTGGCCGGCCTGGCGATGTTCCTGTGGGGCCAGAAGTACCTGCAGGGCCATGCCGAGCCGCCGCAACCGGCCGCGCTGAAGCAGAAGGTGCTGGGCCTGCCCCGCGAATGGCTCATCTATCTGTGCGCGGTGCTCGGTGTGCTGCCGGTGGCGTGGCTGATGTGGGCCGCCGGCAACGGTGCGTTCGCGCTGGGCGGTGAAATCAGCCTGGCGCTGATGCTGATGCTGGTGGTGCTGGGCGGCGTGCTGGTCTGGTTCGCCTGGTTCACCGGCACCAAGTGCACGCCGGTACAGCGCCAGCAGATGATCGCGTTGATGGTGCTGATCTTCATGGCGCTGGTGTTCTTCACGATGTACGAGCAGTCCTATGGCTCGTGGGTGACCTTCACCGACCGCCTGCTGACCAAGGACATCGTGCCGTCGCTGGTGATCACCGGCGGCACGCCGCTGCCGTGGTCGATCCTCTCGCTGCTGCTGGCACCGCTGGGCTTTGTGGTCAGCGCGCGGCTGTCCGAGCGCCGCCCGGGCTCAGCCGCACCACGTACCTTCTTCGCCGCCATCGTCGTGCTGATGCTGGTGCTGCTGGTACGCGACTGCCTGGTGATTCCGCAGACCGCCGGCTCGCTCACCTATCTGGGCGGGCTGTTCCTGGTGCTGCTGGCACCGGCCTTCGCCGCGCTGTGGACCTGGATGGACCGCCGTGGGTGGGAACCCGGCAAGCCGGTGAAGTCGGCCTGGGGCCTGGTGATCGGCGCGCTGTCGTTCGTGCCGCTGGCACTGGCCGCACAGCAGGTTGGTGCCACCGGCGAGATGGCCAGCGTGTGGTGGCTGGTGCTGGCCTACTTCCTGCTGGCCAGCGGCGAAATGTGCCTGTCGCCGGTCGGCCTGTCGGCGGTGACCCAGCTGGCGGTGCCACGGGTGATGAGCCTGATGATGGGCACCTGGTTCCTGGCCACTGCGTTCTCGGAAACCCTGGCCGCGCTGTTCGGCAAGCTGGCCGCGATCGAGGTGCCCGAAGGCGAATCACTGGACATGGTGGCCGCGGCCGGTGCCTACGCGCACCTGTTCTGGCTGCTGATGTGGATCGGCCTGGGCTGCGCGCTGGCGGCCTTCATCGCCGCGCCGCTGCTGAAGAAGATGATGCACGGGGTGAAGTAAACCCCGCGCGTGCGCAAAAACCAGGGCGGCGGAACGATCATCCGCCGCCCTGTCAGCTCAGGGCGCCTTCGCCTTGCCGGCCGCAGGCGTGGGGGTGGCGGTCTTGCCACCCAGGCTGCGCGACAGGAACGCCAGCAGCTTGCCGTAGTACTCGCTGCGATGCGCCTCGGTGTAGAAGCCGTGGCCTTCGGTCTTGTAGTACAGGCTTTCCACCGGCGTACCGGCGCGCTTGAGGGCCGCTTCCATGCGCTCGGTGTGCTGGATCGGCGCGCGCTTGTCTTCACCACCGGCGGCAAGGAACACCGGCACCTTGATCCGTTCGGCCAGGTTCACCGGCGATACCGCGCCCAGCTTGGCCGGGTCGCCCAACCATTCGCGCAGATAGGTCACGCCTGAGCCGCGGTCCTGAATGTCGCCACGGGTGTACATCATCGGCAGATCGTAGACACCCACATAGCCGGCCGCGCACTGGTACAGCCCGGGTTCGCGGGCAGCCCCCATCATCGCCGCATAGGCACCGTAGCTGGCGCCGTAGATGCAGATGCGGCGGCCATCGGCGATGCCTTCGCTGATCGCCCAGCGGGTGGCATCGGTGACATCGTCCTGCATGGCCGCGCCCCACTGCTGCGCGCCGGCCTGGGTGTGCGCCCGGCCATAGTTGCCCGATCCGCGGAAGTTGACCTGCAGCACGGCATAACCGGCAGCCGCCAGCATCTGGGTCTCGCGGTCGTACTCGCCGGAATCGAAGATGTCGAACGGGCCACCGTGCGGCAGCACCACCATTGGCAGGTTGCGGCCGTCACTGCCAGCCGGCAGGGTCAAGAAGCCATGCAGCGGCAGGCCGTCGCGGGCCTTCAAGGCGATCGGGCGCACCTTGGCGCTGCGCTCGATATCGATCCAGTCGCTGCGGCTGATCAGGTGATCGGCCTTGCGCGCCACGGTGTCGTACACATAGAAATCGCCTGGGTTGGAACCCGACCAGGTCTCCACCAGCACGACGCGACCGTCCCGGGTGCTGGAGGTGATGTAGACCGGGCCTCCGAAGGCCGCTTCCAGGCTGCGGTACAGGCGCGCCTCCGGCGACTTCTCGTCGAAGAAGCGGGTACGCGGCGTGTCGCCCATGTACAGCGCGCCCACCGGCACGTGGGTGCCGGGCCGATGGATGATGCGATACGGGTTGACCACCTCGTCGCGCAGCAGCGTGGCACGCTCGCCGGTCTGCGGGTTCCAGCTGACGATCGTGTCCGGGCCCTGGGCCTGCTCGACGTTGAGATAGGCCAGGCTGTCATCGGCCGAGAAGCCGATGGCGGTTTCGATGCGCTTGCTGACGGCCTCGTCGTTGATCAGCTTCCAGGTGTCGCCGGAGCGCTCACGGAAGTAGAGCTTGTTGACGTTGTCACTGCCGGAGCCGTGCACGAAGCGCACTTCGCCGGCGCCGTCGGTGGTGAACTCACCGCGCCGTACCGGCGAAGACGCCACCCGCGAACGACGGCCGCTGGCCACATCCATGCGATCGACGCGGGTGTAGGGATCTTCGGCCAGCGGCCACACGGTCACCAGCACGTTGCGTTCATCGCCCGGCAGGTCGTCGGCCAGGAAGGCGGCCACCGCTTCGACCTTCTTCGGCTGGATGCGCGTACCCGGGCCCTTGCTTTCGACGCGGTAACCGACCAGCAGCTCGCCGCGATTGCCGTTGGCATCGATGGCGTAAAGCTCGCCGGTGGGGTTGGGCTGATCCAGCGAGCCCCATTTCTCGGCCAGGCCGATCAGCAGGCGCTCGTTGCTGACCCAATCGAATGTCTGCGCATGATTGCGGCTGGGCGGCCAGAAACTGCCGACCACCTCCTTGTCCTTCAGGCGCAGGATCGCGATCGCGGTGCTGTCCTCCCTCGGCACCGTGGCCGCTACGTACTCGCCCCCCGGCGAAATCTTGATGTCGGTGAAGGTCTCCCGACGCAGGAATTGCGTCAGATCCACCGCCCCCGCGCTGCCTGCGGCAACGCCCCCGATGACGACCAGTGCGGCCGCCAGAATTGTCCTGCGCATCCTTCCCCCTGTTCCAGTGGACACCTTGTCCTGGTCGTCGATTCTAGGCAGGGCCGGGCCATTCCCGCCAGAGCCGGAAAAGACGACGGCACCGTTGCCGGTGCCGTCGTTGCCACTACCTTGGAGAGAGAGAGTCAGGACGTGGGTTCGGGGGGCGTGCGCCGGGTCAATGGACCCCGCGCAGCGCCAGCATGAGGGCCAGGACGCTGAGGATCACGGCGATGGTGCCGTCAAGCACGCGCCAGGTGCTGGGCTTGGTGAACAGCGGCGCCAGCAGGCGCGCGCCGAGGCCCTGCGCGGTCAGCCACAGGCAGCTGGCGGTGACCACTCCGGCAGCGAAGGCCATGCGCGCGTTGCCGAAGTTCTCGGCGATCGAGCCGATGACCATCATGTCCAGCCAGAAGTGCGGGTTGATCAGCGAGAAGCCGACCGCAGCCATCAGCACCGCGCGGCGGCTGCCGTCATCACTGTCGGCCTCGCCCATGCCACCGCCACCAGCAATCGCACGGCGCGCCGACTTCATGGCATACCAGGCCAGGAACGTCACACCGGTCCACAGCACGGCGGTGGTCAGCCACGGCAACGCCGAGGTGAGCGTGCGCAGGCCGGCCACACTGGCGAAGATGAAGATGGCATCGATGGCCGCACAGGTGGCGACCACCGGCACGATGTGCCTGCGCAGGATGCCCTGGCGCAGAATGAAGGCGCTCTGGGCGCCGACCACGGCGAACAGGCCGATGCCGGTAGCTGCACCAGAGAACCAGGCACCGAGGCCGGTGCTGGCGGAGATGACCGAGAACATGGGATTCACTGCCTTTACTTGCTGGGGGACGGTGCCTCGCGAAGGCGGACAGCACCGGAACGGGCGCCATTGTCGCGCCGCAACATTAAAAAGACGAGCTAAACTTCCTAAACCAACATTAGCGGAGCTTAATTCGATGCGTATCGACCATGCCCAGCTGCGCGCTCTGGCGGCGGTGATCCGCGAGGGCAGCTTCGACCGCGCCGCGCAGTCGCTCAATGTCACGCCCTCGGCCATCTCGCAGCGGGTGAAGGCACTGGAGGACCGGGTCGGCCGCCTGCTGGTCAAGCGCGGCACCCCGGCCACCGCCACCGCCGAGGGCCAGCTGCTGGTGCAGCTGGCCGAACAGACCGCGCTGCTCGAACACGACGCATTGCACCGGATGGGCCTGGCCGACGAGGACCTGCCCCAGGCCAGCATCCCGGTGGCGGTGAACCACGACAGCCTGGAAACCTGGTTCCCGCAGGCGGCTTATCAGTTCGCGCAGAGCACCGGCACCACGCTGGACCTGCGCGTGGAAGACCAGGACCACACCGTGGAGCTGCTGCGCCAGGGCACGGTGCTGGGCGCAGTGACCACGCTGGACGAGCCGGTGCAGGGCTGCCAGATCCACGCGCTGGGCAGCATCCGCTACGCCGCCACCTGCACCCCGGAGTTCCGCGAGCGTCATTTCGCCAAGGGTGTGACCGCGCAGGCGCTGGCGCAGGCGCCGGTGCTGGTGTTCAACCGCAAGGATGACATGCAGTCGCGCTTCGCCCGGCGCATGGCCGGCGGCGACCTGCCCAGCACCGCCCCGACCTGGTGGATCCCCTCCACCCGCGCCTTCGTGCAGGCCAACCTGGGTGGCATGGGCTGGACCATGAACCCGCTGCCGCTGGTCAAGCGGCACCTGGATGCCGGCCGCCTGGTCTACGTGCGCCAGCGCGCATGGGAAGACGTGCCGCTGTACTGGCAGCACTGGAAGGGCGACGTGCAGACCATGGCCCTGCTGACCCGCGCAGTGCTGGACGCCTCCTCGGCGCTGATCCGGCGCAAGCGCTGAAGAGGGGCTCCATCGGATCTCCATGATTCCTACACACCCGGTCCATGCGTGATGCGGATACTGGCCGGCCGATCACTGCAAGGATGCCCTGCATGCCTGTATTCGTCCGCGATGCGCGCCCCGAAGACGCCGCCGCCTGCATCGACCTGCGTGGGCGTACCCGCGAAAACGCCTTCAGCGCCGCGCAGTTGGCCGAGCTGGGCATCACCGCGCAGACGTGGGCCGAAGGCACCGCCGCCGGCGATTTCATCGGCCGCGTCGCCTGGGAGGGCGAGCGCATGGTCGGCTACTGCTTCGCCGACCGCCACAGCGGTGAAGTGCTGGTGCTGGCCCTGCTGCCGGATTACGAAGGCCGTGGCATCGGCCGCCAGCTGCTGCAGGAGGTGGTCAGCCTGACCCGCGATGCCGGCCACCGGCGGCTGTTCCTGGCCTGCTCGGCCGACCCGCGCTCGCGTTCGCATGGCTTCTACCGGCGCCTGGGCTGGCGCCCAACCGGGCAGATCGACGAGCTGGGTGACGAGATTCTTGAGCTGGTCTGATTGAAGGCGCCGCCAGCCATGGCCTGGCGCTGCCAATGAGGCATCCGGCCACCGGATGCTGCGTTGCATCAAAAAAGGACCGGATCCGGTTAGAATCGCGTCTGGATGCTGCAAGGCGTTGTTTCTTCACGCCCTTTCCCTGCTGCATGCGCATCCTGAACTCCTCCCCTCCGCCATCGATCCCGCCCCCATGAAGAAATTTGGCAAGGCCCTGCTCGCCCTGCTCGTGCTGCTGTTGCTGGCCGCCGCGCTGTTCCTGTACTGGCCGCTGACCCAGCGCTCGGTGCCCGCCGCCAGCAACGACAAGCCTGTCGACGTTGTGCTGGTCGGCGCCGGCATCATGAGCATCACCCTGGCCACCTACCTGCAGGAGCTGCAGCCGGACTGGAACATCCAGGTCTACGAACGCCTCGACGGCGTCGCCGGTGAAAGCTCCGACGGCTGGAACAACGCCGGCACCGGCCACTCGGCGTTCGCCGAACTGAACTACACCCCGGAGCTGCCCGATGGCAGCATCGAGACCAAGCGCGCGGTCGGCATCGCCGAATCGTTCGAGGTGTCGCGCCAGTTCTGGTCGCACCAGGTCAAGCAAGGCCGGCTCAGCCAGCCCAGCGACTTCATCAACCCGACCCCGCACATGAGCTTTGTCTGGGGAGATGACAACATCGCCTACCTGCACAAGCGCCAGCAGGCCCTGGTGAAGAATCCGCTGTTCTACGGCATGCAGTACTCGGAAGATCCGGCGCAGATCAAGCAGTGGGCGCCGCTGCTGATGGAAGGCCGCGATCCGAAGCAGAAGGTTGCCGCAACCTGGATGCCGCTCGGTACCGACGTCAACTTCGGCGTGATCACCCGCCAGCTGACCGCCGGCCTGCAGCGCAGCCCGAACTTCAGCCTGCACCTGAACCACGAAGTGAGTGCGCTGCGGCAGAACGCCGACAAGAGCTGGAACGTGACGGTGAAGGACCTCAAGGCCGGCACCGAGTCCACCACCCACGCCCGCTTCGTGTTCATCGGTGCCGGTGGCGCTGCGCTGAAGCTGCTGCAGATGTCCGGCATTCCCGAATCGAAGGATTACGCCGGCTTCCCGGTGGGCGGCCAATTCCTGGCGTTCCAGGGCCAGGACGTGACCTCGCGCCATGGCGTGAAGGCCTACGGCATGGCCGAAACCGGTTCGCCGCCGATGTCGGTGCCGCACCTGGATGCGCGCAAGCTGGATGGCAAGCCGGTGGTGCTGTTTGGACCGTTCGCGCTGTACAGCACCAAGTTCCTCAAGCACGGCTCGTGGTGGGACCTGTACTCCTCGGTCACCCACAACAACGTCGGCCCGATGCTGGAAGTGGGCAAGGACAACCTCGACCTGGTGCAGTACCTGATGGGCCAGGCGCGCCTGGACGATGCCGATCGCCAGGCCGAGCTGGTCAAGTACTTCCCCAACGCCAAGCCGGGCGACTGGAAGCTGGTGACCGCCGGCCAGCGCGTGCAGATCATCAAGCGTGATCCGTTGAAGGGCGCGGTGCTGCAGTTCGGTACCGAGATCGTGACCGACAAGGATCACACCCTCGCCGCCCTGCTCGGCGCTTCGCCGGGCGCCTCGACCTCCCCGCCGATCATGCTGGACCTGATGGCTAAGGCCTTCCCGGACCAGATGAAGGCCGGTTGGGAAGCGCGCCTGCGCGAGATCGTGCCGTCGTACGGGCGCAAGCTCAACGACAGCGCGGCGCTGACCAACGAGATCCGTACGCTGACCAGCCAGACCCTGCACCTGCCGTACCTGGAGGTACCGGTGGATGCCAATGCGGCAGCCCCTGCACCCGCCGTGGTTCCGGCAGCGGTTCCGGCGCCGGCCAAGGAAAAGCGCAACGCCAACGAGGAACTGCAGGCGCTGTAAGCCCGCACCCGCGTTTCGATGCAGACGGACGGCCACCTTCGGGTGGCCGTTCGTTCTTGTGCGCCGACCGGTCAGAGCCCGTTGCCTGGGCAACGGGATCTGACCCCCATCCCATCGCTGCCGTACGCCGGAAAGCCCATGCGCATTGATACGAATTGTAATGTTGTTAAGAATTATTTACATTTGCGTCCTGCGCAGTGACAACGCCCCTCCCAGATGGAACTGACGTGCCCGAAGCCGCCGCCCCGGGTGCTGGACGACTGTTGCCGCCCTTCCCCGCTTCCAAGCCTCGAGCCCCCCATGTCCCTGACCCTGCGTAACCGCCTGCCCCGCCGCGCACTGCTGCCGGCGGCCCTGCTTTCGTCGCTGTCCCTGCTGGCCGCACCCGGTGCGTTCGCTGCCGCCGATGGCGCCGCCGATGCCAAGACCCTGGACCGGGTCAGCGTTCGCGCCGAACAGTCCGCACCACCGTCGAGCACCACGCGCCTGCCGATCACCCTGCAGGAGACCCCGCAGTCGGCCACGGCGATCAGCCTCAAGCGCCTGCAGGACGAGTCGCTGTTCAGCATCAACGATGTGATGCGCACCGTGACCGGCGTCAGCGTCTCCTTCTATGACACCCAGCGCCCGCTGTACTACGCCCGTGGTTTTGCCATCACCGATTTCCAGGTCGATGGCATTCCCACTTACAGCGGCTCGACCAACCAGGAATACGACACCGCCTTCTATGACCGCATCGAAGTGATCCGCGGTGCCAACGGCCTGCTCAGTGGCGCCGGCGTGCCGTCGGCCACGGTCAACCTGCTGCGCAAGCGCCCGGGCAAGGAGTTCGATGCCTCGTTCGCGGTCAGCGCCGGCAGCTGGGACTACCGCCGCATGGAGGCCGATGTGACCGCGCCGCTGACCGATGACGGCCGTTTCCGCAGCCGCGTGGTCGCCGCCTACACCGATCGCGGGCTGTACTACGACCGCTACAAAGAGAACAAGATGGCGGGCATGGCGGTGCTGGAAGGCGACGTCACCGACAGCACCACGATCACCCTCGGCTACCAGAGCCAGGACAACAACCCGGTCGGATCCACCTGGGGTACCGTGGCGTTCTTCGACAACCAGGGCAACTTTGCCCACCTGGCGCGCTCGACCAACCTGTCGCCCAAGTGGAGCTACTGGAAGCGCGAGAGCAACACCGCCTTCGCCAATCTGGAGCAGCGCCTGGGCGAGGACTGGCTGCTGAAGATCAACACCGCCTACACCCGCGGCAACGTGCAGAACGTGCGCCTGTACGGCACCGGCAACCCGGACCCGGTAACCGGCTCGGGCATCTACCTGCGCGCCGCGGCGGGTGATTCCAAGGACACCCGCCGCAACGTCGATGCCTACCTGACCGGCACGTTCCCGCTGTTCGGCCGCGACCACGACCTCACCCTGGGTGCGCAGTGGTCGGACCTGGAAGGCACCACCAATACCGTCGCGCTGAATTTCCCCCGCGACTGGGCCACCTGCGGGCGCGAGCGCTGCTACTACATCCCGAATGTCTTTGACTGGGACGGCGACATTTCCGAGGTGACCTACACCCGCACCGGTGCACGGCGCGTGGCAAAGACCACCCAGAGCGGCGTCTACCTGGCCACCCGCCTGCACCTGGCCGACCCGCTGTCGCTGATCGCCGGCGCGCGCCTGAGCCGCTGGCAGACCCTGAGCCGTTCCTACAACGCGGCCGGCGCCTATACCGGCACCAGCGGCGCCTACAAGGTCAGCGACGAAATCACCCCGTATGTGGGCCTGGTCTACGACATCACTCCGAACGTGTCGGCCTACGCCAGCTACACCGAGATCTTCAATCCGCAGAACTACAAGGATCGCAACGAGAACCTGCTGGCGCCGGTGCAGGGTTCGAACCTGGAAGCGGGGATCAAGACCCAGTGGTTCGACGGCCGCCTGACCGCCAATGCGGCGGTGTTCGAGGCCAAGCAGGACAACTACGCCGTGCGTGACATGAGCGTGCCGGAGGGCACCCTCAGTGATGGCAGCTCGGCCTACATCGGCATCAACGGCACCAAGGCGCGGGGCTGGGAAATGGACGTCAACGGCGAAATCCTGCCGGGCTGGACGGTCAATGCCGGCTACACCCACGTCAAGGTGACCCGCGCCGCCACCGACCTGCTGTACGCCAATCCGCCCGAGGACCTGCTGCAGCTCAACACCCAACTGCAGCTGCGCGGCGCGCTGGAGCGGCTGAGCATCGGCGGCGGCGTGCAGTGGCAGAGCAAGGTGCAGGGCTACAACATCGCCTACCCACTGGGCGGCACGGTAACGGTGAACCAGCCCGCGTACTCGCTGGTGCAGTTCAACGCCAACTACCGCATCAGCGACCACTGGACCGCGACGCTGAGCGTGCGCAACGCGCTGGACAAGACCTACTGGGCCAACCTGGACTACAACAACTTCGGCGAACCGCGCTTCGTGTCGGCCAGCCTGCGCTGGAAGTTCTGAGCGACGGGAAACGGCAGTGCCGGCCGCTGGCCGGCTCCCCATCACCCTGCATCGCGTGGAACCGGCCAGCGGCCGGCACTACCCGGATCAATGGGCCCGCCTCCGCGCGGGCCCATTTTTTGCTGCACTGCAGGTTGCACCCCTCCACATAATTATGCCGTAATTATTTCAACGCCAATCGGAAGCCGGTCGATGAACCCGAGCTGGGATACGTTGGAACGCAGCCGCCGGGTGCGCCTGGAGCGCGCCGCGCCGTGGGCGCGCGGCCACCAGGTTGCGGCCGACGACGTGCGCGAACTGCTGCACGCGCTGCTCGAACCCGGCGACAAGGTCTGCCTGGAAGGCAACAACCAGAAGCAGGCGGACTTCCTCGCCCAGACCCTCGCCGACCTCGACCCCGTTCGCGTGCATGACCTGCACATGGTGCAGTCGGTGCTGTCCCTGCCCTCGCACCTGGATGTGTTCGAGCGCGGCATCGCCTCGAAACTGGACTTCTCCTTCTCCGGCCCGCAATCGGTGCGGCTGGCCAACCTGGTGGCCGAAGGGCGCATCCAGATCGGGGCCATCCACACCTACCTGGAACTGTTCGGCCGCTACTTCATCGACCTGACCCCGCGCGTAGCGCTGGTGGCCGCGCAGGCTGCCGACCGCCACGGCAACCTCTACACCGGCCCGAACACCGAGGACACCCCGGTGATCGTGGAAGCCACTGCATTCGGCGGCGGAATCGTCATTGCCCAGGTCAACGAGATCCTCGACACCCTCCCCCGCGTCGACATCCCGGCCGACTGGGTCAACTTCGTGGTGCAGGCGCCAACGCCGAACCACATCGAACCGCTGTTCACCCGCGATCCGGCGCAGATCTCCGAGATCCAGGTGCTGATGGCGATGATGGCGATCAAGGGCATCTACGCCGAGTACGGCGTGAACCGCCTCAATCATGGCATCGGCTTCGATACCGCCGCGATCGAACTGCTGCTGCCCACCTATGCCGAATCGCTGGGGCTGAAGGGGAAGATCTGCCAGCACTGGGCGCTCAATCCGCATCCGGCGCTGATTCCGGCCATCGAATCGGGCTTCGTCAAATCGGTGCATTCGTTCGGTTCGGAACTGGGCATGGAGCAGTACATCGCCGCGCGTGGCGATGTGTTCTTCACCGGTGCCGACGGTTCGATGCGCTCCAACCGCGCGTTCTCGCAGACCGCCGGCCTGTATGCCTGTGACATGTTCATCGGTTCGACCTTGCAGATCGACCTGCAGGGCAACAGCTCCACCGCCACCCGCGACCGCATCGCCGGCTTTGGCGGTGCACCGAACATGGGTTCGGATGCACGTGGCCGCCGCCACGCCAGCGATGCCTGGATCAAGGCTGGCCGGCAGGCGGCACGCCCCGGCGAAATGCCACGCGGCCGCAAGCTGGTGGTGCAGATGATGGAAACCTTCCGCGAACACATGGCGCCGGCCTTCGTCGAGCGCCTGGATGCCTGGGAGCTGGCCGAGCGCGCCGCCATGCCGCTGCCACCGGTGATGATCTATGGCGACGATGTCAGCCATGTGCTGACCGAAGAAGGCATCGCCAATCTGCTGTTGTGCCGCACGCCGGAAGAACGCGAACAGGCCATCCGTGGCGTGGCCGGCTACACCGCCGTCGGCATGGGCCGGGACCGCGCGATGGTGGAAAACCTGCGTGACCGTGGCGTGATCCAGCGGCCGGACGACCTCGGCATCAACGTGCGCGATGCCAGCCGTGACCTGCTGGCCGCGCGCTCGGTGAAGGATCTGGTGCGCTGGTCCGGCGGGCTGTACGACCCGCCCAAGCGCTTCCGCAACTGGTAAGGGACCGAGCATGGAAACCCTCGACTATCGATTCGAAGGCCGCACCCCGGTGCAGTTCGCGCGCGATGCGGTGCTGGTCGGCGTGCTGGCCTCGGGCAATCTGGAAATCCTGCTGGAGCCGGCCGCACTGGACGGCGCGATGACGGTGCGCATCGTCACCGCTGCGCGCGGCTTCGGCACCATCTGGCAGGCGGTGATCGCCGACTTCGCCCAGCGCCACCCGCTGCGCGACGTGCGCGTGTCGATCAACGACGCCGGCGCCACACCGGCGGTGGTCAGCCTGCGCCTGGACCAGGCGGTGGAAACCCTGCTGGCCGGGGGCACACCATGAGCCACATGCAGCGCCGCAGCTACTACGAAGCCGATGCACGCGAGCGCATTGCCGGGCTGGTCGATGCCGGTTCGTTCCGCGAATTCCTCGGCCCCGCGCGGCGGATAATGAGCCCGCACCTGGCCCAGCTCGAACAGCCGGCCGCGTTTGACGATGGCATCGTGGTCGGCCAGGCGCTGCTGCGCGGCAAGCGCGTGCTGCTGGCCGCGCAGCAGGGCCACTTCATGGGCGGCGGCGTCGGCGAAGTGCATGGTGCCAAGTTGACCGGCCTGCTGCGCCGCGCGGCGCAGACGCACCCGGAGGGCGTGCTGCTGCTGCTCGACACCGGTGGTGTACGCCTGCACGAAGCCAATGCCGGGCTGATCGCCATTTCCGAGATCATGCGCGCCACGCTCGATGCGCGCGCGGCGGGTATACCGGTCGTCGCCCTGATCGGCAGTGGCAATGGTGCGTTCGGTGGCATGGGCATCGTCGCCCGTTGCTGCAGCACGGTGATCATGTCCGAGGAAGGCCGGCTATCGCTGTCCGGACCGGAAGTGATCGAGACGGTACGTGGCGTGGAGGAATTCGACTCGCGCGACCGCGCGCTGGTGTGGCGGGTGACCGGCGGCAAGCACCGCTATCTGATCGACCAGGCCCAGGTGCTGGTGCCCGACGCCCTCGACGCCTTCGCCCGGGCCGCTGCCGAGGCGCTGCACCCCGATGCCGACAGCGGCGACACCGAGCGTGCGTTGCGTGCATTACAGGCCCGGCATGCGGCATTGAAGGCCCGCGTACAGGCCTGGGGCGATTGCCGCGACGCCGTGGAGATATGGGCCCGCCAGGGCATCGCCGAACCCGAGCGCCTGCCGCTGCTGGACACCGACGCCTTCCTTGCCGCCACCCGCGACCGGAGCCTGCCATGAACGCCGCGTTGCAGCCCCTGCTCGATGCCCTGTTCCCGCGCGGGCATGCCATCGCGGTGAGTGACTCGGTGCTGTCCGGCACGGCGACCACCGACGACGGCGAGGTGACAGTGATCGGCACCACCGACCGCATCGAGGTCGGTGTCGATCATGCATTGGCGCTGGCCGAATCGGTGCTGGCCAGCACCGCCGCGCATCCACAGCGGCCGATCGTGATGCTGGCCGACACCGCGGGCCAGCGCCTGGCGCGCCGCGATGAACTGCTGGGCATCAACGGCTACTTCGCCCACCTCGCGCAGAGCATCGATCTTGCGCGCCGCCGTGGCGCGCGGCTGGTCACCCTGGTCTATGGCGAATCGGTCAGTGGCGGCTTCCTGTCCTTCGGCCTGATGGCCGACCACATCCATGCCCTGCCCGACGCACAGGTGCGGGTGATGGACCTGCGCGCGATGGCGCGGGTGACCAAGCAGCCGCTGGAAGCGCTGCAGGCGCTCAGCCAGAGCTCACCGGTATTCGCACCGGGCGTGGCCAACTACGTGGCCATGGGGGCCGTGGAATCGCTGTGGGAAGGCGACCTGGCCCAGCATCTGCTGCAGGCCTTGCGCACGCCCAGCGAAGGCGACGTGCGCGCGGCGCTGGGTGTACAGCGTGGCGGTCGTGCGCTGGCGGCGGTTGTTGCCGATGCTGTGGCCCGCGGCGATGCCTGAGCGGCCCGCCCGCCACACGCTGATCTGGCTGTCGGCTCACGCCGACTGGCGCGCCGACGTGGCTGCACAGGAACCACGCCTCGCGGCCTGGTTCGCGCAGGGCCTGCCGGCGATGGTGGCGCGTCGTGCCGTGGATGATCCCGACCCGCGCCTGCGCCTGGGCGTACCGCTGCCGCCGAACGAAGGCAAACTGCGGCTCGCCCTGCGCGTACCGCTACAGGATGTACAGCGCCTGCAACTGCCGCCGACTCTGGACGCGGTGCTCACCGCCGGCGTCCCGACCGACTGGCAGCAGGCGCTGCACACCCTGGCGCGCATCGCACCGGCACGCGTGTTCGGTGCCTTTGCCTGGCAGCATCTGAGCCGATTGCCGTATGTGCATCCACGCTCGGACATCGATCTGTTGTGGCAGGTGCAGACCCGCACCCAGGCCGACGCACTTGTCGCACATCTGAATGCCTGGGAGCACGAGCACGGCCGTCGCGTCGATGGCGAACTGAGCCTGCCTGATGGCGGCGCGGTGAACTGGCGTGAATATGCCGGCGACAGCCGCCAGGTGCTGGTGAAGCGCCTGGATGGCGCCGCGCTGGAAAGCCGCGAGCACGTGTTCATGGCTACCGGAGTCGCGGCGTGAGCGCCGTCGTGCAGCTCCGTCTGCCCGGTGAACGTGCGTTCGACAGCGCGCGCCTGGGGCGCCTGGCCATCGCCAGCCTGCATGCCGAACTGGCACTGGCCCCCAAACCGGGGCTGGTCACGCCGTTTGATGCAGGCAGCCATGACGACATGGATGCCGGCACGTTCCTGCGCAGCCTGTTTGCGCTGCGCCACTACTTCACCGCGATGGCACACGCCGGTGCTGCCGACGCACCGTTCGCGCGGCTGCGCGCGCACGGCCTCGCTGCCGAAACTGCGATGCTGCGCGCCACCGGGGGTATCAACACCCATCGCGGTGCAATCTTCAGCCTCGGCCTGCTGGTGGCCGCCGCCGCACGCTGCCGGCGCCAGCACGCCCACAGCGTGCCTGCCGCACAGGTGTGCCTGGGCGTACAGCACTGGGCCGACGATTTCGCCCGTGCTCCACTGGATGCGCAGAGCCCGGGGCAGCGTGCACGAGTGCAGCATGGCGTTCCGGGCGTGCGCGAACAGGCGGCGGCCGGGTACCCGTTGCTGCGCGAACTGGCGGTACCCACCCTGCGCCATGCCCTGAGCGCAGGCCTGCCGCGCGACGCGGCACTGTGCCAGACCCTGATGCAGCTGGTTGCGCACATCGACGACCTCAACCTGCTGTACCGTGGCGGCATCGACGGCCTGCTCTGGGCTCAGCAGCAGGCGCGCGGTTTTCTGGAAAGTGGCGGTGCCTTCGCACCGGGCTGGCAAGTGCGCCTGCACGGCATCGGTGAACGCTTCGTCGCGCGCCGCCTCAGCCCTGGCGGCAGTGCCGACCTGCTCGCCTGCAGCTGGTTCCTGCTGCAGCAGGAGGCCGCATGAGCCTGGCTCTGCTCTGTCCCGGGCAAGGCGCGCAGCATGCGGCGATGTTCGAGCGCGTGCGCGATCTGCCTGCCGCGCGCGACGTACTGGAGATTGCCAGCGCAGTGCTTGGACGCGACGTGTTCACGGCGGCCGCTGGTGAATCGCGCTTCGACAACGCGCTGGCGCAGCCATTGCTGTGTGCGGCCACCCTCGCGCACTGGCGGGGACTACGCGAAGCGCTGCCTGCGCCGGTGCTGGTGGCCGGCTACAGCATCGGTGAACTGGCCGCGCATGCCGTCGCCGGCACCTTCAATGCGGACACCTGCCTGGCGCTGGCCGCCCGGCGCGCGCAGCTGATGGACGCCACCGGCCCCGCCGATGCCGGACTGCAGGCGGTGCTCGGGCTGGATCGCAGTGCACTGCACGCGCTCTGCGATGCGCACGGCACCTTCGTGGCGATTGCCAATGGCCATGATCATTTCATCGTTGGCGGTGCGCAGGTGTCCCTGCACGCACTGGCCGACGCGGCACGCGCACAGGGCGCCGAAGTCCGCGTGCTGCCGGTGCATGTTCCCGCACACACACCGCTGCTGGCGGCAGCGGTCGCACCATTTGCCGCCGCACTCGATGCTGCCCCGCTGCAGGCCCCGCGCCTGCCGCTGCTGGCCGGTATCGATGCACGCCCCGTGCGTGACCGTGCGGCGACCGTGCACACCCTGTCGGCACAGTTGGCGCAGACCATCGAATGGGCGCAGGTGATGCGCCAGGCCTTCGAGCGCGGCGCGCGGGTGTTCCTGCAGCTGGGCCCGGGCAACGCACTGGCGCGCATGGTCGCGCTGTCCTATCCGTGCTGCGAGATGCGCGCGGTGGAAGAGTTCCAGAGCCTGGAAGGCGCCGCGGCATGGGCCCGCAGCGCGCTGGAGCGGCTGCGGTAACGGGTTCGAGCAGTACGTATCACGCAACACGCAATACGTCGCCTTACCCCGGGATGGCGGGTCTCCATCCGTGCTGTACGTGAGCCACGTGTCTGGGAGGGCGCATGAGTCCACAACTCGCAACGATCATCGGTCTGGTGGTCATGTTCATCGTCGCAACCGCTCTGCCGATCAACATGGGTGCGGTGGCCTTCGCGCTGGCGTTCATCATCGGCGGTGTCTGGGTCGGCATGGACGGCAAGGAGGTGCTGGCCGGGTTCCCGGGCGACCTGTTCCTGACCCTGGTCGGCATCACCTACCTGTTCGCCATCGCGCAGAAGAACGGCACCATCGACCTGCTGGTGCACTGGGCGGTACGCGCGGTGCGCGGCCACATCGTCGCCATCCCCTGGGTGATGTTCGTGGTCACTGCGGTACTCACCGCGTTCGGTGCGCTTGGCCCGGCCGCAGTGGCGATCATCGGTCCGGTCGCGCTGCGCTTCGCCAAGCAGTACAACATCAACCCGCTGATGATGGGCCTGCTGGTGATCCATGGCGCACAGGCCGGCGGCTTTTCGCCGATCAGCGTGTACGGCAGCATCACCAATGGGGTCGTGCAGAAAGCCGGGCTGGAGGTGACCGAGATGGCGGTGTTTCTGACCAGCCTTGGTTTCAACTTCATGATGGCCATCATCTGCTTCGTCGCCTTCGGTGGCATCGCGCTGCTGCGCCGCGGCTCGATCACGCTGGCCGGCACGGTTGGCAACGCCGGGCTTGCGATGGCCGGTGGCCCGCAGGCGTCGTCGCGGCAGTTCGCCATTGAAGGGCATGGCGCGCTGGTCGCCGCCGGTGGCGGCACGCTCAGCAACGATCCGGAGGCGCTGGAGGCAGTCGGCTTCACCCGCGAACGCCTGTTTACCCTGATCGGCCTGCTGGGCCTGGGCGTGGCCGCGCTGATCTACAACCTCAACGTCGGCCTGGTCTCGATCACCGTGGCCGTGGCGCTGGCGCTGCTGTCACCGCAGAGCCAGAAGGGCGCGGTCGATGGCATCAGCTGGTCCACCGTGCTGCTGATCTGCGGCGTGGTGACCTACATCGGCGTGCTGGAACATGCCGGCGCGGTGGACTTCATCGGCCACGGTGTTTCCAGCATCGGCATTCCGCTGCTGGGTGCGCTGCTGGTCTGCTATGTCGGCGGCATCGTGTCCGCCTTCGCTTCGTCGGCGGCGGTGCTGGGCGCGACCATTCCGCTGGCGGTGCCGTTCCTGATGCAGGGCCATCTGGGCGCGGCCGGCGTGATCTGCGCGCTGGCGGTGTCATCCACCATCGTCGATGTCAGCCCGTTCTCGACCAACGGCGCGCTGGTGGTGGCCTCGGCAGCGAAGGAAGAGCGCGAAACGCTGTTCCGCCGCTTCCTGGTCTACAGCGGCCTGGTGGTGGCGTTCGGCCCGCTGCTGGCCTGGCTGGTGTTCGTGGTGCCGGGCTGGATGTAACCACCCAACGGTAGTGCCGGCCGCTGGCCGGCAATCTCATGAAGCCATCCAGCGATCATGGGTTGCCGGCCAGCGGCCGGCACTACCTGGCGGTACACTTCCTCCATGGCCATTGCCCCTGCCCCGCGGTCACCGAAGAAGCGCGCGCCTCTGTACGAAGAGGTGGCCGAGCATGTGCGCGAGCGCATCTACGATTACCGGCTGCCGCCGGGCGAGTGGATCGACGAACCCGCGCTGTGCGAAGAACTGGGCATCAGCCGCACCCCGCTGCGCGAGGCATTGAAGCTGCTGGCCGCCGAAGGGCTGGTGCAGATCGATGCGGGTCGTGGCGCGCGGGTCACCCGGCTCACCCTGGAAGACCTCAACCAGCTGTTCCCGGTGATGGCGATGCTGGAAGGCCGCTGCGCGCATGAGGCGGTCAGGCATATCGACGATGCCGGCGTGCAGCAGCTGGAAAACCTGCACGCGGCGATGGAGACGGCCGCCGCCGAGGGCAACATCGCCGAGTACTACCGCAACAACTACCTCATCCACGAGACCGTGCAGCACTACGCCGGCAATCCGTGGCTGATCCGCATCACCCACGACCTGCACCGCATCCTGAAGATGCACCGTGGCCGCCAGCTGCTGACCCCGGGGCGCACCGCGCAGTCGCTGGCCGAACACCGCGAGCTGATGGAGTGCTTCCGCAGGCGCGATGCCGCTGCGGCCGAACGCACCATGGAACGCCACCTGCTCAGCCAGGGCCAGGCGCTGGCCGCCTATGTGGCCGCCGGCGGCCTGTTGAACGTGCCGGCGCCGCTACCCACCGAAGGCGGCGGCTGAGCGGGTGAGGTTGCCGGCCAGCGGCCGGCGCTACCGGGACGTGCGGGTATGCACCCGGGAACGTCCCTTCAACCGCCGCCGTCACCGCTGTCACCGCTTCTGTAGCGTCGAGCTTGCTCGACTGCTTTTGTACGGGCCGTCGAGCAAGCTCGACGCTACGCCGCCCTCACCCCTCCCTGCGGCCACCCGAGCCATCGGCCGTGGCCACCGCCATACACACGATCGCGCCGACCAGCGGCAGCAGCCAGACCAGCAGCAGCTGCACCGCCCGGCCCCCTGCCGACAGGCCCTCGCGCTGGACGATCACCACCGTGGCTACTGCGTTCAGGCCCAGCACCAGCAGGGCCAGCAGAAGGGTCACGATCAGCATGCGGCAGACTCCGGGCCTGGACGCGGCATTATGGCCTGCGGCCCCGGCAATGGCCGTGCCTGTCATGAAGATGGGACAATGTAGTGCGCGCCAGCCTGCCTGCGGGCCGTCGGCGCACCCCGCACCACACGGAAGAAGAAGAACAACAACATGCTGAAAGTCATTTTCGATACCGACCCGGGCGTCGACGACGCCCTGGCCCTGCTGTACCTGCACAAGCACGCCCAGATCGACCTGATCGGCGTCACCACCACCTTCGGCAACGCCTCGGTGGAGTCGACCACCCACAATGCGCTGTACCTGAAGCAGGCATGGGGCTTTGCCGCCCCGGTCGCGCGCGGCGCCGCTGGCCCGCTGCAACCGGAAGCCACCCCGGAGGCCTGGCCGGTGCACATCCACGGCCACAACGGCCTGGGCAACCACCCGGTGCCGGCACAGCTGGATGTGGCCGCCGACGCCCGCCCGGCGCATCAGCTGATCATCGATCTGGTCCGTGCCCACCCGGGCGAAGTGACCCTGGTCGCGGTCGGCCGCATGACCAACCTGGCCCTGGCCCTGCAGCAGGCCCCGGACATCGCCGGCCTGGTGCGCGGCGTGGTGCTCATGGGCGGCGCCTTCCACGTCAACGGCAACATCACTCCGGCCGCCGAGGCCAACATCTGGGGCGACGCCGAAGCGGCCGACGTGGTGTTCACCACCGACTGGCCGGTCACCGCGATCGGCCTGGACGTGACCACCCGCGTGGAAATGAACCGCGATGGCCTGGACACGCTGGCTGCCCTCGGCGGCGCCGATGCCGAGCTGGTGCGGGCGTTGTCGCAGGACTACGTGGACTTCTACCTGCAGGCGGGCCACAAGGGCATGGTGGTGCACGACTGCTGCGCCTGCATCGCGCTGACCCGCCCGGAACTGTTCCAGTTCGAGCGCGCCAGCGTGCGCGTGGCCACTGACGGCGTTGCCCGCGGCATGACCATTCCCAAGCCGGAAGGCATGGGTTTCGGCCCCAGCGTGTGGGATGGCCACGTGCTGCAGTCCATCGCCATCGGCGTGGATGCGGCCGCGGTACTGGCCGACATCGAGCAGACCCTGAAGGTCTGATCGGCTAGCGCTTGACCCTGCCCGGGGCCGTCTCGGGCAGGGTCCACAGCACGGGCAGCACCAGCACCGCCACCAGCGCGATCATCGCGCCCGGCGCCGCCGCCCAGCCGCTGCGTTCCACCCACCATTGCGCCAGCCACGGTGTGGCGCCGCCGAACACCGCGGTGGCCATGGTCACGCCCAGTGCCAACCCGCTGACCCGGCCTTCGCCCGGGAACTGTTCGGCGCTGGCCGGGGCCGCCACCGCACTCACGCCACCGGCCACGCAGGCCAGCAGCACTGCGGCCAGCACGATGCCCAGCGTCGTCGCCTGCGCCATCCACGCAAACAGCGACAGCGGCAGCAGGGCCGCCAGCACGGTCAGCCCCAGCAGCACCGGCCGACGGCCGACGCGATCCGACAATGCGCCGCACAGCGGGGTGATCGCGATCACCGCCACCGCCGCGATCGTCGACAGCCACAACGCATCGCCCTCGTCATGCCCCCGCGCATGCAGGAACGCTGGCACGTAGGTGATGCCCACGTAATAGGTGATCGAGCCCAGTGCGGAGATCGCGAAGGTGCGCGCCACCGCAGCGGGATGGTTGCGCAGCACATGCCGCAGCGGCGTGGCCGGAATGCTGCCGTCGCGGCGCTGGCGCTCGAATTCGGGTGATTCGTGCATGCCCGAGCGTGCGACAAGGATCACCAGCGCCAGTGCGGCGCCGACGAAGAACGGAATGCGCCAGCCCCAGCTGTCCAGCTGCGGCGTGGGCAGCAGCGCGACCGTGAGCGCGGAGATCGCCACCGCCAGCAGCGCACCCACTTCACTGGCCGCCGAGGCCAGCGAGGTCACCAGGCCCCGTCGCCGCAGCGGTGCGCTTTCCAGCAGGTAGGCCACCACGCCGGTGTATTCGCCACCCACCGAGAATGCCATCACGCAGCGCAGGACCAGCATCAGGACGCCGGCGGTGGCACCGGCCGTCGCCGCAGTCGGCAGCAGTGCGGTGGCGAGCATCGCCGCGGCCATCAGTGCCATCGAGGCCAGCAGCATCCAGCGCCGGCCGAGGCGATCACCGAGGTGACCGAAGCACAGCGCGCCCAGCGGACGCATCAGATAGGACACCGCGAAGCCGGCCAGGGTGACCAGCAAAGCCTGCTCGCCGCCGCCGAAGAACACCCGCGACAGCACCGTGGCGAAATACAGGTACAGGGTGAAGTCGTACCACTCCACCACCGTGGACAGGCCGGCCACCCACATCGAGCGCTGCTGTGCTGCCGTCATTGCATGCGTTCCTTCATCGCCGCAGGGTGCCACGCACGAGGTGACGACGTGGTGCACCAACTACGGGGTCAGATCCCTTTGCCAATGGCCAAGGGATCTGACCCCTACTGGCTTCGCGCGGCGCGGTACACCGCATAGGCCACGAGGATCTTCTGCAGCCTGGCCTGGTGCTTGGCGCCCATTGGCACCCGCTGCACGCACTTCAACAGCGTCTTCCACATGTATCCGGAACGGAAGAAGTATGGCCGCACCTCGAGGATGGTCAGCACGACATCCGCCGTAGTCGGATCGTGCTCAGCCGGTTGCTTCAGTGCATTGGCGTAGCCACCCGGGAACGCAAGCTGTTCATGGCGTTGGTCGTATTCCACGCAGGCTGCCGCATGCCGCTGCATCTCCTCCGGGCCACGCCAGCGCGCGCCGGTGGGCCATGGTTCCTTCCAGGTCTTTGGGGTCAGATCCCTTTCCCGGTGGGAAAGGGATCTGACCCCACTTCAGGTCACAGCGTGCGGCGCAGCGTGATCAGGGTGATCTCCGACGGCACGCCGATGCGCGCCGGGAAACCTGCCCAAAGACCGGCACCGTTGCTCACGTACAAGGTCATGCCATCGACTTCGTAGCGCCCGGAGACGAAACCCCCGTTGGCCCGCTTCACCAGCTGGTCCATGCCGATGATCTGCCCACCATGGGTATGCCCGGACAGCTGCAGCGCCACGCCACGGGCGGCGGCCTCGCGCGCATTGCGCGGACGGTGATCGAGCAGGATCACCGGCGCGGACCGATCAGCCCCTGCCAGCGCGGCATCGATATCCGGCAACGGCAGGCCATAGCGGGCCGCCACCGGATCGGTGACACCGGCGATGGTCAGCGCAGCGTCACCGCGGCGCACCTGCAGATGGCTGTTCTCCAGCACCTGCATGTGCAGCGCGCGGAACGCCTGCATCCAGTCCTGGTACTGCGCGTAGTACTCGTGGTTGCCGGTGATGGCAATGACGCCGTCGGGTGCGCGCAGATCGGCCAGCGGGCGCGCATCATCGCGGCGGGCGTGCACGCTGCCATCGATCAGATCGCCGGTGATCACGATCAGGTCCGGCTTCAATGCGTTGCTCCCGGCCACCACCTTGCGCACCCAGTCGCCGGTCAGCAGTCGGCTGGCGTGGATGTCGGTCAGCTGCAGCACGCGGTAGCCGTCGAACGCGGGCGGCAGATCGTTGATCGCCACCTCAATCTGCCGGGTCTGGGGCACGGCCATGCCCTGGCTGATGCCATAGCCACTGACCAGCAGGGCCAGCACGCCGGCTACGGGCCGCAGCTTCGGGCCGCGAAGCGCTGACGCGGCGCGTGGCCAGCGCAGCAGGCGGGAAAGCAGCAGGCCGGCATCCAGCACCAGCATGGCCAACGCCAGCAGCAGCACCGCCGTCGATCCGGTGGCCAGCGTGGCGATGGCCAGCTTCGGAATCTCCGGTGACGCCATCGTGCCCCAGAAGGCAGCCACGATGCGCAGCTGCACGGCAACGGCCACCAGCAGCAGCGACAGCACGATCTTCAGCCAGGCGTGCATGCGCAGTGGCCAGAGCAGGCGCCAGGCCACATACAGGCCCATCAACAAACCGATCGTACTCAGCACTGCAACCATCCGGTGAAGAAAGCGGGCCCGCCATGGTGAAGGGTGCCGGCCGCGTTGTGTAGAGCCGAGCCCTGCTCGACTGCTCAAAAGCCAGTCAAGCAACCTCGACTCTACGTGACGGGCAGTCGAGCATGGCTCGACGCTACGAATGCGCCAGGCGTTCCACCCGCAGGCGGGCGATGCGGCGCTTCTCCATCGCCAGTACGGTGATGCGCACGTCGGCGATCTCCACCGCGTCACCGATGTCCGGCAGGCGGCCCAGCTGCTCCAGCACCAGCCCGGAGATGGTCATGTAGTCGGCACTGCGCGGCAACGACACACCGGTCAGCCGTTGCAGGTCGTCCAGGGTCAACGCACCGTCGGCTTCCCACTGCTGCTCGCTCTGCGCGACCACGCCATAGCGCTCGTCCTGGGTGTCAACCAGGTCACCGGCAATGGCGGCCAGCAGGTCATTGGCGGTGACCAGGCCTTCCACGCTGCCGTACTCGTCCACCGCCACCGCCAGCGGCACCGGGTGCTGGCGGATCAGTTCCAGGGCCTGCAGCGCGCTGGCACTGGACAACACATACTGCGGTTCGCGCAGATTGCCTTCCAGCTGCAGCGACCTGCCCTGCAGCAGGTCGGCCAGCAGATCGCGGCTCTGCACCACGCCACGCAGGCTGTCCAGATCGCCATCACCCACCAGCAGGCGGGTATGCGGCGAGGCCACCAGGCGTGCAACCACATCGTCCTGGCCACGCGCCAGGTCGATCCACTGCACGTCAGCGCGCACGGTCATCACGCTCGATACCGGCCGGTCGGCCAGGCCCAGCACGCTGCGGATCATCTCGTGCTCGGCCGGCTGCAGGCGCTCTTCGGCATCCTCATGCGACTCCTCGCCGGCATCGTCGTGGCCATTGGCCGGGCGCGCGCCGAGCATCCTCAGCACCGCATCGGCGGTGCGCTGGCGGAACGGCTGGCGGCGCTCGTTGCGCTCGCGGTTGAAGCGCACCCACTGGTTGAACGCCTCGACCAGGATCGAGAAGGCGATGGCCGCATACAGATAGCCCTTCGGGATCTTGTAGCCCAGGCCCTCGGCCACCAGGCTGAAACCGATCATCAGCAGGAAGCCCAGGCACAGCACCACCACCGTAGGATGCTTGTTGACGAAGCGGGTCAGCGGCTTGCTGGCCACCAGCATCAATGCCATCGCGATGGTCACTGCGGCGTACATCACGCCCAGGTTGTCGACCATGCCGACCGCGGTGATCACCGAGTCCAGCGAGAACACCGCATCGAGCACGACGATCTGCGCCACCACCATCGCAAAACTGGCATAGACCTTCTTGCCGTCTTCATGGTGCTCGCGGCCTTCCAGCCGTTCGTGCAGCTCCATCGTGCCCTTGAACAGCAGGAACAGGCCGCCGCCCAGCAGGATCAGGTCACGCCCGGAGAAACTGTGGTCGAACAGCGTGAGCAGCGGTTCGGTCAGCTTCATGATCCAGGCCAGCGCGGCCAGCAGCACCAGCCGCATCAGCAACGCCAGTGCCAGGCCGATTACCCGCGCGCGGTCGCGCTGGTGCGGCGGCAGCTTGTCGGCCAGGATCGCGATGAACACCAGGTTGTCGATGCCGAGCACGATCTCCAGCACGACCAGGGTTGCAAGGCCCATCCAGATCGAGGGGTCAGCCAACCATTCCATTTCAGGTCCGTTTCGTCAGTGGGGAGAAAAAAGGGAAAGCCACTCAGTCACCATCCTGCACCTGCGCCGGGTCGTGCCCGAGCAGGTCGCCGGGCGTGCATTGCAGCTCCCGGCAGATGGCATCCAGGGTGGAAAAGCGGATGGCGCGCGCCTTGCCGGTCTTCAGGATCGACAGGTTCGCCAGAGTGATATCGATGCGCGCCGCCAGCTCGGACAGGGTCATGCCTCGCTCCTGCAGCATGCGGTCCAGGGTGATGATGATCGCCATCAGCGCGCGCCCATCAGATCACACCGTCCAGGTCGTCACGCATCGCCGCGCCCGCGGCAAACACCCGCGCCAGCACGAACAGCATCAGTACCGCCACCAGGCCGGTGATCGACATGCCGCCGCCGACTTCCATCCAGGTGAAGTCCGGCCCCATCCAGGCCGCGTAGACCCCGATCAGGATCGACAGCAGTTCCATGGCCAGCATCAGCCAGGCCATGCGCTGCAGGCGCTGCGCATTGGCGTGGGTGAACGGACGCTCACGCGCGGCCGACTTCAGCAGCCGCAGCAGGTGACGCAGGAACAGCAGGCACAGCACCAGCAGCGCAATGATCGCGCCCAACCCCAGGCAGAAATGCAGGAACAGGTCGCTGCCGTGCGCGGCCGCCGCAGCGGTGTCATGCACGCTGTCGAGCAGCCAGCGACGATCATGGGCGACCAGCGGCACGGCCAGCAGGGCGGCCAGGATGCCCAGCCAGCACATCGCGCGGACCGCCTGTACGGCGGCCAGGGCCAGGGTGAACAAGCCTCGCGCGGCAGTGGCGCGGGCGGGACGAGCGGTCAAGCGGCCTCCGGCATTGGGGTGGCCTCGCCGCCCCGGGGTGGATTTATCGATAAACGATATATCACAACCGGCGTGAAAAACTGAATCGAAGGCATTCCCTCCGACATGGTACCTGCAGCACGGGAGGGCGGCTCACGTGATGATGCCGGCCAGCGGCCGGCGCTACCCCGCGGGGTAGCGGTACACCAGATCCTGCGCGTCGCTGCGCGTGGCCTGCGCATCGAGCACGCCGCCCAGGCGCGTTGCCACTGCCTGCGAGGCGACATTGTCCGGCGCCATGTAGCTGACCAGGGTCGGCAGCTGCACCACCACGAATGCCCAGTCGCGCAGCGCGCCGGCCGCTTCGGTGGCAAAGCCCTGGCCTTCGTGGCCGTCGTACAGCAACCAGCCCAGTTCCTTTTCCGGGAACAGCGGGCCGTGATTGATGCCGACCTGGCCGATGCAGGCGCCACTGTCGCTACGCTCGATCATCAGCGCGCCGTGGCCGAACAGGTGCCAGCTGGCCAGGTCATGGCAGAACTGGCCCCAGGCCGCCACTTCGCCAAACGGACCGCCCATGCCGCGTGCACGCGGCGAGGCCAGGAACGCGGCATAGACGCCGAAGTCGTCCAGTCGTTGCGGGCGCAGCCGTAGGCGTGCGGTGTGCAGGGTGGGGATTTCAAGCATGGCCCATGCCGGCTCAGTACACCGCCAGGTGGCCGCAGCCGCGGCGCTGCGGTTGCCCTTCCATCGTCACCTGCACGCTGGCCTGTGTATCCACGCCCTCGGCATTGCGGCACGGCTCGCGCTTGATCTCGACGATGGCCGGCTGCCTGCCCAGCTCACCGTTGAGCACGATCAGCGTACTGGGTGCATCGGCGGGTTGGCCCAGATAGCGCAGCATGCCGGTATGGGTGCGGCCATCTGCGCTGAGGCTGGCATCGTGGTTGCCCTTGCCGGTGGACGCGATCTCGATGCGCCAGCCGGCACCGCCGCCGGTGAAGGCCGGAACCGGGCTCAGGCCGGCGCCCAGGGTGGGCGGGTGCGGCTCATCGGCCGACGTCTGCGAGGGTGTGCTGCAGCCAGCCAGCACGCCGGCCAGCAGCATGGCTGCCACGAGGGGGCGCATGATCATGTCCAGCTCCTGCAACGTCCGGGGCGGCCAGTCTAGGGGCCGGCGCGTGCGCCGGCGATGAACGCCGCCCTCAGCGTCCACCACGTCCACCACGTCCACCGGCCACCCGCACCCGATCACGGCCCTGCGCCTTGGCCTGGTACATCGCCGCGTCGGCAGCGCGCAGCAGGGCCCGCCAGCCCAGCGCATCGGTACCGCCCTGCGCAACGCCAAAGCTGGCGGTCACCCGCAGCACGTCATCACCGGCCACCGCAATATCGAGCTGGCGCAGGGCCACGCGCAGCGATTCGGCCAGCTGCCGGCCGGCGGCCAGGTCACCGTCGGCCAGCAGCACCAGGAATTCCTCGCCGCCGTAGCGGGCAATGCTGTCGCTGCGGCGCAGATGACGCTGCAGCAATCGGGCCACCTGTACCAGCACCGCGTCGCCGGCATCGTGGCCATGGCCATCGTTGATGGCCTTGAAGCGGTCCACGTCCAGCAGGATCACTACGGCGTCCACGCCTCCTTCGGCATGGCGCTGCTGCACCCTTTCTTCCAGCGCGCGCCGGTTCAACAGCCCGGTCAGTTCATCGGTGCCGGCCAGCTGGCGCAGTTCACTGGTCAGCGCCGAGCGTTCACGCGAGCTCCCGCGCAGCACTTCGATGGCATCGAACAGGCGCTGCATCTCGGCCAGTGGATGGGTGGCGTGCTGCTCCGGACCGGGCGTATCCGAGGCAATCTGGATCACCTGCTTCTGCGCCTGCAGCAGCGGGCGCAGGATCTGCCGATGGGCGATGCGCAGGGCGCCGCCCAACACCAGCAGCGTGCCCAGCGCGGTGGCGACCAGCACCCCCAGCCGTGTCACCTCGCGGTTGCGGGCGTGCTCGAAGCGATCGATCGACACCCGCAGATAGCCGTCGCGCAGTTCCTCCAGCGAACGCAGCGTCGGTACGTAGCGCGTGGTGAACTCGGCCGCGGTCCACGGCGGTGGTCGGCCGCGCCGCCCCTCCTCGATCAGCTGCTCGATCATCGGCAGCGACTCGCCGAAAAACTGCCGTCGCGCCATGTCCCAATGCCAGGACAGCGTCGGGTCGCTGCGGAACACCGACTCATGGCTGCCTGCCAGATGCCACAGCTCGAGCAGGCGGCCTTCGGTCTGCAACGCGGCACGCACCTGCTCATCGCGCCACGCGCCGGGTACCGCCACCGGCGCCATCACGTTGGAGGCCAGCCGGCCACCGTGTTCGCGCAGGTCGATCAGCACTTGGCCCTGCATCGCCGGGATGGCAGCCTCGCGGTCGGCGCGCACCAGCGCGTTGATCTGTGCCGAGGTCAGCAGGTGCAGACGATCGACCACGGCGAACATGCTGTTGATCGCACGCTCCACCTCTTCCACCCGCCGCGCATCGGGTGGTCGTGCCACGATCTGGTCCACCGCAGCGCGCGCCGAGGACAGCCGGCGCCGTGCATCGGCCAGCATGCCCTGGCCATCCACCTCCCCAGGGTCGGCCCCGAAGACCGCATCGAGCTGCAGCAGCGCGGCATCCACCCGTTGCCGTGCCGCCGCCAGCTGCGCGGCCAATCGCGCGTGCGTGCCTGCGTCGGCCGGGTCTGCGCCGAGCAGGCTGTTGGCCGGGCCACGCTCGGCCGAGATCAGATTGGCCAGCTCGAAGGTCTGGCGCAGCTGGCGCAGGCTGACCAGGTTGGTCTCGGCTTCAACGAAGCGCTGCGTCCCCTGCACCAGCGCGATGGCCATCAATGGCAGCGTGCACAGCACGAACAGGCCGCCCAGTATCCAGAGCCATGTCTGCAGACTGATTGGCGATGCCCCGCGACCCATCGATGTAGCCCCCTGCATGTGGATCAGTGGATCAGCCGGACCACGTCACAGCGGATCAGATCCAGCGCTGATCCACCAGTTCGCGCTTGATGTAGGCATAGAACACCGGCGCGGCGACCAGGCCCGGCAGGCCGAACGCCGCTTCCATCACCAGCATCGCCAGCAGCAGCTCCCAGGCACGGGCCTGGATCTCGCCACCGACGATGCGTGCGTTGAGGAAGTACTCCAGCTTGTGGATCACGATCAGGTACAGCAGCGCGGCCACTGCCACATAGAACGAGACCGACAGCGCGACGATGGTGATGACGGTGTTGGAGATGAGGTTGCCCACCACCGGCAGCAGGCCGGCCAGGAAGGTGATCAGCACCAGGGTCTTGGACAGCGGCAGGTGCACGCCGAACAGCGGCAGCACGCCCAGCAGGAAAATGCCGGTGAACACCGTGTTGAGCAGCGAGATCTTGACCTGCGCGAACACCACCTGGCGGAACGCGGTGGCCAGGCGGCTGGTACGGCCGATCAGTTCCTGCGCCAGCGGCCCCATCTTCGGCAGCGGCAGCTCGTCGTACAGCGCGATCATGGCGCCGAGCACCATGCCGATCAGGATGCGCACGCCCACCTGCACCGCCGAGGTGCCGGCCACACCCAGCTGGCGCTGGTGTTCGGCCGCCCACTCATTGAGCGCCGCACGCAATGCCGGCATGTCTTCGGGAATATAGGGCTGCAACAGTGCCGGTACCTGGTGGCGCGAACTGTTGAGGATCTCCATCAGGTGCCCCAGCAGCGCGTCCGGGCCACCGGTCTCGGTGCGGAAGAACGAGGCGATGCCGATCCCGGCCAGGACCAATGCACTGATGATCACGGCGGACAGCAGGATCACCGCGATCGCCCGCGCCCGTCCCGGTGGCAGCCGGCCCTCCACCGTGGAGGCCAGCACATGGGTCAGCTGGAACACCAGCAGGCCCGACAACAGCGTCACCACCAGCCCCAGTTTCAGCGCCAGCCACATGCCCAGCAGCATCATCAACCAGGCCGCGATCCGTGCAACTGGGGGCTTGGGCTGGGCAACGAGAGCGTCTTGCATGGCGGTACGTCCGGGCAGGGTGGCCCATGGTAGAGGATTGCCGGCGCAATGCCGCGTGCAGGCTGAACCGCCACCGGGCCAGCCACGGACCGGTAGCGATGCGGTGCAGGTGGCCTCATTCGCCGTAGCTGGCGGTGTTCTTGCCCTGCCGCTTGGCGTGGTAAAGGGCGCGGTCGGCCAGCGCCAGCCAGTCCTCCACGCTGCCGCCCCGGGGGGTGGCCGCGATGCCGATGCTGACGCTGAACTCGACCCCCGGGGTGGCCTGCCGGGCCACCTCCAGCAGGCGCAGCCGGACGCGCTCGGCTACGTGCATCGCATCTGCCGGCGCACAGTCATGCAGCAGTACCACGAACTCGTCGCCGCCCAGCCGCGCGGGCGTATCGCCGGGCCGGGCGAAGCTGCGCAGGGTGGCGGCGATGTGGCGCAGTACTTCATCCCCGGCGCGGTGGCCATGGGAATCGTTGATGTGCTTGAAATCGTCCACGTCCAGCATCAACAGGCAGGCGAAGCGCCCCTGCCCCTGTGCGCGGTCCAGCGCCTGCTGCGCGCGCACGATCAGGAAACCACGGTTGGCCAGTTCAACCAGCGGATCCATCCGGCTCAACCGCTGCAGCTGCCGGTTCTGTGATTTCACCCGGCGCGCCAGCTGCCAGCTGAGGATGCTGAGCCCGATGCCGTAGACAAACAGGAAGGGCACGCTGAGCACGATCGTGCGCTGCGACGACACCGGTTGATACGGGAACCCCAGCGCCCACCAGGTAAGCGCGAAACCCAGCACCAGCGCCAGCGTTGCGCGCAGTGCCAGGCGCACGCCGCCGGCGGCGATCTTGTCGGCCACCAGCAACGCGGCGAACAGTGCACTGGGTACCGCACTGAGGCCCATGAAAGCGATCCAGCCGCCGCCGAAGAGGGAATCGGCCACCATGCAGCGGAACTGGACCACCGCGGGCTGGCGCGAACGATGGGTCAGCAGCAGCGCCAGCGCCGGCCAGGCCAACGCGTTGAGCAGCAGCAGGACCCAGGCCAGCGCGCCATCCTGGCGCTCGAGGATGATCGAGGCGATGGGAACCGCACCCAGCCCGTTGCCGACGAAGCGCATCCAGCCGATGCGCCGGGCCGCGCCAATGCCTTCGACCGCCACTTCCGTCGAGTCGGTGAAGTAAGGCATTGACGACCCCTCTGCGTGATCGCACGTTCCACTACGGCCCTGGCGGGCGGCCTGCAGCGAGTCTGACAGCTTTGCGTCAATTCGGGATCAACGTGGCATCGGACGCAGTAGAACTACTTCGCTGCATCCGCTCCCGAAGCGCTGGCGAGCACGGCCGCCTGCTGATTGCCCTTGCGTTCGCTGTAGCGATCCACCAGGTAATCCGACCGACCGCGTGTCAGCAGGGTGAATTTGACCAGCTCCTCCATCACATCCACCACCCGGTCATAGAACGCGGAGGGTTTCATCCGTCCGTCTTCGTCAAACTCCTGCCAGGCCTTGGCCACCGAGGACTGGTTGGGAATGGTCAGCATGCGCATCCAGCGCCCCAGTACACGCAGCGTGTTGACGGTGTTGAACGACTGCGAGCCCCCGCTGACCTGCATCACCGCCAGCGTCCTGCCCTGGGTAGGACGCATCCCGCCGTCCTCCAGCGGCAACCAGTCGATCTGGTTCTTGAACACGCCGGTCACCGTGCCGTGGCGTTCCGGACTGATCCACACGTGGCCCTCCGCCCACAGCGACCACGCACGCAGGCGCTGCACCTCCGGGTGGTGCTTGTCGGTGCTGTCCAGCATCGGCAACCCGTGCGGGTCGAACACCCGCGTCTGGCAGCCGAGATGGCGCAGCACGCGCTCGGCCTCCAGTGCCAGCTTGCGGCTGAACGATTCTGGCCGCAGCGAGCCATACAGCAGCAGGATCCTGGGAGGCCCGGCATCGCCGGCGGCCAGCAGAGCGGGATCGGGCGGCGGAAGGGCAGCTTCGAGCAGATTCGGCAGTGCGGTACTTGAGATCGGCTTGTTCATTCGATTATTCTAGAAATATGGAAACAAAGAATGCAATCGCAGCCCTCACCGCCCTCGGCCACGCCACCCGCCTGGCCGCCTTCCGCCTGCTGGTCGAAGCCGGGCCCGCTGGGCGCATGGCCGGCGACATCGCCTCGATCCTGCAGGTGCCACCGGCCACGCTGAGTTTCCACCTGAAGGAACTGCTGCAGGCCGGCCTGGTGGAAAGCCAGAGCCAGGGCCGCAACGTCTGCTACCGCGCCAACTTCAACGCCATGACCGGCCTGATCGATTACCTCACCCACAACTGCTGTGCCGGCTCACCCGCGCCGGGCTGCAGCCCCAACGCGCCCGACTGCGCCTGCTGAACGGAGATCTCCTTGTGAACCCCCTGCGCGTGCTGTTCCTGTGTACCGGCAATTCCGCCCGCAGCGTGCTCGCCGAAGCCACCCTGCGGGCCTGGGCCGGGCATCGCTTCGAGGTCTTCAGTGCCGGCAGCCAGCCGACCGGCCAGGTCAATCCGTTCGCCATCGCCCAGCTGCAGGTCGACGGCATCGCCACCGCCGGGCTGCACAGCAAATCCTGGGACGTGTTCGCCCACGCCGCACCCATGGACCTGGTGATCACCGTCTGCGACGCCGCTGCGGCGGAAACCTGCCCGGTGGTGTTCGGCGATTTCCTGCGCACGCACTGGGGCCTGCCGGATCCGGCCGCAGTCGAAGGCAGCGACGCCGACAAAGCGCAGGCGTTTGCCCAGGCCCATGCCATCGTGAAGGCCCGGCTACTCGCCTTGCTGGCCCTGCCGGCTGCCACCTGGAACGACCGTGGTGAACTGAAACACACCCTGGACCAGATCGGTTTCGTGCAGCCCGCAGACCCGCACGCATGAGCCGTCCCGCTCCGATGGGGCGCTTCGAACGCCACCTCACCTTGTGGGTCGCATTGTGCATCGCGGCGGGCACCGCACTGGGCCATTTCCTGCCCGCTGCATTTGCCGCGCTGGCGCGCACCGAAGTGGCCAGGGTCAACCTGCCGATGGCGGTGCTGATCTGGCTGATGATCATCCCGATGCTGCTGAAGGTCGACTTCGGCGCGATGCGCCAGGTCGGCCAGCACTGGAAGGGCATCGGCGTGACGCTGTTCATCAACTGGGCAGTCAAGCCGTTCTCGATGGCGCTGCTGGGCTGGCTGTTCCTGCGCCATGCCTTCGCCGGCTGGCTACCGCCCGGGGAGGTCGACAGCTACATCGCCGGCCTGATCCTGTTGGCGGCAGCGCCGTGCACGGCGATGGTGTTCGTGTGGAGCAACCTGTGCCGCGGCGATGCCAACTTCACGCTGAGCCAGGTGGCGCTGAACGACGCGATCATGGTGGTGGCCTATGCGCCGGTGGTGGCGTTGCTGCTGGGCCTGTCGGCCATCAGCGTGCCGTGGAATACGCTGATCCTGTCGGTGGGCCTGTACATCATCGCGCCGGTGATCGCTGCCTCAGTGCTGCGCCGCATGCTGCTGGCGCGTCGTGGCCAGGACGGCCTGCAGGCCGTGCTGCGCGCGCTCGGCCCGCTGTCGCTGGCCGCGCTGCTGCTGACCCTGCTGCTGTTGTTCGGCTTCCAGGGCCGCCAGATCGTGCAGCAGCCGCTGGTCATCGCGCTGATCGCGGTGCCGATCCTGATCCAGGTGTACTTCAACGCAGGGCTGGCCTACCTGTTGAACCGGCAGCTGGGCGTTGCCCATTGCGTGGCCGGTCCGTCGGCGCTGATCGGCGCCAGCAACTTCTTCGAACTGGCCGTGGCGACCGCGGTGGGCCTGTTCGGCGTGCATTCCGGTGCAGCACTGGCGACGGTGGTCGGCGTGCTGATCGAGGTACCGGTGATGCTGTCGGTGGTCCGCATCGTCAATGCGTCGCAACGCTGGTACGAGCGCAGGCGCTGATCGTGCGCCCCGCCCTCACCCGCGCCGTGGCGCGGCCGTCGAGCCCCGCACCATCAGGCTGAACTCCAGCGTCTGCTGAAGCGGCACATCGGCACGCTCGATGATGGCCAGCAGCAGGTTGACCGCGCGCTCGCCGATTTCCCGCATCGGTTGCCGGATGGTGGTCAGTGGCGGCGTGAGGTAACGCGACGAAGCCAGATCATCGAAGCCGACGATGGACAGGTCATCGGGTACGCGGATGCCCAGATCGCGGCAGGCCGCCAGGGCCCCCAGCGCCATCTGGTCGCTGAAGCAGAATATCGCCGTCGGTGCGGGCGTGGCGGCCAGCAGCGCCGTCGCCGCGGCATGGCCGGAATCGACCGAGAAATCGCCCGGCACGATGTTCAGCTGGCGCAGGCGCCCGCGCGCCCTGGCGGCAGCCCGCACTCCTTCCAGGCGCTGCTGGTGCAGCGGGTTGTCGGGCGGCCCGCCGACCACGGCGATCCGCTCGTGGCCCAGCGCATACAGGTGTTCCATCACCGCGCGTGCGGCGGCCGCATTGTCGATGTGGACGCTGGGCAGCCCGAGCGCTGGGTCGAACTCGCAGCCATTGACCACCGGTGCGGCGGCCCCCTGCTGCTCGACGATGGCGCGTGCGGTGGGCGGCAGGCGATGCCCGAGCACGATCATGCCGTCGGCCTCGTTGCGACGGAGCATCTGTGCATAGCGCTCCTCGCGGTCGGGTTGGTCCTGGGTATCGCCCAGCAATACCGCGTAGCCGAGCGCCTGCGCGGCGTCTTCGGCACCCTGCAGGATCTGCGCGAAGAACGGGTTGGCGATGTCCGGCACGGTGACCAGGATCTTGCCGCTGCGCTGGGTCTTGAGCGTCCGCGCGACCGTGTTGGGTACATAGCCCAGCGCGGCGGCGGCCTGCTCGATGCGGGTGCGCGTGGCCGGCAGTACCTTGTCCGGCCGCGAAAGCGCGCGCGACACGGTGCCGGCGGAGACGCCGACGTGCTTTGCAATGTCGTAGATGGTGGCCATGGCGTTAGTCCTCTCCGCTGTGCAGTGCACAACAGCTCCTGCGTGCGCCCCTGCTAGGATAATGCAATCGATTGCATCGAGGGCGAATCCTCTTGAAGACGCTCAAGGGTCCCGCGCTGTTCCTGGCGCAGTTCATCGGCGACACAGCTCCTTTTGATCGACTGGACACGCTGGCCGGCTGGGCCGCGGGCCTGGGCTATTCTGGCGTACAAGTCCCCACCAACGCGCCCCACCTGTTCGATCTGGCCGAGGCCGCGCGCAGCCAGACCTACTGCGATGACATCGCCGGCATGCTGGCCGGGCACGGGCTGCAGATCACCGAGCTGTCCACCCACCTGCAAGGGCAGCTGGTGGCCGTCCACCCCGCCTACGACAGCCTGTTCGACGGGTTTGCGCCGGCGGACAAGCGCGGCGATCCGGAGGCACGGCAGGCCTGGGCGGTAGAGCAGCTGCTGCTGGCGGCCCAGGCCAGCCGGAACCTCGGGCTGAGCGCGCATGCCACCTTCTCCGGCGCGTTGGCCTGGCCCTACTTCTACCCCTGGCCGCAGCGCCCCCACGGCCTGGTGGAAGAAGCCTTCGCCGAACTCGGCCGCCGCTGGCGGCCCATCCTCGATGCGTTCGATGCCTGCGGCGTCGATCTGTGTTTCGAAATCCACCCGGGCGAAGACCTGCACGACGGCGCAACCTTCGAGCGTTTCCTCGAGGTGGTCGACCAGCATCCACGCGCGAAGATCCTGTACGACCCCAGCCATCTGCTGCTGCAGCAGCTGGACTACCTCGGCTTCATCGATCGTTATCACGACCGCATCGGCATCTTCCACGTCAAGGATGCCGAGTACCGCCCCAGCGCGCGCAGCGGCGTGTATGGCGGCTACCAGGACTGGATCGATCGCCCGGGGCGGTTCCGCTCGTTGGGCGATGGCCAGATCGACTTCAAGGCGATCTTCTCGAAGTTCGCGCAGTACGACTTCCCGGGCTGGGCCGTGCTCGAATGGGAGTGCTGCCTGAAGCACCCGGAAGACGGCGCACGCGAGGGCGTGGCCTTCATCCGCGACCACATTATCCGTGTGACCGAACGCGCTTTCGACGACTTCGCCGACAGCGGCACCGACACCGCTTCTCTGCACCGCATGCTGGGAATCTGAGCCATTACCGCCCCGGGAGGGCAAGCCATGACGCACGCCATGTCGCGCTTGGGCGCGATGATGTTCCTGCAGTTCTTCATCTGGGGCGCCTGGTTCGTGACCCTGGGCACCTACCTGGTGCAGGGCCCGCTGCAGGCCAGCGCGAGCCAGGTGGCCACCGCCTTCCTCAGCCAGTCGATCGGTGCGATCGTCGCGCCGTTCCTGGTCGGGCTGATCGCAGACCGCTACTTCGCCGCGCAGCGCATCCTGGCGGTGCTGCACCTGGCCGGCGCGGTGCTGCTCTGGCTGGCCTCCACCGCGAGCAGCTTCAGCACGTTCTCCGCCTGCGTGATGGGCTACATGCTGCTGTTCATGCCGACACTGGCGCTGGCCAACAGCGTGGCGATGCGTCACATGCAGTCGCCGGAAAAGCAGTTCCCGCTGGTGCGCGTGGCCGGCAGCGTCGGCTGGATCGTGGCCGGTGTGCTGATCGGCTGGCTGGGCTGGGAACAGGCACACCGGCTCGAACTCACCTTCCAGATGGCGGCCGTGGCATCGCTGGTGCTGGGGCTCTACGCGTTCACCCTGCCGCACACGCCGCCGCTGGCCCGGCAGCGCGACGCGGGGCTGGGGCAGATCCTGGGGCTGGATTCGCTGCGGCTGCTGAAGTCGCGCTCGTACCTGGTGTTCTTCCTGGCCTCCATCGCCATCTGCATCCCGCTGGCGTTCTACTACAACTTCACCAACCCCTACCTCAACGACCTCGGCGTACGTGGCGCTGCCGGCCTGCAATCGCTGGGCCAGGTGTCCGAAGTGCTGTTGATGCTCGCCATGCCGTTCCTGTTCGTGCGGCTGGGGGTGAAAACGATGCTGGCCGTTGGCATGGCCGCGTGGGTGCTGCGCTATGCCCTGTTCGCCTTCGGCGATGCCGGCAGCGGCTTCCCGCTGCTGGTGATCGGCATCGTGCTGCACGGCATCTGCTACGACTTCTTCTTCGTTACCGGCCAGATCTATACCGATGCACATGCCGGCCCCGACGCGCGCAGCAGTGCACAGGGCTTCATCACCCTGGCCACCTATGGCGTGGGCATGCTGATCGGCACCTTCCTGTCCGGCGCGGTGGTGGAGCACTTCACCACCGCAGCAGGACCGGACTGGCAGCAGATCTGGCTGTTCCCGGCCGCTGTTGCACTGGTCGTGCTGATCGCGTTCCTGCTGCTGTTCCGCGACCGGCCGGTCGCTGCTGCCGCCCCCTCCACTCCCTGAGGACGCTTGCCGATGCCAACACCTGGAATCGCCATCATCGGAACCGGCATGATCGGCGCCGTGCACCGCCGTGCGGCGCTGCTGGCCGGTGCCCGGATCTGCGGTGTTGCCGGCTCTTCGCTGGACCGTGCACGCGAGGTTGCGCATTCGTGGAATGTCGCGCGCGCCTATCGGGATATCGAAGAGGTCATCGCCGATCCACAGGTGCAGGTCGTGCACATCTGCACGCCCAACCACCTCCACCGGCCGATGGCACAAGCCGTGCTGGAAGCGGGCAAGCACGTGATCTGCGAGAAGCCGCTGGCCACCACCCTGGCCGATGCGCAGGCGCTGGCGGCGCTGGCCGCCTCGCGCGGCCTTGTCGCCACGATTCCCTTCGTCTACCGCTACCATCCTGTGGTGCGCGAGGCGCGCGCGCGCATTGCACAGGGCGAACTGGGGCCGTTGCACCTGATCCACGGCAGCTACCTGCAGGACTGGCTGCTGGACCCGGCCAGCAACAACTGGCGCGTGGACCCGGCACTGGGGGGTGCCTCCCGCGTGTTCGCCGACATCGGCTCGCACTGGTGCGATCTGGTGGAATGGGTCAGCGGCGAACGCTTCACCGAGGTCAGCGCGGCGTTCGACACCGTGATCAGCGAGCGCGGCGCCGGCACCGCGCAGAGCTTCAGCCCCCCGGCCGCCGGCGGCACGCTGCAGACGGTGGCCAGCGAAGATGTGGCGATGGCCCTGTTCAGGACCGGCGCCGGCACGCTGGCATCGTTGACGACCAGCCAGGTCTCGGCCGGGCGGCACAATCGGCTCTGGTTCGAGATCGATGGTGCCCGCGCCAGCGTGGCCTTCAACCAGGAAGATGCAGAGCGGTTGTGGATCGGCCGGCCCGACCAGCGCGAGGAAATCTTCGTGCGCGGCCCGAGCGCGGGATGTGCCGATCAGCGGCGGTTGTCGGTGCTGCCGGCCGGGCACGCGCAGGGCTACAGCGCATGCTTCGATGCATTTGTCGCCGACACCTATCGCGCCATCGACGGCGAACGCGCCGAGGGCCTGCCGACCTTCGACGACGGCGTGCGCTCAGCGCGGATCGTTGACCGCGTCATCGCATCGGCCAGGACGCGCGCCTGGACCACCATCGACTGAACCCCGGGAGGAACGCCTGATGAAAGCCACTGTCCGCCGAACCGCAGCGCTCGCACTTCTGCTGATGGCTGCCCTGCCCGCCTTTGCAGGACAAGCCGTCGCCGCGCAGAAGCCCATTGCGGTGCAGATGTACTCGCTGCGCAATGCCGGATCGCTCGACCAGCAGTTGAAGATCGTCCACGACGCCGGCGTACATGCAGTGGAAACAGTCGGCACGCAGGGCGTCAGCGCCAGCGAACTCAAGCAGCTGCTGGACCGGTATTCAATCAGGGCCATCTCGTCGCACGTGGCGCTGGCCGAACTGCGCCGGGACCTGGACGGCGTGGTGGCCTTCAATCGCTCGATCGGCAACACCACGCTGGTGGTGCCTTACCTGGATGCGAAGGACCGGCCGACCGATGCGGCGGGCTGGACCGCACTGGGCCAGGAGCTGGGCCGCCTCGCCAGACAGGTGCGCGCCAAGGGCATGCGCCTGGCCTACCACAACCACGACTTCGAACTGGCCGACGTCAACGGAACGACCGGCCTGGAACGGCTGTTTGCCGCCGCCGGACCTGACCTGCAGACCGAGCTGGACCTGGCCTGGGTGGCACGCGCCGGCCACGACCCGGCCGTGATGCTGGGCAAGTTCCGCGGCCGCCTGTTCGCGGTGCACGCCAAGGACAATGCGCCCAAGGGCCAGGCCGAGGACGAAGGTGGATTCGCCGCCGTCGGCCAGGGCGTCCTGGACTGGAATGCGATCCTGCCGGCCGCATCCGCCGCCGGCGTGCAGTGGTACATCCTCGAGCACGACCAGCCGCGCGATCCGGCCAAGGTGATCCAGACCGGCGCGGACTACCTGCGTGAACACCTGACTGTCAGCCCGCCAGCCGGCGCACAGCGCTAGCCCGCGAAGGAGACTCGCTTGAAGACGATACTGAAACTGGCGGTGATGCTGTGCGGCGCAACGCTTGCGACCACCGGGTGGAGCAAGGACGATCCGGCTGCCGGCGCCAAGCTCTACAGCGCGAACTGCACCGCCTGTCATGGTGCGGATCGCGCCGGCATGCCGGGGGCGTTCCCCGCGCTCACCGATATCGGCAAGCGCCTGGACGGCGCGCAGATCAAGGACAAGATCCGGAAAGGCGGCGGACTGATGCCGCCGTTTCCACAGCTGTCGCAGCAGGAGATCGACGACATCGCCAGTTACCTGGCGAAGTAGTCGGTCGGCTTTACAGCTCGCGCACCCAGATGTTGCGGTAGCTGACCTTCGAATCGTGCTCCTGCAGATAGAGCGGCGCGCAGGCATGGGGCGAGTACGACGGTGCGCCGATGTACTCGGTCTTGCCCGCCAGCACGATGTCGTCCTGCACCAGCACGCCGTTGTGCAGCACGGTGATGCGCGCGGGCGAGACGAGCCCGCCGCCCGGCGAGAAGCGCGGGGCCTTCCAGATGATGTCGTAGGCCTGCCACTGCCCCGGCGCCCGTGAGGCATTCACCAACGGCAGGGCCTGCTTGTAGATCGAGCCGGCCTGGCCGTTGGCGTAGGTCGGGTTGTTGTAGCTGTCGAGCACCTGCAGCTCGTACAGTCCCTGCAGGAAGATGCCGCTGTTGCCGCGGTTCTGGCCATCGAAGCCCTGGGTTTCGACCGGCGTGCGCCACTCGACATGCAGCTGCACATCGCAGAAGCCCTGCCGGGTGCGGATGCCCTTGCTGCCCGGCACCACGGTCATCGCGCCGTCGGCGACGGTCCAGGGCACCCGCCCGCCCTGCTCGGACTCCCAGCGCGAAAGATCCTTGCCATCGAACAGCACGATCGCGTCGGAAGGCGCGGCGCCCGCCGGCGTGGCCACGATCGCCGGCACGGGTGACCACACTTCGGTCTTCTTCGGATCACGCGCAGGATCGGCAGCGGCCTGCGCGAACGCAGGTGCAGCGGCGAACACCCCAGCTGCGATCCATAGAGGCTTGATCCTCATGGTGCGTTCCATCAGCTGGTCCCCCATGCAGGGGTACCGGGAACATAGGCCAGATCGCCGTCGTAGCGCCCTGGCACGGCAACGTACTGCAGCACCCCGGTCGCACCGACCTTGGAGGTGAAGAAGCCGAAGATGGCCAACTGCTTGATCATCGTGAAGTAATGCGGCATTGCTTCGCCCTCCTCGGCGGTGCCGGTCTCGGTCACCTCGGCAGGGCGCGCCCTGGCCTCCGCGTCCAGAACACGCAGCAGTTCGGTGCGGGCCTCCGGTGTGAGTGAGACGAAGCGGCCGCCGGCGCGTTTGTCGATGTCAGCCAGCCCGGCGCGGAACGTGGCCTGCTGCCGGGCGGTGTAGCAGTCGCTGACGAACGTCGCCATGAATGCGCCGGCGCCGGCGTCCTTCGCCCCTGGCGTCCGGGTCCGCGGCAGGATGGTCTCGGCGATCTCATCGAGCATGCCGACATCGGCGTCGGAAAAATGGACCTGTGTGGGTGCAGCCGCCCCCTGCCCGTGCACCAGCGCTGGCAGGCCCACCATCGCCGCTCCGGTGGCGGCCACGATCATCTTCAGCAGTTCGCGCCGATCCATCACAGGTTCCCCGCTTTCAGTTCGCGCACGGCGTGGTCGGCGGCGCGCGCGGTCAAGGCCATGTAGGTCAGTGAGGGGTTCACGCAGGCGCTGGAGGTCATGCAGGCACCGTCGGTCACGTAGACGTTGGGCGCGTCCCAGACCTGGTTGTGCGCGTTCAGTACCGAGCTCTTCCGGTCACGGCCCATGCGTGCGGTTCCCATTTCATGGATGCCCTTGCCCGGCGCGTAGTCGTTGTCGTGCATCTTCACGTCCTTGACCCCGGCCGCCTCCAGCATCTCGGCGGCATCGGCGGCCATGTCCTTGCGCATGGCCAGTTCGTTGGCGCGCATGGCAACGTCCATCGCCAGCACCGGCAGCCCCCACTTGTCCTTGCGCTGCCGATCCAGGCGGATCGTGTTGTCGTGGTGCGGCAGCATCTCGCCGAAGCCGGTCATGCCGATGCGCCAGTCACCGGGCACGGTCAGCGCCTCCTTCAGGTCGGCACCGATGTTCAATTCGGCGATCTCGCGCGACCAGCCGGTGCGGCTGGCGCCGCCCTGGTAGCCGAACCCACGCAGGTAGCCACGCTTTTCGGCGGCGATGTTGCGGAAGCGGGGAATGTAGAAACCGCAGGGGCGACGCCCGAAGTAGTACTTGTCCTCGTAGCCCTCGACGCGGCCGGAGGCGCCGGCACCGAAGTGATGGTCCATCACGTTGTGTCCCAGTTCGCCCGAGGAGGAGCCCAGCCCGCCGTCCCAGACATCGGTGGCCGAGTTCATCAGCAGCCAGGTCGAGTTGAATGACGACGCATTGAGGAAAATGACCTTGGCGGTGTACTGGTAGGTCTGCCCGGTTTCGGCGTCGATGACCTCCACGCCGCGCGCGCGCTTGCGGTCCTTGTCGTAGAGCACTTCCTTGACGATCGAGAACGGCCGCAGTGTCAGGTTGCCGGTCTTCATCGCCGCCGGCAGCGTCGCCGCCTGGGTCGAGAAGTAGGCACCGAACGGGCAGCCCAGGATGCACTTGTTGCGGTACTGGCAGTTGACGCGGCCCTGCTCGGGCATCGGCTTGGTGATGTTGGCGGTGCGCGAGTGGATCAGGTGCCGCGTTCCGCCAAACGCCTTCTTGATCCGCGCAGCTACATCCTTCTCGACGATGTTCAACGGAATCGGTGGCAGAAACTCACCGTCCGGCAGCACATCCAGACCTTCGCGTGTGCCGGCGATACCGGCGAATCTCTCCACATGGTCATACCAGGGCGCGATGTCGGCATAGCGGATCGGCCAGTCGGTGGCGATGCCGTCCTTGAGGTTCGCTTCGAAATCCAGGTCGGAGAAGCGATAGCTCTGGCGGCCCCACATCAGCGAGCGGCCGCCGACGTGGTAGCCGCGGAACCAGTCGAACCGCTTGGTCTCGATATAGGGCGATTCCTGCTCGTTGGCCCACATCCCTTCCAGGTTCTCGGCCAGGCCGTAGTCGCGCATCAGCACCGGGAAGTCGGCCTTCATCGCCTGCGTTGGCCGGTTGCGATGCGGGAAATCCCATGCCTCCTTCATCGCATTGACGTAGTCCTTGACGTGCTCGATATTGCGCCCGCGTTCGAGCATCAGGACCTTCAGGCCCTTTTCGGTCAGTTCCTTTGCCGCCCAACCGCCACTGATTCCCGAGCCAACAACGATGGCGTCGTAGTGATTATCTGCCATGGGTTTCTCACCTGGGTGGATATCGTTTCAGACGTCGCAGAGGCGGATCGCCTCGCGCAATGAGCCAACCGGGTCCGGCGCGACAGGCATGAATTCCTGGGCCAGATACCCCTCGTAGCCGCTGTCGCGGATCGCGCGACAGATGGCCGGATAGTTCAGTTCCTGCTGGTCACCGATCTCATGCCGGCCCGGCACACCCGCGGTGTGGTAGTGCTTGAAGAACGCGTGATGCCTGCCGATGGTGGCAATGATGTCGCCTTCCATGATCTGCATGTGATAGATGTCGTAGAGCAGGCCGAAGTTGTCCGAGCCCAGCCGCTGGCACAGCTCCACTCCCCAGGCCGAGTGGTCGCACAGGTAGTCGTGATGATCGACCCGGGAGTTCAACAACTCCATCACCAGCACCACGCCACGCTTCTCGGCGTGCCCGAGGATGCGCTTGAGCCCGGCCTCGGCAGTGGCGATGCCTTCCTGCGGGTCCATGCCGTTGCGGTTGCCCGAGAAGCAGATGAGATTGCGATAGCCGGCATCGGCCACCAGGTCGATGTGCCGCGTGTAGCGCTCCACCAGCTGATCGTGGAACTGGCGGCCGGCAAAGCCCTTGGTCAGGCCCAGCTCCGCGCCATTGCACATCGAGCTGTACACGCCATGGGCTTTCAGCGTGGGCCAGTCTTCGGGGCCGACCAGATCGATGGCGGCGAAGCCGATGCGCTTCACCGTTTGGCAGAGCTGGGCCACCGACAGCTGCGGGAACGTCCAGCGCGCCACGGAGTGCTTCAGGTTGCTCTTCAGCGGTGCATCGGCGGCGAATGCGGGCAGCGTGCCCGCCGCCCCCAGGCCAATGCTGCCGGCCACGGCGAGACGCAACGCATCACGGCGCGTAAGCCCCGGGGATGGGCCGGGTTTGATCGTAGGGATGGACATCCACCTTCCGGCCTCCCAACCGGCATCAAACGCTGAGGATTTGCCGCAATGCAATCGATTGCACCATAGGGGAGGAAATTGTCTGTTTGCAAGTCGCAGTGCACGAAAATCAATGCTGCGGGGCACCACTGCGATGACATCGCGGAAAAAGAAAAGCCCCGCATGTGCGGGGCTTTCCTTTCTGCTGCAGGCGCGCGTTCGATCAGAACGGAATATCGTCGTCAGCGAAGTCGTCCATCGGCGGCGCCTGCTGCGGCTGCGG
Organism: Stenotrophomonas sp. CS3K5; assembly: GCF_059515225.1. Lineage (NCBI taxonomy): Bacteria > Pseudomonadati > Pseudomonadota > Gammaproteobacteria > Lysobacterales > Lysobacteraceae > Stenotrophomonas > Stenotrophomonas sp. CS3K5. Next base: position 282,146 of record NZ_JCAKRX010000001.1, read on the forward strand.
GCGCTGGTTGCCGCCCTGGTTGCCGTAGCCACCGCCCTGGTTGCCGCCCTGGTTGCCATAGCCGCCGCCCTGGCCACCACGCTGGCCACCACCACCGCCGTACTCCTGGCGCGGGGCCTGCTGGCGCTGCGGGCGATCGCCGCCGTAGTTACCGCCACCACCGCCGCCTTCACCGCGGCCGCCCAGCATCTGCATTTCATCGGCGACGATGTCGGTGGAGTACTTCTCCACGCCGTCCTGGCCGGTGTACTTGTCGTAGCGCAGGCTGCCTTCGACGTAAACCGAGCTGCCCTTGCGCAGGTACTCGCCGGCGATCTCGCCGAGCTTGCCGAAGAACACCACGCGGTGCCATTCAGTGCGTTCCTGCTGGTTGCCATCCTTGTCCTTGCGGACGCTGGTGGTGGCCAGGCTGATGCGGGTGATCGCCATGCCGCTCTGGGTGTACTTCACGTCCGGGTCGTTGCCGAGGTTGCCGACCAGGATGACCTTGTTGATGCCGCGCGCCATAGGTAAGTGATTCCATTGTCCGGGGGCCGGTGCCTGTGATAGCACACAGCCGGAGTTGCCGAAACCCGGCCGCCCATGGTGGGCACTGCCAGAAAACCTGCATTCTACCACCCCACCCCCGCCGCACCGAGCGCCCTGGCGCCGGCCACGCCCTCCGCCCGGGTGGCGGGAGGGCGCTCCGGCAGCCACCGGATCAGGCCGCCTGCGACGGCACGCCTCCAAGCGTGACCCTGTCCCGGCGCCCGGTCACCGGGTCGGTGCGATGCATGGACAGGCTTCGCCCGGCAAACGGGCCGGTCAGCAGGTCACCCAGCATGGCTTCGGCCAGGCCGTTGCCGGGCTGCGCAAACGGGGTGATGAACTCGACCAGCCACAGGCGGTCGCCACTGTTCCACTCCTCCAGTTCCAGCCGCTGTCCCTGCTCCAGCTTGCGCTCGGCGTCCTCGGACAGGTTGGCCCAGATTGCCACTCCCAGCGGCAGCTGCTCCAGTGCCTGCCGGGTGAGCCCGGCAAACACCGGGCTGGCTTCGTCCAGGCCCGGCAACGGTGGCAGGGTGCCAAACCGGAACACCCGGAACTGCTCCTTCAGTATCGGTGGCATGAACGACCATTCCAGGTCTTTGAGCGGCATCTCCCGGTGCAGCGGCGACTGCGACAGCAGCCAGACGATCTGGCCCAGGGCTTCGGCAACGGTGCGCGGGGCGCCTTCGGCCGGGGCCGAAGAGGGGGTCGTGGACGTCATCATGCTTGCGAGATCCTGTAGTCGGGAATGGCGGTCAACAGTTCCAGCGCAGCCGGATCGCGTGCGGCCGTGCTGATGCCCTGTGCGTAGGGCTGGGCGTCGAAGGTGGACATCGCTTCAATCATCTGGAACCGCTTCTTCTGTGCCAGCGCCAGATTGTCATGCAACGCCGAGCGTTGTGCCGCCGGGCCGGAAGGAATGTCCTCCTCGATGGCCGGGCGTTCGGCGGAACGTGGTGCGGCCTGCAGGCGTTCGGCTGCGGTGGGCGCTGGGGCGGCAAAGCGGTCGCCCGCACCGACCCCTGCCGGCGCCGCGGTCGGCACCGGCGGGTCGCCGGCCATGGCAACACGCGGATCACCGCCACGGCGCTTCACCCGTCCGGAGGCAGCGTCACCACTGCCTTGGTCGCGCCCGTTCCGGCCCGCGCCGGCATTCAGATCCAGCCCATCGCCATCAAGACCTTCTTCGCGCTCGCCAAAGGCGAAGAACATGTCCGACAGGGCCGCCTGGCTGCCATCAGTGCGGGTGTATTGGCCGTTGGCGTAGGTGGTGTTGTCCGGCGAGGTGCCCGGCGTCTGCCCGGTGCGCTGCGCGTCGAGATTGATCGATGCCACGCCGGCCTGCTGCAACGTCAGCAGCTCACCGGTCTGGCTGATGCCATCACGGTTGGCATCCCGCCAGACCTGGAACTCGCCGAAGCGCGCATCGCCGGCATCCAGGCGCCGGTCGCCGTTGCTGTCATACGCCGCCAGGCCCTCAAGGTCGGAGCGCGCGCCTTCCCGATCCATCGTGAAGGAAATCTCGGCGCCGGAATCGATCGTGCCGTTGCGGTTGCGGTCAAGCACCAGCAGACCGTCATGCGGCCCGACCCAGCCGGTCAGGTCGCGCACGCCATCACCGTCCATGTCGAAGCGGGTGGCACTTTGGGCCCAGCCCACGGTTTCCACGCCGTCGCCGTCCAGATCGAGAACCACAGGGCCGAGGCGAGCGCCGAACTCGTTGACGACGAACTTGACCGGGTCGCTCCACAGGCCGGCACTGTCCACCGACTGGACGACGATCTCGTACCAGGTGTCGTAGTAGGTCTCCTGGTAATAACCCGCACCGCTACCGCGCGGGTCGCCCCAATTGCCTTCATTGACCTGGCGCCGGTTGCCGCGGTTGGCGATACGGGTGGCAATCGTGCCGTTGTAGTAATAGCCGGTGAGGAACCCGTCGCCGGAGATTGCACGCGTGGTCGTTCCATAGTCGTAGTAGAACGTCTCGTTGGTGTACGTATCCCAGTACTGCGCGGTCACACTGAGAATCTCCACCGCACTGGTGATCACCACGCTGCTGTAGAAATCTTCCTGGTCACTTCCCCAGAGCACGTAGACGAAGTTGCTGTCCTGCGTGTAGACCAGCGTTGGTTTCTCATTGACGTTCTGTACGTTGATCGTCACCCAGGTGCTGCTGGACGCGCCGGCGCGGTCGGTCACCGTCACCTGGATCTGGTGGCTCTGTGCGCTTTCAAAGTCCAGCTGCCCGTGCAGCGCGATCTGGCCGGTGGTGGCATTGATGCCGAACAGGTTGCTGGCACCGCCGGTGATGGCGAAACGATGGTCGCGGTTGTACCACTGGCTGTCCGGGTCGGACCAGTTGGTGAACTGGAAGACGGTCTGGCCGGCGCCCGGCGCCGATTCGGCCAGCGTCACGCTTTGGCCCCAGGTCGTGGGCGCCTCGTTGACGTCCTCGATACGCACCGTGATCTCGCGGTTGCCCGACACCAGCGCGCCGTCTGTCGCACGCACCGTGACGTTGTAATACGCCTCAAGCTGGCCATCGCCATCGCCGTCGATCAGCTGCAGGTACGGCGCCACGGCCTCGAAATCGAAGCTGTTCACGTTGTACTTGAGCTGGTTGCCGGAGATCACGAACCAGGCAAACGGGTCGTTGATGATCTGGTACGAGGGCGCGGTTCCATCCGGGTCGGACGAAGACAAGGTCGCCACCACCTGCCCCGACACGCCGGTGTTCTCGGCGGTGAGCGCCACGTGCTGCACGACATCCGGCGTGCGCGGTGCCTCGTTGACGTTGGACACCCCGACCTGGAACACCTGGTCGCGGGTCGCGCCGTGGCTGTCGGTCACCCGCACCGTGATCGCATGCGACGTGGCGGCCTCGTAATCCAGCAGCCCGCCATTGGCGACGCTCAGCACACCGGCCGCGGTGATGGCAAAGCGGCCGCCGGCATTGTTGACCAGGGTGAAGGTCAGGCCGTCGGTCGCATCCTGGTCCTGGCCACTGAACTTGCCGACCTCGGTACCGTTGCCCGAGTTCTCGGCGATGCTGAGCGTACGGTCGGCAGTGATGCCATGAGGCGCGTCGTTGACGTCCTCCAGGCGCACGGTGATGGTGCGCGCACCGGCCGAGGTCAACCCACCTGATACGGCCTTCACCGACACCGAGTACACCACCTCCTGTCGGCCGTCGCTGTCGGCATCGCTCAGCGTCATGCCGGCGGCCTTCAGCGCCTCGAAGTCCAGCACCAGGCCATCGCGGAACTTGAGCTGGTTGCCGACCAGGGTGAACCAGCCGCGCGAGTCTCCCTCCAGCACATAGCTGTAGCTGCCATTTCCGCCGCTGGAGGACAGGTTGGCAATCACCACGCCGCCCAACGCGGCATTTTCGGCAGCGATGGCCACCGGCTGGCTGGACACCGTCGGTATTGCCGGGGCTTCATCGACGTTGGTCACCGCCACGGTGAAGGTCTTGTCGCGGCTGAGGCCACCGGCGTCGGTCACGCGCACCACAATCTGATGCGACGTGTTGGTCTCGTAGTCGAGCAGGCTGGCATTGGCCACCGTCAGCACGCCCGCCGCGGAAATCGCAAAGCGGCCACCCGCATTGTCGGTCAGGCTGAAGGTGAAGCCATCGTTGTCCGCGTCGACGCGGGCGAAGTTGCCCAGCACCGTGCCATTGGCCACCGGCGCATCCGCCGTGGATTCGACCGTGCTCAACGCCCGGTCGACCGTGATGTCGGTCGGACGCGCGTTGATGGTGACCGACAGGGTCTGCGTCTTGCTGCTGGTCAGGCCGGTGGCGGTCTCCTTGGCGATGGCGGTCACGGTCAGCGCCGCAGTGCCGGTCAGGTCGGCCGACCACGTGGCCGGGCCGACCAGCGCAAGGCCGGCCAGCTGCGCCGGCGTCAGCGACCACACGCCGTTGCCCAGGTTCGTTCCCTTGTTCAGGGTCAGCCCGGTCGGAAGGTTGGAGATGCGGATCTCCAGGGTCTCAGAACCATCGGTGTCGGTGAGGGCAGCCTGCACGTCCAGCGTCAGCGATCCGCCATCAAGCGTCTTGCCCACCTGTACGGCACGAGTAATCACAGGCGCGTCCACTACCGGCACCACATTCATGAAGAACACGCGCTCGGTCACCAGCCCACCGGCATCGGTTGCGACCAGCTTGATCGCAACGCGTCCGCTGGCGTTGCCCTTCGGCACCAGCGTCACCGTACGCTCGCCGTTGGCCCCCGCAGTGATGCTCGGAGTATTCATCCAGGCCACCACCGTCGTGAGGTCAGTGGCATCCACCGCCACGGCACGTACGGTGACCCCGGAGGCCGGGGTCAGGTCATCACCGACGGTGAACTGCAGGACGACCTGCCCATCCTCGTTGATCGACTGATCCGGCACGATGCTGATCGATGGCAGGCCGTTGCCATCCCAGTAGTGCCGCCACTGGTTCTCGAACGTGCCGTCGGCATGCAATGCCTGATAGGCCGCGACCGTGGCCGGCTTGGCGCGACCGGCCATCAGCGTGACCAGTGCCTCTGCATTGATCGTGCTGCTGGCGTGCTCGCCGGCCAGGAAGAAATCGATCTTGTAGTTGGCGCGATCATTGGCATTGGTGGTCGTGAACCAGCCCTTGATCGTGGTCACCACGCTGGTGCCGATCACCGAGATCACCAGGTCATCGCCGGTACGGCTGAACCACAGGTCATTGCGGCTTATGTCGCGATAGCCGATGACGTCGATATCGTCGCCACTGGAGTCGTAGTTGCGGATTTCGTCGGCACCGGAGTTGCGGTCGATCAAGTAGACGTCGCTATCATCGCCACCAATCAGGATGTCGTTACCTGCGCCTCCATACAGGGTGTCATTGCCGGCCTGCGCATCGAGCAGGTCGTCACCATCACCTCCATACAGCGTGTCGTTGCCAGCGCCTCCGTAGAGCTTGTCGTTGCCAGCGCCACCCTCGATGTAATCATCTCCCGCGCCACCAGTGATCACGTCGTCGAACCCACTGCCGATCACGCGCTCGAACGCATCTTCCAGCACATCGCCGGCGGCCGCGCCGCCATGTGTTCCGGTAGCCAGGTTCAGCACGATGCCCGCCGTTGCCGAAGCATAGGTCAGCGTATCGACGCCTGCCCCCCCGGACAGCGTGTCGGCACCGGCGCCACCCTCAAGAAGGTCGTCACCATCGCCACCGCGCAGGATGTCGTTGCCGAGGCCGCCCTTCAGCGTGTCATTGCCGATGCCACCTTCCAGCAGATCGTTGCCGGCACCGCCATCGAGAATGTCGTTCCCTGCATCGCCATACAGACGGTCATCGCCGTCTTCGCCATACAGGTTGTCATCGCCGTCACCGCCACGCAGTTCGTCGATGCCCGCGCCACCGTACAGGGTATCGCGACCGAGCTCGCCCCACAGTTTGTCGTCGCCGGCGTCACCGCGCAGGGTGTCATCGCCATCGCCACCGTACAGATCGTCATTGCCACCGCCACCGTTGATGGTGTCGTTGCCGCCCAACCCCTGGATCACGTCGCGGTTGGCCTGGCCGACCAGTGTTTCGCCGGCTGCGGTGCCGTACAGATAGTCATCGCGGTTGACGACTGTGAACACCAGCTGCTTGCTGACGCTCAATCCGGCGCCGCCACGATCGGTTGCCGTGACGGTCACCGTCACCGTGCTTCCCGCTTCATAGTCGACGATCGCGCCCGCCTTCAGGCGCAGCTGGTTGCCGTTGACGATCTCGAAACGGCTGTCCGAAACGCTGTAGGCCATGGTGGCGAAGTCGCTGCCCGCCACGGTGTCCGGATCGGTGGACGACAGCGTGCCCAGCAGGATCGCGGGCAGCGCTGTGCCAGTGGCCACCCGATCAGTTTCGTTGAAGCTGGTGGTTGTGGCCGCGAATGCCACGGCGGTTGGTGCTTCGTTTTCGTCTTCGATGGCATAGGTGAAGCTGAGGGTTCCGGCCGACGCCAGCTCGCCGTCGAATGCCCTGACACTGGCGGTCAGCAGCACTTCCTTGATGCCATCGCCATCCAGGTCGACCAGGGTCGCGCCCTGCGCTGTGGCCAACGCCTCGAAGTCGATCGCAACGCCCGAACGCACGCGCACCTGGTTGCCCACCACCTCCAGCAGACCGCCCGGGTTGGTCACCAGCTGCAGGGTCGGCGTGGTCTTGTCGGGGTCCCCGATCACGAAGGTGCCCACCACCGTACCGCCGCCCGTCTTTTCACCGGCCAGTACGGGCGCGGTGTTCGGTGGCCGCGTCGGCGTGAACGGCGCCTCGTTGACGTTGCGCACGTCGATCTTGAAGTCCTTCTCGAACCACGCGCCGGCACCGTCGGTCACGCGCACCCGGATGGTGTGCGCGGTGGCGGTTTCATAGTCCAGCTTGGTGCCATCACGAACGCTGAGCGTGCCATCGGCGGTGATCTTGAAGCGCCCGCCGCCATCATTGATCAGGGTGAAGGTGGCCGTATCTTCCGCGCCGTCGCGATCGACATGGCCGAAGCGGCCCAGCGACAGGTTGTTGGCGGCGTTCTCGTCCAACGCCAGCGGCCCCGCCGCGAGGATGTCGCTGGGCGCGTCGTTGACCGAGCGCACCACCAGATCCACCACCTGGTCGGCGGTATTGCCGTCGGCATCGGTGACCCGGACCACGAAACGATCGTTGCCGTGGCGGTCCGCCGCCGGCGTGTAGACCCAGGCGCCGGTGGCTGCATTGAGCGCGACGGTCCCCATACCGGGTGCGGTGATCACCGTGTATCCGGTGATGTTCCCGTCATGGTCGACGGCATTGACGCTGCCACTGAGCGGCACGTCCTCATCGGTGGCCAGGTACTGCGTTTCGACCAGTGGTGCCGGCTTGCTCGAGTTCTGCCAGTAGCTGCCGAGCAGGCCCTGCAAGCTGGAGGACATCCCAGCCGGCACGGACGCCGACTCTGCCGCCATTGCCGCAAGCAGCGGCTCGGCGTGGGCAAGGAACAGCGAGCCTGCACCGGTCGTGATCTCGGTGATCCGGCTGGCGCCGGTGTAGTAGCCCGCGATGGTGATCCGGGTGCTGCCCCCGATCACGCTGACCAGCAGATCGTTGCCCACCTTCTGCAGCCAGACCTCCTGGTTGGCCACGTTCTGCAGCACGATGCGATTGACGCCCAGTGCGTCTTCGATGCGGTCGTTGCCACCCTCCCGATCGAACAGGTAGGCGTCATTGCCATCCCCGCCCCGCAGCAGGTCGTTGCCGGCCTCACCGGCCAGGGTGTCGTTGCCGGTCCCGCCATCCAGCAGGTCGTCGCCTGTGCCGCCCACCAGGGTATCGTTGCCGGCCTCGCCGTAAAGCTGATCGTCTCCGTCCTGGCCCCCCAGGGTGTCATTACCTTCGCCGCCCCAGGCCTTGTCGTTGCCTACATCGCCGCTGATCTGGTCGTCGCCCAGCCCACCGTAAAGCTCGTCAGCACCCGCGCCACCGGCCAGCACATCGTTGCCCGCGCCACCTTCAAGTCGGTCATCGCCGGCATCGCCGGACAACGCATCGTTGCCGTCGCCGCCCATCAGGGTGTCGTTGCCATCACCACCGATGAGCACGTCATCGCCCCCACGCCCATCCAGCCAGTCGTTGCCGCCCAGCCCGATCAGGCGATTCGCGCGTGAATCACCACTGATGGTATCGGCGAAGCCGTCGCTGCCAACCACGTTCTCCAGCGTGCTGACGCCGTTGACTGCAACCAGGGTATCGCCATCGGCATGCCCGCCCGACAGCGTGCCTGCGGCGAGGTCCAGCACCAGCGAGGCGGTGGACGTCACATAGCGGACGGTATCGCCATAGGCTTCACCCGCCACCGCCGCCTGCCCGAGGCTGATGCGATCGCTGCCGCCGTCGAGGATGTCGGCACCTGCGCCGCCCTCCAGCGTGTCGTCGCCGTCGCCGCCCCGCAGCGTGTCATTGCCATCTCCACCCGCCAGCACGTCGTGACCTGCAAGACCCGTAAGCGTGTCCGCGCCATCGGACCCGAACAATACATCGTCACTCGCGCTACCGCCTTGGGAAAGCTGGCGGAACTGGCGCAGATCCAGCACCAGTCCGTCCTTCAACTGCATGAACTCGACGCGACGCTGGGCATTCGTGTGATTGGCAAGCTTGATCGTACCGTTCTGTGCGGCGAAGACATCCACCTGGAGCGTCGTCCCGCTCAGTGCCAACCGAAGATTGGAGAGGCTTAGCCCTGCTCCCAGTACCAGCGTATCCTGGCCCCCGTCGGTGGTCTGGAACACTTCGCGCACGATCTGTTGCCCATTTGGCCCGTTTCGCCAGGTCGATGAACGGAACTGCGCCTGCGCCGATGGCCACGTGGTGGAGGCTGGCGCGTTCGCCACTGGGGCGTCAAACAGGAAGTCCACCTTGTCCACGCTCTGGTAGACAACAGTGCCGGATGCGATCTCCTTGACCGTCAACCGATACTGATGCTTGTTGCCCGCGGTTGTCTCGCCAAGGCCCAGATACTCCCAGGACGCCGTGTAGGCTGATCCCAACGTCCCTGAGCTGGACATCACCTCATCCAGATAGAAAGCGCCTTCATAGATGACATCACTACCGTCGCCGATGTTGTACTCATAGGCATCGTCGCCCTCACCGCCGTACAGCGCATCCGCGCCACCACCACCACGCAGCACATCCGCACCGATGCTGCCGCCAAGCCGGTCGGCGCCGGCACCGCCCTCGATACCCTCGATGCTGCTGTAGGCATCGCCCTTGGCGTCGCCGGTATTGGCGAACGTGCCTTCCAGGTATACGCGCACCGCCGCACTTCCCGCGTAAGAGGCGATGTCCACGCCACCGCCACCGAACAGGGTGTCCGCGCCGGCACCGCCGTGGAGCAGATCATCGCCCTGGCCACCGTACAGGATGTCGTCACCCGCACCACCACGCAGCGTATCGTCGCCTTCGTTGCCCATCAGCAGATCATTGCCCGCGCCGGCGTCGATGACGTCATCGCCACCGTTGCCGGTCAACCAGTCCTTGCCAGCCGTACCGGCAATGGTGTCATTGCCATCGCCGCCTCCCAGCAGAGTCATGTCGGTGAGCGCATGGCGGCCGGTCGCGGCAAACACCATATTCTCGATCGATCCACCCAACGCATACCAGTCCTTGATCGTGATCCGGTCACTGGACGCCGAGAGGCGCTCCTTCTCACCATCGCGGCCGATCACCAGGCGCAGGTCATTGCCATCGCGCTGCAACATCACATCCTGGATGTCGATGCCAACGCCAAACTCCAGCGAATCAACACCCGCGTTGCGCGCAATCAGGCCATTGAGCGCGCCCTTGTGCCGGCGCAGCACCTGCGCCTCATCATTCCAGTCGTTGTGGCTGATCCAGGTGGAGCCATCGAAGTAGACCACGCCATCCTTGCTGACAGTGCCATCGGCATTGCGCACATAGCCGTTGACGTAGGCACCCTTCTCCCAGACCAGATCCCAGTTGTCGACATAGTCGTCCATGACAATGTCGTCGCCATCGCCGCGTTGGTAGCGGAAGACGTCATCGCCTTCACCGCCCACCACTTCGTCGTTGCCACGGCCGCCGACCACCAGGTCCGAACCCGTGCCGCCATATACACGGTCATTGCCATCGTCGCCAAACACCGTGTCGTTGCCCGCGCCGCCCAGCACCTGGTCGTTGCCCGAGCCGCCCATCACCCAGTCCTGGTCGCCATCACCGGCGACGAAGTCGTCGCCCGAGCCACCATTGCCGAAGTCATTGCCAGCCAGGCCGCGGATCTCGTCGTTGCCGGCGCCGCCATACAGGAAGTCCGCACCGTAAGTGCCCAGGATCACATCCGAGCCACCCGTGCCGATGATGTACGAGGTCATGTCGCCGATGCGGATGTCCTCACCATCGGCAAACCGCAGCCACTCCACGCGATGCGAGGATTCGAACCAGTCCTTGATGGTCAGCTCGTCGCCGGTGAAGATCACGTTGCCGGCGGCGTCATAGCTGACCAGGGCAATGATCAGGTCGTTGCCGGCACCGCTGGCCGAGGAGCGACGCATCTGGATGTTCTGCAGCGACAGGCCGGTGCCGAACACGATCGCGTCCTCACCGCCCTTCACCGAACCGTTGACCTCGTACTCGCCACCACCGGCCCAGTTGCGCGCCAGCTGTCCATTGGCGATCTTGGCGAGGCGGTCATTCAGGCTGTCGCCACTGCCGCGGATGGCCCCCGCCCCCTCTTCGTCGTAGACCACATCGCGGCCGTCACCGAGCCGGAACAGGTACTGGTCCGCGCCGCCCCCACCGAACAGGCGCGCTTCGCCATTGGCACCCCGGTCATCGCCGGCGCCACCGGCGATGATGTCACCACCCTCGCCACCCACCAGCAGGTCGTTGCCAGCGCCACCTTCCAGCCAGTCCGAACCGGTGCTGCCATACAGGCGATCATCGCCGGCACCACCGTCAAGGTAGTTACCGTTGCCACCACGCGCAGCGATCGCCAGCGCCTGTGCGCCGGCATCACCGATGGCGAAGTTCACATTGGTGACATTGCCGGCGAACAGCACGTCATTGCCGTCCCCGCCAAACAGCCAGTCATCGAGCAGGCCACCCACCAGGGTGTCGTTGCCACTGCCGCCGAGCAGATCGTTGCCAAGGTCTCCACCTTGGACCAGATCGTTGCCGGCACCAGCATCAATGACCGCAGCGATGCCGATGCGATGGGTGGCCGGGGCGGCCTTGCCATTGATCAGCAGGCCGGTGGTGCTGGACAGCGTGGCACCATTGACGATGATGCTGTCGTTGCCGGTGCCACCGAGGATGCGATCCTTGTCTGCGGTGACGATGGTGTCGCCAATAGAGAGGAGCTCCTCGCCGCTCCATCCCATGAACAGGAACTTCCGGCCACTCGAACTGTCAAGCGATGCAACGACGTTCGCCGCATTCAGGCCTACGCCATTCAGCTCCCCATCGGGCAACTGATCCATCCATGCCGCAAATCCTCCTACCCAGTCAGTCGATGCACGCTTGTTCAACCCAAGTTCTGTGGCACGCGCAAATGTGATAGCCCATTGTGCTGCCAGTCCGCTTTCCGGAGCGCCGGCAATGAGCGCGTTGATCTGGAAGGGGTCCATCAGATAGCGCCCGTAGTCGGCCGCCATCGCAAGATCCCCGACCAGAGACGTCACGTTGAACTCACGCGAAGACGGCAGCATCCCCAGGTGTTGCACGAGGGCGCGCTTGATATGGATGTCGCCGCCGATCATCTTCCCGGCAAGATTGGTCAGTGCCAGTGCCGATCCGTATCCGATCAGCTCTTCCGCGCTGGAGAACGCGACGGGAGCCGCCGACCAGTATCGATACTCCTTTCCATACGCGCCAAAGGTGCCCCCATCGACAGAGCTACCAGAGGCTACCCGGCTTCCGGACAATTTCAGCACAGCATTGAGATTCTCCGCCACGGCACTGGCGAGGATCTTCGCACCGGCCTTGGAGCCACCGGAGCGTGACCGCACTCCGCTGATGACGAAGCTCTCCGATGTCTCTTCCCAGCTGACCGTGGCCCACGACCGCGGCTTTCCACTTGAGAAGAACGAGCCGATCAGTCCTCCCAGGATGTAGCCGACCAATGCGCCGACTGCCGCACCGATCGCGCCGTATGCCGCCCCACCCACTTTACTGCCCGCTGCAGCCCATGTCGTCGCCGCAGATGCACCGACATAAGCACCAATGGCCGATCCCACCTGCGCACCGATCTGGCCACCGATGGTATCGAACTCTACCAGGCTGGCACCGATGCGCGCGCCGACATAAGCCCCCACCGCATTGAACAGCTGGGCGGATCTGATGCCATTGAACAGGCTGATGTTCGCGCCATTGGAAATCGCTGCCGCGTTCTGGATGATCTGCGCGATCGCCGCCGACGCGACGGTTTGCCCCAGTTCGCCAAGCGTTCCTTCAATACCAAGCGAGCTGATCAGCTCTGCGGCCAGATAGGAGGAGATCGCACCCACACCTGCACTGCGCAAGTTGGCCTGGAACTCTTCCGGAAGGTCGTCAAGGACGTTCTGGACCACTCCCGACGGAAGCGTTACAGACACACCGCCGGCTTGGATGGCCTCTGCCAGATTCTCACCGACGGTTGTCAGGATGGTGGAACTCAGCACCCGCCATGCAGGATCCTTGATACGCAGTGCCGAAGAAACGGCGCCGCCGATGGCTCCGCCGAGCCCACCCGCCAAGGCAATCTTCTGCAGGAGCCCATCGTCGGCATTGAACAGCCAACTCAATGCATACGGGGAGTTCCAGCCGGGTGTCGCTGAGCCCTTGCGCGTGATGGTCGTCCAGTTGTTCGGACCATCCGAGATTCCCAGGGTTTCACTGTTCCCGGTGAAATAGAAGCCCGATGCCTCCAGCTTTGCTCTGTCCACTCCGAGTGCTGCAAAATCGATGGTCAGCGCATTGGGCTTTCCGGCCCCCAAGATGCGGCGATACTCGGATTCGTAATACAGAATCCTGTTGATCGCTCCGAGCGTGTAGTACTCGTGATAGCTCAGATTGGCGTTCGGGCCGAGCTTTGAACGTGGATCATCGAAGTAGCATACGGCCACCGCTTCGATGTTGGCCGCTGTCTGTTGCAGAACGAGATTCTGATCAAGCACGATCCCGGGGGCAGTTTCGTAAAGCCCGCTGGGCAACCTTGTTACGCAGTCCGGGCGCACGAAGTACATGCGCTCCAACAGCGCCTGGCGATCAATTGGCTTGCCCCCATTGCTGGCAACCATTTCATTGCGGACAGCATTCCACCCGTTGATTGTTGCGACGGCCTCGTTGGCACGTGCTGCAAGCACATAGTTCTTGATCGCTATGGTGTAGTTGCGATCCGAATCACGGAACTGCGACAGATTGATCACTACATTCGAGAAATTCCCGGAAGCAGCATCGACAGCACCACTGAACAAGCCATGCCCGATCTCATGACCTAGCGTGGATCTCAGGTTGTCCATCACTGCCGTGCCAACGCCTCTGGAAAGCGCATTCCTTGACAGCCGCATGACCCCGTCGTCGAGATGCCCGCCCTCGCTGGCACTCTCCGGAAGAAGTTCAATCGCCTTCAGCTTCCCTTGAAGCGCCGCGCGATTGAACTGCAGGATGAGCTGCGGGGAGCCCTCCAGTGCTCTCTGAATCAGATTCGCGGCGCGCAGCGATTCGCCACCTCGCGCCCTGAGAATATCGAGAATCGACTTCAACTGCGAATTGAATTCAGCCATTTCCCTGCTCCGATGGTTCGACCTGGATGCTCTCCACACAGGATTCGCCGCTGACGGATCCAGTGGGGACGTAAGTGATCACGACCACGGGCAGATGTGGTCGAGAAAAAAAATGTATGCGAGGCGAGCCTGGCGGCACCTGGGGACGCGTGTGATCAAAGCCGTTTCTTCTCAGCCGATCGTCAAACTCCGCGAAAGAGAAGGTGCAGTACCCTGGCACGCGGCGGCCTTGCTCCCCCACTACGTAGAACGCAACGACGTTCCCGCCATTGGGGCGCTCTCTGGATTCAATCCAGTAGCTCCAGCCTTCGCGAACCTTGGCGTCTATCCGCAACACACCAGTGCGGTAAGGCGAGGGCGCCATGGGGCGAGCGGAAAGACGATTCCAGCTCGAGCTCGAGATCCCCTTGAATCCGGGTACTGCCCGCTGTTCGGACAGCAGGCTGACAATCCGCTGGGAGAGAAGGTCGGCACTGATATCTCCAGAGGGTGCCGGCTTGCGCTTGGTGATCTCGGCGGCCATGGCATTGGCAGGCACGATCAGGATCATTCCAAGCAGGAAGCCGCCCGCTTCCCCAATGAACATCTGCCTCAAGCCTTTGAACAGGCTCATCGCTCCCTCCCCGCCTCCTGCACGCGCCGCGACAGCGGCGACAGCAGGTATTCAATGATGCGGCGGTCACCGGTCTTGATCTCGGCCGTGGCGGCCAGGCCCGGCGCCAGCGCGCGGCGTCGGCCATCCACTTCGATCCAGGGCCGCAGCAGGCGTACGCGCGCCGGATAGCGCAGCCCTTCCTTCTCGGTCTGCACGGCATCACGGCCCACCGTTTCGACAACGCCATCCACCACGCCGTAGCGCGTGAACGGATAGGCTTCCAGCTTCACCTCCACCGGCTGCCCGTCGCGGACGAAGCCGGCATCGCGGTTGGGCAGCATGGCGTCGACCACCAGTTCGCCATCGTGCGGCACCAGCACCATCAGCGGATCGGCCGGCTTCACCACACCGCCGATGGTATGCACCTGCAGCTGCTGCACCACGCCGGTCACCGGCGCGCGCAGCACCGTATGCCCGGCCTTGTCATGGGCCTTTTTCAGTTCTTCGGCGCGCAGCACGCGCGCTGCTTCGGCCTCGGTCAATGCATCCAGCGCTTCGCGGGCGAACTCGCTGCGGCTCTTGCTCATCTGCTGGCTGGCGGCCTGTTGCGCAGCGGCGGCCTTGCGCTGTTCCTCGCGGCGGATCGCCAGGTCCTGGCGCATGCCCACCACCCGCTCCTTCACTTCTGCCACCTGCAACCGCGGCACGTAGTTGTCGCGGCTCAGTTCCTCCAGCTTGTTCAGCTGGTCGGTGGCCAACGGCAGCTGTTCTTCCAGCTTGGCGATCTCGGCCAGGATCATGCCGTGCTCGCCGTCGCGCTGGCTGCGCTCCTGCTGCAGGCCGCCTACGGTGGAATCGAACTCGCGCTGCTTGGCGGCCACCAGTGCCTGCTGGATGGCCACGATGCTGTCAGGCGTCCCCTGCGGAGCGACGAAGCGGCCGGCGCGGCCGGCAACGTGGTCCACCACGGCCTGTGCGCGTGCCACGTCGATCTGCGCGGTCAGCAGCGCCTGGCGCGCCTGTTCGACTTCGGCATGGCTGACGGTCGGGTCCAGCTCCAGCAGCGGCGTCCCCGCCTTCACCGGCTGTCCTTCTACCACGTGGATCGCCCGGACCACGCCCTGGTCCGCGGCCTGGATCACCTTCACGTTGCCACGCGGAATCACCTTGCCTTCGGCCACCGCCACCATGTCCAGGCGGCCCAGGCACGCCCACAACAGCGCGATGGCCAGGAAGGCGATCAGCAGCCAGAGCACGGTGCGGCCAATGGGGTTTGGTGGCTTTTCCAGAACCTCCAGCGCGGCAGGCAGGAAGTCTGGTGCGGCCGAGCTGCGCAGGTCCGGCTGCGCACGCTCTGCACGCAGGCTCTCGCGCAGGATGGCCAGGTGATGCCTCAGTCCTTTCAACATGCGTGCTGTCCTTGGCTGGGCGCGCGGGGGTCAGTTCAGGGGAACGGCCACGGCGGGCAGGCCCATCTGTTTGGTGTAGAGCAGTGAGTAGCGGCCACCGGCGCGCAGCAGATCCTCGTGCGTACCGGTCTCGGTGATCCGGCCGCGTTCGAGCGTGACGATGCGGTTGGCCTGGCGTACGGCTGACAAGCGGTGCGCGATGATGATCACGGTGCGACCGGCGGACATGCGCTTGAGGTTGTCCTGGATGACTTCTTCGCTTTCGGCATCCAGCGCCGAGGTGGCCTCGTCGAAGATCAGGATCTTCGGATCGATCGCCAGCGCACGCGCGATGGCCAGGCGCTGCCGTTGGCCGCCGGAAAGATTGCCGCCACGCTCGTCAATGCGGGTGTCGTAGGCCTCGGGCAGCTCCAGGATGAAATCGTGCGCGCCGGCCAGCTTGGCCACTTCCACCACACGGCTCATCGGCATCGCCGGGTCGGCCATCGCGATGTTCTCGCGCACGCTGCGATTGAACAGCAGGTTTTCCTGCAGCACCACGCCGACCTGGCGACGCAGCCAGGCAGGGTCGACCATCGACAGATCCACGCCATCGACCAGCACCCGTCCCCGCTCGGGCGTGTGCAGGCGCTGGATCAGCTTGGTCAGGGTCGACTTGCCCGATCCCGAGGGCCCGACCACGCCAAGGATCTCGCCCGGGGCGATATCCAGATTGACCCCGGACAGCACTTCCTGCCCTTCGGGCCGGTAGCGGAACGACACATGTTCCAGCGCGATGCGGCCTTCGACATCCGGAAGGCTGGCCCGTGATGGCGAGCTGGCCGGTTCGGTAGGGGAATTGAGGATGTCCCCCAGCCGCTCCACCGCGATACGCGCCTGCTGGAAGTCCTGGGCCAGCTGCGCCAGGCGCAGCACCGGCCCGGCCACCTGGCCGGCAAGCATGTTGAACGCCACCAGCTCGCCGACGGTCAGCTTGCCGTCGATCACCAACCGCGCGCCAAAGAACAGCAGCGCCACCGTGGCCAGTTTGTGGATCAGCTGTACCGCCTGCGAGCCCCAGTTGGCCAGCATGCCGGCGCGGAAGCTGGCCTGGATGTAGCCTGCCAGCTGCTTGTCCCAGCGGTTCTGCGCCTGCGGCTCAACCGCCAGCGCCTTGATCGTCTCCACGCCGGTCACCGCCTCGACCAGGAACGACTGGTTCTCGGCACCGCGCACGAATTTCTCATCCAGCCGGCGGCGCAGCATCGGGCCCACCAGCATCACCACCACGGCATACAGCGGCAGGGTGATCAGCACGATCAGCAGCAGCGTCGGGCTGTACAACCACATCACCGCCAGGAACACGATGGCGAAGAACAGGTCCAGCACCACGGTCTGCGCCGACGAGGTGAGAAACTCACGGATGGTCTCCAACTCGCGTACGCGCGCCACCGAATCACCCACCCGCCGCGCCTGGAAGTAGGCCAGCGGAAGATGGGTCAGGTGCGAGAACAGCTTCGAGCCCAGTTCGGCATCGACACGGCTGGTGGTGTGCGAGAACAGGTAGGTCCGCAGCCCGCCCATCACCACTTCGAACACCGAAACCACCAGCAGGCCCAACGCCAGCACCTCCAGCGTGGTGATGCCTTTGTGCACCAGCACTTTGTCGATCACCACCTGGAAGAACAGCGGCGTGATCAGCGCCATCAGCTGCAGGAAGAACGAAGCCACCAGCACATCACGCAGCAGGCGGCGGTACTTCACCAGCGCCGGAATGAACCAGCCGACGTCGAAGCGCCGGGCGGCACCGGCCACGCTTTCGCGCGTGGTCATCAGCAGCAGGCGGCCGTCGAAGTCCTGCGAGAATTCGCCCAGGGTCAGCGTGACCGGACGCCCCTCGGCCGAGGCGTCAAAGCACAGCACGTTTTCCGCATCGGCCTTGAGCACCAGGGTGTAGCGCCCGTCGGCCAGACAGGCGATGGCCGGCAGAGGATGGTCGCGCAGGGCGGTAACCCGTGCCTGCACCACGCGCGCCTTGACGTCCATGCGCTTGGCCAGGCGCAACAGCTCCTGGGTGGCGATGCGTCCTTCGGGATGGCCCAGCTGGTGCCGGAGCTGGTCGGGATCGGCGGGCCGATCAAGGAATCCCAGCAAGGCGACAAAACAGGCAAGTGCGCCCCCATCATCCACGCACGGCGACTCCTGCAGATCGATCCCTGATCCGTTGCTGCCCACGTCAACTGCCTTGTTGTCCCCTGGTGCGCGGACTCTAGGCCCGGGACATGTCAGCTGTCCACCTGCTGAATGAGCTTTTGTGCAAATCAGATCAAAGTGACAAATTCATCACATTTTTGAACACGTCTTCTGTTCATTCAGACGGGACCACGCCGACGGCGGGCGCCCGGCATCATGGCATCATGATGGCTGCACGTTCCCAAGCCGTTCTCATGACGATCAAAGGCAAAGCCACCTCCCTGGACATCGCCCACCTGGCCGGGGTCTCCCAGCCCACCGTGTCGCGGGCCCTGCGTGGCAGCCCCATGGTCAACGCCGAGACCCGCGAGCGCATCCTGCGCATCGCCCGCGAGCTGAACTACAAGGTCGACAAGAACGCCTCCAGCCTGCGCCTGCGCAATGCCGGCACCCTGGCCCTGCTGTTCTTCGAGGACCCGACCAACGACGACTCGCTGATCAACCCGTTCTTCCATTCGATGCTCGGCTCGATCACCCGTGCCTGCGCCCTGCACGGGCAGGACCTGCTGGTCTCGTTCCAGCAGCTGTCCACCGACTGGCAGGCCGATTACGAGGACAGCAACAAGGCCGACGGCATCATCCTGCTCGGCTACGGCGACTACCACCAATCGCGCGACCGCCTGCAGCGGCTGGTCGAACAGGGCACGCATTTCGTGCGCTGGGGCGCCGCCCTGCCCGGCCAGCCCGGCGTGTCGATCGGCAGTGACAACTTCCAGGGTGGGCATGACATCACCACCCACCTGCTGCAGAAGGGCTGCCGCCGCATCGCCTTCCTAGGCCATGCCTCCAGCCACTACCCGGAATTCCAGGAGCGCTACCGCGGCCACGTTGCGGCGTTGCAGGAGCATGGGCTGGCCGCCGAAGCGGCGCTGCAGCACGATGCGATCACCACCGAAGCCTCCGGCCAGGAGGCCTGCCAGGCGCTGCTGGCGCGCGGCAAGCCGATCGACGCGATCTGCGCCGCCAGCGACCTGATCGCGATCGGTGCGATGCGCGCCCTGCGCGAGGCCGGTCTGCGGGTGCCGCAGGACGTGGCGGTCACCGGCTTCGACGACATCCCGCTGGCCGCCTCGGTGTCGCCGGCACTGACCACCGTGCAGCAGGACACCAAGCAGGCCGGCCAGCTGCTGGTGGAGCGCCTGCTGGCACTGATCGGGCGGCAGCCGGTGGACAGCCAGAGCATCCCGGTCAAGCTGGTGGTGCGCGAATCGTCGCTGCGCATGTAAGCGCCAGGGAGCCGCGGCCCCTGCCAACGCACAACGGCGGAATTCTCCCCCCATGACCAACGGCGGATGCGCACCGGCGCCGATGCGCGGATAACGCGCAGACACGCCCATGGAAAGGTGTACGTCGCATGCTGAAGATCGATTCGCTGTCCAAGACGTACGCCAACGGCGTGCACGCCCTCAACAACGTCAGCCTGGACATCCCGCGCGGGATGTTCGGCCTGCTCGGGCCGAACGGCGCCGGCAAGTCCTCGCTGATGCGCACGCTGTCCACCCTGCAGGAGGCCGACAGCGGCTCGGCCGTGCTCAGCATCCCCGGCGAAGCACCGATCGACGTGTTGCGCGACAAGGATGCGGTGCGGCGCCGGCTCGGCTACCTGCCGCAGGATTTCGGCGTGTACCCGAAGGTCAGTGCGCTGGACCTGCTGGAGCATTTCGCGGTGCTCAAGGGCCTGACCCAGCGCGCGCAGCGCCGCGAAGTGGTCGACGGCCTGCTGCAGCAGGTGAACCTGTGGGACGCGCGCAAGCGCAAGCTGGGCACCTTCTCCGGCGGCATGCGCCAGCGCTTCGGCATCGCCCAGGCGCTGCTCGGCGACCCGCGTCTTGTGATCGTCGATGAACCCACCGCCGGTCTCGACCCGGAGGAGCGCAACCGCTTCCTCAACCTGCTGGCGGCGATCGGCGAGAACGTGGCGGTGATCCTGTCCACCCACATCGTCGAGGACGTGACCGACCTGTGCCCGACCATGGCGATCATGAACAAGGGCCAGGTGCTGCTGACCGGGCGCCCGGCCGATGCCATCGACGCGCTGCAGCAGCAGGTCTGGCGCAAGCAGGTCGATCCTTCCGAGCTGGCCGACCACGAGGCGCGCTATGTGGTGCTGTCGACCCGCCTGGTGGGGGGCCGCCCGGTGATCCACGTGCACAGCACCAACGACCCCGGCGATGGCTTCGCGGCCGTGGCTCCCGACCTTGAGGACGTGTACTTCCAGCGCCTGCGCCTGCAGGCCCGTGCCCGCGCGGCAGCCTGAGCGGAGCACACCATGATCCTCAACTTCTTCCGCTTCGAGCTGCGCGAGCAGCTGCGTTCCCCGCTGCTGTGGCTGCTGGCCGGACTGTTCGCCCTGCTTGCCTTCGCCGCGGCCTCCAGCGACGCGGTACAGATCGGTGGCGGCACCGGCAACGTGCACAGCAACGCGCCGACGGTGATCGCGCAGATGCTGGGCATTTTCACCCTGCTCGGCATGCTGGTCACTGCATTGTTTGTCAGCAATGCGCTGCTGCGTGATTTCGAACTGGGCACGGCCGAGCTGATTTTCGCCAGCCCGGTGAAGCGCCGCGATTACCTGGCCGGGCGCATTGCCGCAGCCCTGGCCGCCGGGCTGCTGGTCTATGTGCTGATCGCGTTCGGCCTGTGGCTGGCGCCGTTCATGCCCTGGGTCGACCCCGACCGCATGGGCCCGATCAGCTGGCAGGGCTTTGCCTGGACCTTCGCGGTCATCGTCATTCCCAACCTGCTGTTCAGCACCGCGCTGTTGTCGCTGCTGGCCGCAGTGACCCGCTCGATCCTGTGGGTCTACATCGGCCTGGTCGCCTATCTGGTGCTGTTCGGTGCCAGCGCCGCGCTGCTGCGCGACATCGACAACACCTGGATCGCGGTGCTGAGCGAGCCGCTGGGCATGCGTGCGCTGGGCCGCACCATCCGCTACTGGTCCACCGCCGAGCGCAACAGTGGTATTCCCGCGCTGACCGGTTACCTGCTGGCCAACCGTGCGCTGTGGCTGGGCGTGACCGCGGTACTGTTCGCCGCCACCTTCGCGTTGTTCCGTACCGAACGCAGCGGCAGCGGGCGCCGCCGCTGGGGCCGCAGGCACACGTTGCCGGTGGCCGATGCCAGTGCCGTCCGTCCCCGGCGTGCGACGCTTCCGCGGGTGGTGCCGGCATTCACGGCCAGCACGGCGTGGCAGCAGTTCCTGCGCCAGGTCCGCTTCGACACGCGCGGCGTGCTGCGCAGCGTGCCGTTCATCGTGCTGCTGGTGCTGGGCCTGGCCAACTTCCTGCCCAGCGCGCTGTTCCGGCAGACGCTGTACGGCACCTCGATCTGGCCGGTCACCTCGCAGATGATCATGGCCCTGCAGGGCGCCTTCAGCTGGCTGCTGGTGATCATCGTGCTGTTCTTCGCCGGCGAGCTGGTCTGGAAGGAGCGCAGCGCACGCATCAATGAAGTCACCGATGCCATGCCGGTGCCGAACTGGGTTCCGCTGCTGGCCAAGTTCACCGCGCTGCTGGCGGTGATCGTCTGCTTCCAGGCGGCCGGTGCGCTGGCCGCGATGGGCGTACAGCTGGCCAAGGGCTACACCCATCTGGAGCCGCTGCTGTACCTGCGCAGCCTGGCGCTGGACTCGGTGGTGTACGTGCTGATGGGGGGGCTGGCACTGGTGCTGCAGGTGCTGACCAACAACAAGTTCATCGGCTATGCGTTGTTGATCGTGGTGATGATCGGCCAGGGCGTGCTGGGCCTGCTGGACTACACGCAGAACATCTACAACTTCGGCAGCTGGCCGATCGCTCCCTATTCGGACATGAATGGCTACGGCCACTTCCTGGCCGGACAGCTGGCCTTCCAGGGCTACTGGGCGTTGTTCCTGCTCGCGTTGATGTGCCTGGCCTCGGCCTTCTGGGTACGCGGTGTCAGCCAGGGCCCGCGCCAGCGCCTGGCCCTGGCCGGCCGCCGCCTGCGCGGCCCGACCGGCGTGTTCGCCGCCGTGGCCGCACTGGCGTTCGTCTGCGTGGGCGGCTGGCTGTACTGGAGCACCAACATCCGCAACGAGTTCCTCTCGCCCGACCAGCAGCTTGACCTGCAGGCCCGCTACGAGCGTGAGCTGTCCAAGTACCGCAACCTGCCGCAGCCGCGCATCGTGGCGGTGGACAACCGCGTGGACCTGTTCCCGGAATCGCAGTCGATGGCGATCGATGCGAACTGGACGATCCGCAACCTGCACGCGCAGCCGATCCAGGACCTGCATGTCACGATGGGCGACGACAAGCAGCTGCTGGCGGCCGATCTTGGCGGACAGAAGCTGACCTTCCATGACAAGGATCTGGGCTACCGCATCTACCGGCTGCACACGCCGCTGCAACCAGGCGAAAGCCGTAGTGTCCATTTCCGGGTGGCGCAGAAGCCCAACGGCCTCACCGCCAGTCAGGCGCCAAGCAACCTCGTGGACAACGGCACCTTCTTCAACAGCCGCGTGCTGCCATCGTTCGGCTACAACGAGGGCGCGGAGATCACCGACCGCAACGAGCGGCGCAAGCGCGATCTCGGCGAACCGCGGCGCATGCCCAAGCTGGAAGACGAGGCGGCGCGCGCCAACAGCTACATTTCCAACGATGCCGACTGGCTGGATTTCCGCACCACCGTCTGCACTGCGCCCGACCAGGTCGCGCTGGCCCCAGGCTATCTTCGCCACCAGACCACGGTGAACGGCCGGCGTTGCTTCAGCTACGCCATGGACCGGCCGATGCTGAACTTCTACGCCTACCTTTCGGCGCGTTGGCAGGTGCGCAAGGGCACGTACAAGGACATTCCGATCGAGGTCTACTTCGACCCCGCACACGGCTACAACGTGGACCGGATGATCGAGGCGGTGCAGAAGTCGCTGGCCTACTACGAAGCGAACTTCACCCCGTACCAGCATCGCCAGGTGCGCATCATCGAGTTCCCGGGCTATGCGCGTTTCGCGCAGTCGTTCGCCAACACCATCCCGTATTCCGAAGCGATCGGCTTCATCGCCGACCTGCGTGATCCGGACAAGGTGGACTACGTGTTCTACGTGACCGCGCACGAGATCGCGCACCAGTGGTGGGCGCACCAGGTGATCGGTGCCAACGTGCAGGGGGCCACGGTGCTGTCCGAGTCGCTTTCGCAGTACTCGGCGCTGATGGTGATGGAGCAGGAGTACGGCCGCCAGCACATGCGCCAGTTCCTCAAGCGCGAGCTGGATGGCTACCTGTCCGGACGTGGTGGCGAGGCCATCGAGGAACAGCCACTGGAGCGGGTGGAGAACCAGCAGTACATCCACTACCAGAAGGGTTCGCTGGTGTTCTACCGGCTGCGCGAGGAGATCGGCGAGCAGGCCTTGAACCGCGCGTTGAAACGCTTCCTGCAGGACAAGGGCTACCAGCAACCGCCCTACACCACCTCGCGCGAACTGCTGGCCTACATCCGCGCCGAGACCCCGGCCGACCGCCAGCAGCTGGT
Organism: Stenotrophomonas sp. CS3K5; assembly: GCF_059515225.1. NCBI lineage: Bacteria > Pseudomonadati > Pseudomonadota > Gammaproteobacteria > Lysobacterales > Lysobacteraceae > Stenotrophomonas > Stenotrophomonas sp. CS3K5. The sequence goes on from NZ_JCAKRX010000001.1 coordinate 305,654, forward strand.
CACCGACCTGTTCGAGAAGATCAGCTTCTACGACAACCGGGTGATGGCCGCCAGTGCACGCAAACGCGATGACGGCCGCTACGACGTGACCCTGGACCTGCACGCGGCCAAGCAGTATGCCGATGGCAAGGGCCAGGAGAGCACTGGCACGATGGACGACTGGATCGAGATCGGCGTGTTCGCCAATGGCCCTTCCGGCAAGGAGCGCGACCAGAAGGTGCTGTACCTGCAGCGCCATCACATCACCACGGCGGAACCGAAGATCACGGTGACCGTGGATGAGAAGCCGGATGAGGCGGGCTTTGACCCGTACAACAAGCTGATCGACCGGGTGAGCGACGACAACCGGCGCAAGGTGACGATGTGAGACCCGGTACGGCAGTGCAGGGCCATGCCCGGCAAACAGCATGGTCGTGATGATCTACGGCTTCAGCGGCCGCTACACCGGCAACGGCGTGTTCGAGTGGGACGCGCCCAGCATCGGTGCACGCCACAGGGCCATGCTGCTCCTGCTGCAGGAGGACGAACGTGATGCATTCGACCTCGCGCTGGCCGAATGCACCCGCTTCGGGTTCGATGAAATACAGGATCTGCGTTGTGGCCGCATGCAGGTGGATGCACTCAACAGCGAGGCCTACCGTGGCTTTGCCGTCTTCTACGAAGAAGCCCTGGAAGCGGGCTCGGCTCTGCTCTACTACCCGCAGACGCCTGCATGACACCCGGTTGTGCGGGGCATGCAGCGGCGGAACTTCAAACGTTCCGCTTGGTGCAGCCGAGCATGGCTCGGCACACGGGCCGGACGGGCCACGCGGACTCAGCGCGCGGCCTTCGGCCCCAGCAACGCCAACAGCACGTACACCACGATGGAAGCGACCGTTCCGAGCGCTGCCGCTACCCCGAACGCCCAACCCGGACGCCCCTGCTGGCGCGCCCATTGCCCCAGATGCCAGGCTGCGCCCAGGTTGATCAGCCAGGCGATGACCAGCACCGGCCACTGCACCAGGCCCAGCGCGCGCAGCAGCGGCATGGATGCCAACGCGGCGACGATGGCGCCGAGCAGGAACAACAGTGCAGATCGGGAGTGCAGGGCCGTTGCGGCGCTCATTCGGATAGCCTGCGCACCATCACCAGCACGCGGTGGCCCTGGTTGTCGGCCTGATGCAGCGGCGTCCAGCCCAATCGCGCGTACAACCCACCGTCCGCCGCTTCGGTCTGCAGGTACAGGTCGGCAACGTCCATCCGCACGGCCTGCGCGGCGGCCCGCTCGACCAGCTGGCCGGCCAGGCCGCGACCGCGATGGCTGTCGGCAACGAACACGCTCCCCAGCCAGTGCTCGTACTGCGGAAAGGCCGTCATCTCACGCCGCTTCAGCTGCACGGCGCCGACCACCTGCCCACCGTCGAAGGCTGCGATGAGGTGCGGGAAACCGTCCGCATCCTGCGCCCGGTTGAGCCGCTGCAGTTCCTGTTCCAGTGTCAGGCCGGCGCCCTGGCCCCATTGCGCGTGGTACCACCGGGCCAGTTGTTGCCGTTCCGGCGCATCGCCTGCAAGTACGTTGAACTCCATCCATGCCTCTGCTTCAGTGCGGATCACTGCAGTGTGCAACAACCTTATCGCGGCAGCCGCAGGTAGGCATAGGCGTTGCGCCAGAAGAAGCCTTCCCTGTAGTCCCGCCACTCCTCCTTCTCAAACAGCTGCAGGAAAAGATCCAGGTAGGGACGGGCCGAGTTGACCATTGCCTGCATGTGCCAGTCCGACCCATAGGCGATCTTGCTCATGAATCCAAAGTCACCACCAGCCTCACACGCGCGCCTGAGGTTCTGCTCGAAGCAGATCATGCCATCGTCCTTTAGCAGATCCTCCAGATGGCCAACTTCGCAGTACACATTGGGGTATCGGACACACAGGTCAACCACCTGCCATGCATAGTTGCCCTTCGTCCACTCCGACTCGCTGGAAGCGGCCCATCCCGCAGAAATCGGATTGCGCTTCGGCGCACTCATGCCACCGGCATGACCCAGACACAGGCGCAGCGTACTACGCTCCTTCAGCACTTCAAGCCAGTGCGCCGGATCAGCCAAACGCCCACTGAGATGGCTGCTCTCAAAGCCCACGGGGGTGCAATGGGCAAAGATCGGTGCATTCTCTCTCAGGCAGAGATCGTAGAACGCTTCGATCCGGTCCGAATAGCGTTCATCGGCATGCGGGCGATAGCCCATCGCAGGATAGAACTTGAAGCCAAGGAACCCTTCCTCCAGTGCTTTTTCCGCCAGACCAACGCAGTCTCCATGTCGCGGATCGAAAGCGAAGAATCCGTGCAGATCGTGGTTGTTCAGCGCCAGCTCCCGCATCCTCACTGTGCGCTCGTCAAGCTTATAGCGGGGAGGCTTGCGACCGGGATACGCAAGCTCCATGTCCATCATGTAGTGCACGAACTCCATCGGTGCGGGCGTTTCGCCGTAGGCATCACGCAGCCTCTGCAGGATCACATTCTCGCTCGCCAACAAGGTGAAAAAGAACTCGGCATAATTGTCGATGATGCTGTTCTCATTGGGCCGGATCAAGTCGGTCATTCTTCGCAGGGCACGCTTCACCACCCTCCTTGCCCAGGCCGGCATCGCATCAGGCGCCAGGGAATCGATTCGCTCGAACTCATCCGGATCAGGTTCACCACTCCAACCCTCCAGGGCGTAGTCGATCTCATCGAGCTCGCGCAGAGCAGCGACGAGACCGGCCTCGAGCACACCCTTCTGAGTGACGCCACGCCGCACCTGACGCTCTGTGATGTTGCAGATCGAATCGATGTAGTCCAGATCGCCAACGCTCTCATGGGTAAGCAGGGCGTTGGCGTGCTTTACCTTGAGCCGGGTAAACTCCGCCTCCTCTCCGGCACTTCCGGTCAATTCATAGAGCAGTCCGGCAATGCCGACCGCAAGCAGACTGGACCAGTTTCCGAGAGCATTCTTGATGATGCTCTCAAGCGGAAGATGACGCGCGTTGAATACGTGTGTGTGCAGATCGACAATGCGCTGCAGCTTCTCCTGCGACTCCCTCATGACGCCCCCTGCGATCCTTCGGTCTGCGGACTCTAGCAGGGTGCCCTTGCCTGGCAAGCTTCCGACACGGACAACATCGTCCGGAATAGAAAGTCACGCGGCGCATGCGCGGCGACGAGGGTGGAGATCGGGTAACAGGTCCGCTGCCAAAGCAGCCGAGCATGGCTCGACTCTACAGAAGCACTCAGCCCTGCGCGAAGTCCTTCAGGATCTCGCCGATACCTGCGGGCGAAATCTCGAAGCCCAGCGGGGTACCCGGGTTGATCACCACGCCGTAGCCACCCGGTACGCGGCGCAGCACGTCCAGCATCAGCCAGCGGATCTGGTGCGGTGCCTGTTGGCTGTAGATGCCCACGCGCGACGGATCGGTGAACACGGCCACGTGCAAGGTGCCCTGCTTGTCGAACAGCAGCGGGTCGAAGCCGCTGCCGTCGGGGGTCACCAGGCTGCCGGTCAACAGCACGACCTCCGAGGCAACGAAGGCTTCCATGAAGGCGCGGATCGGCACGGCCCCGTCCATCGCCGCCTTCAGCAGGGTTTCAATCGGGGTCTGCAGGGCAAGGTCGGTCATGGCGGTACGGCAGGCTGCGAGGGTTCCCTATTGTAGAGTCGAGCTTGCTCGACTGCTCAAAGAGCGTGCCAACCAAGGTTGGCACCTACCAGAGCGGTTGCACCAGCGACCCGGGCGCTAGCGCCGGGCCAGGCCCGGCGGCGCCCTCAGCGTCCCAGCCGCTGGTCCCGCGCCTGCTGGTCGGCCATGGCCTTGTCCAGTTCGTTCTGCAATGCCGGCTGCTGCACCGGCGCATCCAGCACATAGACCTTCACCCCGTGGGCGGGCACTTCAGTCCGCAGGCGGTCCTTCACCTTCAGCTCGCCGCCGCCCAGTGCGTCGCGCCAGGTGCCGGCCTGCAGGTAGCGCTCCACCTCGAAGGTGCGCGCCGCATCGCCCTTGTTCAGCAGCACCAGCGCTGTCTGCGCCACCTCGCCGTGCTGCAGAACGCGCAGGAACACCGCCTCATCACCCTGCAGGCGTTCGTTCACCTGCAAGCCGCGCTGCAGGGCCGGGGTGGCTTCGCGCAGCTTGGCGATGCGCTGCAGCGGCGCGAAGATCGGGCTGCGCGGTGCGGCGTCCACGCGCGGCTGGCCGAAGTAGGCGCGGTTGCCGGCATGTTCGGCGCGGCCGCGCATGAAGCCGGTTTCCGAACCGTAATAGACCACCGGAATGCCGCGCGCGGTGAACAGCCAGTTGTGCGCGTCGATGAAGCCGTTGTCGCTGGCCTGCAGGCGCGGCATGTCATGGTTGTCGTAGAAGCTCATCAGCTCGTACGGGTTGGCATACGGCCCGCCGCTCAGGTGCAGCGGCTCGGCCAGCGTTTCAAAGCCCTTGCCGGCGGTGCCGAAAGTCTGTTCCAGCGCGCCACGCAGGGGGAAATCCAGCACGCTGACGTTGGCATTGGCTGGCCAGGTGTGCTCGGCAATGCTGGCCGCGTTGTAATCGAACGCTTCGCCGAACATGAACATGCCCGGATGCTCGGCGCGGATGCGGCTGACGAATTCATGCCACCACGGGTGCGGCAGCCAGCCGATGGTGTCGATACGCAGTGCGTCCACGCCCTGCGCGGTCCACTGCAGGTAGGCGCCGACCAGATAGTCCATCACCGCCGGATTGTTCTGGTTGAAGTCGGACAGCTCGGCCAGGTTGCCATCGAAAATCGAGCCGTTCCTGCTGTCGACCGGGCCGATGTTGTTGTAGAACGCGTGCAGCGGGTTGTGCTTCGGGTCCAGCTTCTGCGGCGGCAGGTTCTGGTGGTCGGCAATCAGCTTTCCATCCTTGTCAAAGATCTGGCCGAACTGCGGCTGCCGCGTCGGCATGGTCCACGCCGGTGAGCCGTGGTTGCCGACGATGTCCAGTACCACCTTCAGGCCGGCGCCGTGCAGGCCCTTTGTCAGGCCGGCGAAGTCCAGATCCTTGCTCGGCAGGTGCTCGTCGAGCTTGTAGAAGTTGATGCCCCAGTAACCGTGGTAGCCGGTCTTGCCGCGGTCGGTCAGCGTGCTGGTGCAGCTGATCGCTTTGCTGCCGGTGAAGGCTTCATCGGGGTTGTCGACGATGGGGGTGATCCACACCGCGCCGAAGCCCAGGTTGCGGATGTACTGCGCGTTGTCCAGCACCCCGCGGAAGTCGCCGCCCAGGTAGCCGATGTTGCCGTCCACCTTGTCCGGGCACGGCACCGGAATATCGAAGGTACGGTGCTTGCCGCCCTGGTCACGGTGGTCGTTGGACGGATCGCCATTGACGAAGCGATCGGTCACCACAAAGTACACCGCATCGCTGGCGAACGGTTCGGTGGTGCCGACATACACCGGGCGCGGCGCGGCCAGCGCCTGGCCGGCAAACAGGGCTACACACACAGCAACTGGCAACACAGCACGCATCACACCACCTCCGAACGCGACGGAACCCGCAGCACGCACACACCGGCCAGCAGCAGGCTGCAGCCGCCCAGCACCAGCACGTGCATCGGCTGGCCACCCAGCCAGGCGCGCAGGGCAAAGCCGAGCGCACTGGCCGCGACCAACTGCGGGATCACAATGAAGAAATTGAAGATGCCCATGTACACGCCCATCTTCCTGGCCGGCACGCTGTCTGACAGCAATGCATACGGCAGCGAGAGGATCGACGCCCAAGCAAAGCCCACGCCCACCATCGACAGCAGCAGCCAGTGCGGATCGCCGATGAACATCAGCGAGATCAGGCCGGCGCCGCCCAGCCACAGGTTCACCAGGTGGCTCCAGCGCAGGCCTACGGCACGCACCATCACCGGGATGACCAGCGCAGCCAGCGCGGCAAAGCCGTTGTACGCGCCGAACAGCACGCCCACCCAGTTGGCACCTTCGTTGTAGGCGGCCGACTGCGGATCGGTGGAACCGAAGTGGGTGCCGGCCACCGCGGCGGTGGTGTAGATCCACATGGCGAACAGGGCGAACCACGAGAAGAACTGCACCCAGGCCAGGCGCCGCATGGTGATGGGCATCGCCCGCAGATCGTCGACGATCGCCGCCAGCATGTGCGTGCCCGGCAGCGAGCGGGCCACCGCCAGCAGCAGTCCATAGCCCGCGCACAGGCCGGACAGCACGTACAGCATCCTGTCGCCCTGGCGCCAAGCGATCAACACCGCCAGCAGCAGGCCCACGCCCAGCCACAGCGCTACCTGCGACCACGGCGCCGGTCCGTGGATCGCGGCGGCGGCGTGGTGCGCCGGTGGCTCGGCATCCTCGAAGCCGGCCAGCTCGGTGGGCGAATACTCACGCGTGCTGACCACGGTCCAGGTGATCGCGGCCAGCAGCACCACGGCACCGAAGTAGAACGCATAGCGCACGGTATCGGGCACTTCGCCGGCGGCAGCCGTGTTGGCCACGCCGAAGTGGGCCAGGATGAACGGCAGGAAGCTGGCCACGATCGCGCCCACACCGATGAAGAAGCTCTGCATGGCATAGCCGGTGGGCCGCTGCCGCGGTGCCAGCTGGTCGCCGACGAACGCGCGGAACGGTTCCATCGACACGTTGATGGAGGCATCAAGCACCCACAGCGTGCCGGCGGCAATCCACAGCGTCGGCGAATTGGGCATCACCAGCAGGGCAAGCGTGGTCAGCACCGCGCCGATCATGAAGAACGGCCGGCGTCGTCCCCAGCGCGTCCAGGTGCGGTCGGACAGGTAGCCGATCACCGGCTGCACCAGCAGTCCGGTCAACGGTGCGGCGATCCACAGCCCCGGCACCGCTTCCATGTCCGCCCCCAGCGTTTCGAAGATGCGGCTGGCATTGGCATTCTGCAGGGCAAAACCGAACTGGATGCCGAGGAAACCGAAGCACATGTTCCAGATCTGCCAGAACGACAGCTGTGGCTTGGCGGGACGATTCATCGTGCGCCCTCGTCCGCCACCACCGGCGCCACCTTCAGCGCCTGTACCTGGGCCTGGTTGAGCACGCCATCGCGCCCGCCCTTGCCGCCGGTGTAGTGCGCGAAGTGCTGCAGCGCGCTCATGTTGAAGCCCTCTTCCAGCTCCACGCTGCAGCGCCCCTTGGGCACGCTGAAGGTCGCGGCGGTGGATTCCTGCGCGGCCACGCTGTGCGGCAGCGTCACGGTCAGGCGCTGCACGGGCTGGCCGGCGCACTGCACTGCCAGCTGCTTCACGGCGGCGGTCACCCCCGTGTTGATCGGGCCGTTGGGGTTGCTGTACTGCAGGCGCAGGCGCACCGGCCCGGCCTTGGCTGCAGTGAACCGCCACTGGCGTGCACCGCGCAGCACCTGCTGCGGGCCCACGCACAGCGTCGGGCTGTGCAGCGATTCCAGTGCACCGTCGTGACGGGTCAGGCTCAGGCAATGCTGCAGGCCGTCATCGCCGAGGCGTGCCATACCCTTGCTGATCGCGGTCACCGCGCGGCCGTCCTGCCACAGCACCTGGCCTTCGGCCACCGCTACGGTCCAGCCCTGGCCGCTGCGCCGCGCCTGCGGTGCAGCCGGGGTTGCCGGCGCGCGCGCATTGGCATCGGCGGTGCTGGCGGACAACGCGCGTGAGGGTGCGGCCACCAGCTGCACCGTGGTGGTGGCGCCACGCGTCTTCACCTTGCCGGCCACCAGCAGGCCATCACCGACCTGCTTCGGCCGCTCCAGCACGTAGCGCTTGCCGTTGGCGTCCAGCGTGATGCGGCGCTGCTTGCCGAACAGTTCGGGCACCAGCGCGGCCGGCAGCTTGGGCTGCACGCGGCCATCGTCCTGCACGCCGAACACGCCCTCGGTGACCATGGCCAGATAGCCGGCCACCGACCACAGCTGGCGCTCGGAATTGACCACCGGCCCGCTCAGCGCGCCTTCGTCCACGTGCACGGCCTGGCTGACCAGCTCGTAGTTTTCCATGTTGGAACCGGCCAGTGCAGCGCCGCGCATCAGCGAACGGATCTCGGCGGCGATGCGCGGGGCATCATCCAGCTGGCGCGCCGCGCGCAGCGAATAGGCGCTGACGAATGGCCAGATGGCGCGGTTGTGATAGATCGGCTGCTGCGCTTCCTGCGGCCACACCACCGGACTGCCGGCCGGCCCCATCGGGTAAGCGGCCAGCGCACGGCGCGCACGCTCGGCCGGCAGCACGTCGGCCAGGATGCCCAGCGACAGGCCCAGCAGATCGACCTTGGCGTACGGCACCGGGTGCGCCGCTTCGCCGATGTAGCTCATGTACTGGCCCATGTCCTCCCGCCAGAAGCGTGCATCGATCTGCACCGCCAGTGCGTCGGCCCAGGCCTTGAACTGCACGGCGCGCTCATCTCCCAGCTCCGCGGCCATCTGCTGGCCCAGGCGCAGGGCCTGGTAGTGCAGCACGTTGGTGGACAGCGCGTAGGAATCGCCGATGAAACGCACATTCTCGCGGGTCCAGTCCGGGTAGGTCTGCTCGCGCCAGTCCAGGAACGAGGTCTCGCCACGGTACAGGCCCATCTGCGCGTCGAACACCATCGCACGGTCCTGCGCCAGCGTGCCCTGCAACGCCTGCCAGACCTGGTCGGCAAAGGCCGCATCATCCAGCAGATGGCGCGCGGCCAGGAACCACACCACGCGGTCGCTGCTGATCGGCCAGCTGCCACCGGAACCGGTGTCCTGCGCCACGAACAGGCCGGGCGTGTGCCCGTCGCGGGCCGCCGACAGCTTGAACTGCAATGACTGCCGCGTGCGCTGCGGGTCCAGTTTCGCCAGCGCCAGATCGGCGGCAAAACTGACATCGCGGGTCCACACGTAAGGCCAGCGTGCGCCGGTCTGGAAGCAGTGGCAGGGCACCGGCCTGCCTTCGTCGAAGGCCGGGTCACGAATCGCATCCACGCGGTCCTGGTCCATGTCCTGCTGGGCCAGCGCGAACAGCGCATCGAACATCACGCTGCCGGTCTGGCTGCGCATCGGCATCGGCGCAATGCGCACCTCGCCCGTCGGCGCATGCAGCACGAAGCTGCCGTTGGCTGCGGCTTCGGCGCGCGCGTGGCGGCCGTCGAATTGCAGGTCGGCCGCCTGCGCGGTCGATCCCAGCGCTGCCCCCAGGGCAGCGGTCAGGCAAATGATCTTCAGCATCGAAGCGGCGGACCGGCTTGCGCCCGTCGGCCTCCCTCCCTCTCTGCACGCGTTGTAGGTCCGCCCCATCGTTGCCGAGGGGCGGGCGCGGCCCCTCCCTCAAGGTGCCTTGGGCCCATGGTAGACGCGGGGCTGTCGGCTGCGTCCAGCTGCATACGTATTCATGGCGCCACGCGGTAGCGCGCCTGCCGCGCTGGCTTATGGTCCGGGTCTGCCAACGGCGCCTTGGGAGGGGAAATGCCGATGTCACCCACTGCTGTACGCGCGCTGTTCGCGCATGTGCTGGGCCTGGCGCTGCTGGGAATGGCGGCGCTGTCGCAGGCCGCGCCGCAGGTTGTCAGCGTCGAATCGCCGGGCAAGGTGCTCAAGGCCAGCCTGGTGCTGGACGGCGGCACCGCGCGCTACCGCGTCGAACGTTTCGGCGAGACCGTGGTGGAGGATTCGAAGCTGGGCTTCGCCCTGCGCGACGGCCGACTGGATCGTGATTTCGCGGTGATCGGCCAGCAGCAACGCAGCGTCGATGACCGTTGGGAACAGCCCTGGGGCGAGCGCCGGGTCACCCGCAACCATTTCAACGAGCTGACCGTACAGCTGGCCGAGACCACGGGCAGCAAGCGGCGGCTGGATGTGGTGTTCCGCGTCTACGACGATGGCCTCGGCTTCCGCTATGTGTTCCCCGAGCAGCCGAACCTGCGCGAAGCGATCATCGATGACGAGCTGACCGAGTTCGCCATCGCGCCGGAATCGACCGCCTGGTGGATTCCCGCCGGCGAGCCGATCCATTACGAGTACCTGTACCAGCGTACCCCGCTGCGCGAAGTGCCGCTGGTGCATACGCCGATGACCCTGCGCAGCCGTGACGGCCTGCACGTGGCGATCCACGAGGCCGCGCTGGTGGACTACGCCGGCATGTGGCTGCGCCGCACCGAGGGCCAGCGCCTGCGTGCGCAGCTCTCGCCTGCGGCCGAAGGATGGAAGGTGCGCCGCAGCCTGCCCTTTGCCACGCCGTGGCGCACGCTGCAGATTGCCGACCGCGCCGGCGGCCTGGTCGAATCGGACCTGATCCTCAACCTCAACGAACCCAATGCGCTGGGCGATGTGAGCTGGGTAAAACCGGCCAAATACCTGGGCGTGTGGTGGTCGATGCATCTGGACAACGAGAGCTGGGCGACCGGGCCGAAGCACGCAGCCACCACCGTCAAGACCAGAAAGGTGATCGATTTCGCCGCTGCCCACGGCTTCCGTGGCGTCCTGGTGGAAGGCTGGAACCCCGGCTGGGACGGCATGTGGGTCGGCAATGGTTACGACTTCGATTTCACCCGTGCCACGCCCGATTTCGACATTGAAGCGCTGTCGGCGTATGGCCTGAAAAAGGGTGTGCACCTGATCGGCCACCATGAAACCGGCTGCGCCATCGAGCACTACGAGGACCAGCTGGGCGCCGCGCTGGACCTGTACGCACGGCTGGGTGTGGACCAGTTCAAGACCGGCTACGTCTGCGACGACGGCCAGGTCGACCGCCGCAATCCCACGGGGGGCCCGCTGTGGCGCGAGTGGCACGACGGGCAGTTCATGGCGCGCCACCATCTGAAGGTGGTGCAGGAAGCCGCGCGCCGGCACCTGTCGGTGAACCCGCATGAGCCGATCAAGGACACCGGGCTGCGCCGCACCTATCCCAACTGGATCTCGCGCGAAGGCGCGCGCGGCATGGAGTACAACGCCTGGGGCCAGCCGCCGAACCCGCCGGAGCACGAGGTCAACCTGGTCTTCACCCGCATGCTGGCCGGGCCGATGGATTACACCCCCGGCATCCTCAGCCTGAAGGGCCGCCACGGCCAGGCCATTCCCAGCACGCTGGCGCGGCAACTGGCGCTGTACGTGGTGCTGTACAGCCCGATCCAGATGGCCGCCGATCTGCCCGAACACTACCTGCAGCATCGCGAGGCGTTCCGCTTCATCGAGGACGTGGCGGTGGACTGGGAGCAGAGCCGCGTGCTCGAGGGCGAAGTGGGTGACTACGTGACCATCGTGCGCCGCGATCGCAACAGCCGTGACTGGTTCCTGGGCAGCATTACCGACGAGCACGGCCGCGTGCTGCCGGTGTCGCTGGGCTTCCTGGAGCCCGGTGTGCGCTACCGCGCCGAGATCTACCGCGATGGTGAAGGCGCTGATTTCCGCAGCAACCCGTTCGCGTTCGCTCGCGAAACCCGCGAGGTGACCAGTGCCGATGCCCTGACGCTGGTGCTGGCGCCGGGCGGTGGGCAGGCCATCCGCTTCACGCCGCTTTGAATGCGTGGGTGGTGCCGGCTGCTGGCCGGCACCACCGCAAGCAGGACCTGAAAGCGATTACACCCCTGCAAACGCCATTGAATACGTATGCAGGGTGATTCCCGCGAAGAATGCGCTGCCTACCATAGCGGCGACGACAGCGGCCACCGCGTCGCACGTCTCCGGGCACTCCGGGACGCTCACGAATCGATCTGCAACATTGCCTGGGAGGGGAAAATGTTGAACCACAAGCGCAGTGCGCTGAGTCTGGCGCTGGCCGTTGTACTGGCGCCGACGCTGGCGTCGGCACAGTCCACGCAGAACACCACCACGCCGGCCGGCACCGCCGCCACCAACCTGGATACGGTGCAGGTCACCGGCATCCGCCGCGGCATCGAGAACGCGATCGCCATCAAGCAGGACGCCACCTCGGTGGTCGAGGCGATTTCCGCCGAAGACATCGGCAAGCTGCCCGACGTCAGCATCGCCGAATCGATCTCGCGCCTGCCCGGCCTGGCCGCACAGCGTGTGGCCGGCCGTGCGCAGGTGATCAGCGTGCGCGGCCTGTCGCCGGACTTCGCCACCACCCTGCTCAATGGCCGCGAAGTGGTCAGCACCGGTGACAACCGCGGCGTCGAGTTCGACCAGTACCCGTCCGAGCTGGTCAACGGCGTGACCGTGTACAAGACCCCGGATGCCGCGCTGGTGGGCCAGGGCCTGTCGGGCACCATCGACATGCAGACCGCGCGTCCGCTCAGCTTCGGTGAGCGCGTGATCGCGGTCAGTGGCCGCTACCAGAAGAGCTCGCTCGGCCGCGCCGCCAATGTCGACCCGTACGGCAACCGCTTCAGTGCCAGCTACATCGATCAGTTCCTGGACAAGACCCTGGGCATCGCCATCGGTTACGCGCACAGCGACATGCCGATCCAGGAGAACCAGGTCGGCCTGTACGAGCCGTGGACCACCGAGCACACCGACAAGGGCGACCGCCCGGGCGTGGGCGCAGGCACCTACTTCTCCGATGGCATCAAGGCGCTGCGCCGCACCGGCAACAACAAGCGCGACGGCGTGATGGCCACGATCCAGTTCCGGCCGAACAACAGCTGGACCAGCACCTTCGATGCGTTCCACACCGAAGCCGAGCAGATCGACACCGCCAACCAGTTCGAGCTGAACCTCAGCAACTACAACGGCAACTACACACCCGGTCTGCTGGTCAGCAACCCGCAGGTCAACGCCAATGGTTCGTTCACCGGCGGCACCGCCAGCGGCGTGTACCCGCTGGTGCGTGGCATGTACAACAAGCGCAAGGACAAGATCGACGCGTTCGGCTGGAACAACGAGTTCAACTTCAGTGGCATCAAGCTGGTCGCCGACCTGAACTACTCCAAGGCCACGCGCGATGAGCTGAACCTGGAAAACAACCTGCAGCTGACCCCGATGCCGCAGCTGGATACGGTCGGCGTGTCGATCCGCCAGAACGGCTTCTCGCAGATCAGCCCGGGCCTGAACTACTCCAACCCCGACGCGCTGTTCCTGACCAACACCATCTACGGCTCCGGCTACGGCAAGGTGCCGCAGGTGGAAGACCGCCTGAAGGGTGGCAAGCTGGCCGCAACGATTGCGTTGCCCGAAGCGATCGCCTCGTGGGCACCGGACATCGACATCGGCGTCAACTATGCCGATCGACGCAAGGTCAAGACCCAGTCCGAGGGCAACATCCTGCTCGGCGCGCAGGGCGATGCCAACATCGCCGCCGACCTGCAGTACCGCCCGGTCAATCTCGGTTTTGCCGGCCTGGGCACCATTCCGGCGTGGGATGTACCGGCCGCGGTCGCTCGCTACATGACCTTCAATCCGGTCGACAACCTGGACTACCTGATTCCCAAGTCGTGGACGGTGCAGGAGAAGATCACCACCGCCTGGGCGCGCCTGAACATCAACACCGACATCGGCGTGGTCGGGGTGCGCGGAAACATCGGCGTGCAGATGCAGCACACCGACCAGAGCTCGGATTCGCGCTACTGGGACAGCTCGCAAACGGCCGGCAACAACATCCAGCCCTATTCCGACGGCCGCACGTACAACGACTGGCTGCCGAGCCTGAACCTAGCCTTCATGTTCCCGCACCAGCAGACGCTGCGCTTCGCCGCGGCCAAGCAGGTCGCGCGCCCGCGCGTGGACCAGATGCGCGCCGGCCTGGAGTTCGGCGTGGATACCGGCACCGGCCGCCCCGGCGGCAGTGGCGGCAACCCGTTGCTGGACCCGTGGCGTGCCACCGCGCTGGACCTGTCCTATGAGAAGTACTTCGGCGAGAAGGCCTACGTCGCCGCTGCGATCTTCTACAAGGACCTGAAGAGCTACGTCTACACCCAGTCGGTGGACAACTACGACTTCACCGCGCTGCTGGGGAGCTACGTGCCGCCGCCGGGCATGACCTCGCCGGTACTGACCACCGGTACCTTCTCCGCGCCGCAGAACGGCAAGGGCGGCACGCTGAAGGGCCTGGAGCTGACCGGCTCGTTCCCGCTGGAGATGCTGACCGACAGCCTGCGCGGGTTCGGCGTGCAGGCCAGCGCGACCTTCAACAAGAGCGACATCACCATCCTGGATCCGGAAAGCGCCTCCAGCGTGGGCACCGATCCGATCAGCCTGCCCGGCCTGTCCAAGCGCGTGTACAACCTCACCGCGTACTACGAGCGCAGCGGCTTCGAGGCACGCGTCAGCCAGCGCCGTCGTTCGGACTTCATCGGTGAGATCGGCAACTTCAACGGCAACCGCAGCCTGCGCTACGTGGTGGGCGAGAACGTGACCGATGCCCAGGTCAGCTACACCTTCAGCGACAGCAGCGCCCTGCGAGGCCTGACCGTGCTGCTGCAGGGCAGCAACCTGACCAACGAACCGTACCGCACCTACGCCGGCAGCAAGGACCGCCCGCTGGAGTACATCGAGTGGGGCCGCACCTACATGCTGGGCGTGAACTACAAGTTCTGAGCACGACCCGGTAGTGCCGGCCTCGCGCCGGCAACCATCCCGTCGGTAGCGCCAGCCACGCCTGGCGACACCACAGGGAGCAGGACCGGAAACCCGCTGCGCAGGCAGCGGGTTTTCATTTTTTCTCCGGCTCAGCCGCAGGCCATGCGAAACAGCGTCAGCCTGCTCGACAGAAAACCAGAAGTGCGCAGCCGATCGCAATGACCAGCATCAGCGTCAGCAGGATACGTCCACTGAACCGGCCAAGCGCCTGGCCCGCATTGCTGAGGACAACGGAAAGGAGCTGGCCCAGCAGTTCCCACATGGTGGACCCGCTCCCTGCTCAGAACTCGCCCGAGGCAAACTCGATGAATGAGCGCTGGCGACTGGCGGTGGCAATGACACAGGTTCGATAGACCCGATGCCCCGATGCACCTGTGACGTAAGCGACGATCTGGACTGACGTGTTTGCAACATACGCCCAGCCAGGCACCCAGCCCACCGGCTTCGGCACGAGGCTGAATGCTGCAGAGCAGTCCATGATCTGCTTGGTGGCCTCGCCGAGAACGCGGCCCACTTCGGTGTTCATGTTCCAACCCGAAGCCAGCTCGGCGGACCAGATCGCGGTGGCCACCGATCGCATGGCCGCCTGCTCCTCCACAGTCGGCACTGCCAGCGCAGATGCTCTGGGATTTCCTTCCACAGAACGGTGCGGGGAGGGCGAATGATCCGAAGGCAGGTCAAATCGCTTCGCCCAGATCAACAGTGCGCGGTGCTGCCGTCCACCTGATGTGGAAAAGTACCGCACCGCACGATCTTCAGCGTTGTAGTAGGCCGCGTGCAACGCGCCATCGGGATAGACCACCACGGCGGCTGCGTGATGTGATGGAAACCCCAGCCTCCACCCATCGAGAAGCAGCCCCCCATCCTTCAGCGGCACCGGCACCGCCGACTCATCGAAGTTGCGACGGAATGCCAGGTACTCCGGCCCCAGCAACCGCTTCAGGCGAAGCACCACATCCGAATCCTCGAACGCATCCTCCAGTGAAGGACCGACGATCACGACGGGGTTGGCGCAGACGGGCTGGGCAACGGACAGCGCTGCCGCAAGCGCCAACAAACGCAGAAGCGTAGATAAGGAACGCATGGGATTTGCGTAGGAGATGGGGACAGCCAGTGTCGAACCGCCTCCCGGCCGTCGCCATTCCAATTGTTGGAAAGTGATCGCCAACGGCCACCCACAAAAAAGGGACGGGGCGCTTCGGCCCCGTCCCCGCAAGTACCGCCACCGGAGAAAACGGTCAGCTGCGTCGTGCGCAAATCACCGCGCGCGGCGGCAGCTGGAGTTCATTGCCCTGCACCGTGCCCGCATCCGGACCCGGTACCGCCACCTGCTGCCAGTTGCCCGGCGGCAGCGGATGGCTCACCGCCTCGGCCGACAGGTTGAAGGCCAGCAGGAGGGTTTCATCTGCAAGCATACGCTCGAACAGCAGCACTGGCTCGGCGCTTTCGACGAATCGGATGCTGCCGTGCAGGAGCGCCGGCTGGGTGGCCCGCCAAGCCAGGAACGCCCGGAAGGCGGACAGCACCGACGCTGGGACCGCTTCCTGCACGGACACCGCCGTCGCCCGGTGCTCGGCCGGGATCGGCAGCCACGGCTGGCCCGATGTGAAGCCGGCCAGCGGCGCCTCGGTCCACGGCAGCGGGGTACGGCAGCCGTCGCGGCCCTTGAAATTCGGCCAGAACGTGATGCCATAGGGGTCCTGCAGCGCCTCGAACGGCACCTCGGCCTCGGCCAGGCCCAGTTCTTCGCCCTGGTACAGGCAGACCGACCCGCGCAGCGAGCACAGCAGCGCCACCAGCATCCGCGCCAGGCGCGGATCGGCCGGATGGCCGCCCCAGCGGCTCACCGCTCGCTCCACGTCGTGGTTGGACACCGCCCAGCACGGCCAGCCTTCGGTCATCGCCGCTTCCAGGCGCGAGACCGTGTCGCGGATGTAGGCCGCGCTGTAGTCGTCCACCAGCAGTTCGAAGCTGTAGCCCATGTGCAGGCGGCCATCACGGGTGTACTCGGCGGTGGTGGCCAGCGAGTCCTCCGAGGAGATCTCGCCCAGGCTGACCGCGCCCGGGTACTGGTCCAGCAGCGCGCGCAGGCGCTCCAGGAACGGCAGGTTCTCCGGCTGGGTGTTGTTGTAGTAGTGGTACTGATAGGCGTACGGGTTGTCCCGGCTGAAGCCTCGCCCCACCCGCTTCTCCGCCGGCTTGGGCGGATTGTCGCGCAGCTGCGCATCGTGGAAGCAGAAGTTGATTGCATCCAGGCGGAAGCCATCCACGCCGCGGTCCAGCCAGAAGCGCACGTTGTCCAGGGTCGCCTGCTGCACCGCCGGGTGATGGAAGTTCAGGTCCGGCTGGTCGACCAGGAAATTGTGCAGGTAGTACTGCTCACGGCGCGGCTCCCACTGCCAGGCGCAGCCGCCGAACAGCGACAGCCAGTTGTTGGGCGGGGTGCCGTCCTCGCGCGGGTCGGCCCACACGTACCAGTCCGCCTTCGGATTGTGGCGGTCCTGGCGGCTCTCGCGGAACCAGGCATGCTCGATCGAGGTATGGCTCAGCACCTGGTCGATCATCACCTTCAGGCCCAGCCCGTGGGCCTTGGCCAGCAGGCGATCGAAATCATCCAGGGTGCCGAACAACGGGTCGACGTCGCGGTAGTCGGCGATGTCGTAGCCGAAGTCGGCCATGGGCGACTTGAAGAACGGCGAAATCCAGATCGCGTCCACGCCCAGCGCGGCGATGTAGTCCAGGCGCTCGATGATGCCCGGCAGGTCACCGACCCCGTCGCCGTTGGCGTCGAGGAAGCTGCGCGGGTAGATCTGGTAGATGACGGCTCCGCGCCACCATGGATAGTGCGACATCGACAGCCCCCCTCCGGGCATGCAGGGCCCGCCGGAAGCGGGCCGAAATCCTGTTCCGGCAAGCTTAGCGGTGGCCTTGCGGGCATGGCGCAGCCTGCATACGTATTCACGCAGGCGGCCGCCCGCCCCGGGCCGACCGACCGGGCCGGCACGCTTTGCGCCCGAATTCACGGCCAACGCCTATAATCAGTGGTGAGCCTGAAAGCCTGATCGCATGACCATCACCGAAGACACCCGCCCCGCCCTGGGCCTGCCCCAGATCCAGTCGCTTGCCGCAGCCGACATGGCTGCCGTCGACGCCCTGATCCGGCGCCGGCTGTCCTCGGACGTCGTGCTGATCAACCAGATCGCCGATCACATCATTTCCGCCGGTGGCAAACGCCTGCGCCCGATGCTGGTGATGCTGGCCGGCCGCGCGGTCGGCAACGTCGGCGCGGACCACCACCAGCTGGCCGCGATCATCGAGTTCATCCACACCTCCACCCTGCTGCACGACGACGTGGTGGACGAATCCAGCCTGCGCCGTGGCCGCAGCACCGCCAATGCGCTGTGGGGCAATGCGCCCAGCGTGCTGGTCGGCGACTTCCTGTACTCGCGCAGCTTCCAGCTGATGGTCGAGCTGGAGCGCATGTCGGTGATGCAGATCCTGGCCGATGCCACCAACCGCATCGCCGAGGGTGAGGTGCTGCAGCTGCTGCACGTGCATAACCCCGATACCGACGAAGCGGCTTACCTGCGCGTGATCGAGCGCAAGACCGCGGTACTGTTTGCCGCCGGCACTCGTCTGGGCGCGCTGGCCAGCGGCGTGGACGAGGCCACCCAGCAGGCCCTGTTCGACTACGGCATGCACCTGGGCTACGCGTTCCAGATCGCCGACGACGTGCTGGACTACTCGGCCAACGCCGACGAGCTGGGCAAGAACCTGGGCGACGATCTGGCCGAAGGCAAGGCGACGCTGCCGCTGATCCACGCCATGGCCCATTCCGACGACGCCACCCGCGAGCGCCTGCGTACCATCGTGCAGGACGGCGATGCCTCGGCGATGCCGGAAGTGCTGGCCGCGATCCGCGCCACCGGCGGCCTGGAGTACAGCCGCGCGCGTGCCGAGGAATACGCTGAGGCCGCCGAGCGTGCGCTTGATGGGCTGGGCGACAACGATGCCGTGGCCGCCCTGCGCGGCCTGGCCCGCTACGCGGTGCAGCGCTCGCATTGATGGGGAGGCGTGCCGGCCAACGGTCGGCACTAAAACATCGGCAGGTGCCGACCGCTCGCATTGACCGCATCCGGTAGTGCCGGCCCCTGGCCGGCATTTCCGATGACGTCCGCAGCATCATGAGGTTGCCGGCCAGCGGCCGGCACTACCGTTGCGCGGATCAACGTTTCTCGAAGCGCTCTTCGAAGAACTCATCTAGCGCCTTCCACGCGCGCTTGGCCGCCCGCTCGTTGTACTGGCAGCCCGGCGGGCTGTTGGCATCGCGCTCGGCGAAGCAGTGCACCGCGCCGCTGTAGTTGGTGAACTCCCAGTCGACCTTGGCCGCGTCCATTTCCTTCTGGAAACCGGCGATGTCCTCTGCGGTCACGCTCTTGTCGTCGGCGCCGTTGAGCACCAGCACCGACGGGTGCGTGCCACCGGCCTGTGCCGGCAACGGCGATCCCAATCCGCCATGCAGGCTGACCACAGCGGCCAATGGCGCACCGGCACGGGCCAGTTCCAGCACCGTGGTGCCGCCGAAGCAGAACCCGACCGCGCCGATCCGGCTGGCATCCAGCGGCACCTTGCCGGCCTGCGCCTTGAGCACGTTCACTGCCTCCAGCGCACGCGCACGCAGCAGCGGCCGGTCATTGCGCAGCTTGCTGGCCACCGGCCCGGCCTCGGCATCGGTCTTCGGCCGCACACCCTTGCCGTAGACATCGGCCACCAGCACCACGTAATCGTCGCCGGCCAGCTGCTTGGCCTTTTCGATGGCCGATGCGTTCACGCCCTTCCAGTTCGGCACCATCACCAGGCCCGGGCGCTTGTCACGCTCGCCATCGTCGTAGACCAGCACGCCGCTGAAGGTCGTGCCCTGGTGTTTCCACTCCACCGGCTGGGTCTTCATCGCCGCCCACGCCGGCATCGCCGCCAGCCCCAGCACCATCGCCACACCGCATCGCCAACGTTTCATGCGCCTGCTCCGCAGAAAAAGGGGACGGAGGGGATCAAGCCGTATTCACCCCTCTCGCGTCGCATTCTGCCTTGGCGGCGTGACGCAGGTGTGGTGGGATACGACTTGATCCCCTCCGTCCCCTTTTTGGCATGAACCTTGTCGATCGCTTTCTGGCGGGATTGATCCCACGCCTGCCCGCCGATGACGCGCCGCAGTGGGCCCATGTGCAGGGCGCCAGCAGCGAGGACCTGCAGCGCCTGCGCGTGCAGTGGCCGCAGGTGCCGGGCAGCCTGCTGGCGCTGCTGTCACGGGTCGATGGCACGCACTTCCGCGAGTATCCCGGTGGCGAGGTCTGCGTGCTGATGCTGGGCTCGGACGTGGAGGACGGCGGCTACCCGCACTACCTGCGCTCGGTGGCGCAGATCTTCGAGGACCAGCAGCAGTGGGACGACAGCATCCGCTCGATCTACGAGGAATGGTTGGATGACGAACCTGAGATCCTCGGCGACGGTATCGATGCCGACCTGCCGATGAACCGCCGCCTGTGCTTCTCGCACTGCATGAACAACGGCGGCACCTCGATGCTGTACCTGGATTTCGATCCGGCGCCGGGCGGCACCGTCGGCCAGGTGGTGCGCTACCTGCACGATCCGGACAGCTATGCGGTGATCGCACCGAGCTTCGATGCGTACCTGCAGGACCTGATCGACCGAGATTACAGCTTCATCGAGTAGATCCACGCCATGCGTGGATGGGGGTCAGAGCCCTTTCCTGCGGAAGGGGATCCGACCCCGCTGCCTTACCCGCGCTCGATCCACTGCAACGTGCCCGGCTCGAACACCAGCAGATCGGCCGCCGCCAGGCGCGCGCGCGACCAGCGACGCTCCGGCGGCTTGGCCTGCCGGGCACCCACCGAACCGTCGTAGTCCCGCACCAGCAGTCCGATGCGCGCCGCACCCGCGCCCAGCAACGCATCAATGCGCTGCAGCCATTGGCCGGCGTCATCCAGCGCCTGCTCGCGAACCATCTGCTGATCCTGTTCATGCCGCGCCGTCTGCTCTGCCTGCGCGCGGGCGATCTTCGCCTCGCTCCAGCCCTTCTTCCGCCAGCGTTCGGCATCGCTCTTCCATTCCGGGGGCGCACCTGCCGATGCCAGCGCCGTCCCGCAATCGCAGTGCGTGGCACTCAGCCACGGCTGCCATCCGGGTCCGGCCGCCGCCTGCAGGCTGGGCGATGCCTGGGCGAACAGACGTCGGCCGCTGCGCTGCATGATCGCGGCGGCCTCATCAAGTGGAAACGACGTCGGCAGGAACAGGGTGATGAAGGTGCACATGCGGGTGTCCGGAACCGTCCGGGGAGGCCCATGGTAATTCCATGGCGGGGTCAGAGCCCTTTCCTGCGGAAAGGGGTCTGCCCCCCTCAGCCGACCCCTCAGGCGATGCCCAGGCCTGGAATCGCGCTGATGCTGTCCGGATCGAACCCGGCCAGTTCGGCGAAATGGCGGCCACGCGCCACGTAATCGCGATAAGCGCCGAAGCTCGGCGCACCCGGCGACAGCAGCACCACCCCACCCTGCGCACCCAGCGCGGTACGCGCCAGCGTCATGGCGTGCGGCAGATCTCCCGCCGCGTGCAGGCCGAAGCGGCCGGCATCGGCCAGCGGCTGCAGCATGGCGTGGATGCGCGGGCCGTTGCTGCCCATGGTCACGATCTCCACCGGCGGCACGTCGTGCGCCATGTGCTGCATGAAATCGGTCCAGTCCAGGCCACGGTCGTGCCCACCCACCAGCAGCGCGATGCGCTGGCCAGCGAAGCACTCCAGCGCCGCCAGGCTGGCATGCGGCGTGGTGCTGATCGAATCGTTGATGTAGGTCAGGCCCTCGGCCACGCCGATGCGCTGCAGGCGGTTGGGCAACGGGCGGAAGTCCTGCACCGCTGGCGCCAGCGCCACCGCATCCAGCCCCAACGCTTCCAGCGCGGCCAGCACCGCGCACAGGTTGCCGCGGTTGTGGCGGCCGGGCAGCGGCGTGTTGCGGGTATCGAACACCGCCTGCTCGCCGCGGTGCACGATGTCACCGCGCATGTGCCAGCCCTGCGGCTGGTTGAACCAGACCACCTTGCTGTCGGGCAGCGACAGTGCGGCCAGATGCGGATCAGCCGCGTTGAGCACGGCAATGCGCGGTGCCGATTCGGTCACCAGCCGCAGCTTGTCCTCGATGTAACGCTGCTCGCTGCCGTGCCAGTCCAGGTGTTCCGGGAACAGGTTCAGCACCACCGCCACCTGCGGATGGGCGCCACTGCGCGCCACTTCGCCGGTCTGGTAGCTGGACAGCTCCACCGCCCAGTACTCGGGCGCCGGCTGCGGATCCAGCACTTCCAGCAGCGGCAGGCCGATGTTGCCGACCAGGCCGGTGCGATGGCCGGCGGCGCGCAGCAGATGCGCGACCAGTGCGGTGGTGGTGCTCTTGCCCTTGGTGCCGGTCACGCACACGGTGTCGTGCACGATGCCATCAGCGCCGGCATGTTCAGCGAACCACAGTGCGGTGCCGCCGATGAAGGTGGTGCCCTGCTCCGCCGCCGCCAGCGCGATCGGCTGATAGGGGCTGATGCCGGGTGATTTGATCACCACATCGAACGCCGCCAGCGCCTCGGCCGAAGGTTCACCGCGGACGTCCAGCACCCCCTGCGTTTCCACACGCGCCGCCTCGGCCTCGGCGGCCGGGCAGAACAGGCTCAGGGCCAGCGCAGGCAGGCGCGTGCGCAGCACGGCAAATGCCGCACGGCCCTCGCGTCCCCAGCCCCACAGCGCTACGCGCTTTCCTTCAAGCTGCGAAATCTTCACGCACCTGTTCCCACAGCGCAGCCGGAATGCGGTGCTCGCCCTGCAGCTGCAGCAGCGGTGCCAGTTCCAGTTCGGCCGCCTCCAGCTGCGGCTGGATCTCGTTGCAGAAGCGCTTCACCAGCACGTCTTCCTTCCATTCCGGGCGCTGCGCCAGGGTCGCCATCGCCGCACGCGACTCGCGGCCTTCGCCGACGCACTCGAAGGGCTTGTGGTCCTGGAATTCCAGCAGCGCATCGAAGCCACCGGCCTGCTCGGCATCGTCCAGCAGGTTGCGGCCGAAGATGCGCACCAGACGGGTCTTGGGCATGAACGGGGCCAGCGCCAGGAACACGAAATGGCACTTCGGGCAGACGCCGCACCAGCGGTTCACCGGGCGCTCGCCCAGGATGTGGAAATTGCGGTTGCAGCTGGAGAAATGCGCGTCGTAGAAATCGGTCTTGGCGAACTGGCGGGCCACCGCCAGCTCGGACATCGGGCGCAGCAGCGAGTAGTAGTGCAGATCGGCGGCCACCTGCTGCTGCACGTAGTTGCCGAAGGCCTGCTCGAAGGCCCAGCCCTTGGACCACTGGTGGTTCACTTCACCGGTGCCCGGAATCTGACTGCCATAGCTGGCCGAACGCTCGTTGGAAAACACCACCTGGTCCACGCCCTGCAGCAGCGCGGCCAGCACCATGATCGCCGAGTTCACCGCAGTGACCGGGATGTGGCCGTTCCACGCGCCCTGGCGGTTGAGCTCGAACAGTTCCGGGGCCAGTGCGCGGCCCAGGTTCAGGGTCGGCAGGCCCGTGCGTTCGGCGCAGGCGCGGATCAGCTGCGAGCCGCCGATCCAGGTCACCGTTTCGTCCACTCCGGCACGGCGCAGCGCTTCGATGCTGACCAGCGAATCCTTGCCGCCGCCGATGGCCACCAGCGCGTGCGGCTGCAGGCCCAGCACCGGCGCCTGCACCGTTTGGCCCTGCACCGGCAGGCGGAAACGCCCGCGCAGGTTCAGGCCGTTGCGGTAGGCGAATTCGCCCAGACCATTGAGGTAGATCGTTTCCACCAGGGCGGCGGTATCGGCATCGATGGCATAGCTGTCAATGCTGACCGTCTCCGGCACGCCCGCCTTGTAGTAGCTGACACCGGCAATCAGGTGCAGCAGCTGCAGCGCGCGCTGCACGGCAGCGGCGCGCGCATCGTCCAGCACGAACGGTGCGCCGGGCACGGTGATGGTCTCCACCATCTCCGGGCCGTCATCGAAGGCGTAGACCAGCCGGGCCACGCCGGTATCCGCGGCAAATTCGCAGCGGACGAAGCGGAAGCGGGAAACCTGGTGTTTGTCGAAAGCAGTCATGGTGGATCCAGTTCAAGCGCGGTCAGGCACGGCCCGCGCGCTGGCGCGGGGCGTGTCGGTGGGCAGGTGCAGGGCGCGCGAGCGGATCACTCGATCACGTCCTCGCGCGGCAACAGCCGCTGGTTGTAGGTGTTGGCCATCACGTAACCGTAGGCGCCGGCATCGGCGATCAGCATCACATCGTCCGGCGCGGTGGACACCGGCAGCTTGCGGCGCTTGCCGAACACATCGCTGGATTCGCAGATCGGGCCCACCACATCGAACGCCGCTTCGGCGTAACCGCCCTGGCGGCTGAGGTTCTCGATGTCATGCCAGGCGTCGTAGAGGGCCGGACGCATCAGCGCGTTCATGCCAGCGTCGAGGCCGACGCGGCGCACGCCGTCCTTCTCAACCACCTGGGTGGCGTGGGTCAGCAGCACACCCGATTCGGCCACAAGGTAGCGGCCCGGTTCGATCGCCAGGCGGAACGCCGGGTGCAGCGCCTTGACCTCGGCCAGGCCTTCGGCCCAGGCCTCAAGGTCGAACGGCTCATCCTCGGCGGAATACGGAATCGGCAGGCCGCCGCCGATGTCGATGGTCTGCACGCTGCCGATGCGGCGCGCAAAACCGGCCAGCTCATCGCACATCAGGCGCCAGTGCTGCGCGGTCTCCACGCCGCTGCCCAGGTGCGCATGCAGACCCACCACGCGGGTGCCCAGCTCGGTGGCCGCGCGCACGAACTCGTCCACGCGGGCGATAGGCAGGCCGAACTTGGACTCCTTGCCGCCGGTGCGCACCTTGGCATGGTGGCCTTCGCCACGGCCCAGGTCGACGCGCAGCCACAGTTCGCGGTTGCGGAACAGGTCCGGCCAACGCTGCAACGCTTCCACATTGTCGATGGTGACGGTGACGCCGAGCGCGAACGCCGCTTCGTACTCGCTGCGCGGGCAGAAACTGGGGGTGAACAGCACGCGCTTGGGCGACAGTTCCGGCAGATGCTGGAACACGTGCTTCAGCTCGCCGTGCGACACGCACTCCAGGCCGAAGCCTTCGGCCTCCAGCAGCTGCAGGATGGCCGGGTGGCTGTTGGCCTTGATCGCGTAGTAGCGCTGGTCGATCGGCTTGATCGCCGCCAGCGCACGGGCGCGGGCGCGCACCGTCGGCAGGTGATAGACATAGCGCGGCGTGCCGGCATCGGCCAGCTGCAGCAGGTGCGCGCGCTGGCCACGCCACCACGGCGTGCCACGCGGGCGCACGCTGCCGGCGATCTCGCGCCAGCGCGGGCCGAACACTTCGGTCTCTTCCACCGGCATCGCGCCGCTGTCGATCAGCTCGGCATGCAGGATCGGCAGCAGGCCATCGGCATCGGCCTCGTCGATGACGAAGGTCAGGTTCAGGTCGTTGGAGGACTGCGAGATCATGTGCACGCGCTCGCGGCCGAAGGTGGCCCACACGTCCGACAGCTTGTGCAGCAGCGAACGCATGCCCAGGCCCACCAGCGTGATCGCCGCGCACGGCACGATCACCTTGACCTTGCAGATCTGCGACAGGTCGGCCGACAGCGCGGCCAGTACATCGGTGTTGACCAGGTTCTCCGACGGGTCCAGCGACACGGTGACGTTGGTCTCGGCCGAACCGATCAGGTCCACCGACAGGCCATGCTTCTTGAACAGGCCGAACACATCGGCCAGGAAGCCGACCTGCTGCCACATGCCGATGCCTTCCATCGACACCAGCACGATGCCGTTGCGGCGGCTGATCGCCTTCACCCCCGGCACCGGCGCGGCATTGCCATCGATGCTGGTGCCCGGCAGTTCCGGGCGCTCGGTATCGAGGATGGCCATCGGCACACCGGCGTCGCGGCACGGCTTGATCGAGCGCGGGTGCAGCACCTTGGCACCGGTGGTGGCGATTTCCTGCGCTTCGTAATAGTCCAGGCGGGTCAGCAGGCGCGCGTCGGGCACGTCCTTCGGGTTGGCACTGAACATGCCCGGTACATCGGTCCAGATTTCCACGCGGCTGGCGCCAAGCAGTGCACCGAAATACGCCGCCGAGGTATCCGAGCCTCCGCGGCCAAGAATGGCGGTACCGCCATCGGCATGGCGGGAAATGAAGCCCTGGGTGATCAGCAGGCGGGTCGGCTGTGCGCGGAAGCGCTGCATCCACTCCGCATCGGCACGCCACTGGCAGTTCACCGACAGGCGCTGCGACCAGTCGCTCTGGTTCGGCTGCGGCGGCATCGCGTCCAGCCACTGGCGGGCATCCATCCAGCCCATGTCCAGGCCCGAGGCGCGCAGATAGGCCGCGCCCAGCGTGGAGGACAACAGCTCGCCCTGGCCCAGCACTTCGGCCTGCCAGTCCAGCGGACGGCCAGCTGCGCGCACGTCGTCAAGCAGGCCCTGCAGCGCGGCCAGGCGCTCGGCCAGCACCTCGCGGCCCAGCCCCAGTTCGTCCAGGAAGCCTTCATGGCGTTCGACCAGCGCCGCCACGCGATCACGGCTGTCCGGCGCACCGTCGGCGATCGCGGTCAGTTCGTTGGTGACCCCGGACAGCGCCGAAACCACCACCAGCACGCGCGAGCCGGTCTCTTCCGCGCGTTTTTTCGCCAGCTTCCCGATCGTGTCCCAGCGGTGGCGACGCGACACCGAGGTGCCGCCGAACTTCAGTACGATCCAACGATCGACAAGGGGGGAAGCTGACATGGATAGGCTATGTGTAATGTGGGGAAGCCGCCCGTAGGGGCGGAACCTTCGATTCTAAGCCCAATGGACCCGCCGATGGCCGCCTTCCGTTACCTGCAGCTGGATGTCTTCGCCTCCCACCCCGGCAGCGGCAATCCGCTGGGCGTGGTGCTGGGCGCCGACGCGCTGCCGGGCGCCCGCATGCAGGCGCTCGCTGCCTGGCTGAACCTGTCCGAGACGGTGTTCTTCCTGCACCCCAGCGCCCCGGGCGCCGACTACCACATCCGTATCTTCACCCCCGGCAGCGAGCTGCCGTTTGCCGGGCACCCCAGCGTGGGTGCGGCCTGGGCAGCAGTCACCTGCGGCCTGGCCACCCCGCGCGCGGGCGGCGCACTGGTCCAGCAGTGCGCCGCCGGCCTGTTGCCGGTGCGGGTGAGGGGTAACGCCGATGCGCCGACCATCGAACTGGCCAGCCCGCCGGCGCGCCAGCTGCCGACCGCGCCCGGCGCGGTACCGGAACCGCTGCTGGCCTTGGCCGCCGCCGGCCATCGGCCGGAACTGTGGGACAACGGCCCGCGCTGGTGGCTGCTGCCGCTGCGCGATGCCGCCGCCGTGCGCGGCCTGGCCCCGGACATGGCAGCGCTGCGTGACTGGACCCATGCCACCGGCGCGACTGGCGTTGCCGTGTTCGCCGATGAAGCCGCCGCCGACCACAGCCGCGTGGTGCGCGCGTTCTGCCCGGGCGACGCGGTGAACGTACCTGAGGACCCGGTGACCGGCAGCGCCAATGCGCTGATCGGCGCCTGGCTGCGGCAGCGCCATGCCCTGCCCGGCCAGGAGGGCCGCTACGTGGCCAGCCAGGGCCGCGAAGTCGGCCGCGATGGCCGCGTGCAGGTGCAGGTGGATGCGCAGGGCAGCGTGTGGATCGGCGGCCAGGTGCAGCCGGTCATCGAAGGACACATCCACTGGTAGCGCCGGGCCATGCCCGGCGGCATCACCGCGCCGCGCTGCGCGCTCGCGGGGCATGGCCCCGCGCTACCATTTCCCCATTTCGCTGGAGCTATCCCTGATGTCCGCACGCCGTTTCCTGCAGCTCGATGTGTTCTCCCCGCGCGCCGGCGCCGGCAATCCGCTGGCCGTGGTGCTGGATGCCGAAGGCCTGGACGATGCGGCGATGCAGGCCATCGCCCGCTGGACGCGGCTGCCCGAGACCACCTTCGTGTTCCCGCCGCAGGCGCCCGGCGCCAGCTACCGGCTGCGCATGTTCAGCCCGCAGAAGGAAGTGCCGTTTGCCGGCCATCCCAGCGTCGGCACCGCGCATGCGGTGCTTAAGGCGGGCCTGGCGATGCCGGTGGACGGTGTGCTGGTGCAGGACGGCATCGCCGGCGCGCTGCCGCTGCGCGTCAGTGGCGAAGGCGCCCAGCAGCGCATCGCCATCCGCACCCCGCGCGCGCAGTTGGCCGAGACCGCCGAGGCCAGCGATCCGCGGCTGCAGGCGGCGTTGAAGGGTTGGCCGCTGGGCACACTGCCACCGGCACGCATGCAGGGCGGCCGCAGCTGGTGGGTGGTGCAGGTGGCCGATGAAGCGGCATTGCGCGCGCTGCGCCCGGACTGGGACGCGGTGGCCTCGCTGGCCGAATCAACCGACAGCATGGGCGTGTTCGCCTATGCCTTCTGCGATGGCCGAGAAGGCTTCGATCTGGCGGTACGCGCCTTCGTCGGCAACGGACGCCGCTTCGAGGACGCCGCCTCGGGCGCTGCCAACGCCGTGCTGGCCGCGTGGCTGGACCTGCGCGACGCGCTACCGCGTGGCCGTGCACCGTTCGAAGTCAGCCAGGGCCGCGAGGTCGGCCATGATGCGCGCCTGACCCTTCTGGTGGATGAGGACGGTGAGGTCTGGTCGGGCGGCCAGGTGCAGACGGTGATTACCGGCACCCTTGATTGGTGATCGCCCGTATGCGGTAGCGCCGGGCCATGCCCGGCGTCTTCCCGCTGCGTTCGCCGGGCATGGCCCGGCGCTACCGTCTATCAACCCAGCTCGGCCTCCAGGCTGATCGGCACCGCGCTCAATGCCTTGGACACCGGGCAGTTCTGCTTGGCGTCATCGGCGATGGCACGGAACGCGGCCGCGTCGATGCCCGGCACCACCGCTTTCACCTTCAGCCGGATCTGCGACAGTTGCGGCCCCCCTTCCAGCGACAGATCGACCTTGGCCTCGGTATCCAGCGAGGTCGGGGTGAACCCGGCTTCGCCGAGCTTGGCCGACAGCGCCATGGTGAAGCAGCCGGCGTGCGCGGCGGCGATCAGCTCTTCGGGATTGGTGCCCTTTTCCTCACCGAAACGACTGTTGAAGCCGTAGCGGGTCTTGTCCAGCAGGCCACTCTGCGGCGTGCTCAACTGGCCCTTTCCCGACTTCAGATCGCCTTCCCAGTGCGCGGTGGCGTGTCGTGAGATTCCCATTCGTGCGGCTCCTGCGTGGTGGTGATGAACACTCACCCTCGCACGCGGCGCGTTAGCCCTGCGTCGCTCCGCCGCAGTCAGGGCGTCCGGCGCGCGCGCTGCGGATGGACGTCTGCTCACCAGGCCGCCACGTATTTCCCCCTTGTTTTCAGTGGTTTCGCGCACTTCACCCGGCTCCGGGCTGCAGCCGCCGGGCGTACCCGGGCGCCCCCATTCCCCACCACCGGCCATGTACTGAATCGGCCTGGATATGAAAAAACATGCACTTTCCGCACTTCGGGCTATTGGCGGCGCCCGAGAGTTGCCCTACATTGCGCTTGCCGACGGGGTTCGGCGCCGACCAAACAACCAACCGTTCACGGAACAGGAAACCATGGCAAAGACCGCTAAGAAGGCTGCCCCGAAGAAGGCAGTGAAGAAAGTCGCGACGAAGGCAGCCGCCAAGCCGGCCGCTCCGAAGCCGATCAAGGAAGTGCTGACCAAGTCGGGCCTGGTTGCACACATCGCTGAAGCGTCCGGCGTTGTCGCCAAGGACGTCCGCGCGGTGCTGGCCTCGCTGGAAGGTGCAGTCGCCTCCTCGGTGCACAAGAAGGGCGCTGGCTCCTTCACCCTGCCGGGCCTGCTGAAGATCACCACCGTCAATGTGCCGGCCAAGCCGAAGCGCAAGGGCATCAACCCGTTCACCAAGGAAGAGCAGTGGTTCGCCGCCAAGCCGGCCACCACCAAGCTGAAGGTGCGCCCGCTGAAGAAGCTGAAGGACGCCGCGCTGTAAGCGCGTACCCTTCTGCTGGTTCGCGACGGGACGGCCTTGGCCGTCCCGTTTTTTTTTCCCGCGCCCCGGCTGCGCAGAACCCCGCCGCGCGTGGCTCCATCGGTCGCAACACAGCGTTTCCCGGCCTGCGCCATCCCCTGCCCAGGCCCGCCGTTGTTGGCCGCGCCCCACCTGCCGCAGCTGCGGAACGTACCGGGTGGAACACTGCGTGCAGCGCCGGTCGTCGCCGCCGGCTGCGCGCTTGCCTATGGTGGGCACATCCTCCACAGCTACGGCGAGCATCCCCCATGGCCAGCCCCTCCACCCGCTACCGCATCTCGGTGACGCCCATCGAAAAAGACGGCGTGCAGTGCACCGGGCGCTGCACCATCGAACTGGAGCATCGCGCCAGCCGCGACCTGATGCGCCTGCTGGAAGCCGCGCCGCGCGCGGCCGGGCTGGGCGGCGACGAACGCGCCACCCTGGTGATCGCAGCACAGCTGCTGCGCGACATCGTGCAGCGCCATGCCGCCAGCGAAGGCCACGCACTGGCCGCCGTTGCCGCGCAGACGCTGGCCGCGCTGGACGCGCTGGAGCAACTGCCCTCCTCCCGCTGACGGCCAGGGAATCGATACACTGCCGCCCTCCAGGTTGCCTCGGGGAGGAGGCAGGCATGTACCGTCAACTGCTGCTGGTCGTACCCCTGTTGCTGCTGGGCTGTTCCCGGCCCGCCACCACACAGGATCCTGCGGGCAAACCTGCCACCGCCACCGACGCGGGCAGCGCCATCGCGCCCGCAGAAGCCGATCCGCCCGCGCTGAAGGCGCCGGCCGTCGGGCCGTTGTTCGCCGCCGTCGATGCGGATGCCGAGGCACCGGCCGCGCTGCTGAACCGCTACGTGATGGCGCTGCTCAACCGCGACCGTGCCACCGCCGACGCCGCCTGGACGTTCCCTCCCAGCGACGACGCCCGTGCCGACGATGCCGCGCTGCGCCAGCTGGAGGGCGTGCGCAGCATGCGCCTGAGCACCGAACTGCCGATCGCCCGCGACGGCCAGCAGCCATCGCGGCTGCTGGAAGTTCCCGTGCAGGTGCGCGCAATCACCGCCAACGGCACCTTCCGCTTCGGCGGCTGGTACCGCGTGCAGCCCAGCGCCGATGGGCGCGCCTGGCAGATCCAGTCGGCGCAACTGCGGCCATCGCTGGACTGAACCGTTGCAACGGCATGCACGCACGATTCAGCCAGCAGGACTACTCTGTCCATCATCCATTCCGCCATCGGTCACCACCATGCGCCTGCGTTCCCTGATGACCCGCCTCGCCGCGTCCACCGTACTGATCGCCGCGGCGATCGGCGCGCAGGCGGCGCCCTCGATTTCCGGCCGCGAACTGTCGGTCGGCGCCAGCGATGTGCAGCAGTACCTCGACGGCAGCTTCCCGCGCACCCAGGATGCGTTGGGTGGGCTGATCGCGCTGACCATGAGCCATCCGCAGCTGAGCCTGCCGGCCGGCGAACGCTTGAACCTGGGCATGGACGTGGCGCTGGCCACCGCTGGCGGCAATCCGGCCAAGCTCGGCACGGTCAAGCTCAGCAGCGGCCTGCGCTACGACGCGCAGACCCAGGGCTTCCACCTGCAGCAGCCGAGCGTGGATGACTTCACCCCGGCCAACCAGGGCGGCCGCCTCGACTCGCGCACCCGCGGCCTGCTCAACGCATGGCTGAGCGACTACGCCCAGCGCGAACCGATCTACAAGCTGGACCCGGCCGTGGCCGGGGTGCTGGGCGCCCTGCAGGTGCAGTCGGCGCAGGTCAAGAACGGCAAGCTGGTGGTGACCTTCAACCAGAACCTGGGCAACCTGGTCCCCGCCGGCATCCTCGGCAAATAAGGGTGGTGCCGGCCGCTGGCCGGCACCACCGCCCACCATCATGCAGCCAATGCGCTCACCACCGCCTCGCTGAAGGCGGGAATGTCGTCCGGCTTGCGGCTGGTGATGAGATTGCCATCCACCACCACTTCGGCATCGCGCCAGCTCGCACCAGCGTTGGCCAGATCCTGCTGCAGCGACGGCCAGGACGTCAGTTCGCGGCCCTTGGCCAGCCCACTGTTGATCAGCAGCCAGGGGCCATGGCAGATCGCCGCCACAGGCTTGCCGGCCTCATCCAGCGCGCGGATGAAGGCCAGCGCGGTTTCGTGGGTGCGCAGCGTATCGGGATTGATTACGCCGCCAGGCAGTACCAGCGCATCGAAGCGCGCCGGATCGGCCTCGTCCAGTGGGATATCCACGGCCACCACATCGCCCCAGTTCTTGTCCTTCCAGCCCTTGATGGTGGCCTCCTTGGCCGGCGACACCACGCTCACCCGCGCCCCTTCCGCTTCCAGCAGGCGCTTGGGCTCGGTCAGTTCGGACTGTTCAAAACCGTGGGTGGCGAGGATGGCGATGTTCCTGCCCTTGAGCCGCTCTGCCATGGGTGCACTCCAGTTCGGGGGGAGTGCGCAGAGTGGCCGATCCGCCATTGAACGCGGGTGACCCGACCGTGCACGGCAGGTGCAGATGCCGACGGGTAGTGTCGGCCGCTGGCCGGCATCACGTGTGCCCCATGCCGGCCAGCGGCCGGCACTACCAGGGGTCTCAGCGCTTGGGCTGCAGCATGGTGCCGGTGCACTTGGGCGAGCCGCAACGGCACTCCCAGATCTTCTTCAGCTTCGCGGTGTGGCGCTCGGCCAGCACGATGCCGTAGTTGTAGGTCAGCTCTTCGCCGGCCTTGATATCGCGCAGCGCCTCAATGAACACCTTGTCACCGCGGCTGTCACCATCCTCGTCCTCCTCGATCACCGCCTCGCAGTTCGGGTCGCAGCTGTGGTTGATCCAGCGCGCATCATTGCCCTTGTAGTTGGCATCGATCACCCAGTCGTCATTGAGGGTGAACAGGAAGGTATGACCGCTTTCAACATCGCCGCTGTCATCGGCATCGACGTCGCCGTGGCTGCGCAGCAGGCCCTTGTACTGGATCACGCGCTCGCCCTGCTTGATCGGGGCCACGGCGAACACGCCGTTGCCATGGATGGCGGACTTGCGGGCTTGGATCTTCTTCGGCATCGGCACGGGCTGTTTGCAGCGAAAGGAAGGGGGATTCTCGCCCATTCCGGGTGATTGCGAAAATCACCCCGGTAGCGCAGCATTGCGCCCCCGGCAACGGCCCCGGTGTGTACTCCCGGCCAGGCCCCAGCGCCGGCTGAATACCCGGGTTGGATGGCGGCGAAGAAAAGCGTACAATTTCAGTCCGCTTTAAGAACCACTCGCATCCCCATGTTGCGCGTCACCAAGCTCACCGATTACGCCACCGTCGTGCTGACCGTGCTCGCCGCCCGACCGGGCGAGGTGCTCAGTGCCACTGAACTGGCCGAATTCACCGGTCTGGAACCGCCCACCGTCAGCAAGGTGCTCAAGCCGCTGGCCCAGGCCGGCTTGGTCGAGGGCCTGCGGGGTGTGCGTGGCGGCTACCGCCTGACCCGCCCGGCCCTGGAGATCTCGCTGTTTGAAGTGGTCGAAGCGATGGAAGGGCCGCTGGCCCTGACCGAATGCAGCCACGACCACCACCAGTGCGGCATGGCGCCCAAGTGCGGCGCGCGCAGCAGCTGGCGGCTGATCAACGACGTGGTATCCGAGGCCCTGCGCGATGTCAGCCTGGCCCAGATCCTGCCCCCCCTTCCCCTTGTCGATGACGAACAGCGCCGCACCATCGCTGTCGACGTCGTCTCCTGATCCGTAGGCAGCCCCCCATGGCCACCGAAACCATCGAAAACGTCGCCCACGACGACGCCCCCAACCGCGAGATCCACGAGCAGCTTGGCCGCAAGTATTCGGCCGGCTTCATCACCGAGATCGAATCGGACTCGCTTCCGGCCGGCCTGGACGAGGACACCATCCGTGCCCTGTCGGCCAAGAAGGAAGAGCCGGAGTGGATGACGCAGTGGCGCCTGGACGCCTACCGCCACTTCCTGACCATGCCGATGCCGGACTGGGCCAAGCTGGAGATCGCGCCGATCGACCTGCAGGCGCTCAGCTACTACTCCGCGCCGAAGGGCCCGAAGTACGCCTCGCTGGACGACGTGCCCAAGGAACTGCTCGACACCTACGACAAGCTGGGCGTGCCGCTGCATGAGCGCGCCAAGCTGGCCGGGGTGGCGGTGGATGCGGTGTTCGACTCGGTCTCCGTCGGCACCACCTTCCGCAAGGAGCTGGCCGAGAAGGGCGTGATCTTCTGCTCGATGTCCGAGGCCATCAAGGAGCACCCCGAACTGGTGCGCCAGTACCTGGGCACCGTGGTGCCGGTCGGCGACAACTACTTCGCCGCGCTCAACTCGGCGGTGTTCTCCGATGGCAGCTTCGTGTTCATTCCCAAGGGCGTGCGTTGCCCGATGGAACTGAGCACCTATTTCCGCATCAACGCCGGCCACACCGGCCAGTTCGAGCGCACCCTGATCGTGTGCGAGGACAAGGCCTACGTGTCCTACCTGGAAGGCTGCACCGCGCCGATGCGCGATGAGAACCAGCTGCATGCGGCGGTGGTGGAACTGGTCGCGCTGGAAGATGCGGAGATCAAGTACTCCACCGTGCAGAACTGGTACCCGGGCGACGAGAACGGCGTGGGCGGCATCTACAACTTCGTCACCAAGCGTGCCGAATGCCGCGGCGCGCGCAGCAAGGTCACCTGGACCCAGGTCGAGACCGGCTCGGCGATCACCTGGAAGTACCCGTCCTGTGTGCTGCTGGGCGACGATTCGGTGGGCGAATTCCACTCGGTGGCACTGACCCACCACCGCCAGCAGGCCGACACCGGCACCAAGATGATCCACGTCGGCAAGCGCACCAAGAGCAAGATCGTCAGCAAGGGCATCAGCGCCGGCCGCGGCCAGAACACCTACCGAGGCCTGGTCAAGGTGGACCGCAATGCCGATGGCGCGCGCAACTACACCCAGTGCGATTCGCTGCTGATCGGCAAGCAGTGCGGTGCCCACACCTTCCCCTACATCGAGGTGAAGAACCCCGGCGCCACCGTCGAGCACGAGGCCACCACCTCCAAGATTTCCGACGACCAGCTGTTCTACTGCCGTGCCCGTGGCATCAGCCAGGAAGACGCGGTGTCGATGATCGTCGACGGCTTCTGCAAGCAGGTGTTCCGCGAACTGCCGATGGAATTCGCGGTGGAAGCCAAGAAGCTGCTGGAAGTCTCGCTGGAAGGTTCGGTGGGCTGATCGCCCGCCCCCTGCCCCCTCGCAAACGCATTCTCTTTACCGGCGGGCCACGGCCCGCCCCACGGAACCCCCACCATGCTGAAGATCGAAAACCTCCACGCCCGCATCGGCGACAAGGAAATCCTCAAGGGCCTGTCGCTGGACGTGAAGCCCGGCCAGGTGCACGCCATCATGGGCCCCAACGGCGCCGGCAAGTCCACCCTGGGCAATGTCCTGGCCGGCCGTGACGGCTATGAAGTGACCGAAGGCAGCGTGCAGTTCGAAGGCAAGGACCTGCTCGACCAGGACCCGGAAGCGCGCGCCGCCGCCGGCCTGTTCCTGGCGTTCCAGTACCCGGTGGAAATCCCGGGCGTGAACAACACCTACTTCCTGCGTGCCGCACTGAACGCGCAGCGCAAGGCGCGTGGCGAAGACGAACTGGATTCCATGCAGTTCCTCAAGCTGGTACGGCAGAAGCTGGCCGTGCTGCACCTGAAGGACGAGCTGCTGCACCGTGGCGTCAATGAGGGCTTCTCCGGTGGCGAGAAGAAGCGCAACGAGATCTTCCAGCTGGCTGTGCTGGAGCCGAAGCTGGCGATCCTGGACGAGACCGATTCGGGCCTGGACATCGACGCGCTGAAGAGCGTGGCCGACGGCGTCAACGCACTGCGTGCCGCCGACCGCTCGTTCCTGGTCATCACCCATTACCAGCGCCTGCTGGACTACATCAAGCCGGACGTAGTGCACGTGCTGGCCGATGGCCGCATCGTCAAGACCGGCGGCCCGGAACTGGCGCTGGAACTGGAAGCGCACGGCTACGATTTCCTCAAGGATCGCGTGGTGCGCGAGGCGGCGGTCTGATGAGCGCGCTGCTCGACTCGATGGCCCAGGCCTTCTGCGGCAGCGATGCGCGCCGCGAAGTGCTCGACGCGGCCCTGCGTGACGGCCTGCCGGCCGCCCGCAACGAAGCCTGGAAGTACACCTCGCTGCGCCAGCTGGAGCGCCGCGCATTCGCCGCCGCACCGCTGGCCGCGCCGGTACTGGATGCCGCACTGCTGGAGGACATCCCGGCGCCGCGCCTGGTGTTCGTCAACGGCCGCCTGGATGCCGCGCTGAGCGATGTGCAGGCCCTGCCGGCCGGCGTGCAGCTGCAGCCGCTGTCGGCTGCGCTGGCGGCCGGCGAGGATGCCGTGCGTTTCCTCGGTCGCCGCTACGAGCGCAGTGAGGAGATCTTCGCCCGCCTCAACGCCGCACTGGCCGATGAAGGCGTTGTACTGCGCGTGGACGAAGGCGTGCAGGTCGAAACGCCGCTGCAACTGGTGTTCGCCAGCGTGGCTGGCGATACCGACCTGGCCTGGCACCACCGCCACCTGATCGAACTGCGTGCCGGCGCCAGCCTGGGCGTGGTCGAACACCGCTTCAGCGTGGGCGATTCGGCGCACCTGGACAACACAGTGCTGCACGCCCACGTCGCCCGCGATGCCGTGCTCAAGCATGCCCGCGTGCAGGCCGGCAGCGCGCGCCAGACCAGCTTCCTGCGTACCGACGCGGTGCTGGCACGCGATGCCCAGTACCACCGTGTCGATCTGGAACTGGGCGCCGCGCTCAGCCGCCATGAACTGAACGTGCGCCTGGAAGGCGACAACGCCCAGCTGACCGCCAATGGCGTGCTGCTCGGCACTGGCCGCCGCCACGTCGAGACCCGCCTGGGTATCGATCACATCGCCCGCGATACGAGCTGCGAACTGCTGTGGCGCGGCGTCGCCGCCAACCGCAGCCGCGTGGTGTTCCATGGTGGCATCCAGATCCGCGAAGGCGCCGACGGCACCGATGCGAACCTGTCCAACAAGAACCTGCTGCTGTCGGCAGACGCCGAGATCGATACCCAGCCGACGCTGGTGATCGACGCCGATGAAGTGAAGGCCGCACACGGTGCGACCGTCGGCCAGCTCGATGCCAATGCGCTGTTCTACCTGCGCTCGCGTGGCCTGCCGCAGGCCCAGGCGCAGGCGCTGCTGAGTGCCGCGTTCTGCCACGAGCCGCTGAAGGTGCTGCCCGAAGCGCTGCGCGAGCAGCTGGCACGCCGCCTGGACAAGGCCCTGGCCGAGGCGGGTGTGGCATGAACCTGTCCACCCCGCGCCCGATCGAAACCCCCAGCGGCGCCCCCGACTGGGACCGCGTCCGCCTCGACTTCCCGCTGCTGATGCGCGAAGTGCACGGCAAGCCGCTGGTCTATTTCGACAATGCCAACACCGGCCAGAAGCCGGTGCAGGTGATCGGCGCGGTGGACGAGTTCTACCGCCGCTACAACGCCAACGTCAGCCGCGCGGTGCATGCGCTGGGCAGCGAAGCCACCGACGCCTACGAAGGTGCACGCAACAAGCTGGCGCGTTTCCTCAACGTGC
Source organism: Stenotrophomonas sp. CS3K5 (assembly GCF_059515225.1). Lineage (NCBI taxonomy): Bacteria > Pseudomonadati > Pseudomonadota > Gammaproteobacteria > Lysobacterales > Lysobacteraceae > Stenotrophomonas > Stenotrophomonas sp. CS3K5. Next base: position 342,808 of record NZ_JCAKRX010000001.1, read on the forward strand.
GCCCCAGCGACCTGGTGCTGTGCAGCGGCACCACCTTCGCCATCAATCTGGTGGCGTATTCGTGGGCCCTGCCGCGGTTGAAGGCCGGTGATGTGATCCTGGTCTCGCGCATGGAGCACCACGCCAACATCGTGCCGTGGCAGCTGGTCGCACAGCGCACCGGCGCCACCATCCGCGTGGCCGAGATCACCCCCGATGGCGCGCTGGACCTGGATGCGCTGCGTGCGGCAATGACCCCCGAGGTCAAGCTGCTGGCGGTCACCCATGTGTCCAATGTGCTGGGCACGGTCAACCCGGTGCGCGAGATCTGCCGTGAAGCGCGCAAGCGCGGCATCATCACCGTGGTCGATGGCTCGCAGGCTGTGCCGCACCGCAAGGTCGACGTCGCCGCGATCGGCTGCGACTTCTACGCCATCACCGGCCACAAGATGTGCGGCCCGACCGGTACCGGTGCGCTGTGGGCGCGTCGCGAGCACCTGGACGCGATGCCGCCGTTCCTCGGCGGTGGCGAGATGATCAAGGAAGTCAGCTTCGACGGCACCGTGTTCAACGATGCCCCGCACAAGTTCGAAGCCGGCACCCCGAACATCGCCGGCTTCATCGGCCTGGGCGTGGCCGCCGACTACCTGCAGCAGCTGGGCCAGGACAACGTGGAAGCGCGCGAAGCCGAACTGCTGGCGCACTTCACCGAAGAACTGCGCCGCGTTGACGGCCTGCGCATCATCGGCGAAGCGCCGGAGAAGGCGGCGGTGGTCTCGTTCCTGATCGACGGCGCGCATGCGCACGACCTGGCCACCCTGCTCGATCTGGAAGGTGTGGCCGTGCGCTCGGGCCAGCACTGCGCGCACCCGCTGCTGCAGTACTTCGGTGTGGCGGCCACCTGCCGTGCCTCGCTGGCGTTCTACAACACCCACGCCGAGATCGAGCGCTTCATGACCGCACTGACCAAGGTGCGCAAGCTGCTGGGCTGAGCCCGGCAGACGGGGTCAGATCCCTTTCGCCCAGCGAAAGGGATCTGACCCCACGCCGCTCCCCCATTTGCGCCCGCCCACCGCCCACCTAGAATGGGCCGATGAGCACCCTGACCTTCCGCGCCGCCACGTCGGCCGACATTCCCGCCCTGATCACCCTGGTCACCTCGGCCTACCGGGGCGACGCCAGCCGCGTTGGCTGGACCACCGAAGCCGACCTGCTGGACGGCGCCCGCATCGACGCCGAAGGCATCCAGGGCGACCTCGACCGTCCGCGCTCCACCATCCTGCTGGCCGAACGCGAGGGCCAACTGGTGGCCTGCGCCCACGTCGCCGATGTCGACGGCAAGGGCTACTTCGGCATGTTCTCGGTCGACCCGGCCCAGCAGGGCGGCGGCGTCGGCAAGCAGCTGATGGACGCGGCCGAAGCGCACGCCGCGCGCGAGTGGAACGTGCCGGTGATGCAGATGACGGTGATCGACGTGCGCGACGAACTGATCGCCTTCTACGAACGCCGCGGCTACCGCCGCACCGGCATCAAGAAGCCGTTCCCCTACGGCGACGAACGCTTCGGCATTCCCAAACGCGACGACCTGCGCTTCGAGATCCTGGAAAAGCCGCTGGCCGGAGCCGCCGCGTGAGCGACACCTGGACCTTCGTCTGTGCCGGCAACGAGCTGCTGCCGGGTGAAATGAAGAGCGTGTTCGACGAAGTGAACGGCACCCCGATCGTGGTGTTCAACCTCGATGGCGAGCTGTACGCGCTGGAGGACCAGTGCACGCATGAAGAGTTCGAGCTGTCCTCGGGCGAGTTCAACACCACTGAGGGCAGCGTGGAGTGTGTGCTGCACGGCGCGCGCTTCGACGTACGCGATGGCCGCGCCCTGTGCGCTCCGGCCTATACCCCGGTACCCAAGTTCCCGGTCAAGCGCGAGCACGACGCGGTCTGGACCCGCGACGACCGCGATTGAGGCCGCGCCCTACAGCACAGCAAGGGCCGAGACGCGCGGATCCGGCGAGCGGCCTGGAGGGCCTACCAGGCCGCCTCCCGGCCACCCGGACGAGCCGCCACGCCCCGCATATGCGAATCATTATCGTTTATGTTATTCTACGTAACATCTTCGTAACGACTCCGCCCCTGCGCCATGGCTTCGCCCGCGCCCACCGCCACGTTGTGCCAGCTCGCCCGCCACGCGTGGCCGCTGCTCGTGGCCGGGTTGCTGACGCTGCTGCTGGGCTGGTCGGCACTGCATGAAGGACGTGGCACGGCAACCGCTGCCATGCCCACGGTGCACGTTCCGGGTGCCGCGCCCGCGTCCCCACCCCATGCACTGCCGCACGAACAGGCGATGCACCGCGCGGAGTCCGAACCTGATGGCAGTCGCGGCGACAAGCCACCGGTGCTGCGACGGCTCTGCCTGCAGTTCCCACAGAGTGCCCCTGCGGACGCTCCGGCGACGCTGACACCGGCGCCTGCTCTGCACGCGCCGGACCGACGCCAGCCGCCCTCACAGGCACCGCCCGCGCTGCTGGCCTGACGCTCTGCTGCGCGATGCGCAGTCGCATCCGCACGCCCCGCCTTTCGCTCCATGCCCTGCTGCCGCGCCGCCTGCGCCGGCCGCCCCTTCCTGTTCCCTCTCTGCAGACGCCCATGAAACCGATCAAGAGCCGCAAGCACGCTTCACCGCTTCGTACCCTGCCGCTGGCCACCGCCAGTCTTGCCGCCGGCCTTGGCCTGGCGGCGCTGCCCGTGCTGGCCCACGCCGAAGCCGCCGACAACGCGCGCACCCTGGACAAGATCGATGTGCACGCTACCCGCGGCTACAAGGCCGACAAGGTGGCCTCGCCGAAGTTCACCCAGCGCCTGCAGGACACCCCGCAGACCATCCAGGTCATCACCAGCGACCTGTTCAACCAGCAGGGCGCCACCACGCTGACCGAAGCGCTGCGCAACAGCCCCGGCGTGGGCACCTTCTATGCCGGCGAGAATGGCAACACCACCACCGGCGACGCGCTGTTCATGCGCGGCTTCGACACCTCCAACAGCCTGTACGTGGACGGCGTGCGCGACCTGGGCTCGATCTCGCGCGATGTATTCAACATCGAGCAGGTGGAAGTGACCAAGGGCCCGGCCGGCACCGACAACGGTCGTTCGGCACCCACCGGTGCGATCAACCTGGTCAGCAAGCAGGCCAACCTGCAGGACGCCACCTCGGCCAGCATTTCGCTGGGCAGCGACCAGCAGCGCCGCACCACGGCCGACTGGAACCAGTCGCTGGGTGCCACCAGCGCGCTGCGCATCAACGGCATGTGGCAGGACAGCGACCAGCCCGGCCGCGACCACGTGCAGAACAAGCGCTGGGGCATCGCACCGTCGCTGGCCTTCGGCCTGGGCACTGCCACACGCTACTACCTCAACCTGCTGTACGTGAAGCAGGACAACGTGCCCGATGGCGGCGTGCCCACCCTGGGCCTGCCGGGCTGGACCCCGCAGCCGACCCTGGAAGCGCTGGCCGGCCACCCGGTCGATCCGGAAAACTTCTACGGCACCCGTGCCGACCACGATGACGTGACCGCGCAGATGGCCACGTTCCGCTTCGAGCACGATTTCAACGACAGCGTGCGCCTGACCAACACCGCGCGCTGGGGTCGCACCGAACAGGACTACCTGCTCACCGCCTTCATGGGCACCGGCGTGCGCGGCGCGGGTGGCCGACCGACCGGCAACATCACCTATACCAACCCGGCTGACCTCTCCAGCTACGCCATCGCGCGCAGCCTGCCGACCTTCAAGGACCAGCGCAATACCATCCTCACCGATCAGCTGAACCTGCGCGCGGACTTCGCCACCGGCGCGGTCGGCCACGCGCTGAGCGCCGGCCTGGAGTTCACCCGTGAGGAACTGGACAGCTACGGCCAGGCCGCTACCGCCGGTACCAGCTGGCCCGCCGCCAACCTGTACGATCCGGACTGGAACGTCAGTGGCCTGAGCTGGGCGCACAACGGCGCCGATGCGCACGGCAAGACCACCACCTCCTCGGCCTACCTGTTCGACACCCTGTCCTTCGGTGAAAGCTTCCTGCTGACCGCAGGCGTGCGCGCCGACCACTACAAGACCGAGTACGCCAGCGCTTCGGTGTGCGGTGGCCGCGGTGGCCCGGCCTGCGGCAGCAATCCCACCGGTACCGTGCTGCGCAATCCGACGCTGGAAGCCAGCGACACCCTGCTGAACTGGAAGCTGGGTGCGCTGTACAAGATCGGCGACACGGTCAGCCTGTACGCCAACTACGCCATTTCCCAGCAGCCGCCGGGCGGTGCCAACTTCCAGCTGAGCAGCTCGGCCAGCAGCGCCGACAACCCCAAGCTGGACCCGCAGAAGGCCAAGACCTTCGAAGTGGGCAGCAAGTGGGGCTTCATGGACGACGCACTGGCGGTGAACCTGGCGCTGTTCCAGACCGACGTGGACAACGAGATCAACACCACCGTGCTGGACGATGCCGGCAACCCCACCCAGACCGGCAGCAAGCGGGTGAAGGGCGTGGAACTGTCGGCGGTCGGCCGGGTGACCGAGAACTGGTCGGTCAGCGCCGGCTTCAGCCATCTGGATACCGAAGTGAAGGAAGGCGCAAAGGTGGCCGCCGATGGCACCACCAACCTGACCTACACCCCGGACGATACGTTCACCGGCTGGACCAGCTACGTGCTGCCTTACGGCATCACGGTGGGCGGCGGCGTGCGCTATGCCGCCGGCATGCACCGCGGCACCGACGGCGCGGTGGGCACCCCGTCGTTCACCAGATCCTACGTGGTGTACGACGCTGTTGTGTCCTGGGCGATCAACGAGAACATCTCGCTGCGCTTGAACGGCTACAACCTGTTCGACAAGCAGTACGTGGCCAGCATCAACAAGAGCGGCTACCGTTACACCCCGGGTGCCCCGCGCACGTTCCTGCTCAGCGCGGACATCCGCTTCTGATGCATTGCGCGGGGGAGCCACGCTCCCCCGCGCCCCAAAAGGAACCGCCATGCTGCTGCACATTCCCGACGTGCTTTCACCCCAGGACGTGGCGCAGGCACGCAGGCGGCTCGACGCTGCAGACTGGACTGACGGTCGCGAGACCGTCGGTATGCAGGGCGCGATGGTCAAGCACAACCAGCAGCTGCCGGATGCCTCGCCCCTGAAGGCGGAGCTGGGCCGGGACCTGCTGGCCGCGCTGAGCCGCAGCCCCCTGTTCTTCGCTGCCGCGCTGCCCCTGAAGATCCTGCCGCCGCGCTTCAACCGCTACACCGGCGGTGGCACCTACGGCTTCCATGTCGACGGCGCGGTGATGAACCTGGGCAACGGCGAACAGCTGCGATCGGACATCTCCTGCACCCTGTTCCTGTCCGATCCGGACGAGTACGAGGGTGGCGAGCTGATCATCAGCGACACCTACGGCGAGCATGAAGTGAAGCTGCCCGCCGGCGACCTGATCGTGTACCCGTCCAGCAGCCTGCACCAGGTGCGGCCGGTCACCAACGGCGCGCGCGTGGCCTCGTTCTTCTGGGTGCAGAGCATGATCCGCGACGACGTGCAGCGGCGCCTGCTGTGGGAGATGGACGGCTCGATCGAGCGCCTGCGCCAGACCGGTGGCGACGCCGAGGCGGTGCTGCAGCTGACCGGCGTGTACCACAACCTGCTGCGGCGCTGGAGCGAGGTCTGAGCTGCTTCCGACGGCCCCGCGATCTTTTGGCAATCATTCTCATTTGCAACGGCTAACAGCTCTCATTACAATCACGCCCCGTTGATGCCGGCCACTGCCGGCGACCGCCCGGGGATTCCTGCTTGCTGCGCCTGCTCCGCCCTCGCCCACTGATCCATCGCAAGATGGGCACCGCCATGCGCGGCCAGCGTCCCGCGCTGGCCAGCCTGCTGGCGTGGGTGGCGATGCTGGCGTTGCTGCTGGGCACGCTGCCGCTGCTGCCGCATCCGGCCACAGCGATGACCGTGCAGATACCGCTGGAAGAACGTGGTGGCGAAGGCCCGTTGCAGGAAGAGGCCCCGGCCAAACTGCGCCGCTGCGCCTCCACCCCGGTGAAAGCGGCCGAGAAGGCGCCGCCGCCGCTGTTGCTGGCCAACCAGTGGCTGCGCACCGAACTTGAACTCGTACCCGCCACGCCGGCCATGCCCGGCGTGCGCCCGGACTGGCCGCTGGCCGCTCCGGACACGCCCTGGGTCGATGCGCCCGGGCGTCGCCAGCAACGCGGCCAGGCGCCGCCGCTCGCCTGATCCACGGCCCGACGTGACCGCCTGCGCGGTCGCGCCCGCACGCCGCTGCCTGCTTCATCCCTGCCGCCCCTGACCGGGCTTCCCGTGCATGCCGCGCCCTTCGCGCCCGGCATCGCACCTCTCTGCATCTTTCGAGGTAACTGCCATGGCCCAGCGCCATCGTGTCCGTTCGTCCCTGTCCCGCCGCCTGCTGACCAGCGCCGTGCTGGCGGCGATGGCGGCCCCTGCTTTCGCACATGGAGAGATCGCCGGCGCCCCGCAGACGCTGGACAAGGTGGTGGTCACCGCCTCCGGCTTCGAACAGAAGGTGGTCGATGCGCCGGCCAGCATCAGCGTGGTCAGCCGCGAGGAGCTGAGCAAGCGCCCGTACACCAACCTGGTCGATGCGCTGCGCGACGTCGAAGGCATCGACGTCGGCCTGGAAGCCACCGACAAGAACGGCCGCGCCACTGTGTCGATGCGCGGCCTGCCCTCCGAATACACCCTGGTACTGATCGACGGCCGCCGCCAGAGCAATGTCGGCCAGCTGTATCCGAACAACTTCGGCGGCGGCCAGTTCGCCTACCTGCCGCCGCTGGATGCCATCGAGCGCATTGAAGTGGTGCGCGGCCCTATGTCCACGCTGTACGGCTCGGACGCGATGGGCGGCGTCATCAACATCATCACCCGCCGCAACCAGGACAGCTGGCATGGCGCGCTCACCCAGGGCTTCACCGTGCAGCAGGACGACCAGTTCGGCGATGCACGCACCACCGACCTGTACCTCAGCGGCCCGCTGCTGAAGGATCGCCTCAGCCTCGCCGTGCGCGGCAGCTACTACGATGCCAAGGCATCGAACCCGGAATGGGATGCACTGACCCTGCCCGACGGCACGCTGTGGGAGCGCAGCATCGGCTTCGGTGGCGGTGGCAAGTCGGTGGCCAACACCAACTGGAACACAGGCGTGCGCCTGGACTTCCGCGTCAACGATGACCACGAACTGTGGCTGGACTACGACGTGTCGCGGCAGAAGTACGACAACACCGAAGGCCAGACCGGCACCCTGGACAGCCTGGCCAGCCTGTGGCGCGTCGGCAATGCGGTCATCCCGAACCCGAACGGCAGCGGCACGTCCACCCGCCGCGTGGTGCAGCCGCGCGTGGGCTACACCGCCTACCAGCGCTACGAGCGCGACCAGCTGTCGCTGACCCACCAGGGCCGCTACAGCTTCGGCACCTGGCAGACCTCGCTGACCCACAGCAAGAGCAGCAACCTGGGCCGCTCGCTGCCGCTGACCCTGGACGAGCGCGCCAACCTGCAGACGCTGTGGAACGACGTGTGCCGCCGTACCGGCGCGGCCAACAACTGCGCCGCCGGCCGCAACAATGCCCTCACCGCACTCAACGCCAGTGAACAGGCCCGCCTGCAGGCGTTCCTGCCGCGTCCGCTGCGCACCATGGAACTGGAAGGCTACGTGCTCGACACGATGCTCGACCTCGACTTCGGCGCACATAAGCTCACCGTCGGCGGCCAGTACAACGACACCGACATGATCGACGGCGTGTTTGGCATGGACGGCGCCGGCTACCGCAGCAACACCAAGCAGAAGCACCGCATGTGGGCGCTGTTCGCCGAGGACAACTGGGCGCTGACCGACACCCTCACCGCCACCTTCGGCCTGCGCTACGACGACCACAACATCTTCGGCAGCCATCTCAGCCCGCGCGGCTACCTGGTGTGGAACGCCAGCGATGCGTGGACCTTCAAGGGTGGCGTCAGCACCGGCTACAAGACCCCGCGCCCGGACCAGCTGTTCCCGGGCATCACCGGCTTCGGTGGCCAGGGCGTGCTGCCGCTGGTGGGCTCGCCCAACCTGAAGCCGGAAACCAGCACCAACTACGAGCTGGCCGCCTACTACGAAGGCCAGCACTGGGGCTTCAACGTCACCGGTTTCATCAACACGTTCGAAGACAAGATCGCCAGCGGCGGCACCTTCCCGAACTGCGAAGTGGCGCCGGCCGGCGGCGGTTACTGCGTGGACATCGGTCCGGGCTGGGCCGCGCTGGGCTACAGCACCTTCACCCAGAGCGTGAACATCGAAAAGGCCGAGACCCGTGGTGCCGAACTGGCCGGCCACGTCGACCTGCTCGATAACCTGCAGCTGCGCGGCAACTACACCTGGACCAAGAGTAAGCAGACCAGCGGCCCGCAGAAGGGACTGCCGATCACCGGCACTACTCCAGCCAAGCACATGGCCAACGCCAGCCTGAACTGGCAGCTCAACGAGGCCATCAGCCTGTCGCTGATCGGCGAGGGCCGCTACGACCGTTACCGCGACACGCTGCTCGACGCCAACGGCGTCAGCCAGACCCGCTACTACGAGGACTACACCCTCTTCCACCTCGGTGGCAGCTGGAAGGCCACGCCCTGGCTGACGGTGAACGCGCGGGTCAACAACCTCTTCGACAAGGACTTCGTCTCGCAGTCGTGCCTGCTGATCAGCCCGAGCGAGTTCAACTGCGTGGACGACTACGCGACCAAGGATCAGCGCCGCAGCTACTGGATCTCGCTCAACGCGACGTTCTGATCGCCGCGCACCGCGCTGCTGCGGTAGGTGCCAACCTAGGTTGGCACCGCCCTGCCCTGGTGGGTGCCAACCTTGGTCGGCACCGCTTCACCCACGCATGGCGTGGAACTACCGACCGGCGGTAGCGGTAGTGCCGGCCGCTGGCCGGCAACCGCCACCACCCCGTCTGGGATACAGAAAGATACGCAATTGCGAGCTATTCTCATCAATGATGTAATGGGCAGTCCCCGTCCGCCCCGAACCGTGCCGTGAGCCGTCCCGCCTCCTCCACCGTGCAGCAGCAACAGAGCCGTGGCTTCTGGCTGCGGACGCTGCACCAGTGGCACTGGATCAGCTCGGCGGTCTGCCTGATCGGCATGCTGCTGTTCGCGGTGACCGGCCTGACCCTCAACCACGCGGCGAAGATCGAAGCCAAGCCCCAGGTGCAGAACCAGCACCTGGAACTGCCGCCCGAACTGCTCGGCCAGCTCGGCACGCACGAGGACGGCAATGCACCGATCCCGCGCCCGGCGCGGCAATGGCTGGATGCACAGCTGGGCATCGCCATCGGCGGCCGCCCCGCCGAGTGGTCGGCCGAGGAGATCTACCTGTCGCTGCCACGCCCCGGCGGCGACGCCTGGCTGAGCATCGATCGCGAAACCGGCGCGGTGGAGTACGAATCAACCTCGCGCGGCGTGGTGTCCTACCTCAACGACCTGCACAAGGGCCGCAATGCGGGCCCGGCGTGGGGCTGGTTCCTGGACCTGTTCGCCGTGGCCTGCCTGGTGTTCTGCATCACCGGCCTGTTCCTGCTGCATCTGCATGCGCGGCAACGGCGCATGACCTGGCCGCTGGTCGGCCTGGGCCTGATGATCCCGCTGCTGATCGCCCTGCTGCTGATCCACTGACTTTCCCTCGTTTCCGGAGCCGCCCCATGCGCGTCACCCTGACCATCGCCCTCAGCGGCCTTTTGGCCACCTCGCCGGCCTATGCCACCACCCTCGACATCAATGTCGAAGTGCCCAAGCTCAACGTGGCCGAATACCACCGCCCGTATGTGGCGGTGTGGCTGGAAGGTGCCGACCAGAAGGTCGCGGCCAACCTGTCGGTCTGGTACCAGCAGACCAGCAACAGCGAAGGCCATGGCACCAAGTGGCTGCCCGATCTGCGCCAGTGGTGGCGCAAGAGCGGCCGCACCCTGCAGGTGCCGGTGGACGGCGTGACCGGTCCGACCCGCCCGGCCGGCAAGCACGCGCTGTCGTTCAACGACAAGCAGCCGGCGCTGAAGCAGCTGGCACCGGGCAACTACACCCTGGTGGTGGAAGCGGTGCGCGAAGTCGGCGGCCGGGAACTGCTGAAGATCCCCTTCACCTGGCCGGCCACCGCCGCGCAGAACGGCAAGGCGCAGGGCGCCACCGAACTGGGCCAGGTCACCCTCGCCGTAAAGCCGTAACTGCCTGAGCGGGGTCGGATCCCTTTCCGTTGGAAAGGGCTCTGACCCCACCCACCCAACGTCCCTGGAGTCTTCCGCATGAAGCGCACGCTCGTCCTCGCCGCCGCCCTGGCCGCTGCCCTTCCCTTCTCCGCCCTGGCCCACAAGGCCTGGCTGCTGCCCTCGCAGACCGTGATCGCCGGCAACGCGCCGTGGATCACCGTCGACGGTGCGGTCTCCAACGACCTGTTCTACTTCAACCACGTGCCGCTGCGCCTGGAATCGCTGGTGATCACCGCGCCGGACGGCAGCAGCGTGCAGCCGCAGAACGCGGCAACCGGCAAGTACCGCAGCGTGTTCGACCTCGAACTGAAGCAGGCGGGCACCTACCGCATCGCCTCGGTCAACGACGGCCTGTTCGCCACCTACGAACAGAACGGCGAGCGCAAGCGCTGGCGCGGTACCGCCGCCACCTTCGGCGAACTGCCCAAGGACGCGAAGAAGCTGGAAGTGAGCCAGTCGGTTGGCCGCGTGGAGACCTTCGTCACCAACGGTGCGCCGAACGCCACCGCGCTGAAGCCGACCAACCACGGCATCGAGCTGGTCGCCGTGGGCCATCCGAACGACCTGTTCGCCGGCGAGGAAGCCACCTTCCGCGTGCTGGTCGATGGCAAGCCGACCGCCGGCCTGGAATTCGAGATCGTGCGTGGCGCCACCCGCTACCGCAACGCGCAGGACGAGCTGAAGCTGACCAGCGACGCCAAGGGCGAGATCAAGGTGACCTGGCCGGAAGCCGGCATGTACTGGCTGGAAACCGGCACCGAAGACAACAAGACCTCGGTCAAGCAGGCTGCCAAGCGTCGCCTGAGCTACGTGGCCACGCTGGAAGTGCTGCCGCAGTAATGTGGACCGCGATGCCGGGCACATCCCGGCATCGCGCCCGCCCGCCCCGCCATGACCGATTCCCTGCACGACATCGCCCGCCTCGGTGGCACCACCATGGGCACCACCTGGAGCGTGTCGCTGGTGGCAACGCGCCAGCGCGACCTGCACCCGCTGCACGCCGGCATCCAGGCGCGACTGGATGAGGTGGTCGCGCAGATGAGTACGTGGGAGGCCGGCTCGGATCTCAGCCGCTTCAATCTGGCCGCCGCCGGCCAGTGGTGCATGCTGCCGGCCGAGACGCGCCGGGTGCTGGCCTGCGCACAGGCCATCGCCGCCGCCAGTGACGGCGCCTTCGATCCCACCGTCGGCCCCCTGGTTGCGCTGTGGGGCTTCGGTGCGCATGCCGGTGAACGCCGCCAGCCCGACGTGGCGACGCTGCAGGCCACGCGTAAACGCTGCGGCTGGCAGCACCTGCACTGGCAGGACGACGCACTGCTGCAGCCGGGCGGACTGGAACTGGACCTGTCGGCGATCGCCAAGGGCTTCGGTGTCGATCACGTGGCCGACTGGCTGCGCAGCCAAGGCATCACTGCTGCACTGATCGAAGTCGGTGGCGAACTGGCCGGTTACGGCCGCAAGCCGGACGGCCAGCCCTGGCGCGTGCTGGTGGAATCGGCGCCGGAAGAAGACGCACACACCGAGACACCACCACGGGTGCTGGCGCTGGACGGCAAGGCCGTCGCCACCTCTGGTGATCGCTGGCACCAGTACCAGGCCGATGGCCAGGCTTTCAGCCACAGCCTCGACCCGCGCAGCGGCATGCCGGTACGCCAGGCCGCCGCCGCCGTGACCGTAGTGGCCGACGACGCGATGCACGCCGATGCCTGGGCCACCGCCTTGACCGTGCTCGGCCACGATCAGGGCCTGGCGTTGGCCGAGCGCGAGGGCCTGGCCGTGCGTTACCTGCAACGGGCCGTCGAAGGCCCGCGCGAGTTCCTCAGCAGCGCCTTCCAGCGCCTGCTCGACGAGCAGGACGCATGAGCGCACGGCCGTCGCGCGCGCTGCTCGGCAACACGCTTGTACTGATCGCGCTGGCGGTGATCGGCTGGGCGCTGCTGCACCTGCACCTCGGCGAATCCTGGTGGCAGGGCGCGCCGCCGGGACGGCAGCAGTTGATCGCCGCGGCCGCGTCCACGCTGTATGCGCTGGCCTGCGCCGCACTGTGGTGGCGGGGCCGCCCGCGCGACGACGCCGCATCCGGCGATACCCTGCCGCTGCTGCTGGTCTGGTCCAGCCAGACCGGCTTTGCCCGCGAACTGGCCGAACGCAGTGCCGAGGCATTGCGTGGTGCCGGCGTGCCGGTGCGTGTGCGCGGTCTGCATGAGGTGGACGCCGCACTGCTGGCCGACAGCCAGCGAGCCTTGTTCGTCGCCAGCACCACTGGCGAAGGCGACCCACCCGATCATGCGCTGCCGTTCCTGCGCGGGGTGATGGCCGCGCCGCCTTCGCTGCAGCACCTGCATTACGGCGTGCTCGCACTGGGCGACCGCAGCTATGGCCACTTCTGCGGGTTCGGCCATCACCTCGACCAGTGGTTGCGCCAGCAGGGCGCGCATCCCCTGTTCGATGCGATCGAAGTCGACAACGCCGATCCGGCCGCACTGCGCCACTGGCAGCAACTGCTCGGCCAGCTCGGTGGCGGCGCCAGCGAGCTGCCCGACTGGAGCCCGGCCGAGTACCAGCCATGGACGCTGCAGCAGCGCGCGCATCTGAATCCCGGCAGCCCCGGTGGCGCGGTGTATTGGCTGCGCCTGCAACCGCCGGGTACGGCCGATGTGCAGTGGCAGGCCGGTGACATCGCCGAGATCGGCCCGCAGCATGCACGCCACACCGCGCGCGCGTGGCTGGTGGCGCAGGGCTTGGATGCAGATGCGGTGCTGGACGATGGACAGACACTGCTGGCCCGTGTCGAACGCTCGCACCTGCCCTCGCTGGTTCCCCCCGGAGATCTATCGGCGTTGCTGGCGACGCTGCAGCCGCTGCCGCATCGCGAATACTCGATCGCCTCAGTGATGGCCGACGGCGCGCTTGAACTGCTGCTACGGCGCCAGCTGCGCAGCGATGGCACGCCCGGCATCGGCAGCGGCTGGCTGTGCGACCACGCCGTGATCGGCGAGCAGGTGCAGCTGCGCCTGCGCCGCAATGACAACTTCCATGGCGTGGCGCCCGAGGTGCCCCTGCTGCTGATCGGCAACGGCACCGGCATCGCCGGCCTGCGCGCGCACCTGCACGAACGTGCCCGCGGTGGCGCTCGCCGTACCTGGCTGCTGTTCGGCGAGCGCACCGCAGCGCACGACTTCCACTTCGGTGAAGAACTGCAGGCGATGCAGGCCGACGGCACGCTGGCGCGATTGGACGCGGTGTTCAGCCGCGACGGCGGCGCGCACCGTTACGTGCAGGACCGGTTGCTGGCCGAGGCGGCGGCGCTGCGGCAATGGGTGGATGAAGGCGCGACGATCCTGGTCTGCGGCAGCCTGCAGGGCATGGCCCCGGCGGTGGATGCAGTGATCGAGCAGGTGCTGGGAGCGGACGGCAAGGAAGCGCTGCTGCTGGCCGAGCGTTACCGGCGGGATGTGTATTGAGGTCGCCGCATCCACGCATGGCGTGGATCTACTGTAGAGCCGAGCCATGCTCGGCTGGCCGTGCCCACCGGCGCCAACGAATCATCACGCCGCCGCACTCACCCGGATCGCCAACAACTCGCCACCGCCCTGCAACGCATGCCGCTGCCGTTCACCCGCCGACAGCCACGCGGTATCGCCGGCCTGCAGCGGCGGCAGGCCACTGTCGGCACCGAACTCCGCGTGCCCGGCCAACAGGTGCAATGCCCAGGCCACGCCCGGTTCGCAGAAGAAAAGCATCGAGCCCACCAGCGGCCGATGCAGCAGTTCGGCCTGCAGCAGATCGCGCTTCCACATCAGGTTGAAGTCGTGGGTGGTGCCATCGACCAGTTCGCCCTGCAGCGTTTCCTCGCCGGCAAAGCGCACGCGCCCATGTGGCGGCAGCACCTCGGCCACGCGGCCGTCTTCAAAGCGCAGGCGCACGCCATTGCCCTGCAACAGCACCAGTTCACGCTCCACACCGGGGAAGGCGGAGAACGCGGCATCCTGTTCGATCTCGGCCACCGACAGGCGCAGCGCCCAGTCGTCGCCCTGCGCGGGCAGGCGCAGGATCTCGCGCGTCCAGCCCAGGCCGTTGCGCCAGCGTTCGCGGCGGTAGTCCAGGCGGGAGATGACCTGGCTCGGAGTGTGCAGCAGGGAATCGACGTTCATCGGCGCATTGCATCATGCCGCGCGCCGTCGTGCATCACCGCGTGGCGAGCGTGCCCTGGCCACCACACTCGCCGCCCAGCAGCTGCGAGTGCTTCAGCCAGTCCTGATCGGGGTAATACGCGAACACCATCGTGCCACCGCGCAACGCGTCGATGAGGGGCTTGGCCACCGACAGGCGCACCGCCGGGCAACCCAGGCTGCGACCCAGCCGCCCCTGCAGCTGCGCGGTCGCCGGGTTCACGTAGGGCGCGCCGTGGATGACGATCGCACGCTCGCGCGCGCGGTCGTTGAAGCCCGGTTCCAGCCCGGCCAGGCGCAGCGAATAGCCGTTGCCGCCCATGTAGGTCTCCTGCGCGGTGAACGCGCCGAGACTGGACATGAAACTGCCATCGCGGTTGGAGAAGTGCTCGGTGCGGTTCTCGCCGCTGTTGCGCCCATGTGCCACCCATTCCTCGAACAGCAGGCGCTGGTGGGCCAGGTCGAACACCCACAGGCGCGGCTCGGTGGACGGCCGCGAATAATCGATCACGCTGAGGCGATCACCGTTGATGCCCAGCTCGGGCCGCTGCAATGCGCAGCGCATGGCGTGCGCCGCCAGCTGCAACACGTGGCGGTCGGCCTTGGGCGCACTACGCGACAGCAGCGCAGCCAGATCATCGGCAGAGGTGGCGAGGGCGGGCGTCTGTGCCAGCGCCGGGGCGCTGGCCGAGGTCGCCAGCAGGCCGAACGCGGCCAGCCGGCACAGGCGGGATGCAGTCATGGGCACAACGAGGGGGCTCAGTTGCCCTTGAGGGTGGACCCTGGCGGCTCGGATTCCAAGACCGGCTGCATTCCGGATTCAGCCGGGCTTGGGCGGACCGCCGGCAGCGAGGTCACCAGCAGGGTCGTGCCCGGCACCAGCACCTGGTACAGCTGGCGGGCGAAATCGGCCGGCAGCGCCATCGGCAACGACGGCGTGGCCAGCAGGTCCGGCGTGGCCTGGGCACGGTCCTGGCCCAGCAGCGGATAGGCCGTCCACTGGTGCAGGCGCTGGTTCACATCCAGCGGGCTGGGCGTGTCGCTGTAACCCTGCCCCATCACGAACAGGGTGGTGCCCTGGAACGCCGGCAGCGCGTCAGCTTTCAGTGGCGACTCGCCGATCATCACGCCATCACGCAGCACGTACAGACGCTGGTCGTGCAGGCTGACCAGGATGCCGACCTGCCCGGCCGGGGCCGCGCTGTCGTTCCACCAGGCCTGCGCGCTGGCGCCGCCCTCGGTTTCCGGCAGCACCTGGCCGCGCGCGTTCACCGGCGCCAGCACCGACGGGTAGGCCAGCGTCATCGGCGAGCTCTTGGCATCAGCCACGACCACCGTGTCGCCGCGCTGGGTTTCGCTGAACAGCTTCTGCGCGAAGGCCTGTGGCAGGCGCACGCAGCCATGCGAGGCCGGATGCCCGGGCAGGCTGCCGCCGTGCAGGGCGATGCCGTCCCAGGTCAGCCGCTGCATGTAGGGCATCGGCGCGCTGTTGTAGAGGTTGGATTTGTGGTCCTTGTCCTTCTGCAGGATGGTGAACACCCCGGTGGGCGTTTCATGCCCGGCCTTGCCCGAGCTGATCGTGGTCAGGCCGATGGCGATGCCGTTGCGGTAGACGTAGGCACGCTGCTCGTCGAGGCTGACCACCAGCACGATCGGGCCGGTGGGCGAGATTTCCGGATGCCACAGGTACTCGCCCGGCTTGAGGTCGGTCGGACCGCGTACCTCCGCCGTGCTGGCGGACGCAGCCACAGGTTTGGCGGGCGCAGCGGCACGGGCCATGAGCGGCAGGGCCAGGGCCAGGGCAAGGGCAAGGGCGAACATCAGCGTCGTGGGGCGGTACAGAGGCATCCAGCGGCGATCCTTTCCATGCGAGGCGGTTACCGTACCGCATCGGCGCGTGGTGGCCGCGGCAAGAACGGACGCCACAAATGAAATTGCCCGGCGACACAGCCTTGTGTCGTACCGGGCAATCGTTACATCCCTGTCGGCCTGCTGCCGTCCCCTCGCTTCCTGCGCTGTGGGGACAGCGTTGCTTCCTGCACGCGGCCGCGTTCGTCCTGCTTGTATCTCAGCCCCTTCCACAGGTCTGTGATGCCACCGTCCTGGTGATTGGTGCCGCGTCCTGCGGCGGTCGGTGGGCACGGCCTTCCTGCCCGTGCCCGATGAACCAGCCTCCTGCCGGTTCCGACGATCCTGCTGTCAGCGCCTGGGTACGGTTCGCACCGGTACCGATCCGGGTACCGGATCCGCCGGCAACGCCCTGTTGCCAACGGTGATCCGCTGTCGATTCCGTTCGACGATTGCTTTCCCTATCCCCTTCACCTGCGTCAGGTCCTCGACGCGGTGAAACGGGCCGTGTCTGCGCCGGTGCTCGACGATCGCCTCGGCCTTGACGGCTCCGACCATCGTCAGTCCCTGCTGCAGCGCCTGGGCATCGGCCCGGTTGATGTCGATCGGAGCGGCGGCGTGCGCCCCTGCGATCCACATTCCCAGTACCAGTGCCCTCAACACGACAAACCAAGGCACGACGTGTATCTCCTTGTGGTTCGGGTGGCCCCTCCCGGCAATCCCGCCGGTAGGAACAGTGTCCGTCTCCACATGTGCACAGCCTATCGGTTTCCCGCGTTCCAGTAAGCCAGCCAAATACCCGACGTGATGTAGGAAAAACCCTACCCTCGGCACAGGCGTAGAATGGCCGGATCACAGCCCATGCAACCGGAGTTTCAGATGGACAGCGCCAAGCTCGGCCAATTCGTCAATGACAAGTGGGACAGCGAGATCGTCCCGCAATTGGTCGACTACATCCGCATTCCCAACAAGTCGCCGATGTTCGACGCCAATTGGGTGCAGAACGGCTATATGGAACAGGCAGTCACGCTGATGGAGAACTGGGCCAAGGCCCAGCAGCTGCCCGGCCTGAAGGTCGAGGTGGTGCGCCTGGAAGGCCGTACCCCGCTGATCTTCCTGGAAATTCCGGCTACCGGCGCCGAGACCGGCGACGACACCATCCTGCTCTACGGCCACCTGGACAAGCAGCCGGAAATGACCGGCTGGGACGACGACCTCGGCCCGTGGACCCCGGTGCTGCGCGGCGACAAGCTGTACGGCCGCGGTGGCGCCGACGACGGCTACGCCATCTTCGGCTCGCTGGCTGCGGTGCTGGCGCTGCAGGCCCAGGGCCTGCCGCACGCCCGCTGCGTGGTGCTGATCGAAGCCTGTGAAGAATCGGGCAGCTACGACCTGCCGGCCTACGTCGACCACCTGGCCGACCGCATCGGCAAGCCGTCGCTGGTGGTCTGCCTGGATTCGGGCTGCGCCAACTACGACCAGCTGTGGTGCACCACCTCGCTGCGCGGCCTGACCGGCGGCAACTTCACCGTGAAGGTGCTCAACGAAGGCGTGCATTCCGGCGATGCCTCCGGCGTGATCCCGTCCAGCTTCCGCCTGCTGCGCCAGATCCTTTCGCGCATCGAGGACCAGGACACCGGCCGCATCCTGATCGACGGCATGAACGTGGAGATCCCCGCCGAGCGCCAGGAGCAGGCCAAGCGTGCTGCCGAAGTGGTCGATACCGAGATCTTCGAGAAGTTCCCGATGGTCGACGGCCTGCGCCCGATGAACGAAGACCTGACCGAGCTGGTGCTCAACCGCACCTGGCGCCCGGCGCTGTCGGTCACCGGCATCGGTGGCATGCCGCCACTGGAATCGGCCGGCAACGTGCTGCGCCCGCAGACTTCGGTGAAGCTGTCGCTGCGCCTGCCGCCCACCGCCGATGGCAAGACCTGCGGCGAACTGCTGAAGGAAGCGCTGCTGCGCGACCCGCCGAACGGCGCGCAGGTCACCCTGGACCTGGAAAAGGCCTCCACCGGCTGGAACGCTCCGGCCATGGCGCCGTGGCTGACCCAGGCCATCGACGACGCCAGCCAGGCCTTCTTCGGCAAGCCGGCGATGTACATGGGCGAAGGCGGCTCGATCCCGTTCATGGGCATGCTGGGTGAGAAGTTCCCGGGTGCACAGTTCATGATCACCGGCGTGCTCGGCCCGCACTCCAACGCGCACGGCCCGAACGAGTTCCTGCACATCCCGATGGGCAAGAAGGTCACCGCCTGCGTGTCCAAGGTGATCAGCGAGCACTACGCCGCCAGCCTGCGCGGCGAGACCAGCGGTTCGCCGGTGGCTGCCGACAGCGGCACCCGCCACGGCGACCACGGCTGCTGCTGATCCGGCACCCGTGACGGACGCAGCCTGGCCTTGCTAGGCTGCGTCCACACTCAAGCGGAATCCGCGCGCATGAATGGTCTGTTCGGCAGCAGCAGCTGGCTGTACATCCTGCTGGTCGGCTTCTTCGTCGGCCTGCTCGGACGCTTCTTCATGCCCGGCAACAACCGCATGGGCTGCCTGCTGACCATCGTGCTGGGCATCGTCGGCGCGCTGGTGGCCGGCTGGTTCGGCCAGTACATGGGCTGGTACCGCCCCGGCGAGCCGGCCGGTTTCCTCGGCGCGGTGGTCGGCGCGGTGGCCGTGCTGGCCTTGATGCGCCTGTTCAGCCCACGCCGCTGACACCCCCTTTCCTCTCTCCTGAGCGTGGCGCGCTTGGCGCGCCCGGAACTGCCTGCATGACCGAACCCGCCTCCGACCCCCAGCGCAGCGCGCAGCGCCTGCAGTGGGCCCGTACCCAGCTTGATGATGCCAACGCGGTGGCCGAGCGCGCCTCGGTCGATGCCGGCATGCGCAGTTACTGGCGCACCACCAGCACGCGCGGCAGCCACATCGTGATGGACGCGCCGCCGGGGCTGGAGGATCCGCGGCCGTGGCTGCGCATGCGTGGCCTGCTGCATGACCATGGCCTGCGCGTGCCCGCCTTGCTTGCACAGGATCTCGACGCCGGTTTCCTGCTGCTGGAGGATCTTGGTGGCCCGACGCTGGCCAAGATCCTCGACGAACGCAATGCCGATGAATGGTTCGACCGTTCGATCGAACAGCTGCTGCGCCTGCAGGCGATCCCGGTGCCAGCTGATTTCGGCCAGTTCGGTGAAGCACTGCTGCAACGCGATGCCGGGCTGTTCGACGAATGGTTCCTGCAGCGCCATCTGAACCTGGAACTGGACTGCGGCGACATCGAAGGCCTGCAGCTGGTACATCGCCGGTTGATGGACAACGCATTGGGCCAGGCCCAGCTGATGACCCACCGCGACTACATGCCGCGCAACCTGATGCCGGTCGACAACGGCCCCGCGGTGCTGGATTTCCAGGATCTGGTGCGTGGCCCGATCGCCTACGATGCGGTGAGCCTGTTCAAGGATGCGTTCCTTAGCTGGCCGCTGCAGCGCGTGGACGAATGGCTGGCGCAGTACCACCAGCGCGCGCTGGATGCCGGCCTGCCGGTGCCCGACCGCGCCACCTTCCTGCGCGATGCCGACTGGATGGGCGTGCAGCGCCACCTGAAGTGCCTGGGCATCTTCAGCCGCCTGCGCTACCGCGACAACAAGGGCCACTATCTGGACGACGTGCCGCGCTTCATCGCCTATCTGGACGAAGTACTGCCGCGTTACCGTGAGCTGGCACCGCTGCAGCAGCTGCTGGAGACACGCATCAAGCCGGCGCTGGCCGAACTGGCTGCACCGATGCGCGTGACACGATGAAAGCGCTGATCTTTGCCGCGGGCCTGGGCGAGCGCATGCGCCCGCTGACCCTGCACACGCCCAAACCGTTGCTGGAGGTTGCCGGCAAGCCGCTGATCGTGTGGCACCTGGAGCGCCTGGCAGCGCTGGGCGTGCGCGAGGTGGTGATCAACACCGCCTGGCTGGCCGAGCAGTTTCCGGCGGTGCTGGGCGATGGCAGCCAATGGGGACTGCACCTGCATTTCCTCCACGAAGGGGCGACCCCGCTGGAAACCGGCGGCGGCATCCTCAACGCGCTGCCGGTGTTGGGCGAGGCGCCGTTCCTGGTGGTGAACGGCGACATCTGGACCGATTTCGATTTCGCCACGCTGCCGCGCGAGCCGCAGGGCCAGGCGCACCTGGTACTGGTCGACAACCCGGCACAGCACCCTCACGGTGATTACCGGCTGGACCCACAGGGCGTGCTGCATCACGACCGCGAAGGACCGTGCCTGACGTATGCGGGCATCGGCGTGTACCGCCCTTCGATCGTGGCCGATTGGCGCGCGGTGATCGGCGATGCGCCGGGCAGCGAGCGGGTGCCACCGAAATTTTCGGTGGTACCGCTGCAGAAGCACTTCATGGCGCAGGGATTGATGACCGGGCAGCACCATTGCGGGCGCTGGACCGATGTCGGCACCGTGGATCGCCTGCGTGCGCTGGACGCGGAGTTGGCGGCGAACGGCTGAGCCCCTCGTGGCTGGGCGCTCCAATCAAAAGCCGCGCTTGGCCGGGCGGGGTGGGTTCGCGGGGGACGCCGTGAACCCGTCCATGGGGGCTTGGCCGCGGCATCCATGCCGCGGACACCCCCGCGCCCCCCCCCCGCCCGGCCTCTGACAGTTTCCGTGCGCGTCCAGCCACGGAAAAGAAAAAGAAAATCAAAAGCGGGTCGCTGCGCTGCGCTTGCTCATCTGTGTCGACCAAGTTCGACACCTACCAGACGCCGTGCGCATCAGATCCAAGATCCAATCCCAAGGCCACCGACCAACTGTCGAAGGCTGGGCGCTGTGGGCGTGCGGGGTGTGAGCCGCATGGATGCGGCGACCAAGCCCCCATGGATGGGTTTACGGCGTCCCCGCACGCCCACAGCGCCCCGCCTCCCCTAGGAAGCCAGCACTTGATTTTGACGTTGCTCCAGCGGGTGCAGGGCAGCAGCCCTGCAAACAACCCCACCCTCAGTATCGAGGCCGGCCTTCTTCCAGTACCTGGCGCAGGAACGGCACGGTGATCCGCCGCTTGGCTGCCAGCGATTCGCGGTCCAGCCAGTCCAGCAGCGTGATCAGTCCACCCAGTTCACGCCCGGTGTGCGACAGCAGCCACTCGATGGCGGCCTCGTCGATCGCCAGCCCACGCCGCAGCGCGCGCTCGCGCAGCACCGCCGCGCGGCCTTCCTCATCCAGCGGCTGCAGCAGCACGCGCACGCACTGGCCCAGCCGCGAACGCAGGTCCGGCAGCACCAGGCCCAGCGCTTCGGGCGCCTTCTGCGCCGTGTACAGCACGGTCACCCCGGCAGCGCGCGCGCGATTGTGGAAGTCGAACAGCGCGATCTCGTCCTCGCGGTGGCCGGCCACCTCATCCAGGCCGTCCAGCGCCACCAGTTCGCGCGACTCCAGCCCGTCCAGCGCCGCGCGCACGCGGCCGGCGGCGCTGGCCAGCGGCACGTAGGTCGGCAGGCGCCCGGCCTGCTCGGCGCTGGAACACATCGCCAGCGCCTGATGGGTCTTGCCGGTCCCCGCCGCCCCTTCCAGGTAGACCCAATCGTGGCTGGCACCCACTGCGATCGCGCGCAGCTGCGCCAGCGCGCCATCCGGCGCGCCGATGAAGGTCTCCAGGCGCTGATCCCGCGGGTAATGCAGGGCCAGCGGCAGTTGCGGCACACCCATCACTTCAGGTCGGGGCCCTTGTCATTCGGGATGATGATATGGGGCTGGTCGACCACGCCATCAAGCACGATTGCCGGCTTCTCGCCCACGTACAGCTCGCTCTGCCGATAACGCTGGTGGGCGTAGCGCAGCAGCACGTTGGTCACCGCCGCCACCGGCAGCGCCAACAGCATGCCGAGGAAACCGAACAGCTGGCCACCGGCCATCACCGCGAAGATCACCGCCACCGGGTGCAGGCCGATCTTGTCGCCGACGATGCGCGGGGTCAGCACGTAGCTCTCCAGCAGCTGGCCGACGGTGAACACCACGCCGACCAGGATCAGCAGCTTCAGGTCGAAGCCCTGTGACTGCACCAGCGCGGCCACGATCGCCATCACAATGCCGGTGGTCGCGCCCAGGTACGGGATGAAGCTGATCAGGCCGGCAATCAGGCCGATCAGCAGGCCCAGCTTGAGGCCCACCAGCGACAGGCCGCCGGCGTAGATCACGCCCAGCGCCAGCATCACCAGGAACTGGCCGCGGATGAACGCGCCCAGCACGTCGTTGGACTCGCGCGCCAGCGCGCTGATGGTGCCGATGTGGTTGCGCGGGATCACCGACGCCACCCGCTCCACCAGCTTGTCCCAGTCGCGCAGGAAGTAGAACGCCAGGATCGGCAGCAGCAGGATGTTGACCACCCAGGTCACCATCGCAAAGCCCGAGCGCGAGACATACCCCATGAACGTGGTGGCAAAGCCGCCGGCCTGCTGCCAGTGGCTGCGCACCCAGTCGATCAGACGATCCGGGTCCAGCCACTGCATCACTTCCAGGCCGGTCTTCTGCTCAAACCAGGGAATGCCCTTTTCCATCAGCCACGCCTGCGCCTGCGGCGCGACCGCGATCAGGGTGGTGATCTGGCGTTCGATCATCGGCACCAGCACCAGCAGCAGGGCCACGATCACCAGCACCATGGCCGCAAACACCAGCACCACGCCGGTCATGCGCGAGCGGCCGGTGGCCTCGATGCGGTCCACCAGCGGGTCACCCAGCCAGGCCAGCGCCAGCGCCAGTACGAAGGGGGTCAGGATCGGCGCCAGCAGCCAGACGATCCAGCCGATCAGGCCGGCGAACAGGATGTACTTCATCCGCCGCAGGAACTGCGCGATTTCCGCTTCCGGGGTCAGAGTCATCGCAGGCGGTACTCGTTGCTGACCGGCGCGGCCACGGGGGCGCCGCTGGTCTCATCGATCGGGGTCGGCAGCGCCGGCAGCGTGGCACTCGGCACCAGCACACCGTTGTCGCCCAGCATGCGGTTGAAGCCGGCCAGGCCGGTGGTCATCTCCAGGCTCAGCTCCAGCTGGCCGGCCGAGGCGTGCAGCGGGGTAACATTGCGCACCACCGGCACCTCGCGCAGGCCGGCGGCCAGGCGCAGGTAATCGTCGGCGCTGTTGATGCCGGTCACCACCACGCGGTAGGTCCCGGCCTGGCCGGTGGCCACGCCGGCCTTGGCATAGCGCTTGACCAGCGCGTCGGCGGCGCCATCGGCACCGGCAGCCATCGCACGCATGGCGTTGGCATCCTTGCTGGTCCACTTGTTCAGTTCACGGCCGTTGTCGACGAACACCCAGTCCGCCTGCCAGCCGCCATTGGCGCGGTACAGCTTGCCGATCAGCTGCATCGGCGGCGAATAGCGCGACGAGGCACGGGCCACCGCAGCGCTGTCCTGGCGCCAGATGGCGCCGGCCAGCGCCTGTTCGGCGGCACCGCCACTGGGCAGGCCCAGCTTGTAACCGCGTTCGATGGCGCGGTTCAGCAGCGGGCGGGCCGCATTGGCCTGCTGCACGCTGACCAGGCGCGGGCCGCTGCCGTCATCCACCGCCAGCCACAGCACCGGCTTCGGTCGCGGCTGCGGCCACAGCGGCAGCCCCAGGGCGGAGACCAGCGAATCGACGTCATCCTCGCGGAAACGGGCCACCAGCAGGGTGCGGAAGCTCGGCGCGCCACTGGCGCCCACGCTCTGGTCCTGTTTGTAGTCGTAACTGGCCACGTAATCCTTGGCGTTGCGCAGCGCCTGCACCACGCCGGGGCGGGACATCACGCTGCGATCGCCGGACAACTTGCCCAGCACCACGCTCAACGCACGGGCCAGGGCGCCGTTGCGATCGGCTTCGGCCTGGCTGTTGACGGGCACTTCGGCCTCGTACGCGCCGGTGGCGGTGGCGACATCACCCTCGGTGCGCAGGCCGCTCTGGGCCATCGTGGCCACCGGCAGGCTCAGTGCAATGAGCAGGGTCAGAATCAGGCTGCGGCGCATCAGGACATCCATTGGCTCGACGTATCCGGGGGGAATTGTTGCCCGAATACGGACTTTGCGCCAATGCGGCCTGTTAAAATCGCCCGTTCAACCCCTGCCAGCGCCGACGCCCGTGACCAACACCCCGTCTTCCGCCCCCTCCCCCCTTACCTACCGAGACGCGGGTGTCGACATCGACGCCGGCAACGAACTGGTCGAGCGCATCAAGCCCCTGGTCAAGCGCAGCTTCCGGCCGGAAGTGATGGGCGGCCTGGGCGGCTTCGGCGCCCTGTTCGACCTGTCCAACAAGTACCGCGAGCCGGTGCTGGTGTCGGGTACCGACGGCGTGGGCACCAAGCTGAAGCTGGCCCACCAGCTGAACCGCCACGATACGATCGGCATCGACCTGGTCGCCATGTGCGTGAACGACGTGCTGGTGCAGGGCGCCGAGCCGCTGTTCTTCCTGGACTATTTCGCCACCGGCAAGCTGGACATCGACACCGCCGCGGCCGTGGTGGGTGGCATCGCCAACGGCTGCACCGAGGCCGGTTGCGCGCTGATCGGTGGGGAAACCGCTGAAATGCCCGACATGTACGCCCCGGGCGAGTACGACCTGGCCGGCTTCACCGTGGCGGCGGTCGAGAAGAGCGAGCTGAAGGACGGCGCCAGCGTGGCCAACGGCGACGTGCTGATCGGTATCGCCTCTTCCGGCCCGCACTCCAACGGCTATTCGCTGGTGCGCCGCATCTACGACCGCGCCGGCCGCCCGGCCGATCTGGAACTGGAAGGCGGCGTGAAGCTGGTCGATGCGCTGATGGCGCCGACCCGGCTGTACGTCAAGCCGATCCTGTCGCTGCTGAAGTCGCACGGTGCGGCCATCCACGGCATGGCCCACATCACCGGTGGCGGCCTGACCGAGAACATCATCCGCGTGGTGCCCGACGGCCTCGGCCTGGACATCCAGGCTTCGTCCTGGACCCTGCCGCCGGTCTTCCAGTGGCTGCAGAAGGAAGGCGCGGTGGCCGACAGCGAGATGTGGCGCACCTTCAACTGTGGCATCGGCTTTGTGCTGATCGTCGCTCCGGATCAGGTGGCGGCCGTGTCCGAGGCGGTCAAGGCGCAGGGCCTGGAACACTGGACCATCGGCCAGGTGGTCAGCGCCGAAGGCGCCGAGCGCGTTCACATCGGCTGAGCCCGGCAACCAGGAGCCCGCATGGACGCAACGCCCCCCGTATCGCCCGCGCCGATGCCGCCGCCCTTGGCGGCGGTACCGGCGTTCAGCGCCCAGGATGCCGACCACCTGCGCATGCTGGCCATCGCGCACTACGTGGTCGGTGTCCTGATCGCACTGTTCTCGCTGATCTTCATCCTGCACATCGTGATCGGTATCGCCGCCCTGACCGGCAGCCTGCCGATGAAGTCTGGCGGCGAGCCCTCCTCGCTGGCCGAACAGCAGCTGATGGGCTGGGTGTTCACCATCGTCGGCTGCGTCATGGTGTTCGGGGGCGTCACGCTGGGCGCGTTCGTCGCCTATGCCGGGCGCTGCCTGGCACGCCGTCGCCGTCATCTGCTGTGCTTGATCGTGGCCGGCCTGGCCTGTCTGGTCGCCCCGATCGGCACCGCGCTGGGCGTGTTGAGCCTGATCACCCTGCTGCGCCCGCAGGTCAAGGCCGCCTTCGATGCACCGGGCGCTGCCCTGTGAACGCCGCAGGCAATCCGCCACCGCTGCCGCAGCAGACCCTGGCCCAGCTGCAGCTGGCCAGCCATCTGCAGACGCTGAAAGTGCTGTTCTACGCGCTGGCGGGGTTCCACTGGCTGGCCGCACTGGCCTTCACCGCCTTCATCGGCCTGGTGGCCAGTTCGCGCGGGCTCGACGACGGCGCCGTGCTGGCCACGGTCTATGCGGCAATCGCCGTGCTGGCCGCGGTGCTGGGCTTGGTGCAGCTGCATACCGCCCGCCTGCTGTCGCGCCGCACCGGTCTGGCCGCATGCCGGCGTGCGGCCTGGCTGGCCGTGCTGGCCGGGCCGCTGGGCATGGCGTTGACCGCCTATGCGCTGGTGTTCCTGTCCAAACCGGAGATGGCTGTCCTGTTCGACCGCGGCGACCATCTCAGCGTCTGAGCCGACCGGCGAATACCCGTCCCTTCCCGATCGACCCGACATGTCCTCGCCTGCCCTCGCCCCCCCTGCCTCCGCCTACCGTGCATCGGGCGCCAAGAAGCTGGCGTTCGCCGCCGTGGTGGCGGTGTTCGCGATCACCTGGTTCCGCCCGCTGTGGCCGACCGAACAGGCCCTGCACAGCACGCTGACCGTGCTCGGGCTGGTCGCCCTGGTGTGGGTGAATCGCCGTGGCTGGCTGGGCAATGGCGCCTTCATCGCCATCTGCGGCTTCATCGCCCTGCATTGCGTGGCGGCGCGCTGGCTGTACTCCAACGTGCCCTACGACGCGTGGATGCAGACGCTGACCGGTTGGTCGCCCAATGCGGCGTTCGGCTGGCAGCGCAACCATTTCGATCGCCTTATCCACTTTCTGTACGGCGTCTGCTTCACCCCGGCACTGCTGCAGCTGGCCCGCCACGCCTGGCCGGCACTGCGCCGGGGCCACGCCTTCACCCTGGCGGTGATGACCATCATGTGCTCCAGCCTGGTCTACGAGTGGTTTGAATGGGCCATCGCGCTGGCCCTCTCCCCCGATGCCGCCGAGGCCTACAACGGCCAGCAGGGCGACCTGTGGGATGCCCACGCCGACATGCTGATGGCCACCGTGGGCAGCCTGCTCACCGGGCCGCTGATCCGCCGGAGTTCCCCGTAATGAGTGCTTCCCCCCCCCGTATCGCCGTGCTTGCCTCGGGCCGTGGCAGCAACCTGCAGGCCATCCTCGACGCCATCGGCAGCGGCCGGCTGCGCGCTGAGGTGGTCGGTGTGTTCTCCGATCGCCCCGCGGCCGAGGCGCTGCTACGCGTCGATCCGGGCCTGCGCTGGGCGCACGCACCGAAGGAATTCAGCGACCGCGCCACCTACGAACAGACTCTGGGCGATGCGCTGGCCGCAGCGCAGCCGGACTGGATCATCTGCGCCGGCTACATGCGCATCCTCGGCGCGATCTTCGTGCAGCGCTTTGCTGGCCGCCTGGTCAACATCCATCCCTCGCTGCTGCCGCTGCACAAGGGCCTGGACACGCACGCGCGGGCGCTGCAGGCCGGTGACGCCGAGCATGGCGCCAGCGTGCACCTGGTGGTTCCCGAGCTGGATGCCGGCGCCGTGCTGGCGCAGGCCCGCGTGCCGGTAAGGCCCGGCGATGACGCACAGGCGCTGGCCGCACGGGTGCTGGCGGTGGAGCATCCGCTGCTGATCGCCACGCTGCGGCTGTTGTGCAGCGGCCGCCTGGCTGAACGGGACGGGCAACCCTGGCTGGATGGTCACCCCCTGTTTAACCCGTTGGCTCTAGATTCCGCCGGGAACCTGAACCGGTAACCGGCTTGCACACGCCCCGCTGACTGCGCGGCTGGCATCCTGCCCCCCTCCTGCGGTCCCTGCCCTTCATGAAGACCACGACCCTGCTGTCCACTTCATTGTTGCTGTCGCTTGCCGCGTTCCCCGGCCCGGGCTGGGGACAGGCGCAAGCGCCCGCCACAGCACCGGCTGCGGTGCCCGTGGTGCAGGCGCCGGCCGAACCGCCGGTGCCGATGCCTCCGGCCCTGGCCTGGGAGCCGCCGCCGTTGCAGCCGTTCAGCGCCACCTACCAGGCCTTCTACAAGGGCAAGGAGGCCGGCGACGCCAGCATGCAGGTCACCCACACCGGCGGCAGCCAATGGCGGGTGGACATGCAGGTGGTCGGCCGCCGCGGCTTTGCCAGCGTGCTGGGCCTGAACATCGAGCAGAGCACCGTGTTCGAGGAACGCGGCGGCACCTACGCGCCGCTCAGCCAGAGCACCGTGCGCAAGGGCCTGTTCCTGGGCAAGAAGGCGGTCGGCACCTACAACTGGCAGGCCGGCACCGCGCAGTGGAGCGGCGATGTGAAGAAGGACCGCGCGCAACCGATCCCGCTGCAGCCGGGCGACCAGAGCGCGCTGCTGATCAACCTGGCGATCATGCGCGATGCGCGTCCGGGCGCGGCCATGCACTACCGCTACGTGGACATGGGCAAGGTCCGCCAGCATGACTACCAGGCGGCAGCGCAGACCGAGAACGTCGAGGTCGGCGACCTGTCCTACAACGCGCTGAAGGTGTACCGCACCAACGGCGGCAACAACGAAACCATTCTCTGGATCGCCAACGGTGTTCCCACCCCGGTGCGCATCCTGCAACGCGAAGACGGCGAAGACCGCGTCGACCTTCGACTGATTGAATACCAAGGAGTCTGAGCATGAGCACCCTGACCCGCCCCCTCACCTGGATCGCGGCCGCCGCGCTGTCGATGGCCAGCCTGCCGGCCATGGCCCTGCAGCCGTTCAAGGCCGATTACCTGGCCAGCTACATGGGCATGCAGGCCAACGGCAGCATGACCCTGAGCAGCGAAGGCGCCAACAAGTGGCGCTACACCCTGCAGGTGAAGAACCAGCTGGCCGACCTCAGCCAGAGCACCGTGTTCGAGGAAGTGCGCGGCCAGCTGCGCCCGCTCAGCAGCCAGGACCGTTCGGCCCTGCTGGTGAAGAAGCGCAACGTGCAGGCCAACTACAACTGGACCAGCAACCAGGCCACCTGGACCGGCGACATCAAGCCGGACCGCGCCGGACCGATCGCACTGAAAAGCGGTGACATGGATGCGCTGCTGATCAACCTGGCGATCGCCCGCGACCTGGCCGCCGGCAAGCCGCTGACCTACCGCATGGTCGACGAAGGCCGGATCAAGAACATGACCTACCGTGTGATCGGCAAGGAAGCGATCACCGTGGGCGGCAAGAGCTACGACGCCACCAAGGTCTCGCGTGCCGACGGCAACAAGGAGCTGATTGCCTGGATCGTGCCGGAGTTCCCGGTGCCGGCGCGCATGCTGCAGCGTGAGGGTGGCCGTGATGCGCTGGACCTGACCATCAAGGCGATGAACTGACCGCAGGGGTCGGAGCCCTTTCCGATGGAAAGGGATCCGCCCCCGCACTCCGCACAGAAAAACGCCCGCTTTCGCGGGCGTTTCCTTATTTCTTCTGTTCGGCCGGTTTCGCTTCGGCCGGCGTGAACTCGGTGCGGCAGTCCACGCGGATCTGCTCACCGGTGCTGCGCCAGACGAAGGTGCGGCAATGGCGGTTGCCGTCCTGGCTGTCATTCACCGCTACCGCGTAGAACGACTGGATGATCTCGTCACGGCTGACCGTGCCATCGCCATTCCAGTCCATGTCCTTCTGCTCGATGCCCTGGGTGATGGCCAGGTTGGCGTACCAGGCATAGCCCAGCCACGCCAGCACGATCAGCACCAGCGCCAGCAGCGCCTTGCGACGCGGGCTGAATTTCCCGCGCAGGATCATGGCACGCGCCGGATGGTGGCACCGAGCGAAGACAGCTTCTCTTCGATGTTCTCGTAGCCACGGTCAAGGTGGTAGATGCGGTCGATGGTGGTATCGCCGCTGGCCATCAGGCCGGCCAGGATCAGCGACGCCGACGCACGCAGATCGGTGGCCATCACCGGCGCACCACTCAGGTGTTCGCTGCCCCGCACGATGGCGGTATGGCCTTCGACCTGGATGTCCGCGCCGAGGCGCAGCAGTTCGTTGACGTGCATGAAACGGTTCTCGAAGATCGTTTCGTTGATCACGCCGACACCGTCGGCCACGCAGTTGAGCGCCATGAACTGCGCCTGCATGTCGGTGGGGAACGCCGGGTACGGCGCGGTGGTCAGGTTCACCGCCTTGGGCCGCTTGCCCTGCATGTCCAGGGTGATGGTGTCTTCGGTGGTGTCGATCTTCGCACCGGCCTCGACCAGCTTGGACAGCACCGCGTCCATGGTGTTCGGGCGCGCACGGTTGACCGTGACCTTGCCGCCGGTCATCGCCGCGGCCACCAGGAAGGTGCCGGTCTCGATGCGGTCGGGCAGCACTTCGTGGCGGCCACCGGACAGGCGCTCGACGCCTTCGATGACCAGGCGCGCAGTGCCCAGGCCTTCGATCTTCGCGCCAAGGGCGATCAGGCAATGCGCCAGATCGGTCACTTCCGGTTCCATCGCGCAGTTGTCGAGGATGGTGGTGCCTTCAGCCAGCACCGCGCCCATCAGCACGTTCTCGGTACCGGTAACGCTGACCATGTCGAAGGTGAAATGGCCGCCCTTCAGACGCTTGGCGGTGGCCTTGATGAAGCCGTTCTCGACCACGATGTCCGCACCCAGCGCCTGCAGGCCCTTGATGTGCTGGTCCACCGGGCGCGAACCGATCGCGCAGCCACCCGGCAGCGACACTTCGGCGGCGCCGAAGCGGGCCAGCAGCGGGCCCAGCACCAGGATCGAGGCGCGCATGGTCTTGACCAGCTCATACGGCGCGACGTGCTGGTTCACCGAGCGCGGATCGACCACGATCGCACTGCCACGCGACAGGGTGCCCTGGTCGATGGTGACCTTGGCGCCCAGTTCGCCCAGCAGCTTCACCGTGGTGACCACATCGTGCAGGTGCGGCACGTTGGTGATCTCCACCGGCGCATCGGCCAGCAGGGTCGCGCAGAGAATGGGGAGGACGGCGTTCTTGGCGCCGGAGATGCTCACTTCACCGTGCAGCGCAGCGCCGCCGGTCACAACGATCTTGGCCATGTATTGGGGATCTTCTGCGGTTCAGCCGGCTTCGGCCGGGGTCACGGTTTTCAGCGCCAGCGCGTGGATCGCGCCGCCCATCAGGTCGCCCAGGGTGGCATAGACCATCCGGTGGCGGGCCAGCGGCATCTTGCCGGCAAAGGCCTCGCAGACCACGGTCGCTTCGAAATGCACGCCATCGTCGCCACGCACATCGGCGCGGGCGCCGGGCAGGCCGGTTTCGATCAGGTTGCGGATGGTGTCGGCGTCCAACGGGCTTTCCTAATAAAATGAGCGCTCATTCTACTTCCGCTGCGTGGCGTCCGCATGGCCGAGTCCCTCCTGCCCCCCCGTTCCGTCGATCCGGCCAGCCTGGTCGCCAGTGGCCGCCGTGTCTTCGAGATCGAGCAGCAGGCCCTGGATGCCGTCGCCGACCGCCTCGGCGAGGCCTTCCAGCAGGCCTGCCAGGCGATCCTGGCCAGCCGCGGCCGGGTGGTCGCCACCGGCATGGGCAAGTCCGGGCATATCGCGCGCAAGATCGCCGCCACCCTGGCCTCCACCGGCACCCCGGCGTTCTACGTGCACCCGGGCGAGGCCGGCCACGGCGACCTGGGCATGATCACCGAGGACGACGTGGTGCTGGCCCTGTCCTATTCGGGCGAGTCGGACGAGGTGCTGATGCTGCTGCCGGTGCTCAAGCGCCAGGGCAACGTGCTGATTTCCATGACCGGCCGCCCGCAGTCGAGCCTGGCCACTGCGGCCGACGTGCACCTGGACGTCAGCGTGCCGGCCGAGGCCTGCCCGCTGGCGCTGGCCCCCACCTCCAGCACCACCGCCTCGCTGGCGATGGGCGATGCGCTGGCGGTGGCCCTGCTCGACGCACGCGGCTTCACCGCCGATGATTTCGCCCGCTCGCATCCGGCCGGCAGCCTCGGCCGCCGCCTGCTGCTGCACATCACCGACGTCATGCACAGCGGCGAGGACCTGCCCAAGGTCCCGGCCGACGCCAGCCTCAGCGAAGCGCTGGTGGAAATGAGCCGCAAACGGCTCGGCATGACCGCCGTGGTGGACGCCGATGGCGTGCTGATCGGCCTGTTCACCGACGGCGACCTGCGCCGTGCGCTGGACAGTGAGCTGGATGTGCGTACCGCCAGGATCGCCGATGTGATGACCCGCAACCCACGCACCATCGGTGCCGACCAGCTGGCCGTGGAAGCCGCCCGGCAGATGGAAACCCAGAAAATCAACGGCCTGATCGTGGTCGATGGCCAGGGCCGGGCGGTCGGCGCCCTGAACATTCATGACCTGTTGCGGGCCCGGGTGGTTTAACCGACAGTCCGTAGACCCCATTCAGTCTGTAATGCCCTTCCTGCCGCCACCGAGTCTGTCGCCCTGATGCCCTGGTCCCCCCTGTCCGCCTTTCCCGCTCCCCTGCACGCCACGGCGGCCGGCATCCGCCTGGCCTGCTTCGACGTGGACGGCACCCTCACCGACGGTCGGCTGTACTACGACAAGGACGGCAACGAGAGCAAGGCGTACTTCGTGCAGGATGGCCTGGGCCTGAAACTGCTGCAACAGCACGGCATCCACCCCGTGCTGATCACCGCGCGCAACAGCCAGTCCGCGCTCAAGCGCGGCGCCGACCTGGGTATCGATACCCAGATCGCGGTGGGCGACAAGCTGGCCAGCGTGCAGGCGTTGTGCGCCAAGCACGGCATCGGGCTGCACCAGGTGGCGTTCATGGGCGACGATCTGCCCGACCTGGCGCCGCTGGGCGCGGTGGGCCTGGCGGTGGCCCCGGCCAATGCCCACCCGTGGATTGCCGAACGCGTGCACTGGCAGACCCGGGCCGAGGGCGGGCGTGGCGCGGCCCGTGAACTGTGCGACATCCTGCTGGCCGCACAGGGCCACGTGGACGCCGCGCTGGCGAGGTTCGGCGCATGAACCTGCCGACACTGAACTGGCGCACCGTGCTGGGCATCGGCCTGCTGCTGGCGGCGCTGCTCAGCAGCTGGGCCGCCCTGCGCAACCGCGACAAGGGCCCGGCCAACGACAGCCAGGAACTGGGCGTGGACTACGTGCTGCACGATTTCCAGATCGTGGCACTGGATGACCAGGGCAAGGAATCGACCACCCTGCGGGCGCCGCTGCTGGAGCGCCAGCGCGGTGACCAGACCATCTCCATCGCAACCCCGTTGTTCGAGATGCCCGACAAGGATGGCAAGCACTGGACCCTGCGTGCCGAAACCGGTTGGCTCAGCGCCAAGGGCGATGAAATGAAGCTGCGCGGCAACGTCGCCGGCGACAGCCCGGCCGGCCCGGGCGTGGTGCCCACCACCTTCCGCACCGACCACCTGGACGTGTTCCCCAAGGACAGCCGCGCCCGCACCGATGCCCTGGTCACCATGACCCGTCCGGGCATGGAACAGTCCGGTGTGGGTTTCGAGGTGGATTCGAAGAACAACACGTATCATTTCCTCAGCCAGTCCAAGGGCCGTTACACGCCCCGACGCTGATTCCGCCGCCCGCCTGCGACGTCTCCGGACCGGCGCGAGGCGGACAGCCCACCCACCCGCCCCCGGTCCGCCGGGTGGCCCCACCGGTAGAACGGACCCCGATGAAGATTCCCTTTGCAGCCGTACTCGCGCTCGGTCTTCTTGTGCCCAGCGCTGCCTTCGCCAAGTCCACCGACCGCAACGAAGACATGCACATCGATTCCGGCGCACAGTCGGGCATGCTCACCGGCGACGGCAAGACCGTGCTGTCGCAGGGCGTGATCATCACCCAGGGCACGCTGGACCTGCGCTCGTCCGAGGCCGAGATCTACCTCAAGGACGGTGAAGCGGTACGCGTGGTGTTCACCGGCAAGCAGGCCAAGATGAAGCAGCAGCTCGATGACGGCACCTGGATGGACGCGCTGGCCGACCGCATCGACTACGACATCAAGACCGAGATCATCACCCTGACCGGCAACTACAAGGTCACCAGCGCGCGCGGCACCAATGCCGGCCAGCGCATGGTGTACAACACCCGCAGCGGCGAGATGAACTCCGGTGGCGACGGCAGCCGCGTGCGTACCGTCATTCCGCCCAAGAACAAGACGCCGGCGGCGGCGCCGGCCGGGAGCAAGAAGTAATGCTCGTCGCCCAGGGCCTGCGCAAGAAGTACAAGCAGCGCGAAGTCGTCAAGGACTTCGGGCTGACCCTCGATGCCGGCGAAGTGGTCGGCCTGCTGGGCCCCAACGGGGCCGGCAAGACCACCTGCTTCTACATGATCGTCGGCCTGGTCGCCGCCGATGCCGGCAGCATCGTGCTCGACGGCAAGGACATCACCGGCGACCCGATGTACACCCGCGCCAAGCAGGGCGTGGGCTACCTGCCGCAGGAACCGTCGGTGTTCCGCAAGCTGACCGTGGCCGACAACATCCGCCTGGTGCTGGAACTGCGCGAAGACCTGGATTCGGCCGGCCGCGAGCGCGAATTGAACAGCCTGCTCGACGAGCTGCAGCTGGGCCACGTCGCCGACCAGCTCGGCGCCAGCCTGTCCGGTGGCGAGCGCCGCCGTTGCGAGATCGCCCGCGCCCTGGCCGCACAGCCGCGCCTGATCCTGCTCGATGAACCGTTCGCCGGTGTCGACCCGATCTCGGTCGGCGAGATCCAGCGCATCGTCACCCATCTCAAGCAGCGCGGCATCGGTGTGTTGATCACCGACCACAACGTGCGCGAGACCTTGGGAATCTGTGACCGCGCGTATATCCTCGCCGAGGGCAGCGTGCTCGCGCAGGGGTCGCCGGAGGCGATCCTGGACAACGCCGACGTACGTCGCGTTTACCTTGGGGATTCCTTCAAGCTGTGATCGCAGGCGCCGGGTCCCTTTCCTTCCGTTCGGCACAGGCATGAAGACTCGGCTGCAGACATCGTTGGGACAGCACCTGGTGCTCACGCCCCAGTTGCAGCAGGCGATCAAGCTGCTGCAGATGTCCACCACCGAGCTGGAGCTGGAGATCGCCCAGGCGGTGGAAAGCAATCCGCTGCTGGACTGGGCCGACGGCAGCGACGGCAGCGACGGCAGCGACAGCGAGGCCCCGGCCGAACGCAGCGACAGCGGCGACGACTGGGCGCCGGCCGAGCTGGACTGGAGTGCCGCCGGCAGCGGCGGCAGCTTCGATGACGATGACGACACCGGCAGCGCCGCCGAGCGCGTGGCCGAAATCGAAACCCTGGCCGACCATCTGCTGTGGCAGCTGCACCTGTCGCATCTGTCGGCGCGTGACCGCAGCATCGGCGCGGCGCTGATCGATGCACTGGACGACGACGGCTACCTGCGCGAGCCGCTGGCAACCATCGCCGAAACCCTGCTGCCGGCGATCCATGCCGACGAGGATGAGATCCTGGCGGTACTGCACCGCATCCAGCGTTTCGATCCGGTGGGCGCGGCCGCGCGTACGCTGGGCGAATGCCTGCAGCTACAGCTGGAGGTGCTGGACGAGGACACGCCCGGCCTGGCGCTGGCGCGGCAGATTGCCGCAGGCCCGCTGGAACGACTGCCGCGTAGTGGCGTGTCCGGGCTTGCCCACGAACTCAAGCAGCCGCTGGCCGAGGTCGAGACCGCCGTGGCCCTGTTGCGCTCGCTGGACCCACGCCCGGGCACGCAGATCGCGCCGCTGTCGCAGGACACCTACGTGGTGCCGGACGTCGTGGTGTGGCGGCAGAACGGTGTCTGGCGCGCGGCATTGGCCGGGCATGCCGGGCCGAAGGTGGTGATCCACCGTGGCTATGAACAGTTGATCCGCCGCTGTGGCGACGCCGATGCAGGCTATCTGCGCGCCCAGCTGCAGGAAGCGCGCTGGCTGCTCAAGGGCCTGCAGCAGCGTGGCGAGACCCTGCTGCGGGTAGTGCGCAGCCTGATCCTGCAACAGGCCGGATTCCTCGAGTTCGGCGAACAGGCGCTGCGCCCGCTGACCCTGCGCGAGATCGCCGCCGAACTGGGCCTGCACGAATCGACGGTGTCGCGCGCGATCGCCCGCAAGCATGTGCGCACCCCGCGCGGCACCCTGCCGCTGCGTGCCTTCTTCGCCTCGGGCATTGATACCGACGGCGGCGGCGAGGCCTCCAGCACCGCCATCCAGGCGATGATCCGGCGCCTGATCGACGATGAGAACCCGCGCAAGCCGCTTTCTGACGCCAAGCTGGCTGACCTGCTCAAATCGTCGGGAATTCCAGTAGCGCGGCGCACCGTGGCGAAGTATCGTGAAGCCATGAACATCTCCGCCTCGCACGAAAGGGTCAGAATCGCTTGACGCACCGCCGCGCCCGGCGGAGAGGTTCATTGGCACATCCGAACACAGGAGAAACCCGATGCGCATCGAAACGTTTGGCAAAGACGTCGAAGTCACCCCGGCCCTGCAGTCCTATGTAGAGGAGAAGCTGGCCCGGATCGGAAAACACTTCGACCAGCACTGCGAAGCGCGGGTGACCCTCAAGCTGCAGAAGACCGAGCACCACGTCGACGCCAGCCTCAACATTCCGGGGCAGACCCTGCACGCCGAGGCCGGCGGCCAGACCATGTATGCCGCGATCGACGTGCTTGCGGACAAGCTTGACCGTCTGGTGATCAAGCACAAGGAGAAAAAACAGCAGCACGCACCGCTGCCGGTGGGCGACAATGGCGGCTGATCGCCACCGTTTCCCGAAGACATGCCCCTGAATGACCTCCTGGCGGCCGTGCAGACCCAGCTCTGCACGGCCACCGACCGCGACAGCGTCCTGCAGGCCGCCGCCGGGTTGCTGGCCTGCCGCCAGGCCAACGCCGAACAGATCTACCTGAACCTGTGCCAGCGTGAAGCGCTGGGCAGCACGGCGATCGGTCACGGCATCGCCATCCCCCACGGCCGCGCGCCGACCCTGGACCGCCCACGCGGCGCCCTGCTGCGGTTGGCCACCCCGGTCGACTTCGGCGGCGACGAACCGGTCGACCTGGTGTTTGCAATCGCCGTCCCCGCCCATTACACGCACCAGCACCTGATGCTGCTGTCCGAGCTGGCCGAACTGTTCTCCGCGCCGGCCATCCGCCAGGCGCTGCGTGACGCCGGCGACGCCCGGGCGCTGCGCCAGGCGCTGGACCTGCCCCCACCTGCGAGCGCCGCATGAATACCAGCATCACCGCACGCGAACTGTTCGAACAGCAGCGCGAGCGGCTCGGCCTGCGCTGGGCCGCTGGCCAGTCCGGCGAGAAGCGCGAGCTGGAGGCCGGCAACACGGTCTCGCGGCGCCCGTCGCTGGCCGGCTACCTCAATGCGATCTACCCCAACAAGGTGCAGATCCTGGGCACCGAAGAGCTGTCCTGGCTGGATGCGCTGGAACCGCGCCAGCGCTGGGAAACGATCGAGAAGATCATGCAGTCGCATCCGCTGGCGCTGGTGCTGACCCGCAACCAGCCCTGTCCGGAAGACCTGCGCGCCGCCGCCGATGAATCCGGCACGCCGCTGTGGCTGTCACCCAAGCGCGGCCACGAACTGCTCAACCATCTGTCCTACCACCTGGCGCGCACGCTGGCGCCCCGGGTGATCCTGCATGGCGTGTTCATGGAGATCTACTCCATCGGCGTGCTGATCACCGGTGAGGCCGGCTCGGGCAAGAGCGAGCTGGCGCTGGAGCTGCTCAGCCGTGGCCACCGGCTGGTGGCCGACGACGCCCCCGAGTTCACCCAGATCGCCCCCGACGTGCTTGATGGCACCTGCCCTGAGCTGCTGCAGGACCTGCTGGAAGTGCGCGGTCTGGGCGTGCTGAACGTGCGCGAGATGTTCGGCGACACGGCTGTAAAGAAGAACAAGTACCTTCGGTTGATCGTCCACCTGACCAAGCCGATGACCGAACCCACGCCGCACGGCTACGAACGCCTGACCGGTGATTCGGGCACCCGGCATGTGCTGGACCTGGACGTGCCGCTGATCACCCTGCCGGTGATGCCGGGCCGCAACCTGGCCGTGCTGACCGAGGCGGCCACCCGTCTGCACATCCTGCGTACCAAGGGCATCGACCCGGCGGCGATGTTCATCGCCCGCCACAGCAACCTGCTGGAACGGCGCACGCCCTGACCCCCTGCCCTGCCAAGAGCCTGTCCATGAGCACCGTTACTCCCACCGCCCCGACCCTGATCATCGTCAGCGGCCTGTCCGGCTCGGGTAAATCCGTCGCCCTGAAGACCTTCGAGGACCAGGACTACTACTGCTCGGACAACCTGCCGATCCACCTGTTGCCGGACTTCGTGCGCAGCCTGCTGGACAACCACGACGGCCGCGCGCCGCGCCGCTTGGCGGTGGGTATCGACGTGCGCGGCCAGGCCGACCTGAGCCAGCTGGGCGACTGGCGGCAGCTGGCCACCGACGCCGGCGTTGAAGTGAAGGTGCTGTTCTTCGAGGCCAGCGACGAGACCGTCCTCAAGCGCTATGCCGACACCCGCCGCCGGCATCCGCTGAGCCAGCTCGGTCTTTCCCTGCCCGAGGCGATCGCCCGCGAACGCGAACTGACCGCGCCGCTGCGGCGCGAAGCCGACGCGGTGATCGATACCAGCAGCCTCAATGTGCATCAGCTGCGCCGTCGCATCATCACCGAGTTCGCGATGGGCCATGCCACCAGTCTGTCGCTGTTGTTCGAATCGTTTGCCTACAAGCGTGGCGTCCCGGCCGAAGCAGACTTCGTATTCGACGCACGGGTGCTGCCCAACCCGCACTGGGATCCCGACCTGCGCGCGCTCAGCGGGCGCGAACCCGGCGTGCGCGACTACCTGGAGGCGCAGCCGGATGTGCAGCGCTATCTGGCCCAGCTGATGGATTTTCTCGATACCTGGCTGCCGAAGCTGGGCGACGGCACCCGCAGCTACGTGACCGTGGCCTTCGGCTGCACCGGTGGCAAGCACCGCTCGGTGTTCCTGGCCGAGCGCATGGCGCGGCATGCGCGCGAGATGGGCTGGGAAGACGTGGCGACCTATCACCGCGAACAGGATTGAGGGGGTCGGCCGGGCTGCGCCCGGCACCCGCCGGTAGTGCCGGCCGCTGGCCGGCAACAGCGAAAGCAACAGCAAAAGCGGCATTCCGTGGGATGGCGGGGCGGGCCCGGTTGCGGGGGACGCCGTTAACCCATCCATGGGGGCTTGGCCGCGGCATCCATGCCGCGGACACCCCCGCAACCGGACCCGCCCCGCCTTGGACAGATCGCGGCGCGCCGTTTTGCTGTTGGTGGGTGTCGACCTTGGCTGACAGGGTAGATCCACGCCATGCGTGGATGAGTCCCGGTCAGGCATCGAAAAACGCATGGGGTCGGATCCCTTTTCCAGGGGAAAAGGGCTCTGCCCCCAGCAACGCTGAATACGGGACACAGTGCCCCTCTCCTGCTGCTATCGCCGATTCACCTTGACCTGTTAACGTGCAGTAATGACCTGTGGCATTCTCCTCGTAACACACCCTGGGGTCGGGACCGCCCTGCTTGATGTGGCGACCCGGCTCCTGCGGCAATTGCCGCTGAAGACCGAAGCTTTCGAAGTACCGTTCGACGCAGACCTGGACGCCCTGCTCCCGCTCGCCTCGGCCGCCCTGCGGCGGGTCGATGGGGGTGCAGGCGTGCTGATCCTGACCGACCTGTACGGTGCCAGCCCCGCCAATCTTGCCGGGCAGCTGGCCCGGCTGGGGACCCCGGTTCGCCGGGTGTCGGCGCTGAGCCTGCCGATGTTGCTGCGGGTGATGAATTATCCGGAACAGGGACTGGATCAACTGCCCGCCACAGCCGCGGCGGGTACCCGTAATGGAGCGATAGTCGACGATGCTTGAACGAGAACTCACCGTGAGCAACCGCCTGGGCCTGCATGCCCGGGCCACCGCCAAGCTGGTGCAGACCCTGGCGCCTTTCCGCTGCAACGTGACCATGGCCGCCAAGGGCCGTGAGATCAACGCCAAGAGCATCATGGGCGTGATGCTGCTGGCCGCCGGCCAGGGCACTCCGGTTACCGTGCGCATCACCGGCGAGGACGAGTCGGCCGCGATGGATGCGGTGGTGGACCTGTTCGAACGCCGCTTCGACGAGGACAGCTGAGCGTGCCGCGCGCGCGCGCCGGCCAGCCTTCTTCCGGCCTGCGGCCGGTACAGCTGTTGGCCGGCCACGGCGCCGCACGCGGCACGGCGATGGGCCGCGCCCGCGTGCGCCTGCCACATGCGCTGGAGGTGGCCGAACAACGGGTGGCGCCCAGCCAGGTGGAGGCCGAACTGGAACGCCTGCACCACGCAGTAGCCGCCGCGCGCACCGAAATGCACGAGCTGCGCCAGCGCCTGCACGGTGCCCTGAGCCAGGAAGTGGGCGAATTCCTCGACCTGCACGCCCTGCTGCTGGACGACCCCGAGCTGCTGCACGGGCTGGATGAGCTGATCCGCAGCGGTCCGTACAGCGCCGGCTATGCCCTGCGCGTGCAGCGCGACCGCCTGGCCAAGGTCTTCGATGGCATGGACGATGCCTATCTGAAGAGCCGCATGGACGATCTGGACCACGTGATCGGCCGCATCCATGCCTTCCTGCAACCCGAGCGCGCGCCGGTGGTGAAGGGCCTGGCCGGCGAGATCCTGGTCTGCGACAACATCGCCCCGTCCGAGCTGGCCCAGCTGCAGGCACAGGGCGTGGTCGGCATCGTCACGGCGGCCGGCAGCGCGCTGTCACACAGCGCCATCCTGGCGCGCAGCCTGCATCTGCCGTTGATCGTGAACGTGCCGCAGCTGCTGAGCCGCGTCGCCGATGGCGATGTGCTGATCATCGATGGCGCCGACGGCAGCATCACCGCCAACCCGCTGGCCGACAACCTGCGCGACTACCGCGCGCGCCTGAAGGAACACGCACGCGAACAGCGCGAGCTCGGGCGCCTGCGCAGCAAGCCCAGCCGCACCCGCGACCAGGTCGACATCGCCCTGCTGGCCAATGCCGAATCGCTGGAAGATGTGACCCAGGCCCATGCGCTGGGCGCCCAGGGCCTGGGCCTGTACCGCACCGAATTCCTGTTCCTGCAGCGTAACGAGCTGCCGGACGAGGAAGAACAGTTCCAGACCTATCGCGACGCCGCGCTGGGCATGAGCGGGCGGCCGGTGACCATCCGCACGCTCGACCTGGGTGCGGACAAGGCCGACCGCACCGGCCTGACCCTGAGCAACGAGGAGAATCCGGCGCTGGGCCTGCGTGGCGTACGCCTGTCGCTGGCGCGGCCGAAGGTAGCCGATACCCAGCTGCGTGCGATCCTGCGTGCATCGGCCTACGGCAAGCTGCGCGTGCTGCTGCCGATGATCAGCACCCGCGAGGAACTGCTGGCGGTGCGTCGACGCCTGCTGAAGCTGACCGAGCAGCTGCGCGGCGAAGGCCACATGGTGTCCGAGCATGTGCCGCTGGGCGCGATGATCGAGGTACCCGCCGCCGCGCTGGCGCTGGAGAGTTTCATCGATCTGGTCGACTTTCTGTCGATCGGCACCAACGACCTGGTGCAGTACCTGCTGGCCGCCGACCGCAACAACGAAGCGCTCGGCGAGTTGTATTCGCCCCTGCACCCGGCCGTGCTGCGCCTGCTGCAGATGGTGATCGAGACCGGCGCGCGCCATCGCATTCCGGTAGCGGTGTGTGGCGAGATGGCCGGCGATGCACGGATGACGCCCCTGCTGCTGGCGCTGGGCCTGACCGAGTTCAGCCTGCATCCGGGCACCCTGCTGGAAGTGCGCCGCGCGATCCGCGAGGCTGATCTGGCCACGCTGCGCGCGCGCGCACCGAAGTTGCTGGCCGCCCGCGACCGCCGCGCCATCGAGCGCTGGCTGGCGCTGGTGGCCGACACGCCCTGATTTTCCGCGCTACGCGCTCGCCGGGCATGGCCCGGAGGAATATGTGGACCTCGCTGACCGCTGGCCCGACGCAGATTCGATCCGCAGAAACTGCCCCTTGTTGTTCAAGGGGCGCGCCGACAGGCGGGGGATGAGGTTGAATGCGTGGCCCCCGGTGGCCGCAGGCCAGCGGGGTATGCGCTGAAACATCCCCTTGCGATAATGACGCGCTGAACACCCCTGTTGCCGCATCCTTGCCGGGATCGCGGCTTTTCTTATCCCCGCGGGAGCTGCGATGGCTGAAGCTGTACGCCACGACAAGA
Organism: Stenotrophomonas sp. CS3K5; assembly: GCF_059515225.1. Taxonomy (NCBI): domain Bacteria; kingdom Pseudomonadati; phylum Pseudomonadota; class Gammaproteobacteria; order Lysobacterales; family Lysobacteraceae; genus Stenotrophomonas; species Stenotrophomonas sp. CS3K5. Next base: position 384,943 of record NZ_JCAKRX010000001.1, read on the forward strand.
CTGCGCGCCAACTGCGGATGCTGTCCGATGCACTGGACAGTGGCCGCCTGGGTCCGGTGCGCCGCCTGGTCAACACCCTGGCTCCGGCCGAGATCGGCAACCTGCTCGAATCGCTGCCGCCCGGCAAGCGCGAGGTGGTGTGGGGCCTGGTCGATCCGGAAGATGACGGCGAGGTGCTGGTCCACGTCGGCGACGACGTGCGCGAGAGCCTGCTGGCCGACATGGACCCGGACGAGATCATCGCCGCGGTCGAAGACCTCGACATCGACGATCTGGCCGACCTGGTCGAAGACCTGCCGGACACGGTCATCGACGAGGTCCTCAAGTCGATGGACCGGGAGAACCGCGAGCGCCTGGAACAGGTGCTGTCCTATCCCGAGGACAGCGCCGGGCGCCTGATGAACCCGGACGTGGTGACCGTGCGCGCCGACGTCAACGTCGACGTGGTGCTGCGCTACCTGCGCCTGCGCGGTGAACTGCCAGACCACACCGATCATCTGTTCGTGGTCAGCCGCCGCCATCAGTACCTGGGCCGGGTGTCACTGGCGGCACTGGTGACCCACGAGGACACCACCCCGATCAACCGCCTGATCGACGACGAGCAGCCGGCCATCGACGTCGGCGAGAGCGATCAGGAAGTCGCCCGCCAGTTCTCCGACCATGACTGGATCTCCGCGCCGGTGGTGGACGACAACAACATCCTGATCGGCCGCATCACCATCGATGACGTGGTCGACATCATCCGCGGCCAGGCCGAGCACCAGGCGCTGGGCGCCGCCGGTCTGGACGAGGACGAGGATCTGTTCAGCCCGGTCTGGCGCGCGATGCGCCGCCGCCTGATGTGGCTGTCGGTGAATCTGTGTACCGCCTTCCTGGCCTCCAGCGTGGTCGGCCATTTCGAAGGCACCATCGACAAGCTGGTGGCGCTGGCGGTGCTGATGCCGATCGTGGCCGGCCTTGGTGGCAACGCCGGTACCCAGGTGCTGGCACTGATGGTGCGCGGCCTGGCGCTGGGCCAGGTGGGCGCCTCCAACGCCCGCACCCTGCTGTGGAAAGAAGTCCGGGTCGCGCTGTTGAACGGCGTGATGCTCGGTTCGGTGCTGGGCCTGATCGTGCTGGCCTGGTTCCACTCGCCGGGGCTGTCGGCGGTGATCGCCATCGCACTGACCTGCAACCTGCTGTTCGCCGCGCTGGCCGGCGTGCTGGTACCGCTGACCCTGAAGCGCTTCGGTTTCGACCCAGCGCTGGCCAGTGGCATCTTCCTCACCGCGGTGACCGACTCGATGGGGTTCTTCACCTTCCTCGGCCTGGCCACCCTGGTGCTGCTGCACTGATCCCTGCAGGGTCAGATCCCCGACCTGCTCCAAACCCAGGGTCGGATCCCCGCTGCGCGGGGCTCTGCCCCGACCCCCACTGGATCCTCTCATGGCAACCACGATCGAAAACTACTTCCAGCCCGGCTGGCGCGACCAGCAGCACACCTGCCCGGCCTGCGAATGGAAAGGCAGCTCGCGCGCCATGGAAATGGAACTGGACGAGGACGCCACCGAGTACGACTGCCCGGTCTGCGAGAACCCGCTGCTGGTGGTCCTGCACCCGGACCTGGCGCAGGTGCAGGCCGCGGCCGCCGACGGCAATGCCGAAGCCCAGGAACAGCTGGAGATCATCGCCAGCTTTCCACGCCCGCAGTGACGCGGCGCACGATGCCGCGCTGACGGCAGCGGACTACCATGCAGTGACCTCGCCGCTTCGGGAAGCCGCATGCTCCGTTCCATCTCGCGCTGGCTGCCAGCGCTGGTCGTTCTGATGTTGACCGGCTGCACCTCGATGCCGGACAGCGCGCGCGGACATTTCGAGGCGCGCGCGGTGAAGGTGGACGGCGAAACGGCCTACTACCAGGTGTTCGTTCCGGCGGCCTCGGCGCGCACACCCGGCTCGCTGCCGGTGGTGCTGTTCCTGCACGGATCCGGCGAGCGCGGCGGCGATGGCGTCAAGCAGACCCACGCGGGCCTGGGGCCGTACCTGCGTGCGCATGCGGCCGATTTCCCGGCACTGGCGGTGTTTCCGCAGGTGCCGGGGCGCGAGGAATGGAGCGGACGCAACAACCGCGTGGCGCTGGCCGCACTGGACGCCGCCATTGCCGAGTTCGGCGCCGACCCGGCGCGCCAGTACCTGACCGGCATGTCGATGGGCGGCTATGGCAGCTGGAACATCGCGCTGGACGACCCACGCCGCTTCGCGGCGATCGTGCCGGTATGCGGCGCGGTACTGGCCCCGCGTGCGGTGCGCCCGACCCTGTTCGTCGAACAGGTCGCCCACGAGGCCGACCCGTACGCGACCATCGCTCAACGCCTGCGGCACACCCCGATCTGGATCTTCCACGGCGCGCTGGATGACGTGGTGCCGCCTGCCGATGACCGTCGCCTGCACACCGCCTTCCAGGCCGCCGGCGCGCGCGACGTGCGCTACACCGAATACCCCGACGGCAACCACAACGCCTGGGACGCCACCTACGCCGACCCGGCGATGTGGGCGTGGTTGTTCGCGCAGAAACGCTGAGCCACCGCTTCCGGTAGATGCCAACCTTGGTTGGCACACGCTGCCTGGTAGATGCCAACCTTGGTTGGCACAGACCTACCCAAAACCAGACCATTCCCCGATGTTCACAGCTGGCAGGCACGCCCATGCTTGCTCCATGCAAAACACCAGACTCCTGATCGGCCGCCATTCCAGCGTCGGCCTCAGCTACATCCTCACCACAGTTGTGACCGGTCGCGCTCCCCTGTTTGCCATCGACGCCGTCGGCGTCCTCGCGATCCAGGAATTCCAACGACTTGATCGGGAAGGTTTCACCCACTCAATCGCGTACGTGGTCATGCCCGACCACATCCACGGGCTGGTCGAACTGCGCGCGGGGACACTGGCAACCATCATGAAGCGTTTCAAGTCGCGCACAGCCCAGCAGGCAAACCGGTTGCTGGGGCGAGTCGGTCGCTTCTGGCAGGCCTGCTATCACGATCATGCGATCCGCTCTGACGAATCGTTGCACCGGCATGCGATGTACCTGATGGGAAATCCGATCAGGGCCGGACTGACGACTCGGCTGGGGCAATATCCCCATGCATGGTGTGAATGGGAGCTCGGGGCCTTGTGTGAGCGGCCAGATGACGTGAGCACCGGTGGATAGTGCCAACCAAGGTTGGCATCTACCCAAGCAGTGGGGGTCAACCAAGGTCGACACCTACCAAGCGGGGGATCAGCCCAGCAGGGTTTCCAGCACGGCCATGCGCACGGCGACGCCGTTGGCGACCTGGCGCAGCACCCACGACTGCGGGCCGTCGGCCACCTCGTCGGTCACTTCCACGCCGCGGTTGATCGGGCCGGGGTGCAGCACCGCCGCATCCTTGCCGGCACGCGCCAGGCGCGCGTTGGTCAGGCCGTACTGCGCGTGGTACTGCTCCAGCGACGGCACCAGGCCTTCTTCCATGCGCTCGCGCTGCAGGCGCAGCATCATCAGCGCATCGACGCCTTCCAGCATCGCGTCGAAGTCATCGCCAACCACGCAGCCCTTCAGGGTCTCATCGTCGGGCAGCAGCGACTGCGGGCCGCATACGCGGATCTCACCCACGCCCAGCGTGCGCAGCGCGTGCAGGTCGGTGCGGGCCACGCGCGAGTGCTTCACGTCGCCAACGATCACCACCTTCAGCTTCGAGAAATCCGGGCCCTTGGCCTGGCGCAGGGTCAGCATGTCCAGCAGGCCCTGGGTCGGGTGCGAACTGCGGCCGTCGCCGGCGTTGATCAACGCCGTGCCCTCGCCCGCCGCCTCGGCCAGTGCGGCCACGGCGCCGTCATCGGGGTGGCGCACCACGAAGCCGCGCACGCCCATCGCTTCCAGGTTGCGCAGCGTGTCGCAGGCGGTTTCGCCCTTGCGCGTGGACGAGGTCGAGGCATCGAAGTTCAGCACGTCGGCGCCCAGCCGCTGCGCCGCCAGCTGGAACGAGCTGCGGGTGCGCGTGGACGGCTCGAAGAACAGCGTGCACACCGCCGAACCGGCCAGCACGTGGCGCTTGTTGCCGACGCGGCCGACTGCGGCATCGCGGATCTGCCCGGCACGGTCGAGCAGCTGCAGCAGGGTTTCGCGCGGCAGGCCCTCAAGGGTCAGCAGGTGGCGCAGGCGTCCGGAGGCATCGAGTTGCTGGGCGGTCATGGCGGGAGTCGTGCAGTCAGGGAATGGGAGTGGCGTCGTCCGGTGACGACAGCCAGCGGTCGATGATCACCGCCGCGGCCACCGCATCGAGGGCGGCCGCGTCACGGCGGCGCCTGCGCCCTTCGGCGCGCTCGACAGCGAAGCGGCGGGCAGCCTCGACCGAGCTGGAGCGCTCGTCGATCATCACCACCGGCAGCTTGAAACGTTCCCGCAGCTGGCGGGCAAAGCCCTGCGCGCGCTTGCGGTTGGGCTGATCCTGGCCATCGAGGGTGAGCGGGTCGCCCACCACCAGGCCATCGGGCTTCCATTCCTTGAGCAGCCGTTCGATCGCGGTCCAGTCCGGACCGTTGCCATGCACATCAACCACGGCCACCGCGCGCGCATGCGCGGCGAAAGCACTGCCGATGGCCACGCCGATCCGCCGCGAGCCCACATCGAAGCCGAGTACGGTGCCATCACGGCGGATGACGGCCGGCTCAGACATGGCCGCTGTAGTCCGTCAGCCGGAACAGGTCCACGCCGATGCGCGAGGCCGCGCCCTGCCAGCGCTGCTCCAGCGGCAGCTGGAACACCAGTTCGGCATCGGCCGGCACGGTCAGCCAGCTGTTCTCGGCCAGCTCGCTTTCCAGCTGGCCAGCGCCCCACCCCGCACAACCGAGGGTGACCACGGCGTTGGCCGGGCCTTCGCCACGTGCCATCGCTTCAAGGATGTCGCGCGAGGTGGTCAGGTACAGGCCATTGCCCACGGTCAGGCTGGAATCCCACGCCCGCGCGTCGTCATGGATGACGAAGCCGCGCTCGGGATGCACCGGGCCGCCGTTGAGCACCATGCGCGCCTGCAGGTCGCCATCGCCGGTGCTGATGTCCATCTGTGCAAGCACTTCACCGAGCGTGTACTCGGAAGGCTGGTTGACCAGCACGCCCATCGCCCCGTTCTCGTCGTGCTGGCAGATCAGCGCGACGCTGCGGGCGAAGGTCGCGTCGAGCAGCGACGGCAGCGCGACGAGCAGGTGATCGGCAAGGGAGGTCGGCGTTACAGGCATGGCCCCATTCTAGCGGCTGGGCGCGCCGGGCGCCTCCACTCGACGGTCACGGCGCGCATAATGACGTCCCACCGCGCAGGAGTTCGACGTGTCCGGTTACTGCCTCATCGCCCCGGGCCATCCGGTGCACGACTACTACCACGCCAACGAGTACGGCTTCCCGCAGCGTGACGAGCGCGAACTGTTCGAGCGGCTGGTGCTGGAGATCAACCAGGCCGGGCTGAGCTGGGAAACGATCCTGAAGAAGCGCGAGGGTTTCCGCGCGGCCTACGACGGTTTCGACGTGGACCGCGTGGCCGCCTACGCCGAGCAGGACATCGAGCGGCTGCTGTCCGATGCCGGCATCATCCGCAACCGGCTGAAGGTGCTGGCCGCGATCCACAACGCGCAGGTTATCCAGCAGCTGCGAGCCAGCCACGGCAGCTTTGCCGGCTGGCTGGACGCGCATCACCCGCGCGGCAAGGCCGACTGGGTGAAGCTGTTCAAGAAGACGTTCCGCTTCACCGGGGGCGAGATCACCGGCGAATTCCTGATGAGCCTGGGCTACCTGCCCGGCGCGCATGCCGAGGACTGCCCGGTGCAGGCGCGGCTGCTGAAGCTGTCACCGCCGTGGTTGAAGGCCGCCACCCGCTGAGGCAAATCCGCCGGGCATGGCCCGGCGCTACCACGCGTGGGTTCCGGTAGTGCCGGTCGCTGGCCGGCACCCCCGTTGAACCCTCACACCCCCATGTAACGGCCCGGGCGGTGGTTGAACATCAGCACCAGGCTGAGCACCACCGCGCCGATGGCCGAGTACAGCACTTTCGACGGCGACAACACGAAGAACGCAGCCACCATCAGGCAGGCGTCGTAGGACATCTGCACCTTGCCCGCGCTCCAGCCACGGGTGCGCTGCAGGTACACCGCCAGGATGCCGATGCCGCCGAGGCTGGCGCGGTGGCGGATGAAGAACAGGATGCCCAGGCCGGACAGCGCGCCACCGACGATCGCCGAATACAGCGGGTGGATGTGCGAGAAGTCGATCCAGCGCGGCAGCAGGTCGGTCAGTACGCCACAGGCGGTGACCGCGGCAAAGGTCTTCAGGGTGAATTCCCAGCCCATGCGCCGCACCGCCACCCAGTAGAACGGCAGGTTGACCAGCACGAACACCACGCCGAAGTTCCAGTCCAGCGCGTAGTGCAGCAGGAAGGCCATGCCGGCCATGCCGCCGATCATCAGCCCGCTCTTGGCGAAGATGGCCAGCCCCAGCGAGGCCACCATGGTGGCCAGCACCATGCCCTGCACATCCTCGGCGATCGAGTGGCGCAAGGCTTTTTCATCGGCGGTGGTACCGGCGCTGTCCGGCGGCGGGGTCAGCGGACCGGCGGTGACCAGGTGGCCGTCAGCGTCGTCGCACGGCGCGGGGCCATGGGAGGGAAGGGACATACGGGTGGGGGAACAGCAGGTGGGGAGCGGTATTAGACACGATCTGCATGACAGTTGCAGATGAAATCGTTCAGCTGAATGCGCCCCACCCCATCCTGTCCCGGCCGCCGATCAGCCTTTCCCAGCCAGATGATGCGCCACCAGCGCGTTGGCGTGGCCATGGCCCAGGCCGTGCTCGCTCTTCAGGAAGCTGACCAGTTCCATGTGCTTGAGCCCCTTCTTCTTCTTTGACAGCAGGCCGAACCAGTGCGCCACCGGCTGGCCGTAGGTCTTCTCGATGGAGGGGAAGTACGAGGCCGGGCCTTTCGGCTTGGTGTCAGTGCTCATGTGCAGCTCCGGTTGAAGTCATTCATTCGACGAACCACAGACGCAGAAATCGACACACCCTCTCGTAGTGGTGCCGGATCCCGTGCCGACCAGCGGTCGGCACCCACCAACAGCAGCGGGAAACTGTCGAAGGCGGGGTGGCTCAGGTTGCGGGGGCGTGAGCGCCATGGATGGCGCGACCAAGGCTACATGGACGTACTTGCGCCGTCCCCCGCGACCTGAGCCACCCCGCCTCCCACGGGAAGCCAGCTTTTGACGTTGCCGTTGACGTTGTTTCGGCAGGTGCCGGGCGCAGCCCGGCCGTATCATTCCCGCATGCCCCGTGAAAACCTCAACGACCTGCAGGCCTTCGTCCACGTCGCCCGCGAGGGCAGCTTCACCCGGGCGGCCGCGCAGCTGGGCGTTTCCCAGTCCGCGCTCAGCCATGCCATGCGCGGGCTGGAACAGCGCCTGGGTGTGCGCCTGCTGACCCGCACCACGCGCAGCGTATCCACCACCGAAGCCGGCGCCCGCCTGCTCGACACACTGGTTCCGCGCCTGGCCGAGATCGAGGACGGGCTGGCCGCGCTGGCCGAATTCCGCGAGCGCCCGGCCGGCACCATCCGCATCAACGCGACCGGCCATGCCGCCGAGTACATCGCCTGGCCGCGACTGGCGCCCCTGCTGCAGCAGTACCCGGACCTGAAGGTGGAACTGACCGCCGACTACGGCCTGGCCGACATCGTCGCCGAGCGCTACGACATCGGCATCCGTCTGGGCGAGCGGCTGGCCCGGGACATGATCGCCGTGCCGATCAGCCCACCGCTGCGCATGCGCGTGGTCGGTGCACCCAGCTATTTCCGCCAGCACGTGGTGCCGCAGCATCCGGACGAGCTGGCCGCGCACAACTGCGTCACTCTGCGCCTGCCGACCCACGGTGGGCTGATGCCCTGGGATTTCGGCAAGGACGGCAATGAACTGAGCGTACGCGTCAGTGGCCAGTGGATCTTCAACAGCATGGGCATGACCCGCGCCGCCGCACTGGCCGGCAGCGGCCTGGCCTGGCTGCCGGAGGACCAGGTACAACCGATGCTTGATGATGGACGGCTGCTGTCGGTGCTGGACAATTGGTGCCCGCACTTCGATGGGTACTACGCGTACTACCCGTCCCGCCGGCATGTAACGATGGCGATGCGCACGGTGCTGGATGCGCTGCGCGGGCCAATGGGGTGAGGGGCGAGGAGTGCGGACCAACGGTCCGCACCCGCCACACTCTGCACCCACCGGGCGGTCAGCCCTTGGCCTGTGCAGCACGCTGCGCGTTGTAGCGCTCGCCGACGATCGAGACTTCCTCCAGCGCCTGCGCGATGCGCTGCAATTCTTCCGGCGCCAGCTGCAGCGCGGCCGCGCCCAGGTTTTCTTCCAGGCGATGGACTTTGGTGGTGCCCGGAATCGGCACGATCCACGGTGCCTGCGCCAGCAGCCAGGCCAGCGCAACCTGCGCCGGGGTCGCAGCGCGCGCGGCCGCAATCGTGCTGATGCGGTCCACCAGCGCCTGGTTGGCGCGACGCGCTTCCACTTCGAAACGCGGCACGGTGTTGCGGAAGTCGTTGGCGTCGAAGGTGGTGTCGGCGTTGATCGCACCGGTCAGGAAGCCGCGGCCGAGCGGGCTGAACGGCACAAAGCCGATGCCCAGTTCCTGCAGGGTCGGCAGCAGCTCGCGCTCCGGCTCACGCCACCACAGCGAGTACTCGCTCTGCACCGCCGCCACCGGCTGTACCGCATGCGCGCGGCGAACGGTGGCGGCACTGGCCTCGGACAGGCCGAAGTGACCGACCTTGCCCTCGGCGATCAGGTCGCGCACCGTGCCGGCCACATCCTCGATCGGCACGTTCGGGTCAACGCGGTGCTGGTAGAACAGATCGATATGGTCGGTACGCAGCCGCTTGAGGCTGGCCTCGGCCACCGCGCGGATGTTCTCGGGACGGCTGTCCAGGCCGGTATCCGCCCGCGCATCCTTGAAGCCGAACTTGGTGGCGATCACCAGTTTATCGCGGTACGGCGCCAGCGCCTCGCCGAGCAGGTCTTCATTGGTGTACGGCCCATACACTTCGGCGGTATCGAAGAAGGTCACGCCGCGCTCGACAGCGGCGTGCAGCAGGGCGATGCCCTGGCTGCGCTCGACCGGCTGGCCGTAGCCATGGCTCAGGCCCATGCAGCCCAGGCCCAGGGCGGAAACCTTCAGGCCGCTGCGGCCGAGTTCACGTGTCTGCATCGTCGTGCTCCAGAGGGGGAGCGCTGACGATACGCCTGCAAGGGCGGCGGATTGAACCGACGCGATGGCAGTCGGTCATGACTGGAATTCATCAATCCGCAGCGGTGCCCGTCATTCCATCGCCTGCAGGGTCTCGGCGCATCCCGCCAGTTCCACCATCATCCTACCGGCATTGCGGAACGTCGGATCCCGCGGCACCCATCGCGCGAACCAGCGCTGCTCGCCGTCCACCACAGACTCGAAAATCCACGATGAGCCATCAAGTCCAGCGCTCGAATCTTCGCCCTGCAGCAGCGCAAACGCGCTGGCAATGGCCTTCCATTCCTCCGCACTCAGCGCGCGCGGTGGAGGACACGACCAGCCCTTGATGAGCGTGGCTGGGCCGTCGGACGGCGATGCGGGAATCTCGAAATCGCGTGCACTGCGCCCGACGATCCAAGCCTGGCCCGCTGCGTTGCGCTGCGCGCGTATGACCACACCTGGGAAGAACGCGGGTTCCCAGACGAAGCGATACGCCTGGACCGGTACGCTGCCGCAGCGGAACGACGGCTCCGGCAAGCCCTCGAGATCCCGCAACCGGTCGCGGTATGACGCCCTTGCAAACCCGGTGAAATCGATGAACGGAAGCGGGTCCCTGCTGCGCCTCTGTGCAGGCGGTGGCAGCAGATACCAGGCATGCGCCTGCGGATCGTCGCAGTCCCCGGCCGGGGCGGCGGGCTCGGGAGTACGCGCACAACCGACCTGCAACAGCACGGCCATTGCCAACATCACGCGCGCCGTTTCACGCATGCACACCTTCCTGGCAGGTTCACGCCGGAATACAGCCGGCGTTGTGGTCATCACGAAGCAGAAGGCGCCCGCAGGCGCCCTGCAGGTCACCGGATCTCGGAAATCTCCACGCCGTCCAGCCCCTGCGACAGCGTGCGCGCGTCGCCGCCCTGGCTGAGCTTGATACGAAGGCGTACCTCGTTCTGCGAATCGGCGTAGCGCAATGCGTCCTCGTAGCTGATCTCGCCGGCCTGGTACAGCTCGAACAGGCTCTGGTCGAAGGTCTTCATGCCCAGCTGGACCGAATCCTTCATCACTTCCTTCAGCTTGTGGATCTCGCCATCGCGGATGTAGTCCTGCACCAGCGGCGTGCCCAGCAGGATCTCCATCGCCACCTTGCGCGAACGACCATCGGGCGAAGGCACCAGCTGCTGCGCCACCACACCCTTGAGGTTCAGCGAAAGATCCATCAGCAGCTGGTTGCGGCGGTCTTCCGGGAAGAAGTTGATGATGCGGTCCATCGCCTGGTTGGCGTTGTTGGCATGCAGCGTGCACAGCACCAGATGGCCGGTTTCGGCGAAGGCGATGGCATGGTCCATGCCCTCGCGGGTGCGCACCTCGCCGATCATGATCACGTCCGGCGCCTGGCGCAGGGTGTTCTTCAACGCCGCTTCCCAGCTGTCGGTATCAATGCCCACTTCGCGCTGGGTGATGATGCAGCCTTCGTGCTTGTGCACGAATTCGATCGGGTCTTCGATGGTGATGATATGGCCGGTCGAATTATGGTTGCGATAGCCGATCATCGCCGCCAGCGACGTCGACTTGCCGGTACCGGTAGCACCGACGAACAGGATGATGCCGCGCTTGGTCATTGCCAGCGTCTTGATGATCGGCGGCAGGCTCAGCTCTTCCACGGTCGGGATGCGCGTCTCGATGCGACGCAGCACCATGCCGACCTGGTTGCGCTGGTAGAAGCAGCTGACACGGAAGCGGCCGACACCGGACAGGCCGATGGCGAAGTTGCACTCGTGGGTCTTCTCGAACTCCTCGCGCTGCGCCGGGGTCATCACATTGAGGACCAGGTCGCGGCTTTGCTGCGGCGTCAGCGGCGTCTGCGTGATCGGCGAGATCTTGCCGTTGACCTTCATCGCCGGCGGCATGCCGGCGGTGATGAACAGGTCCGAGGCGCGCTGGTGCGCCATCAGCTTGAGGAACGAAGTGAAATCGATGGTGGTCGCGGTGGTGTTCACGGCGGGCTCCCAATGGGGCATGGACCAGGAAACGGTCGGTGGAGGAAACAGCACGGCAACGGCGGCGCGGTGGCGCACGCCGCCCGTGGTCGTCCCGCCTTACTCGAACAGGCGCTTGTCCTTGGCGTACTCGCGGGCCTGATTGCGGGTGATCAGGCTGCGCTTGACCAGGTCCTGCAGGTGCTGGTCCAGGGTCATCATGCCGTACTGCTGGCCGGTCTGGATGGCCGAGTACATCTGCGCCACCTTGTCCTCGCGGATCAGGTTGCGGATGGCCGGGGTGCCCACCATGATTTCCCACGCTGCGGTACGACCGCCGCCGACCTTCTTCAGCAGCGCCTGCGAGATCACCGCGCGCAGCGATTCGGACAGCATCGAGCGCACCATCGGCTTCTCGCCGGCCGGGAACACGTCGATGATGCGGTCGATGGTCTTGGCCGCCGAACTGGTGTGCAGGGTGCCGAACACCAGGTGGCCGGTTTCCGCGGCGGTCAGCGCCAGGCGGATCGTTTCCAGGTCACGCAGTTCGCCGACCAGGATGATGTCCGGGTCTTCGCGCAGCGCCGAACGCAACGCTTCGTTGAAGCCATGCGTGTCACGGTGCACTTCGCGCTGGTTGATCAGGCACTTCTGCGAGGTGTGCACGAATTCGATCGGATCCTCGACGGTGAGGATGTGGCCGTATTCGTTCTTGTTGATGTAGTCGATCATCGCCGCCAGCGTGGTCGACTTGCCCGAGCCGGTCGGGCCGGTCACCAGGATCAGGCCCTGCGGCTGCTGGATCACCTCGCGGAACAGCGGCGGGCAGGCCAGGTCCTCAAGCGTGAGCACCTCGGAGGGAATGGTACGGAACACCGCACCGGCACCACGGTTCTGGTTGAACGCGTTCACTCGGAAGCGCGCCAGCGACGGGATCTCGAACGAGAAATCCACTTCGAGGAATTCTTCGTAATCGCGGCGCTGCTTGTCGGACATGATGTCGTACACCAGCGCATGGACCTGCTTGTGGTCCAGGGCTGGAATGTTGATCCGGCGCACGTCGCCGTCCACGCGGATCATCGGCGGCAGGCCTGCGGACAGGTGCAGGTCGGACGCTTTGTTCTTTACGGAAAACGCCAGCAGTTCGGCGATATCCATGAGCGGCTACTCCCCAATAACGGCTTCGACTGGAAGGATCTTTCCCCGGGCGGCAGTATAGCCTCCTGATTCAATGGAACGCGTTACGTGGCCACTCCCCTGCCCCAGATCCTGAGCAACCTGCATGACGCCGCCGCAGCGGCCGGCCGGCCCGACCCTCGCCTGCTGGCGGTGTCCAAGACCCAACCGGCCGAGGCCGTGGCCGCGCTGGCCGACCAGGGCCAGCAGGCGTTCGGCGAGAACTACGTGCAGGAAGCACTGGCCAAGATGCAGGCGCTGCAGCACCTGGCGCTGGAATGGCACCTGATCGGCCATCTGCAGTCGAACAAGGCCGACGCCGTCGCCGCCCACTTCGACTGGGTGCAGAGCGTGGACCGGCCCAAGCTGGTGACCGCGCTGGCACGGCACCGCCCCGAGACGCGTGGCCCGCTGAACGTGCTGATCCAGGTCAACATCGACGACGAATCCAGCAAGCACGGCTGCGCACCGGAAGACGTGGCGGCACTGGCCACCGCGATTGCCGCCGAACCCCGCCTGCGCCTGCGTGGCCTGATGGCCATTCCCGCGCCGTGGCCCGAGGCCGAGCGCCGCCGCGACGCGTTCGTGCGCATGCGCACACTTTTCCAGTCACTGGCTGCCCAGCACCCGCAGCTGGACACGCTGTCGATGGGCATGAGCAGTGACTACGCCGAAGCCATCGCCGAAGGCGCCACCCTGGTGCGCATCGGCACCGCCCTGTTCGGCGCACGCCCGCGCCCGGCCTGACATTCGAAGGAGACCTCCATGGCAACTGATTCCATCACCTTCATCGGCGGCGGCAACATGGCGCGCAGCCTGATCGCCGGCCTGATCCGCCAGGGCGTGCCTGCCGCGCGCATCCACGTGGCCGAGCCGGTGGCGGCCCTGCGCCAGGCGCTGGCCGCCGACTTCGGCGTGCGGGTGCACGACAACACCGCCGACGCGGCCGCGCAGGGCAGCACCTGGCTGCTGGCGGTCAAGCCGCAGGTGCTGCGCGAGGTCTGCCAGTCGCTGCAGGCGCTGGCGCAGGACAACCGCCCGCTGGTGGTGTCGATTGCCGCCGGCATCACCAGCGCGCAGCTGCAGCGCTGGCTGGGTGGCCAGCTGCCGGTGGTGCGTGCGATGCCCAACACCCCCGCCCTGCTCGGCGCCGGTGTGACCGGCCTGTTCGCCACGCCGGCGGTGGATGCGGCTCAGCACGCGCAGGCCGAACAGATGCTGGCCAGTGCCGGGCGCACCGTGTGGATCGATGACGAGGCGCTGATGGATTCGGTCACCGCCGTCTCCGGCAGCGGCCCGGCCTATGTGTTCCTGCTGGCCGAAGCGATGGAAGCGGCGGGCATCGCCCAGGGACTGCCGGCCGAGGCGGCACGCACGCTGGTGGTGCAGACCCTGCTGGGCGCGTCGCGCATGCTCGATGAGGCCGGCGAAAGCCCCTCGGAACTACGCCGCCGCGTCACTTCGCCGAACGGCACCACGCAGGCCGCGATCGAAAGCTTCCAGGCCGGAGGTTTCGAGGCGCTGGTGGACAACGCCCTGCGCGCCGCCCAGGTGCGTGGGCAGGAACTGTCTGCGGCCAATGATTGACCCGATCTACCGCCCCAAGGTGGTCATGACGAAATCCACGAAGCACTGCAATCGTGGGCGCGGCCTGCGGTCGGGCAGGTAGATCAGATGCATCGGCCGCGGTTCGGGCAGGTAGTCGCGCAGCAGCGGCTTCAGGCGCCCGGCGGCGATATCGCCCGCCAGCAACGCGGTCGGTTGCAGCACCAGTCCCGCTCCGGCCACGGCCGCTTCGCGCAACGCGAACCCATCATTGCAGGTCAGCCGCGCTTCCCAGTCGACCAGCTCGCCATTGGCCAGCTGCCAGCCATGGCCACCGCGCCAGGCCAGATGACTCAGGCAATCGTGCCCTTCCAGATCGGCAGGTGTGCGCGGGGTGCCGCGCCGGCGCAGGTACGACGGCGCCGCGCACAGGCTCATCGCATACGGCGGCAGCGGCCGCGCCACCACCTCCTGCGACGGCAGCGGACCCACCCGGATCGCCACATCGAACCCATCCTCGATCAGGTCCACGCGCCGGTTGCTCAGATCCAGCTCGATGTTCAACTGCGGCTGCGCGCGCAACAGCCCGGCCAGTCGCGGCGCCAGTACGCAGCTGCCCCAGGTGGTCGGCGCGCTGACCCGCAGCAGGCCGCGCGGCTGCACCTGCAGGCCGGCCACATCGGCCTCGGCCTGCTGCACCTGCTCCAGCACCTGCCGGCACCCGGCCAGGTAGGCGCTACCGGCTTCGGTCAGGCGCTGGCGGCGGGTGTTCCGTTGCAGCAACGCGGTGCCCAGGTGTGCTTCCAGCTGCTGGATGTATTTGCCAACCATCACCGCCGACACCTGCAGCTGCTCGGCGGCACCGGCAAAGCTGCCGCACTCGGCCACGGCGACAAACGCGTGCATGCAGCGTAAGGTATCCATTACTAACCCACCGTTAGGAATCTGCGAAGCATACGCCACTTACCTAACCTGGCTGTGACGGCGCACACTGCGCCCATCCCACTCGCAAGGAACGGCCATGAAGATCCTCCTCGTCGGCGCGAACGGCACCCTCGGCCAGGCAGTCGCGCGCCAAATCGGCCAGCAGCACCAGATCCTGTCTGCCGGCCGCCACAGCGGCGAACTGCGCGTCGACCTGACCGACGATGCCAGCGTCGCTGATCTGTTCGCGCGCACCGGTACGGTCGATGCGGTTATTTCCACCACCGGCGCAGTGCACTTCGGCCCGCTGCAGGAGATGACGCCGGCGCAGTTCAACCTTGGCCTGCAGGACAAGCTGCTGGGGCAGGTGCGATTGGCGCTGGCCGCGCAGCATCACCTCAGCGCCGGCGGCTCGATCACCCTCACCAGCGGCATCATCAGCGCCCATCCGATCCGCGATGGCGTCAACGCCACGGCGGTGAATGCCGCACTGGAAGGCTTCGTGCGTGCCGCCGCGCTGGAGCTGCTGCCGCGCGGCCTGCGCATCAACGTGATCAGCCCCAACGTGCTGGTCGAGTCGATGGCCGACTACGGCCCCTACTTCCCGGGCTTCGAAGCGGTGACCGCACAGCGCGCAGCGCTGGCGTTCCAGCGCGCGGTCGAGGGCATCCAGAGCGGCGAGACCCTCACCGTCTGGTGATCCGCCGGGCATGGCGCTACCGGGACCCGGCCTCTTCTTCGCTCATTCCCAACGCATCGGGCCGTCGCCGCGTTCGCCGAGGATGTCTTCGGGGTTGGCCAGTCGGCAGCGCTTCAGCGACAGGCAACCGCAGCCGATGCAGCCGGTCAGTTCATCGCGCAGCAGCTGCAGCATATGGATGCGCTGTTCCAGTTCGGTGCGCCAGCGTGCGGACAGCTTGGCCCAGTCGGCCTTGGTCGGTGTCCGTCCCTCGGGCAGGCTCTCGAATGCCCGCGCGACCGCCTCCAGCGGCATGCCCACCCGTTGTGCCACACGGATCACCGCCAGCCGGCGCAGCACGTCGCGGTTGTAGCGGCGCTGGTTGCCGGAGGTGCGCAGGCTGCTGATCAGGCCCTTGCGCTCGTAGAAGTGCAACGCGGAAATGGCCACGCCACTGCGCTGGGAAACCTCTCCCACGCTCAATTCCTGGGATGCCATGCCTTGACCTCAACTACGGTTGAGGTGTCATGCTGCTATCTTCGCCGCTCGTTGACAAGCGCGGCCCGCAGCTGCCTGGTATGAACACAACACTCTCGCCCGCCGACACGCACCCGCCGGCCGCCAGGTCGATCCTGTCCACCCGCTACCGCGCCACCACCCTCGGCATGGTCGCGCTGGTCGCGCTGCACGCCTTCGAGGCACTGGCCGTGGCCGCCGCCATGCCCACCGTGGCCGAGGCGCTGGATGGCCTGCGTCTGTACGCGCTGGCCTTTGGCGGCACGCTGGCCACCAGCGTGATCGGGATGACCCTGGCCGGGCGTTGGGCAGACCGCCACGGCCCGGCACGACCGCTCTGGTATGGCCTGGCCTGCTTCGTACTGGGCCTGCTGCTGGCCGGCTTCGCGATGCGCATGGGCATGCTGGTGGCCGGGCGCCTGCTGCAGGGCCTGGGCGCAGGCGCGATCTCGGTCTCGCTGTACGTGATGGTGGGCCGCAGCTACCCCGAACACCTGCGACCGAAGGTGTTCGCGGCGTTCTCCGCCGGCTGGGTAGTGCCGTCGATGATCGGCCCGGCACTGAGCGGCCTGATCGTGCAGCACCTCGGCTGGCGCTGGGTGTTCCTGGCGGTGCCGTTGCTGGCGGTTCCGGCGGCCCTGCTGCTGCGCCCCGCGCTGGCACGCATGCAGCCCAGTCCTGCCGGCAGCGCCGATGATGGAGGCGGCAAGGTGGTGCGCTGGGCCAGCGGTGCCTCGCTGGCGGCGTTGTTGCTGTATTTCGGCGGCCAGCAGCAGGGAGCAGCGGCCCTGCTCTGCATCGGCGTGGCGATGCTGGCGCTGCTGTTCTGCGTGCACCGTCTGCTGCCGGCCGGCACATTGATGCTGCGCCGTGGCCTGCCCAGCGTGATTGCGCTGCGTGGCATCGCGGCTGCAGCGTTCTTTGCCTGCGAGGCCTATCTGCCGCTGCTGCTGCAGCGCGAACGCGGGCTGTCGCCCAGCTGGGCCGGCGCCGTGCTCAGCCTCGGTGCGCTGGGCTGGTTCGCCGGTTCATGGCTGCAGGGCCACCAGCAGCGCGGCTGGTCGCGCCAGCAGCTGCTGCGCACGGGTACGTCATTGATGACCGTCGGCATCGCCGCCACGCTGGCGGTGCTGTTCAACGTGGTGCCCCTGCCGATGTCGCTGCTTGGCTGGGCCGTGACCGGCTTCGGCATGGGCATGATCTACGCCAGCCTGTCGGTGCTGACGCTTTCGCTGTCGGCGCCGCATGAGCAAGGTGCCAACACTTCCGCGCTGCAACTCAGCGAGGCATTGTCGGTGACCACCGCGCTGGCGGTCTCCGGCGCGCTGTTCGCGTTGTTCGTGGACAGCGCACCGCACACCGGTTACCTGCTGTGCCTGGCGATCACCTTCGGCCTGGCGGTGCTGGCCACGCTGATCGCAAGACGGGTGTAGCGCCGCAGGACGTGGTCCGGCGCTACTGGAAGGCGAGCCACGCCCAGCGAACGCAGCGGTCAGGGTGTGCTGGCGGCGCCTACATCATCGATGTCCCGATGCAGGATGCGGCGCACTTCCAGCACCGCCTGCGGCGTCTCCTGCACGCTGTGCCCGGAGATGATCACCTTCTCCGACAGCGCGCCCGGCAGGTGCGCACTCCAGTACGGCACCAGCCCATCGTCGGACTTCTGCACCGGCAATTCCGGTTTGCGCTGGGCGATGATCGAGTGGTACTTCAGGCCGGCCTCGATCGGCAGCTGTGCGGCCGCCTTCACGAACGGATCGCTGGCCTTGAGGTTGTCGATGCTGTTGGGGATCTTCGGCTTGGCTGTGCCGTCGACCTGCTGTTCGGCCTGCGCCAGCGCCAGGAACACATCCTCGAACTTGCCGAGGATGGTCAGCGGCAGGCGCACCAGGCGGCCGATCAGGCGCCCGACCTTGTTGCCGGCAATATCGGTGCCCTGGTGCGGTGCGGCGATGAAGATCGCACGCTCCACGTTCGGCTGCGCCTTGAAATGCAGCAGCGGCCCCAGCTTGTTCTGCACGCGCTTCAGGCGCTCGCCCTTCAGGTCGTAGTTGGCCAACAGGTCATTCCACAGCACGTCTCCGGAATCACTGACCAGCAGGCGCGCGAGCACGCCGCCCATGCTGTGACCGATGTAGACCATGTCCTTCGATGCACGCGTGCTGCCGTTGGGATCGAAATGCTTCAGCGTGTCGTTGAACGCATTGGCGATCTCGTAGCGGTTCAGCGCGATCGGCGCATTGGTCGGGTAATAGACCTGCCACACCTGGAACTGCTGGCGCAGCTCGGGGTCGCCCATGATCTCGTTGGCCAGGTTCACCCACGCTTCGGGGCTGCTGGCCAGGCCGTGCAGCATGAAGATGATGCGGCGGTTCGGGTCCCACGGCTGCATCAGGTAGATATGCGGTTCGCCGATGCCCTCGCTCATGCCGAACAGGGTGCGCAGCGACTGCCGGGCGAAGCCACTCTGCGCCAGCCACAGGCCGTAGGCAGCGGTGAAGTTGCCGGCCAGCGGCACCTGCTCGCCATGCAGGGTGATGCGCTCGGTGGCTTCGGGCGAATAAGCATCCAGCTCGACCCGGCGCGTGCGCATCACATCGTCCAGGTTGCTGCCCTCGAAGCGCAGCAGCGCGGTGACATTGATCGAAGACATCTCGCTGAACTCGGGTACCGAGTCGTCATGCCGATGGCGGCGACCGCGGCGCGAATCGTCTTGGTCATCCGGCGCGCTATCGGCCTTGGGGCCATCGGGTGCGATCACCGGTGCCACCAGCTTCGGCGGGTCCATCACCATCACCAGCTCGGCACCGAAGCCGTCGCGGCGATAGGTGCTGCGCAGGCCAACGAAGCTCACCGTGCCGGCCGGCACCAGCTGCGCCGGGATGCTCTTCAGGTTCAACTGCTGATAGTTGGAGGCCAATGACCAGCTGCCGACCGAGAGCGGCTTCGTATAGTCCTCGCCGGCCAATGCCGCCGCACGCGCGCGCACGAACAGCACCACCGCGGCCTTCTCGGCCGCATAGTTGTAGTAGTCGCGCACCTGGGTCTGCCGATCCTCGAAGGCGCGGTCGGACGGTGATCGGCCGCTGTAGAACAGGTAGGCATACGCGTAACGGGCCGCTTCCAGCCAGGCATCCAGCGCCGCGTCACTCATCGGTGGATCGCCGGCGGCGGACTTCTTCGGGGTCAGCGCCAGCGCCGCCTTCACCCACAGCTCGGACAGCGCCGACAGCCGCTGCTCGACGTTGAGATCATCGGTCATCAGCAGCGTGCTGCGGCAGACCAGGAAGTCCTTTTCGCACTGCGACTCGTCCAGGCCCGCCGCGCTGAGCGTCTCGCGCGCGGCGGGGCTGAGCTTGCCGGTGTTGAGCACGTCGGCGCGCTTGTTGACCAGCGAATCGCTGGAGGTGACCTGCTTGACGGTGACCATCGCACAGCCGCTGCTGCCCAGCAGCAGGAAGGCGGCGAACAACGCCGGCAGCAGGCGCTGCCAGCGGAAGGGGAACAATGGGGTCATTACTGCGGGTCCTGCTCGGTGCCGGGCACGCCCTGGCGGATCACGGTGGAGAAATGGTCGCCGCTGCCCAGCTCCAGCGCACGCTGGGTGATGCGGCCCTTGTCGTGCAGCTCGGCGTACGGTACGCCCGGGGTCAGCGCGCCGACCTCCAGTGCGTACTCGGCCAGATAGCCGGACAGCAGCAGGCGATAGTCCAGCGGCAGACGCGGCGCGATATGCCGGGCCAGGTCGAAGACGATGGTGGTGCAGTTGCTGGTCAGCGTGTTGTAGAAGCCCGGCTTCGCATCCAGCTCGCGCGCCTGCGCGATGTAGGCCGCGAACAGTTCCTTCAGCTGCGCGCGGTCCATGCCATGCAGGCGGTACAGGTAAACATCCTCGCCACGCGCGTTGGTGCGGGTGCGGATGATGTCGGTCTCCTCCGAGGCGACCAGGGTCATCTCGAATTTGCGGAAGAAGCCGCCCAGCGCCGAGAACGATTCACCACGTTCCTTGCGGATCTCCAGCGAGAACACCACATGGCGACCGTCGTCGAAGCCGAACGAGATCAGCGTGTGGGCAATGGCCGGGCCCATCCAGTACGACAGCACCAGGTCGGCCGAGCGCAGCTGGTCAAGATCGTACTCGCGGCGCACCCAGCGCGCGTCGTAGTCGGTCTCGCTGCGCCAGGTGAAGTCACGCACGTTGTCAAGCACCACATGGCGGCCGTCGAAAGACACCACATGCAGGCGCTGGGCAACATCGTCGGCCCATACCCGGTCCTGGCGCGGGGTCAGCAGCAGCCACCACAGCCCGGCCAGCGCCAGCGATGCGCCGAACGCCAGGCCCAGGCGGCGCGTGCCGTGGCCTCGCGCCACCTGCCACGCGGCCCACAGGGCGAGCAGCAGCCACAGCATCGCCACGCCCGTGGCCAGCCAGCCCGGCCCTGGCAGCTGATAGGCCAGCAGCCCGGTCACCCACAACGCCGCCAGCGCCATGGCACTTCCTGTCATCCAACGTCCTGCGGCGTTCACTGGCATCCTGTGGCGGTCTTGAAGCCGCATAGTTAGCCACAAGCCGGCTCAGCGTGGCATCTACGGCCCGTTCAGGCCGACCGGCGCAGGGTCTTGGACCACGTTCCACCACACAGGATCAACAATGGGCATTACCTCCGTGGCCGGCGTTCCGGTCCAACCCCGGCACCGCGCCACCTGCCACTGCGGTGCGGTCGAACTGCTGCTCGATCTGCCCGATGGCATCGTCGACCCGCGCCGCTGCGACTGCTCGATGTGCCGCCGCCGTGGCGCCATCGCCGCCAGCGTCACCCGCGCAGGCCTGCAGGTGCTGCGCGGGCAGAACCACCTGCAGCGGTACCAGTTCAATACCCACGTGGCCGAGCACTACTTCTGCGGCGTGTGCGGCATCTACACCCATCATCGCCGGCGCTCCAACCCCGACCAGTACGGCTACAACGTGGCCTGCCTGGAAGGCATCGACCCGTTCGCGCTGGGCGTGATCCCGGTCAACGACGGGGTCAACCACCCCGCCGACCGCAGCGCCTAGTGGCGGCTGCGCCGCGGCGGTGCGGCGATCTTCTGCCAGGGCGCCATGCCGCTGCGGCCGGCCCGCGCGGGGCGTTTCAGCCAGGGCCGGCGGGGCATCGCCGGCGGCTCGGCGGCAACCGGGGCGGGCACGGGCCTGCGGCGGGGCCAGAGATGGTCGAGCAGCCACATGGTGGGTCTCCGTGGGGGACGGGGACGATCAACGCTAGGCCTGGAGGGGCATAGGCGGCGTGATCGGGAAACGACAACGGGATGACGGCAAGCCACCGCAGGTCAGCGGCTGAAGCGGCGGGCGCCCGCCACGCAGATCACGGCAACCACGGTCACCAGCACCATGCTGAGGCTGACCGTCTCGTGCAGCAGCAGTGCAGCCAAAGCCAGGCCGAAGAAGGGCTGCAGCAGCTGCAGCTGTCCGACGGCGGCGATGCCCCCCTGCGCCAGCCCGCGATACCAGAACAGGAAGCCGAGCAGCATGCTGAACACCGCCACGTAGCCCAGCGCCCACCACGCCGAGGCGCCCACCGCCGTGAACGAGGCCGGGCGCATCAGTACCGCCAACGGCAGCATCGCCGGCATCGCCAGCAGCAACGCCCAGCTGATCACCTGCCAGCCGCCCAGGTGGCGGGCCAGCCGGCCACCCTCGGCGTAACCGAGCCCGCATACCATGATCGCCGCCAGCATCAGCAGGTCGGCCTGCAACGAGGCTTCAATGCCGTTGCGCGCGGCATAGCCGACCACGCAGGCGCTGCCCAGCAACGAGAACAACCAGAACGCCGGGCGCGGCCGCTCGCCACCGCGCAGCACGCCGAATGCCGCGGTGCTCAGCGGCAGCAGGCCGAGAAACACGATGGTGTGCGCCGACGACGCATGGCGCAGCGCGAGCGCCGTCAGCAGCGGAAAACCGACCACCACCCCGAGGCTGACCACGACCAGGCCAGGCAGGTCGCTGCGCCGCGGCCACGGTTGGCGCAGCATCAATAGCAGCCCCAGGCCGAGCACTGCAGCAATGGTGGCGCGCGCGGCGGTGACGAAACCCGCATCCAACTGCAGCACCGCCAGACGGGTGGCCGGCAATGAGCCGGCGAAGATCACCACACCGATGAAGCCATTGATCCAACCACTCGCCGACCGTTCCACGCCTGTGATCCTGAAGTGCCGGGCGACGCCTGGCGAAGCCTGTATGTAAGCATCGACAGCGAAACCACCCCAGCTACAATCCAGTACAGTCACGAAGAACTGTACTGCCTACACTTCCATTACAGTGCTGCCATGCCACGTCCGCTTACCCGCATCGAATCGGTCATCCAGGCTGTCCGCAACCGCATCACCGCGCGCGTGGATGGCCCCGGCTCCCGCCTGCCCTCGGTGCGCTCGCAGGCCGCAGCGATGGCCGTCTCAGTCTCCACCGTGGTCGAGGCCTACGAGCGTCTGGCGGCCGAAGGTTTGATCAGTGCGCGCGCAGGATCCGGCTTCTACGTCAGTGGGCCGGCCGCGCCGCTGGCACTGGCCGAAATGGAACCCCGGCTGGACCGCGCGGTGGACCCGTTGTGGGTGTCGCGGCAGTCGCTGGAAACCCCACCGGGCCACCTCAAGCCAGGCTGCGGCTGGATGCCCAGTGACTGGCTGTATCACGATGGCGTGCGCCGCGGTCTGCGTCGGCTGGCACGTGCCGATGCCGTGCAACTGGTCGACTACGCTGGCCCACTCGGGTTTCCCGCATTGCGCCAGCTGCTGCAACGGCGCAGCGCGACGCTGGGCATCGACGCACCGATGGAGCAGATCCTGCTGACCGAATCCGGGACGCACGCGGTCGACCTGATCTGCCGCTTCCTGCTCAAGCCCGGCGACTGCGTGCTGGTCGATGACCCGAGCTATTTCAACTACCACGCCCTGCTGAAGGCGCACCAGGTGCAGGCGGTGGGCGTGCCGTACACCCCCGCCGGCCCGGACCTTGAAGCGTTCGAACGCACATTGCAGGACCATTCGCCGCGGCTGTACATCACCAATTCCGGATTGCACAACCCGACCGGCGCGGTGCTTTCGGCCAGCACCGCGCACCGGCTGCTGGGCCTGGCCGAACGCAACGAGTTGATCATCGTCGAGGACGACATCTTCGCCGACTTCGAACTGCAGCCGGCGCCGCGACTGGCCGCACTCGATGGGCTGTCGCGGGTGATCCACGTCGGCAGCTTCTCCAAGACGCTGTCGGCGGCCTCGCGCTGCGGCTACATCGCTGCACGCCATGAGTGGATCGAAGCATTGACCGACTTGAAGCTGGCGACCAGCTTCGGTGGTGGCCATCTGGCTGCGCAGCTGATGCACATCGCGTTGACCGACAGCGGCTATCGTCGCCACATGCACTCGGTGCGTTCGCGTTTGGCCGATGCGCGCCGGCATACGCTGCGCAAGCTGCAGACACTGGGCATCACCCCGTGGCTGCAGCCGGAGGCGGGCTTGTTCCTGTGGTGCCAGCTGCCCGATGGCCGCGATTCCGCCGCGCTGGCGCGGCAATGCCTGCGCGAAGGCATCGTGCTGGCACCGGGCAACGCGTTCAGCCAGTCGCAGCGCGCGGCCGACTATCTGCGCTTCAACGTTTCGCAGTGCCAGGACGCACGGATCTGGCAGGTGCTGGCGCGGGCGCTGCGTTGAGCTGGTAATGCGCAACCAGCGCATCCACCACCACGCGCACGCCCGGCAACTGGCCGCGACGATGCGGCAGTGGCGCGCAATGCCCTTGCGCGCCGCGCTACAGTGGAATGTCGCCCACTGCAGGAATCCACGCATGTCCACGTTCTCCGATCCGCAGGCGGTGGCCCGCTATGCCGAAGCACCGCTGCGCCAGGTGCCCGGTTTCCTCGCGTTGCAGCAGATGAGCCGCCTGCTGCTGGCCGAACGCGTTCCCGCACACGGTCGCGTGCTGGTACTGGGTGCCGGTGGCGGGCTGGAGCTGAAAGCCTTCGCTGAGGCGCAGCCGGACTGGCAGCTGCTGGGCGTGGATCCGGCCGCGCCGATGCTGGCCCTGGCCGAGCAGACACTGGGCCCGTTGAACGCACGCGTCGAACTGCTGGAAGGCTATATCGACGATGCCCCGGACATGCGATTCGATGGTGCCAGCTGCCTGTTGACCCTGCACTTCCTCGACCCGGCGCAGCGCCTGCACACGCTGCGCGAGCTGCACAGGCGCCTGCAGCCCGGCGCGCCGCTGGTGGTGGCGCATCACAGCGTGCCGCAGGATCCGGCCGGCAAGCTGCGCTGGCTGCAGCGCTACGCAGCGTTCGCCGAAGCCTCTGGCGTTGCTCACGCCGATGCGCAGCGCGCGATCGAGGCCATTGCCGAGCGATTGCCACTGCTGGCGCCCGAACAGGAGGTCGCCCTGCTGCAGGAGGCCGGCTTCGACGGCGTGGAGCTGTTCTATGCAGGCTTCACTTTCAAGGGCTGGGTGGCGTGCGCCGGGTGATGCCTACGGCACCACCGTAATGCCGATGCGCTGCATCAACAGCGCCACCTGCTGCACGTCCAGCGTGGCGCCGCGCAGGTTGGTGCTGCGCAGGTCCAGCTCACCCAGCTCCGAGTTGGTCAGATCGCAGTCGGTGAAGTTGGCGCTGTTCCAGTCGATGCCCTCGAACTGGCCCCCGGACAGGTCCGAGCCGGCGAAGCTGGCACCGCTCACATTCGCGCCGTCCCAGCAGTTCTCCCACAGCTCGCACTTTTCCAGCGTCACCCGCGAAAAATTGGCATAGCGCAGGTTCGATTTCTTGATGAACGCACTGCAGAACCAGCTGCGCGTGGTGATCTGGTTCATGAAGCTGGCGTTGCTGAAGTCCGCGCCCTGCGCGCGGCACTCGCTGATCTCCAGGCCGAGCGCCTTGATGAAGTTGAAATGGCACAGGCTGAGGTCGCAGCTGCGGAAGCTGGCTTCCTTCAGCGTGGCGCCGTTGAAGCGGCAGCCCAGGCGGCTGTCAGCATCGTAGAAGCTGCAGTTGATGAACTCGGTGGCGGTCAGGTCCACGCCGGAAAAATCGCATTCGTGGAACTGCTGGTCGACCACTTTCTGGCCGGTGTACTGGTCCGCGCCGATGCGCAGCCTGCGGTGAACGATGGGGGACATCAGGGATTCCATGCCAGAAGCGCGGCCATGATGCCGGGCCACTGCCGCATTCCAAAACCCTACGACGGCACGGGCTCACCCGCTCATCGGCCCCGCCATTACCCAATGCCTGTTGTTGCACGTTAATGCACGAACATGCACACTCGTACCATGAGCTCCGAACCCAATTCCCTCCCCGCCGAGCGCACCCGGCTAATCCTCGAGGAACTGCGCCAGCAGGGCCGCGTGGTGGCCGCCGAGCTGGCGCGTCGTTATGCCGTCTCCGAAGATTCGATCCGCCGCGACCTGCGCGAACTGGCCGCCCAGGGCCTGTGCCAGCGCGTCTACGGCGGCGCCGTGCTGCCGCCGCCGAAGGAACGCCCGCTGCGCGAGCGGCTCACCCGCGACCGTGGCGACAAGGCCGAACTGGCCGCGCGCGTCTGTGCCCTGCTGCAACCTGGCCAGCTGGTGCTGCTCGATGCCAGTTCGACCAACCTGGCCATCGCCCAGCAGTTGCCACCCGAACTGGCACTGACGGTGATCACCAACGCGCCGCAGATCGCCACCGCCGCCAGCCTGCATGAAGGCACTTCCGTGCAGCTGATCGGCGGCCGCCTGGCCAGCGGTGGGGGCGCGGTGGGCGCCGAAGCACTGGCCCAGGTGCAGCGCCTGCGTGCCGACGTGTACCTGCCCGGCCCGTGCGCGGTGGACGGCGACACCGGTGTGTGGGCGATGGATGCCGAAGAAGCCACATTGAAGCGTGCCATGGTGGCCTGCAGCAGCCGTGTCATCGTCGCCGCCACCACCGAGAAGCTCGGCGCCCGTGGCCATTGGCAGATTGCCAGCCTGGACGAGATCGACGACCTGGTGCTCACCACCAGCGCACCACCGGCCTTGGCCGCGCGCTTCCGCGCCGCCGGCATCGCAGTGCACCCCACTCCCCCCTGACCGTACCGCTCATGTCCCTTGCCAACCGCGCGCGTGCCGAACAGCACGCGACCCGCGCTGCGTTCTTCATTCCCGGCTTCGCCACCGCGCTGTGGGCCACCCTGGTGCCGTTCGCCAAGGCACGTACGGAGATCAACGACGCCACATTGGGCCTGGTGCTGCTCTGCCTCGGTGCCGGTTCGCTGCTGGCGATGCCGTTGTCCGGCGTGCTGGCCGCGCGCCTCGGCTGCCGCCGGGTGATGGTGGCCAGCAGCCTGCTGATCTGCCTGACCGTGCCCGGGCTGGCACTGGCCGATTCGGCGTGGCTGCTGGGCCTGGTGCTGTTCGTGTTCGGTGCCGCCGTTGGCGCGATGGACTGCACCATGAACGTACAGGCGGTGATCGTCGAGCGCGAGGCACGGCGCGTGATGATGTCCGGCTTCCACGCCTTCTTCAGCATCGGCGGCTTCCTCGGTGCAGCGATGATGACCCTGCTGCTTTCCGCACAGCTGCCACCGCTGGCCTCGGTGCTGATCGGTGTGGCTGCAATGCTGCTGGCGATGCTGGTGTCGGCGTCGTACTGGCACAGCGAACGCATGCCCCACGACACCCCGATGCTGGCGATGCCCCATGGCATCGTGCTGTTCATCGGCGTGCTGGCCTTCATTGCTTTCCTCGGCGAAGGCGCGATGCTGGACTGGAGCGCGGTGTTCCTCAGCGATGTACGCCGCGTCGATGCGAGCCTGGCCGGCATCGGCTATGTGACCTTCACCCTGACCATGACCGTCGCGCGCCTGTTCGGCGATGCACTGGTGGCGCGGGTGGGACGCGAACGCGCCATCGTGTTCGGCGGCCTGCTCGCTGCCAGCGGCGTACTGGTGCTCACGCTGGTCACGCCCTGGCAGGCCTCACTGGCCGGGTATGTGCTGGTCGGCCTGGGCTGCGCCAACATCGCGCCGGCGCTGTTCTCGCTGGCGGGCCACCAGACCCGCATGCCGGGTGCGCTGGCGATCACCGCCGTCTCCACGCTGGGCTTTGCCGGCATCCTTGCCGGCCCGGCACTCATCGGCTTTGCCGCCAACCACTTCGGGCTGATCGCTGCGTTCATCGGTGTGGCCATCGCACTGCTGATGGTGGCGGTGTCCACACGCTGGCTGCGGGTGTAGCGCGCGGCATCAACGGCGCCGGCGCCGCAGCTTCATCCGCACCCGCCGGTAACCGATCACCGTAGCCGTCGCGCACAGCGCGGTGCCGGCCGTGCTCAACAGCAGCAGCACGCCCAACCGCGCCGTCTCCTGCCGCAGCATCGCCGGCAGGTCCCAGCTGTGCAGGAAGTAGAACAGCCAGCGCCCGGCCCGCTCACGATGCCCCAGGGTCAGCAGTGGGTCACCGCTGGCCAGATCGACGTAGACGCGCGTTGCTTCGGCATCGCCGAAGTCCGCCACTGCCACCGGGAAGCGGCGCACCGCCGCACCATTCATCGCCTCCGGCGCACGTGGATAGAAATAGGCATCGGCTGCAGGCAGCAGCGTGAACCGATGCATCGGCGCGGCGGACATCGCCTGCGCTTTGTGCTGCAGCCATGCCAGCGGCAGCCACTGCATCAACCGAAGATGCCCTTCGCTCGCGGCCACGATGCGCGTATCGCCCTGCCCGTCCAGCAGCAGCGCGAACAGCTCACCGCCGATGCGCCGCCACTGGATCTCCACCGGCATGAACGCCCCCTCGTGGGCCGCAGCCAGCAGCGCTGCCGGTTCGCCCAGTGCGCCATTCACCGCCACCGCGCCACCGCGATAGCGCCCGGCATCAATTGCCTCGCGCGTGCTGCTGAAGACGCCCAGTGGATTCATCGACATCAGACCACTGAAGATCCAGGTGAACACGAACGCCGCTGCTACCAGACCGATCAGGTGATGCCAGCGCATCCACGGCTCGACGTAGGGCGTCTTCGCACCGGAACGATAGTGCCCACGGAAACGCCAGCGCCACACGCCGACCACGATGCCGCTCACTGCCGCCAGCGTGCACAGCGCGGACAGCACGATCACCACCCACGTCCACACCGGATCGACCGACTGCATGCGCAGGAAGTACAGCCAGTGCAGCCACGCCCCCACATAGTTCCAGCGCTGCTGTACATGCGGTGCATCCAGCACCACCTCACCGGTGCGCGAAGACACATACAGGTCACCCGGCTGCGCACCGCCCACTTCCACCCGGTACAGCGGCCGATGCGCGTCCAGTGCACGCGAATGGGTCCAGCGGTCCTCATCCAAGCGCATCGCACCGACGAAGGCTGGCCCGCCGGCAAACTGCGCCGCCGAGGCTTCGGCGCGCCGTGCCGAGACCGGCAGCAGGGCCTGCCCGGTGTGCGCCGACCACGCCCCCACGTGGTTGCCACTACGCACCACGTAGGCAGGCTCGCCACGCAGCGTGGTCAGCGCCACGCTCTCCGGCTCCGCCTGCACTGCTGCTGGTAACGCCGACAAGCCAAGCAGCCCGTGCGCATCGCCCAGCACCGGCAACGCCGCCAGCCGCTCACCGGGTGTCAGCTTCGGGTAGCCGATGAACAGCATCACCATGCCGCTGACGAACCACAGCAGCATCAGCAGGCATCCGCCGATGCCCAGCCAACGGTGCACCAGATAGGTCCAGCGCTTGGCGGTGGATCGCAGCGACATGGCCGGCGTCCTCAGAAGCGATGGTCGAGCGTGAACTCGACGCGGCGGTCCGCGCCCAGCAACCACTGTGTGCTGGTGTAGTACGCGGTGGCGTAGTACGCCTTGTCGAACACGTTGAACAAGCGCGCGCTCACCCGCGTGCGCGGTGCCGCCTGCCAGGTCAGCGCCAGATCGGTGGTGCTGTAGGCGGGCAGTTCCAATGTGTTGGCGTTGTCGGCGTAGCGCTTGCCGACGTAGCGAACGCCACCGGCCGCACTCCAGTCCGGTGCGAACTGCCAGCTCAGCCACACATTGGCCAGGCGCTCGGCCACGTTCGGCGGCACATTGCCATCGCGCGAGACCAGTACCGCCGGCGAACCCGTGGTTTCCAGGAAGTCCTCGAACTCGGCCTTCAACACTGTGGCGTTGGCATCGAGCGACCACTGCGGCGCGAAGGCCCAGTTAAACGACGCCTCGATGCCGCGCGACGTCTGCGCACCCACCTGCACCCGGCGATCCGGCACCAGCGGATCACGACTGAGCAGCCCGGTCTTGCGGATGCGGTACGCCGCCAACGTCCACTCACCGCCGTCGAAGGCCTGCTTCATGCCCACTTCGAACTGCCGGCCCTTGGCCAGATCGAATGCACCGTTGGCCGGGCTGATCATCAGCAGGCCGCTGACCGGGTCGGCCGCCTGCGAATACTGCGCGTACAGGCTCAACGTCGGCCGCAGCGCGAACACCGCGCCAGCGCGCCAGCCCGTGCTGTTGTAGGTCTTCGAGAACGCGTTCTGGCCGCTGATCAGATCGGTGCGATCGATGCGCGCGCGGTCATGGCGCAGGCCGCCCAGCACCGACCAACGCTCGCTCAGCGTCAGGTGGTCTTCCACGAACAGCGCGTACTGCTCGGCGGCGTTGCGGTAGCGCGGCAGGTTCGGCGCATCGCTGGCGAACTGGCCCGGCACCGGATGGAACGGATCGACCGGGCCGGAGCTGCCGGCATAGGTGTTGTTGGTGTGCTTGAAGTGCGCGCGGTTGGCATCCATCCCTACCGCGAAACTGTTGGCCAGACCACCCACCTCACCCTGCACGCGCAGCGTCGAGGTCAGCCCGCTCTGGTCCTGGTTGTGGGTGATCTGGGTGTTGCCCGAGCGGTCGATCAGGCCGGTGCGCGGGTTGTAGACATAGGCCTCGGCGTTGCGCCAGTCGCGCTGGCTGTCGATCTGGTAGACGCGCGTGCGCCATTCCACGTTCGCGTTCGGCGTCCACAGCGCGTCGAGCTGGGTCCAGCGGTCACGGAAGCGGATGTCACTGTCTTCCACGTTGTAGTTGTGGTGGCGCAGCGCGTCCAACTGGCGGCCGTCCACCAGCGGCGTGCCGAAGTAGCGCATCGGCTTCTGATGGCCCTGCGCATGGGTCAGGGTCAGCTGCAGGTCGGTACGAGGCTGCCACAGCAGCGCGCCGGAGAAGGTGGCATCGCTGTTGCGGCCGCGGTCCACCCAGCCACCGCTGTAGTTGCCACTCAGGTCCAGCCGGTAAGCCAGCCCGGGCGTCAGCGCGCCCCCACTGCCGAAGCCCAGACGCGCGGTGTCTTCACTGCCCACGGTCACGCTGATCTCGTTGTCGATGGCCCCGCGCGTGGGCTTCTTCGGCACGATGTTGATCACGCCGCCGATCGCACCGTCGCCGTGGATCACCGAGGCCGGGCCGCGCAGCACTTCGATGCGCTCGATCGACCAGGTATCGAACGGGAAGGTGACGCCCACCCCGCCGTACTGGCGCAGACCGTCGTACAGCCGCATCACCGATGCACCGTCGGTGAAGCCGCGACTGGAGAGCGCGCTCAGGCCGTTGCCCGGGTGCGGCATGGCACTGATCGCACCCGCCCGGCTGATCGCATCGTTGAGGTTGCTGTCGCCGCGCTGCTCCAGCTGTTCGCGCGAAATCACCGTCAGGCTGGCCGGTGTCTGCAGCACGCTCAGGCCCAGCGCAGAGCCGGCGCTGGCGGTGGATGACAGCTCGCCGCTGCGGGTATCGATCACGCGTACGGTATCCAGCGTGGTCGGGGGTGCCGCATCGGCAGCGAGGGCAGAAGTGGCGTGCAGCAGCAGCGCACAGGCAACAGACAGCGCTGCCCGGCGCAGGCGCGCGGAGTTGGGGTTCGTTTTCATTGTTTCACGGCATGCAAGGCCACCCCGCAATGGCAGGGCAGCAATCAGAAAGGGACAAGCACGCGCGTGCGGGCACCGGCCGTGGCCGGCAACCTCATGGAAGGAAGATCAATGCAGCGCGCGTGCGGCTCAGGCAGCCATCAAGGCCGGCGGCCCACGCGCTCCCAATGTGCCGCTGACCTGCTGCGGCAACGTCTGCACCGCACCGCGCAAGGCGCGGCACACCGAAGCCATCGGCGCCAACAGCAGCACTGCCGCTACCAGCAGCGTGATCAACCTTGCGGCGATCAGGCAGTAATCACAGTCCACGCCCATTTCATGATCGGCATGGGGATCGGCGGGCGGCTTCGGCGTCGATTCGCCGTGCGGCATCGCCATCGCGTGGTGGTCGTGATGGCCTTCCATCGCGTGCTGTGCGTGCTGGGAATGATCCATCGCCGCCACCGGCACCGCCGCGGCCACGTGCCCGTGCGCCAGCCAGCGGCTCACCAGCGGGGCGAGCAGCACCAGCAGCAGGGCAAGCCAGGCCAGGGCCTGGAACCGGCGGTGGAGGACAGAATGACGCACCCGGCCATTCTACGGGCCCGCAGCCAACCTTGGACCCCGTTCAGGGTTTGCCCCCTGCGACACGGTGACGCAGGCCGGTGCGGCCGGCCAGCTCGATGGCCATGCCCTGCCCCAGCGCTCTGCAGATCCACGCCATGCGTGGGGGCACCTCGCCCATCAACTCACGTACTGGGCCACACCATTACCGAACGACCAGTTTTCCTTCTTCACTTCCACCAGATTGATGAACACGTCCTCACGGCGGATGCCCACTGCCGCATGCAGACCCTCGGCAATGCCCAGGTACAACGCCTTCTTCTGCTCCAGCGTGCGCCCTTCGTTCCAGGTGATCTGGATGCAGATGAAGTCGTCGGTGCGGTCCACGCCCAGGTAGCCGGGATCGTAGATCAGCGTGCCGGGCGCGTGTTCCTGGAAGATCTGGAAGCGGTCGTTTTCCGGCACGCCGACCGCGCGCATGGCCTGGTAGATGGTTTCACCGACACGTTGCAGGTAGTCGGCGGATTTGCCTTTGCGAAGATCGATGCGGGCGAGCGGCATGGCGGGGCTCCAGAGGCGCGGCGAAGTGTCCCTGCCGATGGGAGCACGCTGCGCGGCACTCGGCAAGGGCTGCGCGGCTGTCGTGTTGGGCCTGGGGTGGACGGGCCAATGTGACTGGCCACTCACACACCAGTGATCGGCGCCACATTCGGGCCGTGTTCGGCATCACGCCCCGACCAACGGCCGGGGTGTTCCTACCCTCCTCCTCCTGTGGGCAGGCGCATCAAGGGGCACCGGCACTTCTGCCGGTCACCTGTCCAACCCAAGGAGACCCCGATGAAACTGACGCCACTGGCCCTGGCCGCGACGCTGTGCGCGTTCACCGCACACGCGCAACAGGAAGATGACTGCCCCAACGACGCGCAGATGATCGCCACCATGTCCTTCGCCGAACTTGATCGGTACGAAGCGGACATGCGCAATGAAGAGCCTTCGTTCGAGGAGCTCTGCAAGGACGCCACCGACAAGGACGAGGAGGAGGCGGCAGGGTCGCGCCGGCACTACTGCGTCAAGCGAACCGCGCGCTACGTGTCCTACAACACCGACATCGGCGCTGAGGAGTATTCGGACGTCACGATGTATGACTACGCCTACCTTCCACGCACAGGCACCACCTGGACGCATCGTGTGCGCGTGGTGATCCAGGACGTGCTGGGCGAGGCGTCCAAGGGGCTGACCATGGCGCCCTTCCTGTACTGCGGCAGCTGTACCGAAAAGCAGCAGTTCCAGATGATCGGGCTCGGAGGACAGGGTACCTATGACTTCGCCGTGACGCTGGGCATGGATACCGAGGATGGACGCACCAGCCAGAACACCCAGCTGATTCTGAACCGCTTCAACGTGGAGCAGACGCTGATCGAAATGTCGGCGCCGGAACTGCGGTGCGAGAGGCTGGCCACTCGACAGTACGCTGGCTGTCGATTTCCAGCATATCCCGCGGTCTTCGAGTTGCAGGCAAGCAATCCGGAGGTTGATGAATCGGCCCGGCATCTCAAAGCCGCTCTGGACAGTCTGCCGGGCAATCCCGGAAGGTGGAATCCCGACCCGGCGCTGCGCGGCTCAGCACTGACGCGCCAGGCGGACCCCAAGGAAATCGAGAAGAATCGAGCAGCATCGGTTGAACTGTGTCGGCAGCGATTCCCGGGCTCAGCGGCCCCCGGCCTGAACTGCGATGAGTATCCCTTCGCAGCAACCAGGCAGGGCGCGGCACAGAGCCCGGCGGAGGTCGTGTCGGTGAAGTACATCGACGCCTCGGACAACAAGCGCGTCGGCGGCCATCTCAAGGGTTTTTACTGCACTCACGCCAGGATCCTGGATGGCGAATCGTTCTGGGTATCCATCAAGGAATGACGCCATGACGCACGAAGAATGGAACGAACTGCTCGGCGAGATCAACCGGGCCTGCCTCGCAACCATCCCACATGACAGCGATCCATCGCCGTTTGGGTTTGGACTGAGTCAGTTGGTCGATCAGTATCACCAGCATCCGATATCCAGACTCGCCACTGATGCAATGGCACGCAAAGCCGACTGGCTCGGACTGCCACCTGCAACACCCGCTCAGATTGAACGGGCAGAACATCGATTGGGCATACAGCTCCCTATCGATTATCGGCGCTTTCTTGAAGTGTCCAACGGCTTCCTGCTCCCGGGCAGCGCCATTTCTTCCTACCTTCCGATCGAGCTGGTGCAGCCGCTCAGTGTGAACTATCCGGACGTGGCCGCATTCTGGAAAACGATGCTGGACGGTCTGCAGAATGAAGTCCCCGATCTGCTGGAAGGCCGGCTTGAGAGCACCCTGCAGATCTCCGGACCGCCCAACGACAGGTCGGACTTCATCCTGCTGGATGACCGCGCCGAGAACGAAGACACCGAGCTGCGGATGTTCAGGCTCGGGCATGTCGGGCCATCGGAGCCCTTTGCGATGGATACGGCGATGAAAAACGCATTGGCGTACCTGCAATGGCACGCATGAAGATCGGATCAAGCGCCGCAGGAATGCCAAGTCCGGCCGATTCATGTCGGGAACATGACCGGTTCGCGCGCCGCGAACCCTGCTCCTGCCCCTGGAGGATCATTCCATGAACGTACCCACGAACCCTCCCGATGCGCCTGCCAGCGAAGATGAGTGGCTCGATCTTCTTACTGGGGTCAATCAACGAGTCCTATCCACATTGGAAGAACGGCTTGCTGCATTTCACTTCGACATGGGCATGAAACCGTTCGCCGAGCAGTACCCGGACAGCCCTCTGGCAGACGTCGCCCGGCGCGCGCTGACCGGAACCCTCGATTGGTGTGGCGTACCCGGCGCCAGTGAACAGGCCATCGTTGATGCTGAAAATCGCCTTGGCGTCAGATTGCCAAAGAGCTATCGCGATTTCCTGAAGGTCAGTAATGGCTTCGCGATGCCAGGACGCTTCATCGACATCCTGTTGCCCGTCGAGTTGATCCGCCCGTTCGGGCAGGACAACGAGGAGATCGTGCAGATTCGTCGAGAGTTGGTTGTAGATCCGGTTGTGGAAGCATTCGAGTACCACCTGGACCGCGCCATACAGGTCAGCGGCACGCCGCAGATGGGCGATGACTTCATCCTGCTCGACACCCATCACTCCACAGCACTGAATGAGTGCGATGCGCACCTCTACAGCCGTGTTGATATCGATTGGTACGCATCGTTTGCACACCTGATGGCGGAGAAAGCAACGTTCAACTTGTGACCCCATTGCACCCTCCTTCGGGAGGGTGAACCACCGCACGGTGACGCTTTTGCCCCTGCCGGGTCAGCGAGTCACGTCACGTTCGCAGATCAGCACTGTCCGGCTTGCCGCTGCGCACACGCGAGGGCGGCATTGGCTCACAGAACTGGAACTGCCTGCGTTGTCGCCGTTTCAATGCAACTTTCCTTACTGACTTGTCAGTCAGGGCAGTTCGATGATGGCCCCGCCGAGGCAAAGTGCCTTGGTCGGGATTGGCGTCTCGAATAAACGAACAAGCTTCAAGGCCTGCGAAATCAATCGCAGCTGAGAGAATGCACCGACTGCCGTCAATGGCGGACGGTGCGTGGGGATCGCAGGATCCGCCAGGCGTTCTTCTCCCTTGAAGCTTGTTTGCCTTGGTACGCCAACCCGCACCGTCCGCCACCTTCGCTCTGGAAGGTGGCTCCACGCCAGTGAGGGTTTCGCCATGACCAACCGCACCGCTGTCCATCCCCGCCTGCACGCCTTGATCGGCGACATCGCCGCCGAAGTGCCCGAGGACCTCGCGCGCGAGATCGAATGCGCCCTGCACGAACAGAATCTGCCCGTGCAGTCGCCTGCCTTCTTCACTTGCCTCAATGCCATCAACCATGCCGACGGCGATGACGGACAACCGTGCAGCAGCCTCACCCTTTGCGCCAGCAATCACGCCTCGCTCCGCCGCTCGCTGTCCGGGCTCAGTGCATTGCTCGATCTGCTGCAGGCGGGCGATCGAGCGCGCGCCGAGGGTGGCCCGGACCAGCAGTTGGGCGCCTTCCACACTGATGGACTGATCGTGGCCGCGCGACAACTGGTGCGCGAGGCGCATCACTGCCTCTCCGGCGGTGACGCCTGATCCCCCCGGATATGCTCCCGCTACAATCGCGCAGGGAACGCAGGAGGCCGCAATGGACGCCGAACACCTGGAGTACTTCAAGGCCGCTCTGGAAGGCCGCGCAAGCGTAGGCTGGAACGTCTGGTTTGCCGCCAACCAGCAGGCGCTGGCACAGCAGCTGAGCCGCGCAGCGCTGCTGCGCTTGAAGTTCAGCAAACTGGATGAAGCCGAACGCCTGCTCGCCGAGGCCGGCATCGTGCCCTGCAGTACGGCGGGCAAACGCTATGAGATGTACTGCGCGGAATTTTCGGCGGACGTGGTGGACGCGAACGGTCGCCCGCTGCCAGCCATCTGGCGCGCGGCGCACGGCGGTGCCGTCGGCCTGCTGGCCGACGGTGAGCAGGAGGCCGGGCAGGCGAAGCTGCTCGCGGAGTTCCGCCGCGTCCGCAAGCGTGGGCTGCAGCAGGCCCATGAATGGTTGGCCGACCTGTGCTTTGAGGGCGAGATGGAGCTGATCAGCGGCAATGCCGAGGTGGGCCGTAGTCTGTTGGTGGTGGTGGTGCAGGCCGGAGGCGGCCACGACCTGTTGGATGCTACGGCGATGATTGCGCGGGAACTGCTGGAGGAACACGGTTGAGGCGGTGCGCGCATTCGGCTGATCTGCTGGATCGCAGGCAACAAAAAAGCCCCCATTGCTGGAGGCTTCTTTCGTTCTGCAACATGGTGGGCGGTACAGGGATCGAACCTGTGACCCTTGCCGTGTGAAGGCAATGCTCTACCGCTGAGCTAACCGCCCGGTGTGTTGCTGAGCCGCTCATTATAGGGGCTTTTCAGAGGCCGTCAACAGTTTTTCACATTCGTGTTCACGGGGGTTTCGAGGTCGCCGCCTGGCATGGCCCGGCGCTACCGGAATCACATCGTATGCGTCGGCTTGTCCGAGCTGGTCAGGCCCGCAAGCAGGGTCTCGATCTTGTGCCGCACGCCCTCGCCTTCAGCGCCATCGGCCAGCTGCACGCCGATACCGGCGGTGCGGTTGCCCTGCGCGCCGGCCGGGGTCACCCAGATCACCTTGCCGGCCACCGGCAGGCGCTCGCTGGAATCGGGCAGGGTCAGCAGCAGGAACACCTCGTCGCCCAGGAAGTAGCGCTTGGGCGTGGGCACGAAGATGCCGCCATTCTTCACGAACGGCATGTACGCGCTGTACAGCGCGGCTTTGTCCTTCACAGCCAGGGACAGGATGCCCTGGCGGGCGTTGCTGGCACTCATCGATTTCCCCTTGCGGCAGGCCGCTCGTTCACCTTGTTCCAGGCCAGCAGCAACTCGACCACGGCAAGGTCTGCACGCACCGTGGTGCGCAGCAGGTCGCGGGTGCGGTTGGCCGCATCGAACCAGGCTGCAAGCTTGTGCAATCGCTCCGGCGTGGTCAAGGCATCGGTGCTGGCCTGGGCCAGCGCCAGGTCGGCTGCAAAGCGCAGGCGCAGCGCCGCATTGTCATCGCCGCACCACTTCTGCGCCAGCTCCACCGCGCCGGTCTTGCCGGTGGCCAGCTGTTCCAGCTCGCGGCCGACCTCGCGGCGCAGGCTCAGGCCGTCTTCGCGCAGCCAGTTGTCGGCCTGGCCGGGATGGCCGCGCGCGGCCTCCAGCGCTTCACGCGCCGACGCCTCGCTGTGGCCCTGCTGCTGCAGCCAGGCCAGCGCTTCGTGCTGCGGCGGCAGCTTGAACTCCAGGCGCTGGCAGCGGCTGCGGATGGTCTGCGGCAGGCGTGCCGGGTCGCTGCTGATCAGCCACAGATAACGGCCGGGCTGCGGCTCTTCCAGGGTCTTCAGCAGTGCATTGGCGGCCGAGCGGTTGATCGCATCGGCCGGGTCGACGATCACCACCTGTGCCACGCCGTACTGCGGGGTCAGCGCCAGCGTGTCGGTGATCTCGCGCACCTGTTCGATCACGATCTCGGTGCGCAGCTTGTCGCCGCTCTTGTTGGGAATGAAGCTGACCAGCTGCAGGTCCGGATGCGTACCCGCCGCGATCAGCTGGCGCGTGCGTGTGGCGTGTGCAGCGTCGCCACGGGCCAGCACGTGGTCGGCCAGCGCCAGCGCCACCTCGCGCTTGCCCAGCCCGGCCGGGCCGCAGATCAGCAGGCCGTGACCGAGACGATCGGCATCGAGTGCCGCCACGGTCTGGTCGAAGGCGCGCTGCTGCCACGGCGAAAACGTGCTCATGCGCCCTCCCCGTCGCGCAGCCAGCGCTCGACCTGCGCGACCACATCGGCGGCCACGCGTTCCTGCACCTGGCCGGCGTCGATCAGCGCGAAGCGCTGCGGGTCCTGCTGCGCGCGGCTGCGGAACACTTCGCGCACGCGCTGGAAGAAATCATCCTGTTCGCTTTCGATGCGGTCCGGCCACAGGTCGCGCTCGTTGGCGCGCGCGCGGCCGACGGCCACGTCCACATCCAGCAGCAGGGTCAGCCCCGGCAGCAGGCCGACCGCACGGCGCTCCAGATCAGCAATCCACTGCGGGTCGAGGCCACGGCCGCCGCCCTGGTAGGCATAGCTGGAATCGGTGAAGCGATCACTCAACACATAGGCACCGCGCTGCAGCGCCGGCTGGATCACCTGGCGCACATGCTGCGCGCGCGCGGCGAACACCAGCAGCAGTTCGGCTTCGGCGCTGAGCGGCTCGGCGGCGATCTCGGCATCGGGCTTCAGCACCAGGCCGCGGATGCGCTCGGCCAGCGGCGTACCGCCGGGCTCACGGGTCAGCACCACTTCGTGGCCGTGGCTGCGCAGGCAGTCACGGATGGCATTGATGGCGGTGGTCTTGCCCGCGCCCTCGCCGCCTTCCAGGCTGACGAAACGTGGGTGGCGAAGCAGCGCGGGACTCATTGCGCCGGGGTCTCCTGGGTACGTTGCTGGCGCAGCTGCTGCAGGTAGCGGGCCACTGCGGCGTTGTGCTGGTCCAGGCTGGGCGAGAACACGTGCGCGCCACTGCCATCGCCGACGGCGACGAAGTACAGCGCATCGCCCGCAGCGGGCTGCGCGGCCGCCATCAGCGCATCGCGGCTGGGCATGGCGATCGGGGTCGGGGTCAGCCCGGCACGGGTATAGGTGTTGTAGGGCGTATCGGTGGTCAGGTCACGGCGGCGGATATTGCCGTCGTACGCAGCGCCGATGCCGTAGATCACCGTCGGGTCGGTCTGCAGGCGCATGCCGATCTTCAGGCGACGCATGAACACCCCGGCAATCTGCGGGCGCTCGCTGGCCAGCGCGGTTTCCTTCTCGATGATCGACGCCATCGTCAGCAGTTCGTAGGGCGTGTTGATCGGCAGGTCCGGCGCGCGGCTTTCCCAGGCTTCATCCAGCGCCTTTTCCATCGCGGCATGGGCGCGCTTTAGCACGTCCAGATCGCTGTCACCACGCTGATAGACGTAGGTCTCCGGCAGGAAGCGGCCTTCCGGATGCTGGCCACCGAAACCGAGACGCTGCATCAGTGCGGCGTCATCCAGGCTGTCGGTGGTGTGCACCAGCGGTTCGGCGCGCTTGAGCGCGGCACGCACCTGGCGGATGTTCCAGCCCTCGATGATGGTGAGGCGGTGCTGCAGCACCTTGCCGGCGCGCATGCGCAGCAGCAGCTCGCGCGGGGTCAGCTCGCCACTGAGCGCGTACTCGCCCACCTTCAGCTTGCCGGCGGCATCGAGCTGGCGCGCCAGCAGCTGCCACTGGGTGTCCTGGCCTTCATCCACGCCGGCCTCGCGCAGCTTGCGCAGCACGCTGTTCATGCCATCACCGCTGGCGATGACCACACTCTCGGCAGAGGGGGTGATCGGGGCGTCGGCGAAGCGGGTCTGCTGGTAGAAGAACCACGCGCCCGCACCGGCCACGACGGCGGCCAGCACCACCACCAGCGTTACCACGAACAGACACCCGCGCTTGGCTCCCGCCATGGACTACCTCTGAACTCGATTCCGTCGTGCAGGATACCGTGCCGATGGTGTGGGGTCATGACCGGGGCCTGTGCCCGTGCCGACCAACGGTCGGCACCCACCACAACAATGACACCGACCGATACCGGTAGTGCCGGCCGCTGGCCGGCAATCGCGCGGATCGTGGGTGCATGGGGTTGCCGGCCAGCGGCCGGCACTACCCCTGCTGGCCCAGCGCGCGCAGCAGGCCGCGGGCCTTGGCGCGGGTCTCGTCCAGTTCCTTGTCCGGGTCCGAATCCACCACGATGCCGGCACCGGTGCGGAAGCTCACCTCATGGCCATCCACTTCGGCAGTGCGGATCAGGATGTTCAGGTCCAGGTCGCCATCGCGGTTCAGCCAACCGAACGCGCCGGTGTAGGCCCCGCGCGGCACCTGTTCCAGCTCGCTGATGATCTGCATGCAGCGCACCTTCGGGCAGCCGGTGATGGTGCCGCCCGGGAAGGTGGCGGCAATCACCTCGCCGGGGGTGACCTCCGGGCGCAGGTGGCCGCTGACGTTGCTGACGATGTGGTGCACATGCGCGTAGCTCTCCACGGTCATCAGCTCATCGACCACCACGGTGCCAGGCTGGCAGATGCGGCCCAGATCATTGCGCTCCAGGTCGATCAGCATCACGTGCTCGGCACGCTCCTTGGGGTGGCCGACCAGCTCCTGGATGCGCGCGGCATCATCATCGCCTTCGAAGCGCGGCCGCGTGCCGGCAATCGGCCGGGTCTGCGCATGCCCGGCATGCACGGAGACCAGCCGCTCCGGCGAGGAGCTGACCACGTGGCGGCCGTGTGCGCTGAACAGGCCGGCAAACGGCGCCGGGTTGGCACGACGCAGCTGCGCGTACAGCGCCTGCGGGCTGACCGGCGCGGCGAACTGCGCGCTCCAGCGCCGCGACAGATTCACCTGGAACACGTCGCCGGCGCGCAGGTAGTCGATCACCCGGCGCACGCCATCGGTGAAGCGCTGTGGCGCGTCTTCGCCGACCGCCTGCGGCGGCTGCCAGCCCTGCCCGGCTTCGGGCAGCGCGGTCGAAGCCAGTGCCACCAGCGCGTCCAGCAGCGCCTGCTCGCCGGCTTCGGCGATGACGAAGCTGGCATCGTTGTGATGGTCGTGCAGCACCGCTGCCGGGCAGCGCAGCGCCAGCGCGGTCGAGCGGCCGTCCTCGCGCGCACGCGCCGGCAGCACCGGCTCGATCTGGCTGGCCACTTCGTAATCCAGCATCAGCGCCCAGCCGCCACGGAACGGCAGGCTGTGACTGCCATCATGCGGCAGGCGCTCATGCTGCCAGGCACGGTCCAGTGCCTGCAGGAACGTGCCGGGCTGCACTACGTCGTGCAGGTCGCGCACCTGGCCATCGGCATCCAGCCGCAGGCCATCGCCCTGCGCGGCCAGCAGCAGGCTCCAGCGCCCCTGGGCGGTGCCCGAGGCGGTGGATTCCATCAGCAGCGGGAAACGCGCCGGGTCGTGCTGCTGCAGGGCCAGCAGGTCGATCGGGTGCGGTAGCGGGTGGATCAGCGGTGCGTGGGTCATGGCGGCCAGTTCGGGGGTTCAGATGCACGGAAGCCGCCTTGCGGCGGCCTCTTCACATGTAGAGTCGAGCATGGCTCGACGTCGCAACACCTGTCAGACGCGCTTGAAGATCAGCGTGCCGTTGGTGCCGCCGAAGCCGAAGCCATTGGACATCACCACGTCCACCTTGGCTTGGCGTGCTTCGTTGGGCACGTAGTCCAGGTCACAGCCTTCGCCCGGCTGCTGCAGGTTGATGGTCGGCGGAATGACGTTGTCCTGCAGCGCCATCACCGAGAAGATCGCTTCCACGCCGCCGGCCGCGCCCAGCAGGTGGCCGGTCATCGACTTGGTGGAGCTGACCATCATCTTGTAGGCGTGGTCGCCGAAGGCGGTCTTCATCGCCATCGTTTCGCCGAGGTCGCCCAGCGGCGTGGAGGTACCGTGCGCGTTGAGGTAACCGACCTGTTCCGGGGTCACGCCGGCGTCCTTCATGGCCATCACCATGCAGCGCGCGGCGCCTTCGCCGTTCTCGCTCGGGGCGGTCATGTGGTACGCGTCGGAGCTGGCGCCGAAACCGGCCAGTTCGCAATAGATCTTCGCGCCGCGTGCCTTGGCGTGCTCGTACTCTTCCAGGATCAGGATGCCGGCGCCGTCGCCCAGCACGAAGCCGTCACGGTCCTTGTCCCACGGGCGCGAGGCCTGTTCCGGAGCGTCGTTGCGGGTGCTCATCGCCTTCATCGCGCAGAAGCCGCCCAGTGCGGTCGGCGAGGAGCCACGCTCGGCACCACCGACCACCATCACGTCGGCATCGCCGTACTGGATCATGCGCATCGCGGTACCGATCGAATGGTTCGAGGTCGCGCATGCCGACACCGCCGAGAACGACGGGCCCTTCAGGCCGCTGATGATGCTCAGCTGGCCCGGCAGCATGTTGATGATGGTCTTGGGTACGTAGAAGGGCGAGATCTTCTTGCCCTCGTGGAACTCGATGGTCTGCTCTTCGATACCGAGCAGGCCGCCGATGCCGGCGCCGACGATGGCGCCGATGCGCTCGGCATTGGCTTCGGTGATTTCCAGGCCCGAGTCGTGCAGGGCCATGAACGAGGCACCAAGGCCGTAATGGATGAACGGGTCCATCTTCTTGGCATCCTTGCCGCTGACCCGGTACTTGCCGAACAGTTCGTTGTCGGCGGTGATGTCAAAACCCTTGACCTCACCTGCAATCTTGGTGGTGAACCGGTCCAGGTAGGCATCGGCAACGTTGGTCAGCGGACCGATGCCCGAACGACCGTG
This sequence comes from Stenotrophomonas sp. CS3K5, assembly GCF_059515225.1. Classification (NCBI taxonomy): domain Bacteria; kingdom Pseudomonadati; phylum Pseudomonadota; class Gammaproteobacteria; order Lysobacterales; family Lysobacteraceae; genus Stenotrophomonas; species Stenotrophomonas sp. CS3K5. The sequence continues at coordinate 427,382 of NZ_JCAKRX010000001.1, forward strand.
GGTGATGCCTTCCCAGCTGCTGGCCAGATCATTGCCCAACGGCGAGACGATACCCAGGCCGGTTACGACGACGCGACGCTTCATTGCTGATTCTCCTGACCCGAAGGTTCAATCGGGTAACACGGTTTGCTTCGGTGTGATGCTCAAACACACGGGGCCGCAACTGCGGCCCCATGGGATGCGGTGCGCGGCGAGCGGAGACCCGCGCGCGCACTGCCGTCTGACATCAGGCCTTGACGTGGGCCTTGATGTAGTCGATGGCGGCCTGCACGGTGCTGATCTTCTCGGCTTCTTCGTCCGGGATCTCGCACTCGAATTCTTCTTCCAGGGCCATCACCAGCTCGACGGTGTCCAGCGAGTCAGCGCCCAGGTCATCGACGAACGATGCGCTGTTGGTGACTTCTTCTTCCTTGACGCCAAGCTGTTCGACGACGATTTTCTTGACGCGTTCTTCGATGGTGCTCATGGGATCTCGCTCCAGATGGAGTTGTGGTTCAAAAGTGGTCGCCATCAAAGGCGATGGCCGTGGGATAGTGTAGTGGAAACCGGCGCGGCCTTGCATCGCAGCAAAAACCTCAGCAGATCAACCACTTGCGGCGCAATCCCTGCGCCCCTTGCTTACGGCATGTACATGCCACCGTTCACATGGAGGGTTTCGCCGGTGATGTAACCGGCAGCCGGGCTGGCCAGGAAGGCCACCGCATGGGCGATGTCTTCGGGCGAACCCAGGCGTTCGAGGGCGATGTCGTTGATCAGCGCGGTACGCGCCTCTTCCGGCAACGCCTTGGTCATGTCGGTGTCGATGAAGCCGGGAGCGACCACATTGACGGTGACACCGCGCGAACCGATTTCCTTGGCCAGCGACTTGCTGAAGCCGATGATGCCGGCCTTGGCCGCGGCGTAGTTGGCCTGGCCGGCATTGCCGGTCACGCCCACCACCGATGCGATGTTGATGATGCGGCCCTTGCGCGCCTTCATCATGCCGCGCATGACCGCCTTGCTGGTGCGGAACACGCTGGTCAGGTTGGTGTCGATGATCGACGCCCAGTCCTCGTCCTTCATGCGCATCAGCAGGTTGTCGCGGGTGATGCCTGCATTGTTGACGAGGATCGAGATCGGGCCGAATTCCTTGGCGATGCCATCGAGCACGCTGTCCAGTGCGGCAGCGTCGGTGACGTTCAGCGCGCGGCCGTGACCGCCGTGGGCGGCCAGGCGCTCACCGATCGCGGCGGCGCCGGATTCGGTGGTGGCGGTGCCGATGACGGTGGCGCCCTGGGCGGCCAGCAGATCGGCGATGGCGGCACCAATGCCACGGCTGGCACCGGTGACCAGTGCGATTTCACCCTGCAGGGGCTTGCTCATGATGTTTTCCTCAGGCGGGAGCGGCCGCCGCACCCGGACCGCGTGCAGCGGCCACCGGTACGGTCGGCAGGAACAGGGAAGGTCAGGCCGACCATGCCTCGCGGGCGGCTTCGAAGTCGCCCGGCGTGGCCAGCGAACGGCCGTCGATGGCCTTGTCGATGCGCTTGACCAGGCCGGTCAGCACCTTGCCCGGGCCGCACTCGGCAACCTGGGTGATGCCACGGGCGGCCAGCGACTGCACGCAACCGGTCCACTGCACCGGCTGGTACAGCTGCTGCACCAGCGCGGTTCGGATGGCATCGACGCCGTCATGCACCTTGGCATCGACGTTCTGTACCACCGGCAGCTGCGGCGCCTGCCAGGACAGCCCCGCCATCACTTCGGCCAGGCGGTTGGCGGCTTCGCGCATCAGCGGGGTGTGCGAGGGCACGCTGACGGCCAGCTTGACCGCCTTGCGCACGCCCTTTTCGGCCAGCAGCGCCAGCGCGCGGTCGACCGCCTCGGCGTCGCCACCGATCACGATCTGGCCCGGCGAATTGAAGTTGGCCGGCACCACCACCTGGCTGCCTGCCGCTTCGGCGCAGACGTCCAGCACCAGCTGGTCTTCGGCACCGAGCACGGCGGCCATGGCGCCGACACCGGCCGGCGCGGCTTCCTGCATCAGCTGGCCGCGCAGGCGCACCAGGTGGGCGCCGTCGTGCAGGCTCAGCGCGCCGGAAGCGACAAGGGCGGTGTACTCACCCAGGCTGTGGCCGGCCAGCACCGACGGACGCGGACCGCCGACGGCGTTCCAGGCACGCCACACGCCGATGCTTGCGGCCAGCAGGGCCGGCTGGGTGTATTCGGTACGGTTGAGCATTTCCTCCGGGCCGCCCTGGGACAGCGCCCACAGGTCGACACCGGCACCGTCGGATGCCTCGGTGAAGGCTTCACGCACCTGCGGGTGCAGTTCGGCCAGCTCGGCCACCATGCCCACAGACTGCGAGCCCTGGCCGGGGAAGACAAAAGCGAGGGTGGATACGGTCACGCGGTCATCCGCTTGCTGCAATCGAAGCGGGCCATGATAAGGGCGAATCCGCTGTGTCGTCTGTACGTGCGCGTATGCAGGCGTATGGAGCGCGGCCGGGCAAGCGCAACCGGGTCAGATCCCTTTTCCGCAGGAAAAGGGATCTGACCCCTATCATCCATCAGCAGAACAGCTGCAGCACGTCCAGATCGCCGTCGGCGAGGAAGTCCACGCACAGCCCAACCAGCATCAGCACGCCAGCGGTACTGGCGCCATGGGTGATGAAGATCGAATGGGCCAGCGCGCGCGCTGAACGGCCCAGCTTCATGCAGACCCGGGCCAGGCTGCGCAGGCGGCCACTGACGGCGTGAACGTGCTCACGCACCGGCGCCTGAACCGCGCCCATCGCCTCGGCCATCATCGCCTGCAGCTGCTCGGGGCGGTCGGCGTAGTACTTGGCCACGCCGTAGCCGAACATCAGCCAGTCACGGGCCTGCGCTTCGGCCAGATCCATCACTTCCAGCGGATCTTCCTCGAAGTCGATGAAACCGACCTTTTCCCCATCCCAGGTCAGATTGCGCGGCAGCGGCTGGCCGAAGTAGGCGCCGCGCGCGTGTGCCTCGGCGAGGGACTGCATCGCGGCCATCACCAGGCGGTCGCGCTGTGCGTCGTCGGCCTCGCGCAGGCAGGTATTGAACGAGCTGCCGTTGTCGCCGATCACCAGCGCGGCATGGCCGCTGCCCAGCACACCGGGCACGTTCACACCCTGCGCCTGCAGCTCAGCCAAGCGACGGGCCTCGGTTTCGCGCGCGGCATCGCCGCCCCGGTGCGGCGGCGGGCGCAGGGCATCGAGATGAAAACGGCGGGCGATGACATTGAGCAGGCCCAGGGCCAGTGCGCGGCTTCCCTTGCCGTACTGCTTCAGCCAGGCGCGCTGCCCTTCAATGACGATGGGCTCAACCATGACAGGACCTCCTAAACGCGTTACGGCCCCAGAGGGGCCGTAACGACAGACTTCACGTTGTCGTAACTCGCACTATCAATAGCGCAGCAGGGCCGAACCCCACGTGAAGCCGCCACCGAAGGCTTCCAGCAGCAGCAGCTGGCCACGCTCGACTTTGCCCGAGCGCACTGCCGCGTCCAGTGCCAGCGGCACCGAACCGGACGAGGTGTTGCCGTGCTTGTCGACGGTCACCACCACCTGCTCCATCGACATGTCCAGGCGTTTGGCCGTGGCTTCGATGATGCGCAGGTTGGCCTGGTGCGGAATCAGCCAATCCAGGTCGGATTTGTCCAGGCCATTGGCGGCCAGGGTTTCGTCCACGACCGAGTCCAGCGCCTTGACGGCGTACTTGAACACGTCGTTGCCCTTCATGTTGATGGTGCCACCGCCATTGGCGCCGCCCTTGAAGCCGGTCGAGACGCCCACCGGGTTCCACAGCAGTTCCTTCTTGCTGCCATCGGCATGCAGGTGGGTGCTGAGGATGCCGGTCTCTTCGTCGGCCTTGAGCACGACGGCGCCAGCGCCATCGCCGAACAGCACGCAGGTGGTGCGATCGTTCCAGTCGACCATGCGGGTCAGCGTTTCGGTGCCGATCACCAGCACATGCTTGCAGTCGCCGGAACGGATGAACTTGTCGGCCACGCCCAACGCGAACACGAAGCCCGAGCAGGCCGCGTTGACGTCAAAGGCAGGGCACCCCGCAACACCGAGCTTGGCCTGGATCAGGCACGCGGTGGAGGGGAAAATGAGGTCAGGCGTGGTCGTGCCGACCACGATCATGTCGAGCTGCGAAGCGTCGATGCCGGCCGCTTCAAGTGCGCGCAGCGCGGCCTGGTAGCCGAGATCGCTGGTGGTTTCGCCTTCGGCCGCGATGTGCCGTTCACGAATTCCGGTGCGCGACTGGATCCACTCATCCGAGGTTTCGACCATTTTTTCCAGGTCGGCGTTGGTCAGGACTTTTTCCGGCAAATAGCTACCGGTGCCCGCGATCCTCGAGTAGATCCGCTTGCTCATCATGTTTCCTGTTGCGCGGGCCGCCGATCACCGGCACGCCCGGGAAAGAAGGCAAAGGCCGCTGCCCGGAGGCAGCGGCCTTCCCGGCACATCAATCTTCTTCGACGGCCGAGGTCTTGGTCTGGATGACCTTCTTGCCGCGGTAGAAACCGTCAGCAGTGATGTGGTGACGCAGATGCACTTCGCCGGTGGTCGGGTCGGTCGACAGCTGCTTGGCGCTCAGGGCGTCATGCGAACGGCGCTGGCCGCGACGGGACGGGGTAACACGGGATTTCTGGACAGCCATGGGATTGCTCCAAACTCGGTTCGTTTTGCTTCGTCGTTTCGTCGCACAGGACGCCAGCGCCCAGCACACTTTTCGCTTTCGCCGCAGCCGCCGACGACAACCGGCTGCTATTGTTTCTTCAATGCCGCCAACGCCGCAAACGGGTTGGCCTTCTTCGTTTCTTCTTCGCTCGGTGCCCAGTCCTTGTCGACTGCTTCACCGTCGGGCGACAGCGGTACCACCGGCACCGCCAGCACCAATTCGTCCTCGACCAGATCCAGCGGCTTCAGCTGGCCATCTTCCGGCACCAGCAACGCCTCGTATTCCTCCGGCAGGGACGATTCCTCGTCCTCGTCGCGGATCAGGCCAAGCCTCTGAGTCACCTTCACCGGCAACAGGAATCGCTGCATGCTGCGCTGACAGATCAGCGGCAGCGCGGTATCGATGGTCAGTTCCACATAGGATACCCGCAAGACGTCGTCGCGACCGAATTCAAGCGAGTAGACACACTCGCCGTCGGTATCGGCGACCAACCCCTGCAGGCGGGTCAATTCAGCCAGGGAGACCTGGCCGTCGAAGCGCCTTCGCGCTACAACCATCCGCCAGGCATCCAGCGTTTCGGGCACGTTCGCGGACATAAGCCGCTGAATACTAAGGATCGGGGCTGCGGCTGTCAAATGCCCGCCATACAGGGTCTTGCTGCGGGCGCCAGCGACGGGCCAGACTGCCCCGCCCTGCCCCGGTATTGTCGCATGTCACTGGTCCTGGCCTCCACGTCCCGCTACCGCCGCGAGCTGCTGCAACGGCTGGGGCTGCCCTTTGACTGCGCACGCCCGGAGGTGGACGAGAGCCCCCTGCGCGGTGAGGCACCGCAGGTCCTTGCCGTGCGCCTGGCCGCCGCCAAGGCCGCCGAGGTGGCCGCCCGCCATCCCGGCGCTTGGGTGATCGGCTCGGACCAGGTGGCGGACCTGAACGGACAGCCGCTGGGCAAGCCTGGGACGGCCGAGGCGGCCTGCGCGCAGCTGGCGGCGATGTCCGGGCAGACGGTGCGCTTCCATACCGCCATCAGTCTCACCCGTGGCGGAGAATCACTGGCCGCGCTCGACATGACCGAGGTGCGCTTCCGCACGCTGGAACGGGCGGAGATCGCCCGCTATGTGGCCGCTGAACAACCGCTGGACTGCGCCGGCAGCTTCAAATGCGAAGGTCTGGGCATCAGCCTGTTCGAGGCAATCGACAACCGCGACCCGAGCGCGCTGATCGGCCTGCCGCTGATCGCGCTGTGCCGGTTGCTGCGCAAGGCCGGGTTCGCGGTGCCGTAGCGTCGAGCTTGCTCGACTGCTTCTTCGGCCTCTGCAACAAGCGCAGTCGAGCAAGCTCGACCCTACAGAAGCGGGCGCCTCAGCGAACCTCGAACGGCTGCTCCTGCCATTCTTCAACGCTGCCATCACGCCCGTGCAGGCGCAGGCCCAGCCAATGCCGGCCGGGTTCGAGCGTGGTGGTATCCAGCGTCGAATCGAAACCCACCGCCGGATGTTGCGGATCGGTGCTGTCCGGCCAGGTGTGACGCACGTCGAACACGCGTCCATAGCGCGCATCGCCGATGCGGCGGCCATCGACCAGGATCTCCACGCGCTCCAGCCCGACACCATCCTTGAACGCCCACCCCTTGATCGCCAGCGTGCCGGACACCCGCTGGCCGTTGGCCGGCGAATCCAGCCACGCCATGGCCGGGGTGACGCAGGGGCCCGGCGCGCGCTGCGCGGGCAGGCGGAACAACAGGAAGCGCTGGAATCCATGATCGCTGCTGACCACACGCGGCGCAGGCAACGGCCCCACCTGCTCGCAGATGGCGTGGTAGCGCGCCAGCAGATCGCGATAGCGCTGATCGCTGGGTGACAGCACCAGCAGCATCGGCGCACCACGCTGGCCATCGTGCAGCAGGTTCCACTGCGCCAGCTGCGCGGTCCGCCCGTGCTTGTCGTTGAGCGGATGCGGCAGCACCTCGATGTCACCGGTACGCAGCTGGAAGCCCAGTTCGGCGCCCACCTTGAAGTTGCCCGCCAGGATGCGCGTGCCCTGCGGCATCTGCCGCAGTTCATCGCGCACCGCCACTGCCAGCGGCTGCCAACCGGCGAAGTTGCGCGGGTAATACTTGCTGCCGGCCAGCTGCTCGCGCAGCGCCGGGGTCGACGCCATCAGGTAGTAACCGAAGGCCAGCACCGCGCCGGCCGCGGCCAGCCACCACCCGGCACGGCGCAGCCAACGCGGCCAGCCATTGAGCACCACCGGCACCGCCACCAGCAGTGCCAGGTAGCCCGGCAGCGGCCAGTGGAAGCTGATCCGTTCGACATCGGTGAAGAAGCCGAGCACGAAGATGCCCAGCGTCGACACGCCGCCGACCAAGCCGAAGTAACGCCACTGCACGCGCGCACCGCCACCGCTGCGGGTACCGGCCAGCGCCACCTTCCACATCGCGATGCACAGGATCGGCGTCACCAGCATCGGCTGGATCACCAGGAACCACAGCCCGTTCCACTCGAAGGCCCAGGGATGGCGCTCGACCACCTGGAACTTCAGGCCGGCATCGTGGTTGTCCGCATTCCACGCCAGCAGCGGCAGCCACGCCAGCACGCCCACCGCCAGTGCCACCCAGACTCGCGGATCGGCCAGCATGCGCCGGCCCTGCGGCAGCGCCAGCAAGGCGATGAAGCCAACGCCGATGACACCGATGAAACGGTAGTGGCTGAGCGCACCGATCAGCAGGCCCAGTGCCAGCTTCATCGCCGAGGACGCCTCCACATTGTGCAGCAGGCGTGCGCCGGCACTCAGGCAGATCACCGCCGCCAGCGCCATCGGTACATCCGGCACCGCCAGCAGGCCCAGCGTGGCCGACAGCGGCATCAACAAGGTCAGGCTGCCGGCCTGCCAGCCGGCGACGTTACCGAACCAGCGCGTCGCAATGCGTACCACCAGCAGCGGCAGCAACGCGCCGATGGCCAGGAACGGCAGCCGCAATCCGAGCACGTGCCCGCCACCGATCTCCGCGCCCAGCCGCGCCAGCCATGCGGTCAAGCCGGGCAGATCGGAATAGGCGGCGGCCAGGTGCTGGCCTTCCTGCCAATAGAACGCTTCATCGACAAAAAGCGGCAGGCGCGCAGCCACCACCAGCTTGGCCGCTGTGACCAGCGTCCATAACCAGAGAAATATCGTCCGTGCGCGCTGTTCGCCTTGCATTGCTCTATGGATAATCGATGGATTCCAGACGTGAGACGATCATGCCAGCTTCGTCCCCCAATCCCAGCATGCTAACCGATCAACTGCGCCAGGCCCTGCGGGAGGCACAGGATCAGGTGAACGCACTGGTGCTGGGCAAGGTGCCGGAAGTCAGGCTGGCCTTTGTCGCCCTGCTCTCCGGCGGCCACCTGCTCATCGAGGATCTGCCCGGACTGGGCAAGACCACACTGGCGCACGCGCTGGCCAGCAGCCTGGGCCTGGGCTTCCAGCGCGTGCAGTTCACCTCCGATCTGCTGCCGGCCGACGTGCTCGGCGTATCGGTGTACGAGGCCGGCAGTCGCCAGTTCCAGTTCCATCCCGGCCCGGTGTTCACCCATGTGCTGCTGGCCGACGAGATCAACCGCGCTCCGCCACGCACTCAGAGCGCCCTGCTGGAGGCCATGGCCGAACAGCAGGTCACGCTGGACGGACAGACCCATCCGCTGCCCGACCCGTTCTTCGTGATCGCCACCCAGAACCCGGTTGATCTGTCCGGCACGTTCCCGTTGCCGGACTCGCAGCTGGACCGTTTCCTGCTGCGGCTGGCGATGGGCTATCCCAGCGCACAGGCCGAACGCGAACTGCTGCGGGGTACCGATCGTCGCGACCTGATCGCGCGTGCGGTGCCGAAGCTGGATGACCGTCAGGTGCGTGCGCTGCGCGAGGCGGTCGGCCAGGTGCATGCCAGCGACGCGCTGATCGACTACGTGCAGGCACTGCTGACCCGCAGCCGACAGCACGCCGGCGTACGCGTGGGCCTGTCGCCGCGCGCCGGCCTGGCGCTGCTGCGCGCGGCCCGGGCGCACGCGCTGCTGCTCGGCCGCAACCACGTGGTCCCCGAGGATGTGCAGACCCTGTTCGTGGCGGTGGCCGGGCATCGGCTGGTTGCCGAGGCCGAATCCAGTTCGGGACCGGCCATGGCGCGGGCGATCCTGCAGACCGTCGCGGTGGATTGAACATGGCCTCGCGTTGGGCACGCCTCCAGCTGCTGGCCCGACCACGCAGTCCCGAAGCCCTGCCGCAGCGGCTGGACCGCCATCGCATCTATGTGCTGCCCACCCGCTTCGGCCTGTTCGTCGCCGGTGTGTTGGCAGCGATGCTGCTGGGCGCATTGAACTACAACAACAACCCGGCCCTGCTGCTGGCGCTGCTGTTGGCCGCTGCGGCCATCGCCAGCGCCATCGCCGCGCACCTGCAACTGTCCGGTGTGCAGGTCGATGCGATCGCCGCCGAACCGGTGCCGGCGGGCCAGCCGTTGCGCCTGCGGGTGGACCTGTCGCTGCGTGATCCGCGCGCACGGCATGGGCTGCATCTGCAACTGGGCGACAGCCAGGCCTGGGCATCGCTGCCGGCGCACGGCCGCTGCGAGGTGGAACTGGATGTGCCCAGCGAGCGACGCGGCTGGCTGGAACTGCCGCGCATCCGCCTGTCCACCACCCAGCCGCTGGGGCTGGTGCGGGCGTGGTCATGGGTGTGGCCGGAACAACCGCTGCTGGTTCATCCGCTGGCCGAAGCGATGGCGCCGGCGCTACCCGAAAGTGGCAACGACCCGCTGCACTCCCGCGCCCACGCCAGCGGTGAAGAACTGCACCAGCTGCGCGCCTACCGCACCGGCGATGCGCCGCGCAGCATTTCCTGGAAGCACTCGGCGCGGCGTGACAGCCTGCTGGTGCGTGAGTATGAGAAGCCCATCGGCATCGACGTGGTGCTGGACTGGCACACGCTGGCGCCACTGGGCGGCGAAGCACGCATCGCGCGGTTGGCACGCTGGGTCGACAGTGCCGAGCGCGAAGGACGCCGCTACACGCTGCTGCTGCCGGCACATCCGCCCTTCGGGCCCGGCCAGGGCGCCAGCCACCATCAGCTGTGCCTGCGTGCACTGGCCCTGATGCCCCATGACTGACACCGCCATCGAACTTGATCGCGCCACACGCAACGCGACGCTGGCCAGTGCCGCGCTGGCCCTGTTGCCGCTGCTGCTGCAGCTGCCGCCGGTACTGGCGACGCTGATCGCCGTGGCCGCCCTGCTGACCGCCGCGCTGTCGTGGCGGCGCGTGCTGCCGATGCCGCTGCGCCTGCTGCTGGTGCTGGGCATGCTTGCGGCGATCGTGTGGCAGATGGGCCTGGTGCGACCCGGACGCGATACCGGCTGTGCGCTGCTGGCGGCGATGCTGGCCATCAAATCCAGTGAACTGCGCAGCCTGCGCGATGCCCGCAGCCTGCTCGGATTCGCCCTGTTCTCGCCCTTTGCCGCATTCCTGCTCGACCAGGGACCGCTGACGACCACCCTGGCCGCGCTGGCCGGGGTCAGCGCGCTGCTGGCACTGCAACGACTGGCACAGGATGAGGGCCACGCCGGCCGCCTGCCGCTGCGTGGCCAGCTGCGGGGCGTCGGCCGCCTGCTGGCGATCGGCCTGCCGCTGGCACTGGCCTGCTTCTGGCTGTTCCCGCGGCTGGCCACCCCGCTCTGGGGCGTGCCCGAGCGCGCGGTGAGTACGCCGGGGCTGTCCGACAGCATGGAGCCGGGCCAGTGGCTGGACCTGATGTCCGATGACACACCGGCACTGCGCGTGCAGTTCTTCGGCGCGACGCCGGAGCCGGCACAGCGTTACTGGCGTGGCCCGGTACTGACCGCCTTCGATGGCCGGCGCTGGACCCGGGACCGTGCCAGCGCGCGACGACCGGCGCCGCAGGTGGAGGCCGCAGCCAGCGGATGGGACTACCAGATCGACTACGAGCCCACCGACCGCCGCCAGCTGGTGGCGCTGGATCTGCCCAGCCAGGCACCGGCCGGCAGCCAGCTCGATGCCGACATGAGCCTGGGCAGCGAACGCCCGCTCACCTCCCTCAGCCGTTGGCGCCTGCACTCGGCGCCAGTGCAGCGCTTCGACGCCAGCCTGTCGCCCTATCTGCGCCGCGCCACCCTGCAGCTGCCTGCCGGCTTCAACCCGCGCACGGCGACCTTGGCCCGGCAGTGGCGGCAGCAGGCCGGCGCCGACGATGAAGCCCTCGTGCGCCGCGCACTGCAATGGATCAGCACCGACTTCTCCTACACGCTGGATACGCCGCCGGCCGGCCGCGACCCGGTGGACGAGTTCCTGTTCGATCAGAAGGCCGGCTTCTGTGAACACTTCAGCTCCTCTTTCGTGGTGCTGATGCGCAATGCCGGCATCCCCGCGCGCGTGGTGACCGGCTTTGCCGGTGGCACCCGCAACCCGATCGGCGACTATTGGGTGGTGCGACGGATGGACGCGCACGCCTGGGCCGAAGTGTGGCTGCCGCAGCGCGGCTGGGTGCGCATCGACCCGACCGCTGCGGTGGCGCCGGAGCGCATCCTCGATACGCTCGATGACCGCCTGCTGGCCGCCGCCGATACCCCGCTGCAGCAGCGCTGGCTGCAACTGGGCCAGGTGGGCGACTGGCTGCGCCGCGGCTGGAACGACCTGGTGCTGTCCTTCGACGCCCAGCGCCAGCAGCAGCTGCTCAAGCCGTTCGGCCTGGACGATCTGGCGCCTGCCCAGCTGCTGGCCGGCTTTGTGATCGCCGCGTTGATGGCGCTGGCCTGGATGGCCTGGCTGCTGGCCCGGGGCGAACGCGAGCGCGACCCGCTGCTGCGCGCCTGGCACCGCCTGGCCCATCGCTACGCCCGCTTCGGGCTGGCCCGGGAGCCGCACGAAACCGCGCACGACTGGGCGCAGCGGGTGCATGCCGCGCGGCCCGATCCGGCCCTGCTCGCACTCAGCCAGCGTTTCGCTGACGCGCGTTACGCTGGAACTTGCACCGACCTCGCTTCATTATTGCGGGACCTGCGCAGGCATCGCCCGACTTCCGGAGCCTCCCCATGAACACCAAGTTCCTTCTCACCGCTGTGGCCACGCTGGCCCTGTCGGCCTGCGCCACGGCCCCCAAGCCGCTGCAGGGACAGTTCAGCCTGGTTTCCCCCCGCGACTCGGTCGCTACCCAGCAGGTCGGCACGCCGGTCCGGTGGGGTGGCCGCATCATTGAAACCAAGCCCGGCCAGGGCGAGACCTGCTTCCAGATGATCTCGCGCCCGCTCAACGCCAGTGGCCGCCCGAACACCTCCTCCTCCGATGCCAGCGATGGCCGCTTCATTGCCTGCCGCGCCGGCTTCTACGATCCGGCCGTGTTCGAAGCCGGGCGTGATGTGACCTTCATCGGCAAGATCGATGGCTACCAGAACACCCGCATCGGCGAATACGACTACCGCCTGCCGAAGCTGTCGGCCGATGTGATCTACCTGTGGCCGGAACAGCGCCAGGTCGACGTGGTGCCCTATCCCTATGGGCCGTGGGGCCCGGGCCCGTATGGCCCGTACTGGGGCGGCTACGGCCGTTGGGGCTGGTGGTGATCGCCACGCGCCACGCTTGACGGAAAAGGCCGCCTTCGGGCGGTCTTTTTCATCCACGCATGGCGTGGATCTACTGGAGGGATGCCGGGCGCATCACCGCCCCGGCGCACCGAAATGCCCCAGCGGCGCACCGGCCAGCAGGTGCATGTGGATGTGGAACACGGTCTGCCCTGCGTCCTCGCGGCAGTTCATCACGACGCGGTAGCCGTCCTGCGCGAAGCCTTCGCGCCGTGCATATTCGGCCGCAGCCAGCGCCAGCTTGCCGATCAGGTGCGCCTGCGACGGCTGCAGGTCATCCAGGGTCGGGATGATCTCGTTCTTCGGAATGAACAACACATGCACCGGTGCCTGCGGCGCGATGTCCTTGAAGCCCAGCACCTCATCATCCTCATAGACGATGGTGGCCGGGATCTCGCGGCGGATGATCTTGCTGAAGAGGGTTTCGGTGCTCATGGTCGGCCTCGGCGGAGATGTCATCCGCATTGTAGGCCGCCCGCGCCGGGCAATGCCCGGCCTGCGCTCAATCGCGGAACTCGCTGCGCGTTCCGAACGCGTGCGACAGCGTGCCGCGGTCGACGTACTCCAGCTCACCGCCCAGTGGCAGCCCCTGGGCCAGGCGGCTCGGCTGCACCTTGCGCGCCCGTGCCACCTGCGCCAGGTAATGCGCCGTCGCCTCGCCTTCGACCGTGGCACTGGTGGCGATGATCAACTCCTGCACCTCGCCTTCGGCCAGGCGTTGCTCCAGCTGCTCCAGCCCCAGCTCGCGCGGCCCGACACCATCGAGTGGCGACAGCCTGCCCTGCAGCACGAAGTACACACCGCGGAAGCCGGTAGCGTTCTCGATGGCCAGCCGGTCAGCCGGTGATTCGACCACGCACAACTGGCTGCGCTCACGGCTGCTGTTGGCGCAGGTCGGGCACAGCTCGGTTTCGCTGAAGTCGCGGCACTGCGCGCAATGGCCAATGCGTTCCACCGCCAGCGCCAGCGTTTCGGCCAGGCGCTGTCCACCTTCGCGCTCACGTTCGAGCAGGTGGTAGGCCATGCGTTGGGCGGTCTTCTGGCCAACGCCAGGCAGCACCCGCAGCGCATCGATCAGTTGTTCAAGCAGGGGTGCGGACACAGCGGCATGCTTTGTAGAGTCGAGCTTGCTCGACTGAGGGGCTTGGTAGGGTCGAGCTCGCTCGACTGCTTCATGCATGCAGTCGAGCAAGCTCGACGCTACGAGGAAGGCAGTCAGGCAAGCTCGACGCTACCCGCTATCAGAACGGCAGCTTCATGCCCGGCGGCAGCTGCATGCCGGCGGTGGCCGAACCCATCTTCGACTTCGACTCGGCATCGATCTTGTTCGATGCGTCGTTGAAGGCAGCGGCGATCAGGTCTTCCAGCATTTCCGGATCGCTGGTCAGCGACGGATCGATGCGCACCTTGCGGCACTCCTTGGCGCCGGTCAGGGTCACACTGACCATGCCGCCACCGGCGCTGCCGGTCACTTCGATCTTGGCGATTTCTTCCTGGGCCTTCTGCAGGTTCTCCTGCATCTTCTGGGCCTGCTGCATCAGTTGGGCGATGTTTCCGCGCATGGTGTCTTACTCGTCAAAAGAACGGATGGAATCGGAAACGACCCGCGCACCGTGCTGTTGGATCAGCACCTGCACTTCCGGGTCGTCCATGAAAACAGCCTCTGCCAGCTGCTGCCGCTCGCCACGCTGGCGGTCGGCACGCTGGTGCAGGGTCTCGGCCGGAACGTGCTCGGTCTCCACGGTCTCGACCACGATCTTCGGCGCCTGGCCGAGCGCCTTGGCCAGCATCTCGCCCAGGGCGGTCAGCGCGCGCTCCGAACGCAGGTATTCAAATCCGGGCGAAAGGCCCAGTTTCAAGGTCCCGTGCTGGCAGCTGATGAACGCGGCGTTGGCGGCCAGCTGCCGCGACGGGCCGCTCAGGCCGCTGTTGGCCACCAGATCCAGCCAGTCTTCAGCCGTGGCCAGCTCGCTGACACCTTCCTGCGCGGCGACCTCGAGCGTCGAAGCGGGCTCGGCGGGCGCGATGGCAATGCCTTCGGCGCGGAACGGACGCCCCGGCTCGGCTGGCGCGGGTTCAGCAGGCGCGACGGCCGGGGCCGGCGGCTCGTGCCAGGGCGCGACCATGGCCGCATCCGGGCCCGCCATCTCGGCCACCAGCGCCGCATCACGGGCCTCGGCTTCGTCGGTGGCCCACGGCGGCAGATCATCGCCCGCCCCAGCGTCAGGGTTGGCCGTCGGCAGCGCCGCCTCCGCCTTCAGCGGCGGCGGCGACACGGGCTCTTCGACCGGAACCGGTTCCGGCTCCGGCTCGGGTGTCGGCTCCGGTTGCGGGGCCGGCTCAGGTTCGGGTTCAGGCTCACGCGGCGCAGCCTGTACCGGCGCGGGCGTCTGCGCTGCGGCCTGGGCGGCCGAGGCGCCAGCGGCGGCCGGCGCCGCTTCGGGGGCAGCGGCGCCACCACCGGCAGCAGTGCCGCCCTGCACGCCACCGCCAGCAGCATCGACCGACTTCGGCACTGGCGGCACCGCTGCGGCTGGACGGAACGCCAGCATGCGCAGCACGGCCATTTCAAAGCCCGCGCGCGGGCTCGGCGCCAGCGGCAGGTCACGACGGCCATTGAGCGCCATCTGGTACCAGAGCTGCACCACTTCCGGGCGCAGGCGCTCGGCGAATGCAGCCGCATCCAGACCTTCCGCAGTCGCGGCACCGGGCACCAGCTGCTGCACCTGGATGCGGTGCAGGCCTTCGGCCAGCGCTTCCAGCACGCCACTCCAATCCGGCGAGAACTCGGCCAACGCGGCCACCACCTGCAGCAGGCGCGGGCCATCGCCCTCGGCCAGCGCATCGAGCATGGCCGTCACCTGGGTGCGATCGACCGTGCCCAGCATGGTGCGCACCACGTCCTCGCGCAACGCACCACCGGCGTAGGCGATGGCCTGATCGAGCAACGACAGGCCATCACGCAGGCTGCCGTCGGCGGCCTTGGCCAGCTGCACGATGGCACTGCCGTCAGCCTCGATCTCCTCGGCGGCCAGGATGCGGGTCATCTGGCCCTGGATCTGGTCTTCGTCCAAGCGCTTGAGGTTGAACTGCAGACAGCGGCTGAGCACGGTGACCGGCAGCTTCTGCGGGTCGGTGGTAGCCAGCAGGAACTTCACATGCTCCGGCGGTTCTTCCAGCGTCTTCAGCAGCGCATTGAACGCCGCCTTGGACAGCATGTGCACTTCGTCGATCAGGTAGACCTTGTACTTGCCGCGCGAGGGCATGTACTGCGCGTTCTCGATCACCTCGCGTACGTCGTCCACACCGGTGTTCGACGCAGCGTCGATTTCCAGCAGGTCGATATAGCGGCCGGCGTCGATGTCCAGGCACGCCGCGCACTGGCCGCACGGGTCGGCGCTGGTGCCCTGTTCGCAGTTCAGCGACTTGGCGAAGATGCGCGCGATGGTGGTCTTGCCCACGCCGCGGGTGCCGGTGAACAGGAACGCATGGTGGACCCGGCCGCTGTCGAGCGCGTTGCTGAGCGCACGGACCACGTGTTCCTGGCCCACCAGCTCGGCAAAACGCTTCGGACGCCACTTGCGGGCAAGGACGAGATAGGACATCAGGCCACCGTTTTCCATCGGATGTTCCATTGTGCCATGCCTGTCCAGCCCTCTCGCCTTCAACGCCCCGGGATGCATCCCTGATCGGGGTGCTTGTGTCCTGCCGCGCCGCCCGCTAGAATCTGCGCCCCTGCTGAGGCGTTTGCCGATGGCAGGGATCCGGAGAGGTGTCCGAGTGGTTGAAGGAGCACGCCTGGAAAGTGTGTAAGCGTCTAAACCGCGCTTCGGGGGTTCGAATCCCCCTCTCTCCGCCAGACAAATAAAAAAGGCCGCCCTTCGGGTGGCCTTTTTTATTTGTCTGGCGCGGGACGCGAAACGCGCTGCGCGCGCTTCGCCCCAAACGTTGCTGCGCAACGATTGGGGCCCTCCCTTTGCCTGCCTCTCCCCGCCCCTGTCGGGGCAGCCCCTCAACAGAGGGGCTTGTTCCTCCAGACGGATCAGTAGATCCACGCCATGCGTGGATGGCGCGCCACCGGATGCCCCCGATCTGGCAGACGCCTTTTCCTGTTTATCTGGCGCGGGACGCGAAACGCGCTGCGCGCGCTTCGCCCCAAACGTTGCTGCGCAACGATTGGGCCCCTCCCTTTGCCTGCCTCTCCCCGCCCCTGTCGGGGCAGCCCCTCAACAGAGGGGCTTGTTCCTCCAGACGGATCAGTAGATCCACGCCATGCGTGGATGGCGCGCCACCGGATGCCCCCGATCTGGCAGACGCCTTTTCCTGATTATCTGGCGCGGGACGCGAAACGCGCTGCGCGCGCTTCGCCCCAAACGTTGCTGCGCAACGATTGGCCCCTCCCTTTGCCTGCCTCTCCCCGCCCCTGTCGGGGGCTTGTTCCTCCAGTAGATCCACGCCACGCGTGGATGCGCTCCACCGTGTTCTGAACGCCCCGGACACCCCCTCAAACAAAACTGAACGAACCCTGAAAATTCGCTATCGTAGGCGCCTTCAATCCGACGCGTCGCCCATCGCCCATGAGCTCGACTGACAGCGCGCACGCCGCCTGCGAGAACTGCAACACCGCCCTGCAGGGCCACTACTGCCATCGCTGCGGGCAATCGGCGCACAACCCGCTCAAGCACGTGGGCCATGCCATCGAGGAGGTGTTCGAATCATTCTGGCATCTGGATGGACGCATCTTCCGCACGCTGCGCGATCTGTGGATACCCGGCCGCATCGCGCTGAACTACCTCAACGGCCGCCGGGTCGGCTATGTACAGCCGCTGCGCCTGTTCGTGATCCTCACGCTGTTCACCTTCTTCATCGGCAAGCTGTTCGTGCATGTCGACGATTTCGGCATCAGCAGCGGCGGTGGACACGACGCCCTGTTTGCCCGCGCCACGACCGTCGAACAGGTCGATGCGCTGCGCACAGAGCAGATCACCCTGCTCGAACGGCAGCAGGCCGACGCGGCCACGGCCGGCCCGGCCGCCTTCGCGATGGCCAGGGCAGCGCTGAATGCTGCGGCGGCCCAACGCCGCGCCGAGCTGACCGGCGGGCAGCAGGATGCCGGCAGTGAGGACACCGCCTCCGGCGGGGGTTCGTTCTTCGGCCACACCGTCAACGGCAAACCGTGGGACGCCGACCGCAATCCGATCGTCATTGCTGGTTGGCCACAGTTCGCCAACAAATGGCTCAACAAGCGCCTGCAGAACGGCAACGCCAACATCCAGCGCATGGGCGGCAAGACCGATCTGTACATGCAGGCGATCCTGACCGCGCTGCCCGGCGCGCTGTTCTTCCTGATGCCGGTCTTCGCACTGGTCCTGCGAGTGGCCTACATCCCACGTGCGATGGGCTATCTCGAGCACCTGGTGGTGGCGCTGTACAGCCACTGCTGGCTGATGATGGTGCTGCTGGCCACGTTCCTCATCGCCGGCCTGGGCACGGCTTTCGCCTCGCCAGCGTTCTCGGCGGTCAGCTCGTGGCTGTACGCGCTGCTGTGGCTGGCCGTTCCCATCTACCTGCTGTGGATGCAGCAATGCGTCTATGGCGGCAACAAGGTGCTGACCCTCGTGCGCTATCTCATCATCGGTGGAATCTACCTGTGCCTTGTGAGTTTCGTGGTGATGTACGCAACGCTGGCCGGCATTTCGGCGTAAGCGGGAACACGCAGGGCATCCAGGCAGTGAATCCACGCGTGGCGTGGTTCTACCGCCGATCGTCTATCGTGGGCGCATGACACTCCGACTCTACCGGCACACGGATGCCAACGCCTGCCTGTCGATCTTCGAGGGCAACGTGCCCACGTATTTCGCGCCCGAAGAGCGCAGTGATTTCGAACGCTTCCTGCGTGAGCAGGCGATGGCCTGCGCGTTCCAGGTCATCGAGCGCGATGGCCGCATCGTGGCCTGTGGCGGGCTCTCGCGCCGCGACGATGGCAGTGCCGGCTTCTGTTGGGGCATGGTCGAACGCGCGCTGCACCGGCAGGGCATCGGCCGCGAACTGGCCCTGGCGCGCCTGCACCAGGCTGAAGCGGACAGGTCGATCACCCGCATCACGCTCAGCACCAGCCAGCACACCCAGGGGTTCTACGCCGGCCTCGGCTTCCAGGTGACGCGGGTGGTAGCCGATGGCCACGGCGCCGGGATCGACGCCGTGGAGATGGAGCGGAGGGTGTAGTCCTCCGCCCCGGCCCGGATCCACGCCGCGCGTGGATCCCCTGCTGCCCTACTCCCCTCAGAAGCCCACGCGCAGGTTGATCTGCCCGCCCACATCGCGGCGACCATCGCCGTGCTGGCCCTGCACGAACATCGACAGCTGGCTGTTGCGGCCCAGACCCACCGCCACGCCGACCTGGCTGACCAGCGCATTGCGTGCCATCACCGCGCTGTAGACATCGAAGGCATTGCCGCCGACCGCGAAGCGGTTGCGACTGGCCACGTCGGTATCACCCGACGCGTGCTGCCAGCCCAGGCCAACCGTCAGCTGCGCCGGGAAGCGCTCGCCGCTGCCCACATCCCAGCGGCCACGCACACCCACGGTGCTGACATTGAGCGTGTCCTTGCCGCCTTCCAGCACCAGCGCGGCAGTCCCGCCCTGCTCCACTGCGCGATCACTGTCGACCCAGTGCTTGGTGAACTGCACGTACGGCTGCAGCTGGGTCCGACCGTGGCTCCAGGTCCAGCTGCCTTCGACCTGGGCGATGGTCACGTCCGAATCCTGGCGGCTGTACAGGGTCTGGCCCAGCAGCGGCACTTCTCGCGTGGTGCGCGTACGGTAGTCACCGCGCGACACGCTGCCACCGACCGCGAAACCGTTGTTCCACTCACCCTGCGCATACAGGCCGAAGGTATTGCCACGCAGGCGGGCGCGCGAGCTGCGATCGTACAGACGCGTATCCAGGCGTTCATTGCCGGCTGCCGCACCCAGCACCACGTGCTCGCCCAGCTGCCAGTCGACACCGGCCATCAGCGCATTGCGGTTGGCGCGGATCTCCTCCCCGTTGCCATCGCCATCCTGCTTGAACACCTTGCCGCTGCCGGCCAGCCAGGCCGAGGCGCGCTCGCCACGCACGGTCGGCAGTTCGCTGCCCAGGCGCTGGCGGATGCCCTCTTCCAGGTAGTTGTCGTACAGCAGCACCGCACGGCTGGCCGCATGCACTTCACCGGACAACTGGTCGAACGCGCTGCGCGCGGTGGCCGCGTCATAGATCAGCACCGTGTTGTACAGGCCCAGCGCCGGACCACTCTGCGGCAGGCTGTCCAGCGCGGCCGCGGTGTTGTACTGGTTGCGGCTGTTGGCCACCGAAGTGAACGCCGCGGTCTGCGCCACGTCGATCTTCAGGTTGGCGGTGTTGGCCGTATATACCGGCGTGATGGTCAGGAACGCCGATGGCGAAGTCGCCGAAGCGAACTGCCCGCTCACCCCACCGGCCGCGTTGACCACCGTGTACTGCTGGCCCTGCTGGTAGCTGGTGCTGGGCGAAATGGTGTTCACCTGCACGGTGCTGCCGCCCACCGTCGCGCTGCCACCGACCTGCACGGTATCGCTGCCGGTGGCGCCCAGATCGATGCCCAGCGTGCTGCCCGGCGACAAGGTCAGGTTGCCGCCCACGGTGATCGTACCTGTGCCGTTGCCGGCGCCACTGCCGTTGCCCGGCCCATTGCCCGGCGACAGCACGCCGCCGCTGGAAACGGTCACGCCACCGCCGGCGCCACCGATGGCGCCGGTGCCGGACAGGGTGGTGCCGCTGCCGATGGTCCACTGGCCACCGATGGTGCCGGTGACATTCAAACCACCGCCGGTGACCTGGCCGGTGCCGCTGAAGCCACCGCTGTTGCCGCCCAGGTTCAGGCCACCCGGGCCGGCCTGCACGATGCTGCCGCCACCGCTGATGGTGCCGCCCAGGGTGGTGGTGCCACCGGTGTTGATGATCAGGCCACCGTTGTTGGTGATGTTGCCGGTGATCGAGCCGCTGGCGCCGCCGTTGCCGACCTGCACGGTACCGCCGGCATTGATGGTGGTGCCGCCGGTGTAGGTGTTGTTGCCGGTGAGAGTGACGGTGCCGGTGCCGGCCTGGGTCAGGCCGCCGCTGCCGCTGATGGTGCCGCCCACCGTGGTGTTGCCACCGACGTTGAACACCAGGCTGCCGTTGTTGCTGACATTGCCGGTGATGGCACCGCTGGCGCCGCCATTGCCGACCTGCAGCGTGCCACCGGTGTTGATGGTGGTGCCACCGGTATAGGTGTTGTTGCCGCCCAGGATCAGCGTGCCGCTGCCAGCCTGGGTCAGGCCACCGCTGCCGCTGATGGTGCCGCCGACGGTGGTGTTGCCACCGACGTTGAACACCAGGCTGCCGTTGTTGCTGACATTGCCGGTGATCGCGCCGGTTGCGCCACCGTTGCCGACCTGCAGGGTGCCTCCGGTGTTGATGGTGGTGCCGCCGGTGTAGGTGTTGTTGCCGGTCAGCGTCAGCGTGCCGCTGCCGGCCTGGGTCAGGCCGCCACTGCCGCTGATGGTGCCGCCCAGCGTGGTGTTGCCGGCCACATTGGACACCAGCGAACCGTTGTTGGTGATGTCGCCGACGATCGAGCCGGTCGCGCCGCCATTGCCCAGCTGCAGCGTGCCGCCAGCGTTGATGGTGGTGCCACCGCTGTAGGTGTTGTTACCGGTCAGCAGCAGCGTGCCGCTGCCGGCCTGGGTCAGGCCACCGCTGCCGCTGATGGTGCCGCCCAGCTGCGTATTGCCAGCCACGTTGGAGACCAGCGCGCCATTGTTGGTGATGTCACCGGCAATCGAACCCGTGGCGCCGCCATTACCCACCTGCAGCGTGCCACCGGCATTGATGGTGGTGCCACCGGTGTAGCTGTTGTTGCCGACCAGGGTCAGCACACCCGCGCCGGCCTGGGTCAGCGCGCCACTGCCACTGATCGCGCCACCGACGGTGGTGTTGCCGGCCACGTCGAACACCAGGCTGCCGTTGTTGGCGACATTGCCGGTGATTGCACCGGTCGCGCCACCGTTGCCGACCTGCAGCGTGCCACCGGCATTGATGGTGGTGCCACCGGTATAGGTGTTGTTGCCGGTCAGCAGCAGCGTGCCGCTGCCAGCCTGGGTCAGGCCACCGCTGCCGCTGATGGTGCCGCCCAGCGTGGTGTTGCCGGCCACGTTGGAGACCAGCGCGCCGTTGTTGGTGATGTCACCGACGATCGCACCACTGGCACCGCCATTGCCGACCTGCAACGTGCCACCGGCATTGATGGTGGTACCGCCGGTGTAGGTGTTGTTGCCGGTCAGCACCAGCGTGCCGCTGCCAGCCTGGGTGAGGCCGCCGCTGCCGCTGACCACGCCACCCACCGTTGCAGTGGTACCCAGGTTGTAGACCAGGCTGCCGTTGTTGGTGATGTCGCCCAGCACCGAACCGGTGCTGCCACCATTGCCGATCTGCAGCGTGCTGCCGCCATTGACGGTGGTACCCCCGGTGTAGGTGTTGTCGCCACTGAGGGTCAGCGTGCCGGTACCGCCCTGCACCAGGCCACCGGTACCGCTGAGCACGCCGGCGAAGGTGGTGCTGGCGTTGTTGCCGCCAGTGGTCAGCGTGGCACCGCCCAGCGCCACTGTGCTGCCGGCAACACCGGCCAGGCCGCCGATGCTCTGGTTGCCACCGGCACTGATGTCCAGGGTGCCGGTGCCGGCCAGGTTCACCGTGCTGGCGCCGGACAGGCTGCCGCCCGCGCCCACCGCCAGCGTGCCGCTGTTGAGGGTGGTGGTGCCGGTATAGCTGCTGGCGCCGGTCAGGGTCAGGGTGGCCGGGCCGTCCTTGATCAAGCCGCCTGCGCCGGAAATCGCGCCACCCAGGGTCAGATCGTTGCTGCCGAGCACGTCCAGGTTGGCGCCGGCGCCCAGGGCGACATCGTTGGCCAGGGTCACCGCCGCGTTGGCATCGAGCGTGCCGTTGCCGGCGACGGTGAGCGCAGCACTGCCCAGTGCCGCGTTGTTGCCGACCACCAGGCCACCGGCATTGAGGGTGACCCCGCCAGTGAAGGTGTTCGCACCGCCCAGCGTCTGCACGCCCGCGCCGTCCTTGATCAACGCGCCGGTGCCACCGATGACACCGTTGAACGCGGTGTTGCCGACGCCGCCGAGGGTGAGCGTGTTGCCGCCCAGCGACACAGCCGAGCCCGTCACGCCCGCCAGCGAACCGATGCTCTGGTTGCCGCCTGCGGAGATATCAAACGCGGTGCCGGCATTGGCCAGGGTGACCGCACCGCTCGCCGCCAGGCTGCCGCCGGCGCCGATCGCCAGCGTGCCGGCGTTGATGGTGGTGCCGCCGGTGAACGTGTTGGTGCCGGTCAGGGTCTGGGTACCGGTGCCTTCCTTGATCAGCCCACCGGTGCCCGCCACCGAACCGGCGAAGGTGCCGTTGGTGGCATCACCGATGGTCAGCGTGTTCGCGCCCAGGTTCACCGTACCGTCGCCGATCAGCGTGCCGAACTGCTGCGTACCGGCGCCGGCCGACAGATCGAAGGTCGCGCCGCTGGCCAGGTTGACGATGCCGTTGGCATGCAGGCTGGCCCCTGCCCCCAGCGCCAGCGTGCCGGCATTGATGAACGTGCCGCCGGTATAGGTGTTGGCGCCATTCAAGGTCAGCGTGGCCAGGCCGTTCTTGGTCAGCGAACCGGTGCCGCTGAGGCTGCCGTTGAGGGTCAGGTCGTTGCTGCCCAGCACGGTCAGGCCGGCATTGAGAACGAAGTTGTTGCCCAGGGTGATCGCGCTGTTGGAATCGAGCGTGGCATTGCCACCCACGGTCACCGTGCCGGTACCCAGCGCGGCGTTGTTGCCTACCACCAGGCCACCGGCGTTGAGGCTGACGCCTCCACCGAAGGTATTGGCGCCGGTCAGTGTCTGCACGCCGGCACCGTTCTTGATCAATCCGCCGCTGCCGCTGATCACGCCGTTGTAGGTGCTGTCGGCCACGCCGCCCAGGGTCAGCGAGTTGCCGCCCAGCGCCACGCTGCTGCCGGCCACACCGGCCAGCGAACCGATGCTCTGGTTGCCAGCGCCGGAGATATCCAGCGCGCCGGCACCGGCAAGATTCACCGCGCCGGTGGAGGCCAGGCTGCCGCCGGCACCGATGGCCAGCGTGCCGCTGTTGATGGTGGTACCGCCGGTGTAGGTGTTGGCGCCGGTCAGGGTCACCGTCGCCGCACCATTCTTGATCAGGCCACCGCCACCGCTGATGACACCCCCCAGCGTGAGCGCATTGCTGCCGAGCAGGTTGAGGTTGGCGCCGGCGGTGAGGTCGATGGCATTGCCAAGGGTCACCGCCAGGCTGCTGTCCAGCGACGCATCGGCACCGACGTTCAACGCACCGCTGCCCAGTGCCGCGTTGTTGCCGACCACCAGCCCGCCACCGTTCAATGCCACGCCGCCGCTGAACAGATTGGCGCCGCCGAGGGTGAGAATGCCCGCGCCGTTCTTGACCAACCCGCCGGTACCGGCGATCGCGCCATCGAAGGTGCTGCTGCTGACGCCACCCAGGATCAGGGTGTTGGCGCCCAGGCTGACCGTCGAGCCGGCCACGCCGGACAGCGAACCGATGGTCTGGTTGGCGCCGGAGGCCGAGATGTCGAAGCCCGCCCCCGGCGCCGCCACGTTCACTGCACCGGTCGCCGCCAGGCTGCCACCGGCACCGATCGCCAGCGTGCCGGCGTTGATGGTGGTGCCGCCGGTGTAGGTGTTGATGCCGGTCAGTGTTTCGATACCGCTGCCGACCTTGGTCAGGCCACCGGTGCCGGCGATCGAACCGCTGAAGGTGCCGTTGGCGGCACTGCCCACTTCGATGTTGTTGGCCCCCAGGTTGACCGTGCCGTTGCCCACCAGCGTGCCGAACACCTGCGTGCCGTTGCCGGCCGACAGGTCCAGCGTGGCGCCGGTGGCGAGATTGACGGTTCCGCTTGCGGCCAGGCTTGCGCCGGCGCCGAGCGCCAGCGTTCCGGCATTGATGTTGGTACCGCCGGTGTAGGTGTTGATGCCGTTCAAGGTCAGCGTTGCAAGGCCGTTCTTGGTCAGGCTGCCGGTCCCGGAGAGCACACCGTTGACGGTGAGTGCGTTGGTGCCCAGCACGGTCAGCCCGGCATTGAGCACAACGTTGTTGGCCAGCGTCGCCAGCGCGGTGGTATCCAGTGTGGCCGCGCCACCGACGGTAAGTGCGCCGGTCCCCAGCGCCGCGTCATTGCCCAGCACCAGGCCGCCGGCATTGAGCGTCACGCCGCCGCCGAAGGTGTTGGCGCCGGACAGGGTCTGCACACCCGCCCCCACCTTCACCAAGCCGCCGCCACCACTGATCAGTCCATCAAACGCGCCGTTGCCAGCGCTGCCGAAGGTCAGCGAATTGCCGCCCAGGGCCAGCGAAGTTCCCGCCACGCCGTTGAGCGCACCGATGGTCTGGCTGCTGCCTGCGCCGGAGATGTCGAAGGTCGCCCCTGCAGCGCCCAGCGTGACATCACCTGCCGCCGCCAGGCTGCCGCCCGCGCCCAACGCAAGCGTGCCGGCATTGACGGTGGTGCCACCGGTATAGGTGTTGGCGCCGGACAGTGTCAGCGTCGCACCACCATTCTTGATCAGGCTGCCATTGCCGGCCACGATGCCGCCAAGGGTCAGCGCGTTGCTGCCCGGCAGGGTCAGTGCCACGCCCGATCCCAGGTTCACGGCGTTGCCCAGCGTCACCGCAGCGCCGGCATCCAGCGTGGTGCTACCGGACACATTCAACGCACCGGTGCCCAGCGCACCGCTGGCGCCAACCACCAGGCCGCCACCATTCAAGGTCAGGCCGCCGCCAAAGGTGTTGCTGTTGTTGAGCGTCAGCAGACCAGCACCGTTCTTGACCAGGCTGCCGTTGCCGCTCAGCACGCCGCCCAGGGTGACGTCATTGCTGCCGCCCAGGGTCAGCTGCGTGCCGGCACCGAAGTTCACCGCGTTGGCAAGGTTCAGCGCCACCGTGTTGTCGAGGCTGACGGTACCACCCACACCGAGCGCGCCGGTCCCCAGCGCATCGGCGTTGCCCAGCACCAGCCCGCCGCCATTGAGCGCCAGGCCACCGCTGAACGTGTTGGCACCGGACAGCGTCTGGATGCCGGTACCGGTCTTGACCAGGCCGCCGGTGCCACTGACCACGCCATCAAAGGTGGCGTTGGCATTGCTGCCGAAGGTCAGCGAATTGCCGCCCAGCGTCAGCGCGGTTCCGGCCACGCCGTTCAACGCAGCGACGGTCTGGTTGCCGCCGGCCGCGGAAATGTCGAAGCCCGCTCCGGCATTGCCGAGCGTCACATCGCCGCCCGCCGCCAGGCTGCCACCGGCACCCAGCGCCAGCGTGCCGTTGTTGATGGTGGTGCCGCCGGCATAGAGGTTGGCACCGCTCAGGGTCAACCGTGCCGCGCCGTCCTTGATCAATCCACCGGCGCCGAACACCGGCCCACCCAGCGTCAGGTCGTTGCTGCCCAGCACGGTGAGATTGGCACCTGCGGCCAGGCCGACGCTGTTGCCCAGGTTCAGTGCGGCGCTGGCATCCAGCGACGCATTGCCACCCACATCCAATGCGCCCGTGCCCAGTGCGCCGGCATTGCCCAGCCGCAGCACACCGGCATTGAGGCCGACACCACCGGAGAAGGTGTTGGGGCCATTCAAGGTCAGCGTCGAAGCGCCGTTCTTGACCAGTTCGCCGGTTCCGGCGATGACACCGCCCAGCGTCACGTCCTGGCTGCCCAGCAGGTCCAGCACCGCGCCGCCTGTCAGGTTCACGCCATTGCCCAGCGTGAGCGCGACGCTGCTGTCCAGGGTCGTGTTCCCCGCCACATTCAATGCCCCCGTGCCCAGCGCGCCGGCATTGCCCAGCAGCAGGCCACCGGCATTGAGCGACAGGCCGCCGCTGAAGGTATTGGCTCCATTGAGCGTGAGCGTGCTGGCACCGTTCTTGACCAGCGCGCCGGTGCCGGAGACCACGCCGCCAACGGTGGTTGCCTGATTGCCCGGCAGTGTCAGCGAAGCGCCGCCGCCCAGGGCGATGTTGTTGGCCAGGTTGAGCGCGGTCAGGCCATCAAGCGTGGCCGCACCATTGACGTTCAGTGCGCCGCTGCCGAGCGAGGCGCTGTTGCCGAGCAGCAGGCTGCCGGCATTGAGCGTCAGCCCGCCGCTGAAGGTATTGGTACCGGTCAGTGTCAGTACCGAAGCGCCGTTCTTGACCAGGCTGCCGGTCCCGGCCACCACACCGCCCAGGGTCAGGTTCTGTGCGCCCGGCAGGGTCAGCGAACCGGTCAGGTTCACCGCATTGCCCAGGTTCAGCGCGGCGGTGCCGTCCAGCGTGCCGTTGCCGCTGACCGTCAACGCGCCGCTGCCGAGGGCACCGTTGTTGCCCAGCACCAGCCCACCGGCAGCCAGGTTCAGGCCAGCACTGAAGGTGTTGGCTCCACTCAGTGTCTGCGTGCCGGCCCCCTGCTTGACCAGGCCGCCGGTACCGGTGATGACGCCTGCCAGGGTCTGGTTGGTGGCGTCGCCGAAGGTCAGCGTCGTGGCGCCGAGCGCCAGCGTGCTGCCGGCCACGCCACTGAGTGCGCCCACGGTCTGGTTGCCGCCGGCGGACAGATCCAGCACCGCGCCGACGCCACCGAGGGTGACCGCGCCGGTTGCGGCCAGGCTGCCACCGGCACCGATCGCCACCGTGCCCGCATTGATGGCGGTGCCGCCGGTGTAGGTGTTGGCACCGCCCAGGGTCAGTGTTGCGGCGCCATTCTTCACCAGGCTGCCGCTGCCGCCGATGACACCGCCCAGCGTCAGTGCATTGCCGCCGAGCACATTGAGCGACGCACCGCCGCCCAGGTTGATGCCATTGCCCACGCTCAGCGCCGAACTGGCATCCAGCGTCACCGCGCCACCGACATTCAGTGCACCGGTGCCCAGCGCGCCGGCATTACCCAGCACCAGGCTGCCGGCATTGAACGCCAGCCCGCCACCGAACGTATTGGCACCATTGAGCGTCAGCGTTGCCGCGCCATTCTTGGTCAGCCCACCCACGCCACCGATCACACCGTTGAGCGTCAGCGCCTGGTTGCCCAGCAGGTTCAGCGTTCCGCCAGCGCCCAGCGTGATCGCATTGGTCAGGGACAGCGCGGTGGTGCCATCCAGGCTCACGTTGCCCCCCACACTGAGCGCGCCGCTGCCGAGTGCAGCGTTGTTGCCCAGCAGCAGGCCACCGGCGTTGAGCGCAACACCGCCGCTGAGATTGTTGACACCCGACAGCGTCTGCACGCCGGTCCCCAGCTTGATCAGACCACCCGTGCCGGCACCGAACGTGCCGCTGTAGCTGGTGTTGCCCAGCCCGCCCAAGGTCAGCGTGTGGCTGCCCAGATTGACCGCGCCGCCGAGGCCGGCCAGCGAGCCGATGGTCTGGTTGGCCGCTGCCGTCAGGTCCAGCGTGGTGCCAACGCCCAGCGTCATCGCACCGGTGGGTGACAGGCTGCCGCCCGCGCCGAGCGCGAGCGAGCCCCCGGCAAGGCTGAAGTTGCCGGTCAGCGAATTGGCACCGTTCAAGGTGAGAGTGCCGGCACCGTTCTTGACCAGATTGCCGGCACCGGAAATCGAGCCGTTCAATGACAACGGATTGCTGCCCAGCAGGTTCAGCGAACCGCTGCCGCTGATCACCAGGTTGTTGCCAAGCACGAAGCCGGCGCTGGTATCGAGCGAGGCGGCGCCACCGACGGTCAGGTTGCCGCTGCCCAGCGCACCGGCATTGCCCAGCAGCAGGCCGCCGGCATTGAGGTTGACGCCGCCGCCAAACAGGTTTGCAGCGCCCAGCGTCACCACCCCCGTGTTGTTGACGGTCAGGCCACCGCCACCGGACAGCACGCCATTCAACGCGAAGCCCTGCGTGCCGCCCAGGGTCAACGCGTTGTTGAGGGTGAAATTGTTGCCCAGCGCCAGGCCTGCGCCGCTGGCAGCGATGGTGCCGCCGTTGACGGTGAACAGACCGGAGCCGAAAGAAGTGCTGCTGTTGAAGTTGACCAGACCGCCGCCGAGGGTGATCGCGCCGGTTCCCGACCAGGGTCCCTGCAGGTTCCAGGTGCCGCTGTTGACCGTCAGCCTCTGGAACCCGACGTAGTTGCTCCAGCCGATGCTGGTGGCCGGTCCGTTGTTGCCGGCATTGTCCTGCAGCACCAGCGTGTTGTTGGCCGCACCGGTACCGGCGCCGGCGTCGACGAATCCGGCGGCCGCCACCTTGACGCCGGCCACGCCCACCAGCGTGCCCGCTGCAGCCAGGCCACCGCCCGCAGCGACACTGGAGCCAGCCACGGCAGTGAAGGTATTGCCCCCGGTGGAATCACCCAGATGCACGCTGCCGCTGACCGTGCCCGCATTGGTGAAGGTATTTCCGGCCGAAGCACCCAGGCCGACACGGCCGGTGATGCTGCCGCGGTTGGTCACGTTGGCCTGTGCTCCGCCGTAGGTCACCACCGAGGTTGCATCGGCCACCTGCCCCAAGCCCAGCAGCGACATTCCGATCGAACCATCGTTGACCAGGGTGGTCGTGCCACCGGCAGCATTCTGCGCGGTCACCGCCTGACCGCCGAAGCCGAACAGGGTACCGATATTGAAGATGCCCTTGATCTGGCCACCGGTCTCGTTGTTGACCGTGATCGTGCTGCCACCGGCGGTGTTGTTGCCGACCACCAGGCCGGCAGCGGCCAGGCTCAGCCCACCGGTCAGGGACGGATCGATCGTGCCGGCATTGTTGACCGTGGTGTTGCTGCCGGTCAGCGTCACCGCATTGCCGCCCAGCAGCGGCGGCACGCTGAACACTGCACCGCTGGCGATGTTCAGGGTCAGCCCGCTGGTGCCATTGGCGTAGTTGGTGAGGTTGGTTGCGCCATCGCAATTGACCGTAGTGGTTCCCGTGCACGCAGCGAACGCCGAACCACTGGCCAGCGTGGCGGCCAACGCTACCGCCAGCTGATGCGCCCGCAGGCGCGGTGGCCTCCCGGTGGAAACTGCGCTTCCACCCGGATTCTGGGCAACCTCCGATGCAACCTGCATTACGCCGAGGGCGCGATTGAAAACCAGACGGTAAATGCGGTTCATCGGTAAATCTCCATGAAAAGACCGGATGGCACTGCGGGCAGTTTTTTTGAAGACGATGCGGCCCATCCCGGTTCCCGCTGCGGAAACAAGGCCTGGCGCATTAACTTCGGAAAATCTTCACATCTTCACGCGGGCGCGCATCGAGAGCGGCGCTCCAGCGTATCCATCGGCTCGGAAACTCCCCGATTCCGCGCGACGAATGGCGGCACTGTGCGACCGATGCCGCCAGTGCCGCGTGAATCACCCAACGAAATTTCATGACGCGCGTCAAATAAAACGGGCGGGTAAATCTATTTTGCCGAAAATGCACATTGCATATTCACAGCAGGCAGACCCTGCCCTGCATAATCCAGCCGGGATTAACCCTCAGCTGCTGGAGAGTTTCATCAGGACCAGGCCGGAAACGATAAGCACCGCCGCACCAATCCGCATCGGGCTGACCTGTTCGCCGAGGAAAACGATGCCGACCACGAATGCGCCGACCGCACCAATGCCGGTCCAGATCGTGTAGGCGGTCCCCAGCGGCAGGCTGCGCATGGCCACCGCCAACAGCCAGAAGCTGGCGATCATGCCGATGATGGTAACCACGGTGGGGGTGAGCTTGCTGAAGCCTTCGGACTGCTTCATGGACACGGCCCAGACGATTTCCAGCAGGCCGGCGAACAACAGATAGATCCAGGCCATGACGGCCCTCCTCTTGGTAGGGCCAGGCCGTCCTGGTCTTTGATTCCCGATGTGGGGGAGGTCGTTCCTCCTGGCCGGCATTCTAGCAACGGGGAACCGCCACGGCCGGCGTGGCCGGGAACGGGTTACAGCCGATTCAGTGCGTGAAGCTGGCGTCGGTGCGTGCGCGTGCGGTAGAATGCGCGTCTGCCATCGGCCAGCCGATGCGCAGTCCGGCTGTGGTCTCCGGCGCAACCCGCGCTGCTTCCCCTGATCCGTGAACTGGCCGCCCACCGGGCGGCCAACGTCTCTATGGTGGCCCCGTCGGCCCCTCGCGACGCTAGGTCGAAAACCCCGCCAGGGCCGGAAGGCAGCAACGGTATCGATCGACGCGGGCGCCGAGGCCAGCCGGCGGGGCCACCGCCTTTTCCGGCCACGCCCGGCCCGGGTAGCTGCCAACCTTGGTTGGCGCCCCTCGCCGGGCATGCCCCGGCGCTACCGTGCCTCCGGCGTGCCCTGGTGGAACACCACCCGCCCCCCCTGCGCGTGCCGGCGCCACAGCGAACTGCGCAGCACCCAGCGCTGCGCCTGCCCATCGACGTGATAGCGGCTGCGGTAGCGCACCTGTGCCAGGCCATCGGCCAACAGCCGCACTGCGTACCGATCCGACTCGATGAGTACCTGCGCCCGCGCCAGCGGGATCTCCGCCAGCGCGGCCGCACGGCCATAACACTGCCCGGAACTGCCGATCTCGCTGAAATCCTCGTCCAGCAATGCAGCCAGGCGCTCACTGTCGGCGCGCACCTGCGGTGCATGCAGCGCGCGCTCCAGCGCCTCCAGTTCAGCGGCCAGCGCCGCGTCGGCGGGCTGGCCGGTGCCGCTCACGGCGGATCCTGCACCGACACGTGCGGCGCCGTCGGGCTGGCCAGCGGCACGCACTGCCCCGGCTGCGCGACACGGTGCCCGCGCGCGGCCAGCGCCGCACCATCGGCCACGCTGGCGTAGTGGTACAGCATCATCCGCGCCTGTAGTTCAGCGCTGTACTCACGCTCCAGGTCATCCACGCCGGTGTGCGACGGGTTGCCGTGCAGGCCGCAGTCGTGGGCGACCAGTTCGTTGTCGCTGGCGAAGCGGGCCAGCATCTCCGGAATCGGCCGGGTATCGCCACTCCAGGTCAGCGCGCCCTGCAGGCGCAGGCCATAGGCCGTTTCCGGCCAGTGGTGGCGCACCGGGAACACCTCCAGGCGCACCCCCTCGTGCCAGAACGCATCGCCCACCACGATCAGCTGGAACGCGTCCCAGAAGTTGGCACCGCCCTCGGCCAGCACGTTCGGGTAGTCACCGATGCGCTTGTGCAGCAGCGGCACCACCGTGGCCGGCACATACAGGCGCACCTTGCCACGCCGCTGCGCACTGAAGAAGGTATCGACGAACAGCCGCTCGAAGCCGGCCACGTGGTCCAGATGCACATGGGTGACGAACAGCGCCTGCGGCATGTGCCCGTAGTGCGCCTTGAAGGCGGTCAGGCCTTCGCCGCCACAATCGATGGTCAGCCAGGGCCGGCCATCGCGTTCGATCACCGACATCGGCGAACCCAGCTCGACCGCCGACGCATTGCCGACGCCGAGGAAACGCAACGACCAGTCCATCAGGTGCCCCGGTTCCAGGCCATGTCATAGGCGCGGCGCAGCCGCGCGTAGTCCTTCTGCACGTCTTCCACGCTGCGTTCACCGCGCAGCTTGATCAGCGAGCGCAGCAGGCGCTTGAGATTGCGTTCGCGCCAGGCGGTGGCCGGAATACGGATGACGCCACGGTCGAAGTCGATCAGCCAGCCGTGGCCGTTGCCATCGAACAGGATGTTGTGCGCGTTGAGGTCGGCATGGTCCAGCCCGGCACGATGGAAGCGGGCGATCAGCCGACCGGTCTCCTCCCACGGCGCGCCGCGGCCGGCCACCAGTGCACGGTCGGCCAGCGAGCGCACGCCCTCGATCCGCTCCATCAGGATCGCAGCCCGGTAGCGCAGGCCCTCGCGCATGTAGAACGCGGCGATCGGCCGGGGCACGGGCAGCTTCTTTTCGCGCAGCGCGCGCATCAGCCGGAATTCGGCGAAGCTGCGGGTCCGGTCCGAGCCGCGCCACAGGTACTGGTCATGGCTGAGCTTGGCGGCCAGGCCGCCCCGCAGGTAGTGCCGCAGCACGCTGGCGCCGAACGGCGCATCGACGAACCAGGCACTGCCACGGCCACCCTCGCCCACCGGCCGGGCTCTGCTGCCCCAGTGCTGTGGCGAGAACAGGCCGATCTCGGCTTGCCGCAGCCGCTCGCGGTCGAACAGAATGGCCCCGATGCCGCGACCCTCGCGGCATGGCGTCAGCGCTTCATTGGCGTCGAATGCGACCATTTCATTGAGTCTAACAACACATGGCATCAGCGTCCTCATCCTTGTGCCTCCTGCGCCTGTCCGCACTCGGCGATGTCACCCATGTCGTGCCCTTGGTGCGCACCCTGCAGGCCGCGC
The DNA here is from genome assembly GCF_059515225.1 of Stenotrophomonas sp. CS3K5. Lineage (NCBI taxonomy): Bacteria > Pseudomonadati > Pseudomonadota > Gammaproteobacteria > Lysobacterales > Lysobacteraceae > Stenotrophomonas > Stenotrophomonas sp. CS3K5. The sequence continues at coordinate 460,048 of NZ_JCAKRX010000001.1, forward strand.
GCCCGGATACGCCGATCCATTGGATCATCGACAAGGCCGGCCACAAGCTGCTCGATGGCGTGCCGGGCGTCACCTTCCACGCCTACGACAAGAAGAGCGGCATGGCCGGCGTCAAGGAACTGCGCAAGCAGCTGCCACCGGGGCGGTTTGAAGCGTTGCTGCAGATGCAGGTCGCATTCCGCGCCAATCTGCTGTCGGCCTTCATTCCGGCCGATCGCCGCATCGGCTACGACCGCAGCCGCTCCAAGGACCTGCACGGGCTCTTCATCAACGAACGCATTCCCGACCGCCCGGGCATCCACGTACTGGATGCGATCGGCAGCTTCTGCGAACCGTTGGGCCTGCGCCAGACCGAGGTCAGCTGGGATCTGGCGGTACCGCCGTCCGCCCATGAGTGGGCTGCCGCGCAGTGGCAGGACGACGGTCGCCCGGTGCTGATGATTTCGCCGTGTTCCAGCCACGTGCGCCGCAACTGGTACGCCGACCGCTATGCCGCCGTGGCCATCCATGCCGCACAGCGCGGCTGGCAGGTCGTGCTGTGCGGTGGCCGCAGCGAGCTGGAGCGCAGCATGGCCGATGCCATCCAGGCGCAGCTGCCTGTACCGGCACTGGATCTGGTCGGCAAGGACACGCTCAAGCAGCTGCCTGCCCTGTTGGCCCGCGCCAACCTGGTGATGACCCCGGACTCGGGCCCGATGCATATCGCCAACGCGATGGGCACCAAGGTGCTGGGCCTGCATGCGGCCAGCAATCCGCACCGCAGCGGCCCCTACTCGGACCGCCGCTACTGCGTGGACCGCTATGACGATGCTGCGCGCAAGTACCTCGGCAAGCAGGCGGCCGACCTGAAGTGGGGCACCAAGATCGAGTTCGACGAGGTCATGGAACTGATCACCGTCGAGGACGGCATCGCCGCCTTCGAACGCTACGTGGCGGACCACCTCACCTGAGTCGATGGATCATCGGTAGCGCCGGGCCACGCCCGGCGGGTCTACCTCACCCGCGCTGCGCGTAATCCTGGTAGGACTTCTCTTCCACATAGGCCGAACCCAGCGCCAGGTTGATCGCCTTCTTGATCCGTGCGCGCTCGTCATTGCGCAGGTAGACGCTGCGCGCCAGGTCGATGAAACCCTGGTCGAACGCCTGCGCCTTTTCCTTCAGGCGGATATCGTCCTCGATGTCCCACAGCTGCTCGTTGACCGTCTTCAGCTCGGCACGCAGCCGGGCGATGTCTTTCACCGCCGCCGGGTGCGCCATCCAGGTCTGGTCGAGTGCCGACAGCTCCTTGCGCACGTTGGCCAGCTTGCCCTTGTCACTGATGCGCTCGGACTTGATCTGCAGGATCGAGATCTTGTCCAGCAGCTCGCCGAAAGAAACGGGAACGAGGATTTCAGCGGTCATGGGGAAGGCTCCAGCAGATGATGCAGGCAGTTTAACCTGCGGCCCGCAATGGGATGGGTGGATCCACGCATGGCGTGGTTCTACTGATGCATCTGGAGGAACAAGCCCCTCTGTTGAGGGGCCGCCCCGACAGGGGCGGGGGGAGGCAGGCGAAGGGAGGGGTCCACGCGTTGCGCAGCAACGTGTGGGGCGACGCGCAAAGCGCGTCGCGTCCCGCGCCAGATAAAGAAAAAGGGCTGCGTTTCGGCAGCCCTTTTTCTTTATCTGGCGGAGAGGGGGGATTGTCGGGTGCATCCATGCACCCGACCCTTCCGCGCCGCGCGCTCCAGGGCCAGCCTACGGCTGTCCGGTTCTGCTCCTGCAGAACCGTCGAACCCCGTCGGGGGTTCTCCCCCCCGCATCAGAGGTGTCGATCACTACAACCACCACCTGCATCTCCCGAACGTTGGCCAAGAAAAAAGCCGCCCACAGGGCGGCTTTTTCTTTATCTGGCGGAGAGGGGGGGATTCGAACCCCCGAGGCGCTATAAACGCCTGCCTGATTTCGAGTCAGGTACATTCAACCACTCTGCCACCTCTCCGGGTGGTCCCCGGCGGACCGGGGACGCGCATCATACGAGGAAGTGAGGCCGGCGACAAGTCATTCCAGCCAATGAAGTGAAAATTTCCTCGGCGCATGCCTTGCCGGATGCCGGCGGCCCCCCGATGATGCCTGTCTCCCCCGCAATACCCCGCCCACGACCCACCATGATCGAATTCGGACACCTCACCCACCCCGGCCTGCGCCGCGAGCTCAACGAGGACACCTACTACGGTGACAGCGAGCTGGCCCTGTGGCTGGTGGCCGACGGCATGGGCGGTCACGCCTGCGGCGAAGTAGCCAGCGCGCTGGCTCGCGAGACCATCGTCCGCGAAGTGCGGCGCGGTGCACCGCTGGTGCAGGCCATCCGCACCGCCGATGAAGAGATCATCCGCACCTCGCGCCGGCGCAATGACACGCTGCCGATGGGCACCACCGTGGTCGCCGCACGCGTGCAGGGCAATCGTTATGAAGTGGCCTGGGTTGGCGACAGCCGTGCCTACCTGTGGCGCGACGGCCAGCTGGCCCAGCTCAGCCAGGACCACAGCGTGGTGCAGGAGCTGGTCGCGCAGGGCAACCTGACCGCCGAACAGGCGCGTGCACATCCGCACCGCAACGTGGTCACCCAGGCACTGGGTGTGACCGATCCGGCGCATCTGAATGTGGCCACCACCAGCGGTGAGCTGCGCCCGGGCATGCAGCTGCTGCTGTGCAGTGACGGCCTCACCGAAGAGGTGGATGACCGTGGCATCGCACGCACCCTGGCCTTCGACGATGCCAGCGCGCAGGAATGCGTGGACACCCTGGTGGCGGCCGCACTCGATGGCGGCGGCCGCGACAACATCAGCGTGATCCTGGTGCGCTGCCACTGACTCACGGTAGTGCCGGCCGCTGGCCGGCTCATCGGGAAACCTCGTATCACGCAGCTGCCGGCCAGCGGCCGGCACTACCCCATCCCAGGCATTACGCGCTGGCGGGCTCTTCCACCTTCGGGCCATCCCACAGGGCGTGGCCGGCCTTCTTGCGCAGTCGCTCCAGCCGCGCGGTGTGCGCTTCCAATTCCGACGGCGTAGCCACCACGCGCGGGCGCGGCAGCAGTTTGCTGGTGTCGAAGGCGTGCAGCGCCGCACCGGCACCACCGCCCTCGTCATCGCCCAGGCCGAAGCCGATCTCTTCCTGGCCCGAGGTCAGCGCGATATAGACATCGCCCAGGATCTGCGCATCGAGCAGGCCGCCGTGCAGCGCACGGTGCGAGTTGTCCACGCCCAGCCGCTTGCACAGTGCATCCAGGGAATTGCGCTGGCCGGGGAAGCGCTCGCGTGCCATCACCAGCGTATCGATCACCGTGCAGCGGTCGGTGATCTTCCCGTACTGCGGGCCCAGCAACGAAAGTTCGTTGTCGAGGAAGCCCAGGTCGAACGCCGCGTTGTGGATGATCAGTTCGGCACCATCGATGAACGCCAGGAACTCATCGGCGATCTGCGCGAAGTCCGGCTTGTCATCCAGGAACTCCAGGGTCAGGCCGGTGACTTCCTGCGCGCCCTGTTCGAACTCACAGTCCGGCTTGATGTACTGGTGATAGTTGTTGCCGGTCGGGCGGCGCTTGAACAGCTCCACGCAGCCGATTTCGACGATGCGGTTGCCCTTCTTCCATTCCAGGCCGGTGGTTTCGGTATCGAGGATGATCTGACGCATGGGCTCAGTTTACCGGGCTGGAATCGCGGATCTGGATCGCCGCGTTGCGGGCCAGGGTATCCACCCGTTCATTGTCCGGGTCACCGGAGTGGCCCTTCACCCAGCGCCAGTCGATCTGGTGCCGCAGCGTGGCCGCATGCAGGCGCTCCCACAGCTCGCGGTTCTTCACCGGATCGCCGCCGGCGGTCTTCCAGTTCTTGCGGATCCAGCCGGGCATCCACTGGGTCAGGCCCTGTCGCACATACTGCGAATCGGTGTAGAGCACGATGTTGCACGGCTCGGTCAGCGTCTCCAACCCGGAGATCGCCGCCATCAGCTCCATCCGGTTGTTGGTGGTGTGCGCTTCGCCGCCGCTCAGTTCGCGCTCATGGCCCTTGTAACGCAGCAACGCAGCCCAGCCGCCCGGGCCGGGATTGCCAAGGCAGGAACCGTCGGTGTGGATTTCAATGGTTTTCAATACAACTCCAGGATCAGGTAGCAACGGTGCCGTGCCAGCGCACCGGCAACGGTTTCGGCCCGGGCAGGGCCAGCGTGCGTTTTTCCGCATGGAACAGGCAGGCGGCGCGCAGTGGCGCCCAGCCACCGGCTCGGCGGCTGCCGGCGCCGCGCCAGAGCGGGCCGAGGTAACGCATATCGTCGCACTCCAGGCCATGGCGGCCGAGAAGCAGGCGGATCCGCTGCGGCGTGCGCACCACCAGTCCATGCTGGCGCCAGCGCGTGCGGTAGGGGCTGAACGGATTGAGGCTGCTCAACCACAGGTGCCCACCCGGCATCAGCACGCGTTCGCACTCGTCCAGCAGCCGGTCCGCATCGGCGGCGGTGACATGCTGCAGCACGATGGCATTGACGCTCTCGTTGGCCAGCGGCAACGGCAGCGCGCAGCGGGTATCGCCGGCATAGCCGCCCCCCTGCCGGTACAGGCGCAGGCCGCGCCCGCCCAGTGCTGCGTCGCCCAGCCAGGCCGCACTCGGCGCGATCCACAACCAGGGCTGCGCAGGCAGCGCCGACAGCTGTGGCAACAGCAACTGTCGTTCCAGAACGCGCAGGGCCGCCGCCGGTTCGCTGTCGAACCACGGGGTCTGGCTCGCTTGACGGGTGCTCTGCAGCGCGGGCATGGTCCAATTCTATGCGACTGACTGCCCTGCCCGCATTTGCGGACAACTACATCTGGACACTGAGCGGCGACGACGGCGCGGCCGTGGTCGTCGACCCTGGCGATGCCGCCCCGGTGCTCGCACTGGCCGATCAGGGCCTGCGCGTGGACACGATCCTGCTCACCCACCACCACGACGATCACATCGGCGGCGTGCCCGCGTTGCAGGCCCGTTTTCCCGGCGTGCGGGTGGTGGCTCCCGTGGAAGAGCGCATCGCCAGCGCGACCGAGCGGGTCGGCGAAGGTGAACGCGTTCAGGCATTGGGGCAGATGTTCCACGTACTATCCGTGCCCGGGCATACCCGCAGCCACATCGCGTTTCACACTGCTGAACATCTTTTCAGCGGAGATTCGTTGTTCAGCCTGGGCTGTGGACGCCTGTTCGAAGGTACGCCGTCCCAGCTGCTGGCATCGATGCGCAAGCTGGGTACCTTGCCCGCGCAACTGCTGCTTTGTTGCGCCCACGAGTACACCGTGTCAAATGCCGTCTTCGCGCGGCATGTCGACCCCGCCAACGCTGCCCTGTGGCAGCGCCAAGAGGAGGCTTTGGCCATGCGCCGCGATGACCGTTCCACCCTGCCGGTAACCCTGGCCAAGGAATTTGACTGCAATCCCTTCCTGCGTGTGCACACCGCGCCGATCCGTGCGTCGGTGTCGGCACACCTGGGCCGTGACGTCGTGGACGACGTCGACGTGATGGCCGGTCTCCGGCACTGGAAAGACGGCTTCCGCGCATGATGCGCCGAAGTCTGACGCTGGCCTTGGGGCTCGCCCTGGGGTTGGCCGGGAACGCGGGCGCGCAGTCGCTGGGCGCCGGCATCAGCCAGAACCTGACCGCCGCTGCTGCCCTGCCGCTGGATCCGGCAGCGTTGCCGGCACCATCGGTACGCAACGGCCAGGAGATCTTCACCAGCTTCCGCGACGGCCTGGCTGAGCCCAGCTGCGACGCCGAGGCCACCAGCCCGCGCTGGCAGAAGCAGTTCGCCCATGCGCCCTCGCGCCTGGCCAACCAGGATGACGATGCCCTGGTGTTGTTCGGCTATGTGGTCGAAGAGCTGCGCAAGGCCAGCCTGCCCACCGAGTTCGCCCTGATCCCGTTCGTGGAAAGCGGCTACCGGCCCAACGCCCGCAACGGCAGCGGCCCCACCGGCCTGTGGCAGTTCATCGCCACCACAGCACGCAACCACCGCGTACCGATGAGCAACGGCTACGATGGCCGCCTGTCGGCGGTGGATTCGACCCAGGCCGCGGTGCGTTACCTGAAGACCCTGCACGGCATGTTCGGTGGCGACTGGCGCCTGGCCACGATGGCCTACAACGCCGGTGAGTACCGCGTGCTGCAATCGCTGCGCAAGGCCGGCATGAACGCGCAGAACGCCAAGCCGTCCGCCCTGCCGGGCCTGTCGCCGGTCACCTATGCCTACGTCGAGAAGCTGCATGCCCTGGCCTGCGTGCTGGAAGACGTGGAAGACCAGCCGGGCGTAATGGCCTCGCTGGACCGCACCGTACCGGTGCTGAAGGACCACACCCTGCCGGCCGGTACCAGCGTGCAGCAGTGGGCCGCACAGCGCGCCCTGGACCCGGCCCGCATCACCCGCCTCAACCCGGCCCTGGCCGGCGGTGGCCGCGCCTCGGGCACCACCCGGGTGCTGGCGCCGGTCTCGGCCGCCAATGCGACGGTAACCGAGACGGCGACCGCGCTGGTCGCCAGCGCCGCACCGGTGGCTGCCGCAGCGCCCACGCCGCAGGCCGCCAAGACCGTTGCCGCGATCGCTGATCGTCCGCGCAGCCGCCGCCACACCGTCCGCGATGGTGAGTCGGCCTGGACCATCGCACGCCGCTACGGCATGCCGGTGAAGGCCCTGCTGTCGCTGAACGGCCTGAGCGGCAGCAGCGTGCTGAAGCCGGGCGCGGTGCTGCGCGTCGAAGACTGACGCGCCCGCCAGGCACTCTCTGTAGAGCCGAGCCCACGCTCGGCTTTTTTCTTGCCCTCGAAACACCGCCCCGTAGAGTCGAGCTTGCTCGACTGCTTCTGTGTACCCAGCCGAGCAAGCTCGACGCTACAGAACGTGGCCGAGCAGGCTCCACGCTTACGCACACCCACAAAAAAGGCCCGGCAATGCCGGGCCTTTTCCGTTCACCGATGGCGCGACGCTTACAGGTTCGCTTCGGTGGTCTGGATCACGAACTTCTTGCGCATCGTCTCGATGTAGCCCTTCGCAGCAGCCATGCCGTCGATCTGGCTCAGCTGGTCCTTCAGCTGCTTCTGCTGCTCGGCGGTCACTTCCTTGATGTCGCCCGGGTTGACCTTGTTCACCGCAAACAGCAGCGCGTGGCCGTTGACATCCACCTTGCCGTAGCTCGGCTTGCCTTCGGCCGGCACCGGCGCGCTGAAGATGGCGCGGTTGATTTCCGGGGTCGGCACCGGCTGGCTGCGCGGCAGGCCCGGCATCGGGCTCAGCTGCAGCTTCTCGCTGGCCGCCAGCGACTGAAGGGTGGCCCCACCCTTCAGCTTGGCCAGGATGGCATCGGCGGCCTTGTCGCTGGCCTGGCGCTGGCGGTCGGCACGGATCGCGGCGATCACCTGCTCACGCGCCTTGTCCAGTGGCAGCGCCTGTTCCGGGGTGTGCGCGGCCACGCGGATCACCACGCTGTGGTTGGTGGCACCGCCCAGGGCGATCGGATCGCTGGCGGTACCGTCCTGCACCAGCACGTCGGAGAATGCAGCACGCAGCACGGCCGGATCGGCGGCAATACCGCTGGCGGTGGCACGGGTGATCGGACCCAGGGTCTGCAGCGGCAGGTTCACTTCCTTGGCCGCCGCCGCCAGATCGCTCGGGCTCTTGTTGATGGCATCGACCAGACGGCCGGCCAGATCGTTGAAGCCACGTTCGCCATCGGCCTTGAGCTGCTCGGCGGCCAGCGTGTCACGCACTTCCTCGAACGACTTGCCCTGGCCGCCACGCACCGCGGCAACCTTGATGATGTGATAGCCGAAATCGGTCTTGACCGGGCCAATCACCTCGCCCGCCTTGGCCGCGAACAGGGCGTCTTCGAACGGCTTGACCATCGCGCCACGCTCGACCCAGCCCAGGTCACCGCCCTGCGCCTTCGAACCCGGATCTTCCGAATTGGCCCTGGCCAATGCAGCGAAGTCGGCACCGGCCGCCTTGGCTTCGGCCGCGAGCTTGTTGGCCTTGGCTTCGGCACCGTCACCGGTGATCAGGATGTGCGAGGCCTGGCGCTGCTCCGGCGAGGTGAACTTCGCCTTCTCTTCCTCATAGCGCTTGCGCAGGGTTGCTTCATCGGCCGGGGTCGGTGCCGGCAGGTTGCCACCGTTGATCTCGACATACTCCAGCGAGACGGTTTCGGCCTGGCGGAAATCCTTGCCATGGCTGTCATACCACTGCTTGATCTGTGCATCGGTGACCGGCGCGGTATCGGCCGGCACTTCCGGCAGCGCGGCCAGTTCAACGTCGCGGGTCTCGCCCAGCAGCTTCAGCAGGCGCTCGGTTTCGGCCTGGGTGACGAAGCCGGAGTTCTGCAGGCCGGCCGGGATCACCGACTGCTGCAGGCTCTCGCGCACCAGCTCCTGGAACTGGGTCGGCGTACGCGGCGGATTGCCGCCGGCCAGCGCCAGGCGGTAGTTGTTCTCGTTGAACTTGCCGTTCGCATCGAGGAAGGCCGGCATCGTGGCGATGTACTCGCGCACCGCGCCATCACCGATCACCACGCCGGCCTGCTCGCCGACCAGGCGCACCACCTGCTCGTCGATCAGCTGGTCGAGCACGGCCAGCTTGTTCTGGGTGCTTTCGAACGCGCGCGGGTCGAAGTTCTCGCCCTGCTGCTGGCGCTCACGCATGCGCTCCTGCTCGAAGCGGGTGCGGAAATCCTGCGCACTGATCTCATGGTGCTGCCACAGCATGCGCACCGGCCACCACGACGGTGCCGAACGCCACCAGGTCGGCGGCGCGGAAACCTTGGCCACGTTCTGTGCGCCAACGCCACCGAGGTAGCTGTTGTCGATCACGAACAGGAACGGAATCATCAGCAGCCCCAGGATCACGGTGACGATCCAGCCTGAGGTCTTGTCGCGGAGTTTCTGCAGCATGGTGAGGAATCACAAGGCCTGATTGGCGAGCCCGGCAGTGTAACCCGCTTCGTGGCAGGGACCAAAAGCAGCACCGGCGTGGGCTGCGCACCGCTTCGCGATGGCACAAAGAAAAAGCCCCCGGCTTGCGCCGAGGGCTTTTAGAGTTGGCGGAGCGGACGGGACTCGAACCCGCGACCTCCGGCGTGACAGGCCAGCATTCTAACCAGCTGAACTACCGCTCCGCGCTGAAACTTTGCAGGCGCCCAGTATATCCGAAGACTCCCTGGAAACCCAGCCCGGTGAACACTTTTTTCAAAGTTTTTTCACAGGGACTTAAGAATTCTGCAATGGCGGAGCGGACGGGACTCGAACCCGCGACCTCCGGCGTGACAGGCCAGCATTCTAACCAGCTGAACTACCGCTCCGTTCTTGCAAAAACCTTTTCGCCTTCCTCCCGAACCTTCCGGGGAGAAGACAAGGCCCCCAGCATTGAACCGGGGGCCTCGATGTAGTGGCGGAGCGGACGGGACTCGAACCCGCGACCTCCGGCGTGACAGGCCAGCATTCTAACCAGCTGAACTACCGCTCCGCGTTGTTGCTGCTTTTGTTTCCTGCCGGCCTGGACCGGGGAGAAAACAAAGCCTCCAGCTTTTGGCCGGAGGCCTCGTTGAATGGCGGAGCGGACGGGACTCGAACCCGCGACCTCCGGCGTGACAGGCCAGCATTCTAACCAGCTGAACTACCGCTCCACACTCAAACTTTTACCGCGGTGCTGTGGTGGGTGCTGAGGGTTTCGAACCCCCGACCCTCTCCGTGTAAAGGAGACGCTCTACCGCTGAGCTAAGCACCCCAGCGAGCCGCTTAGTTTACAGCATCCTTCAGGGCCTTACCAGCCTTGAACGACGGATTCTTCGAAGCAGCGATCTTGATGGTGTCGCCGGTCTTCGGGTTGCGGCCGGTGCGGGCAGCACGGTCGCGGACCTGGAAGGTACCGAAGCCAACCAGGGTGACCGCATCGCCGTCCTTCAGCGCCTTGGTGACGGCAGCAACGACGGCATCGACAGCGCGGCTGGACTCGGCCTTGGTCAGGTCGGCAGCTTCAGCAACGGCATCGATCAATTCGGTCTTGTTCATTCTCTACAACTCCTTTGGCGGTGGGTTCCGCTTATTCGACAGGGAAGCAACCGCATGCGTTCTGCATGCGGCCGCCATGTGGAAACGGTTCGCCGATTCAGTCATCGCTGACAGCGATCACTCATTCGCGAGTGCTGCTTTTATACCAGCGGCCCTACCCCCACGCAAGGTGGAAAGCCAGCAACGACGCGGGTTTCGGGCCATTGGACAGCGCGCGTCAATGCTTGACGCGCGCGCTTCCACTCGGTTTGGCCTTGCTGCGCACAGTGACGCGCTGCGCACTCTTACGCGCCTTCTTGGGCGCCAGCGGACGCTCCAATGCCAGATCCAGCACCTCTTCGATGTACTTCACTGGCACGATCTTCAGATCGCGGGTGACGTTGGCCGGGATGTCCGCCAGATCCTTGCGGTTCTCCTCCGGAATGATGACCGTGCGGATGCCGCCGCGCAGCGCTGCCAGCAGCTTCTCCTTCAGCCCGCCGATGGCGGTGACGCGACCGCGCAGCGTGATCTCGCCGGTCATCGCCACGTCGGCACGCACCGGCACCCTGGTCAGCATCGACACCAGCGAGGTGACCATCGCCGCACCGGCACTCGGGCCATCCTTCGGCGTGGCGCCGTCGGGCACGTGCAGGTGCACGTCGTGCTTCTGCAGGAACTCCGGATCGATACCGAAACCGACCGCGCGCGAACGCACCACCGACAACGCCGCCGACGCCGATTCCTTCATCACGTTGCCGAGCTGGCCGGTCAGGATCAGTTGGCCCTTGCCCGGCACCAGCGTCGATTCGATCTGCAGCAGGTCGCCGCCCACCTCGGTCCACGCCAGGCCGGTGACCAGGCCGATCTCGTTTTCTTCCTCGGCGCGGCCGAAGTCGAAGCGACGCACGCCCAGGTACTTGTCCAGGTTCTTGGCGGACACGCTCACCAGCGCCTTCTTCTTCGCGCCCTTCTTCGCCTTCGCCGCCGGCTGCGGGCCGGCCAGCGCGATCTCCTTCACCACCTTGCGGCAGATCTTGGCGATCTCGCGTTCCAGATTGCGCACACCCGATTCGCGCGTGTAGTAGCGCACGATGTCCTGGATGGCATCGCTGCCGATCTCCAGCTCTTCCGGCTGCAGGCCGTTGGCCTTGATCTGCTTCGGAACCAGGTAGCGGGTGGCGATGTTGAGCTTCTCATCCTCGGTGTAGCCGGGGATGCGGATCACTTCCATGCGGTCCAGCAGCGGGCCCGGAATGTTGAGCGAGTTCGAGGTGGCCACGAACATCACTTCGGACAGGTCCAGGTCCACTTCCAGGTAGTGGTCGTTGAACGCGTTGTTCTGCTCCGGATCGAGCACTTCCAGCAGCGCCGAAGACGGATCGCCACGGAAGTCCATCGACATCTTGTCGATCTCATCGAGCACGAACAGCGGGTTCTTGCTGCCGACCTTGTTGAGGTTCTGCACGATGCGGCCCGGCATCGAACCGACGTAGGTGCGGCGGTGGCCACGGATCTCGGCCTCGTCGCGCACGCCGCCCAGCGACATGCGCACGAACTTGCGGTTGGTGGCCTTGGCGATGGACTGGCCCAGCGAGGTCTTGCCCACGCCCGGCGGCCCGACCAGACACAGGATCGGGCCCTTCATCTGCTTCACCCGCGACTGCACCGCCAGGTATTCCAGGATGCGGTCCTTGACCTTCTCCAGACCGTAGTGATCGGCATCCAGGGTGTCCTGCGCGGCCTTCAGGTCCTTGCGCACCTTGCTGCGCTTCTTCCACGGCACGCCCAGCAGCCACTCCAGGTAGTTGCGCACGACCGCCGCTTCGGCCGACATCGGCGACATCTGCTTGAGCTTGTTCAGTTCGTTGCGCGCCTTGGCTTCCACCGCCTTGGGCATGCCGGCTTCGGCGATCTTGCGCGCAAGCTCTTCCAGCTCGCCCGGCGCATCGTCCAGGTCACCCAGTTCCTTCTGGATGGCCTTCATCTGTTCGTTGAGGTAGTACTCGCGCTGGCTCTTTTCCATCTGCGACTTCACGCGGCCGCGGATGCGCTTTTCCATCTGCTGCACGTCGATCTCGCCATCGACCAGACCGACCAGCATCTCCAGGCGCTCGCTCACCGCCAGCGTCTCCAGCAGGCGCTGCTTGTCGGCCAGGCGCACGCTGATGTGGGCGGCGATGGTATCGGCCAGGCGTGCCGGCTCATCGATGCCCGACAGCGTCTGCAGCAGTTCCGGCGGCAGCTTGCGGTTGGTCTTCACGTACTGCTCGAACAGCGACATCAGCGAGCGTGCGATCGCTTCGACCTCGCGCGCCTCGCGACCGTCAACGGCGTCGATCTCCACCGCCTGGCCGTGCAGCGAGCCGTTGCGCTCGTCGACGTGGGTGACCTGCACGCGCGACAGGCCTTCGACCAGCACCTTGATGGTGCCGTCGGGCAGCTTCAGCAGCTGCAGCACCTGCGCCAGCGTACCGACCTGGTAGAGGTCGGCCGCATGCGGGTCGTCGGTCTCGGCCGACTTCTGCGCCAGCAGCAGGATGCGCTTGTCCGATTCCATTGCCTGTTCGAGCGCGTGCATGGACTTGTCACGACCGACGAACAGCGGGATGACCATGTGCGGGAACACCACTACGTCGCGCAGCGGCAGGACCGGCAGGTCGAGGGTTTCACTTGGGGAACGGGCCATGGGGGCTCCAGGGAAGGGGAAAACCGCCTCCGGGAGGGCATCTTCCGGAGACAAAAAAAGCCGATGGCCCCGTTATGGGGCCATCGGCTTTCAGATGCAAGGCATTCCTTGAAAATCCTTTCCAATCAACAACCTGGAAGGATCACTCGGCGCCTGCGGCCTTCTGTTCAGGGGCCGCCGGTGTCTGGTAGATCAGGTACGGCTCGGACTTGTGCTCGATCACCGACTCGTCCACCACCACCTTGCTGACGTTTTCCTGCGACGGCAGGTCGTACATGGTGTCCAGCAGGACCGATTCGACGATGGTGCGCAGGCCACGGGCACCGGTCTTGCGCTTGAGCGCCTTGCGGGCAATGGCCGACAGCGCGTCCGGACGGAACTCCAGCTCGACGTTCTCCATCTCGAACAGCTTCTTGAACTGCTTGGTGATGGCGTTCTTCGGCTCGGTCAGGATCTTGATCAGTGCCGGCTCGTCCAGTTCCTCCAGGGTCGCCACCACCGGCAGGCGGCCGACGAACTCGGGAATCAGGCCGAACTTGATCAGGTCTTCCGGCTCGACTTCGGCCAGCACCTTGCCCACTTCCTGCTTGCGCTCGCTGCTCTTGACCTTGGCACCGAAGCCGATGCTGCCCACGTCGGTGGAACGGGCCTGGATCACCTTGTCCAGCCCGGCGAACGCACCGCCGCAGATGAACAGGATGTTCTTGGTGTCCACCTGCAGGAATTCCTGCTGCGGGTGCTTGCGGCCGCCCTGCGGCGGAACGCTGGCCACGGTGCCTTCGATCAGCTTCAGCAGCGCCTGCTGCACGCCTTCGCCGGACACATCGCGGGTGATCGACGGGTTCTCGCTCTTGCGCGAAATCTTGTCGATCTCATCGATGTAGACGATGCCCTGCTGCGCCTTCTCGACGTCGTAGTCGCACTTCTGCAGCAGCTTCTGGATGATGTTCTCCACGTCCTCGCCCACGTAACCGGCTTCGGTCAGCGTGGTGGCGTCGGCCATGGTGAACGGCACGTTGAGCAGGCGGGCCAGGGTCTCGGCCAGCAGGGTCTTGCCCGAACCGGTCGGGCCGACCAGCAGGATGTTCGACTTCGCCAGTTCGACGTCGTCGTTCTTCTGACGGCTCTCGATGCGCTTGTAGTGGTTGTACACGGCCACGGCCAGGGTGCGCTTGGCGCGGTTCTGGCCGATCACGTACTGGTCGAGAACCTCGAGGATCTCGCGCGGCTTGGGCAGCGAACTGCGCGCCGACTGCGCCTTTTCCTCAAGTTCCTCACGGATGATGTCGTTGCACAGCTCCACGCATTCATCGCAGATGAACACGCTCGGACCCGCAATCAGCTTGCGCACTTCATGCTGGCTCTTGCCGCAGAAAGAGCAGTAGAGGATCTTGCCGGTGTCCGTGGAACGACCTTGGCGGTCTTCGCTCATGCTTCGCTTACCCAGTTACCCCACCCGCTGAACGGGGGTTCGATTCGAGAATAGCACAGGGCCGAGGGGACACCAGTCCCGCCCGACCCTGCAGGAACGGAGCCTCCCTGGCCCCGTGAAGGCCGGTCAGCCGGCCTGGATCGACTCATCCGGACGACGCTCCAGCACCTGGTCGACCAGACCGTAGGCCTGGGCTTCAAAGGCGCTCTTGAAGTTGTCGCGCTCGGTATCGCGGGCGATCGTCTCCAGCGACTGGCCGGTGTGCTTGGCCAGGATCTCGTTCAGGCGCGAACGCAGGGTCAGGATCTCACGCGCGTGAATGTCGATGTCGGTGGCCTGGCCCTGATAGCCGCCCAGCGGCTGGTGGATCATCACGCGCGAGTTCGGCAGCGCATAGCGCTTGCCGGCTTCGCCCGCGGCCAGCAGCAGGGCGCCCATCGAGGCGGCCTGGCCGATGCAGGTGGTGCTCACATTCGGCTTGATGTACTGCATGGTGTCGTAGATCGCCATGCCGGCGGTGACCACGCCACCCGGCGAGTTGATGTAGATGTTGATGTCCTTTTCCGGGTTTTCCGATTCCAGGAACAGCAACTGCGCCACCACCACGTTGGCCATGTGATCGTCGATCGGGCCCACGAGGAAGATCAGGCGCTCCTTCAACAGGCGCGAATAGATGTCGTAGGCACGCTCGCCGCGGCTGGTCTGCTCGACCACCATCGGAACCAGGTTCAGGGCTTTGGTTCGGTTGTCCATTACGTGAGGTACCTGTCTTGGGGGGAAACAACCCCGCGCCGGCAACGGCGCGGGGGATGCGGTGATCCGCCCAGGCTTACTGGCGGATCGCGTCCTGGAACGACAGCTTCTCTTCGGTGTGCTGGGCACGCTCGGCGATCCAGTCGATCACCTGCTCTTCCATCACACGGTTCTGCAGGCCAGACATCAGCTGGGGGTCGTTGCGGTACATCTCAATGACCTGTTCCGGCTCTTCGTAGGTCGAAGCGATCAGACGCATCGTTTCGTTCAGGCGCTTGGGTTCCAGGCGCAGATCATTGGTGCGGGCCACTTCACCCACCACCAGGCCGACCAGCACGCGCTTGGCAGCCGCGTCCTTGAAGCCTTCGTGGGCGTCGGCCGGGATCTCACCGACGTTCTGGCCGTTGCGGCGGATCTGCTCGACCTGCTGGGCCAGCATGGCGCGGGCTTCGTTGTCGACCAAGCGCGGCGGCATTTCCACCGAGGAGTAAGCGGCGATCAGCTGCTCACCCACTTCGCGGCGCAGGCGGTTCATCAGCGCGCCCTTCAGCTCACGCTCCAGGTTGGCGCGGATGTCGCTGCGGAACTGCTCGACGTCGCCGCCCTTCACGCCGAAGCTCTTGATGAAGGCTTCGTCCACCGCCGGCACGACCGGCTCGGACACTTCAGTCACCTTGACGGTGACCTGCACGGTCTTGCCCGCCAGCACCGGCACGCGCCAGTCCGCCGGGAAGTCGACGTCCAGGGTCTTCTCTTCACCCTTGGCCAGGCCGACCAGACCCTTCTCGATGGTGTCGAACATCATGCCCTGGCCGAGCACGATCGAACCCTTCTCGGTGCCTTCGGCCGGCAGGCGCTCTTCGCCGGCCTGCGACCAGGTCTCCACGGCCACCAGGTCACCGTCCTGCGCGCCACGGCTGACCGGGGCCCAGGTACGGCGCTGGTTCTGCAGGTTCTCGATCATCTGGTCGATGTCAGCGTCGCTGATCTCGGCGGTGTGGCGCACCACTGTCAGCTTGCTGACGTCGAGGTCGCCGAAGTCCGGCACCACTTCCACGGTGGCCACGAAGGAGAATTCACCCTCCTCGCCCTTGTCGATGCGCGGGCTGCCGACGATGCGCAGGTCATGCTCACGCACGGCCGCGTCGAAGGTTTCGCGCAGCAGGCCGTCCAGCGCCTCGCCACGGACCTGCGCGCCGAAGCGCTGCTCGATCACCTTGGCCGGCACCTTGCCCGGACGGAAACCCTTGATGCGGGTGGTACGGGCGATTTCGCCCAGGCGGCCGACGATGTGGCTCTGCAGACGGTCTTCCGGCAGCGAGAAGCTCAGGCGGCGTTCCAGGTTGCCGGTGGATTCGATCGAAGCTTGCATGTTGACTCCTGCCACCGGTGGCCCAGGCCCCCGGCTCGATGATGGGATGAAACGGTTGTAAGGACACGACGTCTGGGACGCGCCTGCTTGCCGCAGCCCTTTAGTTTCGCCCAATTCGGCGTGCACTGCCAGCGCGTGCCGGTCAAGGGGGCGCCGATGGCCCAATCAGGGCGGGGACAGGCCGGCACTGGTGCGAAAGGGGGGACTCGAACCCCCACGCCTTGCGGCACTGGAACCTAAATCCAGGGCGTCTACCAATTCCGCCACTTTCGCGTGGCCGGCACAGGCGTTCATTGTCGCAGGCGGACGCAGGAAGCGGAAGGCCTGCACAAAGCTGAATATGCCGTCCCGGGCGGCCGGCAGCCGCCCGGGACGCTGATGGATCAGGGCTGTCGGGGTTCGGCCGGCGCCGCGCCAGCGCCCTGCCCGTCCGCTGCGTCCATCTTGCGGATCTCAACACCGCCGTCATCGGTCCGGCGCATCTGCACCGCCCCGGACGGCGCCGCCCCCTCCATCGGCGCGGTCGGCTGCATCGGCATCACCTCCCCGGCCGGAGCAGCCGGAGCACTCTGCGCAGCGGCATCATGTCCGGCAGCCTCACTCCCAGCCTCACACGCGGTCAGCGCCACCAGTGCGAACGGCAACAGCAGCGCCAGGCGCAGTCGATTGAAATCAGCCATCAGGATGGTCCTCCATGCATGCGCCATCGGCGCGGAACCACCATTGGGTGCGATGCAGGAGGCGCTGCGGTGAGAAGCAGCGCACAGCATTGAAAACACCGATGACGCGTATGCCCCGGGTTTCATCACCGCTTCAGTAGATCCACGCCATGCGTGGATGAAGGCCAGCCAGATGCGCGGGCAAGAAAAAAGCCACTTGGTAGACCAAGTGGCTTTCGTCTGGTGGGCTGTCAAGGATTCGAACCTTGGACCTATTGATTAAGAGTCAACTGCTCTACCAACTGAGCTAACAGCCCGAAATCGGGGCGCGAATTATGACCCGATCCGCTCGGTGGGCGCAAGCACTATTTTCAACATCGTTGAAACCAGCACTGCGATCCCGCTGCTGCGGCAGATCCACGCCAGGCGGGGTCTGCCGCGTGTGATCCAACAAAAGGAAGGAGTCACACTTAAAGAAAAAAGCCACCTGGCGTACCAGGTGGCTTCCGTCTTGGTGGGCCGTCAAGGATTCGAACCTTGGACCTATTGATTAAGAGTCAACTGCTCTACCAACTGAGCTAACGGCCCGTGAAACTCAGACGCACATTGTAGCGTGCATTCTGTTTATTGCAATACCGTTTCGGCTGCGCCGAAGCGGTTGAAACAGTGGGGTGGCTGAGGGGATTCGAACCCCCGACCACCGGAATCACAATCCGGTACTCTAACCAACTGAGCTACAGCCACCACTGAAACGCTTGCTCCCTCGCCGAAGAGGCTGGCGTTGGAACCTTGATGCTTTGCAACCGGGTGGAACCAGAAGTCCGTCCCCCGAAGCGAGTCCGGCATTTTCCGGGAGTCGCGAAGGAATTGCAAGCGTTTCTTCACATTGATGTGCAGGCACCCGCATCAGCGATGCGTGGCCACAATTTCGCACCCTGTGCCGCGAACGGTCAGCGGCGCCAGCCGCGTTTCTGCTCTGCGGCGACCCACAACATCGCGCGTGTTCTCCACTCTCCTGCGGCCAGGTGTGGACGCAGTGCGATGCACGCCTACGTCATTGGCCACGCATGGTCGGAAACGCGCGGTCCGGTGATGGACGCGGAAACGGATCGGCCATCCAGACAACACGACACACGGCTGTCCACCCACCACTTTGTGGCATTGCGCCGCAGCGCACGGACGGCCCGCCACCGCAACACCTCCGACGCCCAATTCCGGGCGCCAGCCCCCGATCCTCATCGGCGAGCTGACGCGTGAACAATAGATGAACGAATAGTGAACGGATCGCGAATGACAGTGGGGGAGGTCCGCTCATGCACCGTTAGCAGCGGGACATGGAAGGCGAGGCGGACGTTTGAAACCCTGTCCCGTCCGGCAACGAAGGTGAAACACCAGATGAGAAAACGGCTAATCGGAGTGATCGCACTGGCAGCGGTGCTGACAGTGGCGGCCATTGCACTGTTCGTCCACCTGCAGCAGGCGCCTGCAGATGCCATGCACGCGGATGCAACCAGACGCATCGGCCCGTCGCAGGAATCAACCCGGCAGGCGCAGCCGCCAGGCTCCGGTGCGGCAACCGCACAGCGGCTTGAGAGGGACAGCAGGATCCCGCCCGGCTCGTACACCGCAGTGGGACCCAAGGCCTACCAGATCACCCGGGCACACGAATTCCGCCCTGCGGGCGATGCACTCGCCCACGTCAGGCAACTGATGCTGCGCTCCGACGCCGGCGATGCCACGGCAACCTACGAGATCCATCTGACCATCGAGCAGTGCCAGACCTTCACTTCGGACCGCGCCGACGTACTGGCTGACTCGGCCGCCAGCGTCGGTGCGGGCGGCTGGTTCCTGGAACGATCCGAGCGCCTGCTCAAGGAGTGCGAATCGCTGGCGCTGGAGCGTGACATCTACCACACCGATTGGCTCTCCAAGGCTGCTGCCATGGGCTCGCAGGAAGCCATGCGCGCCTACTCGCTCTCTCCCGAGAAGGTCATCGGCTCACTGGATGACGCCATTCGGGATCCGGCCCGGCTCAGCCAATGGAAGGAGACCGCGCTCAACTATCTCGATGCACTGGCTGCACAGGGAAACATT
The DNA here is from genome assembly GCF_059515225.1 of Stenotrophomonas sp. CS3K5. Classification (NCBI taxonomy): domain Bacteria; kingdom Pseudomonadati; phylum Pseudomonadota; class Gammaproteobacteria; order Lysobacterales; family Lysobacteraceae; genus Stenotrophomonas; species Stenotrophomonas sp. CS3K5. The sequence continues at coordinate 479,081 of NZ_JCAKRX010000001.1, forward strand.
TCCGCACTCGGTGATCTGGAAAGAGCGTACGCCGCCGGCAGCTTCACCCAACCCGACCCTGTGCGCGCCTGGGCATACGCGCGCGCGTTGCAGAGGGTCAACCCGCGCCTGGTCACCCATGACGATCTGATGCGCTACGAGAAAGACCTGACTCAGGAGGAGAAGGCCAACTCACGAACCCTTGCTGAAAACATCTATCAGAACTGTTGCATCCTGAAATAGGGGAAAGGAAAACATGAAAACTGTGGGAATCAAGGACACTCCAGGGTTTCGAACGAAGCATCTTTCGATCCTGCTCGGCGCACTGGTACTCCTGACTGCCTGGGAGGCGTCTGCGGCCAATCGCGGCGTTCTCAACTGCAGCGAGTGCACGGTCACCGTACCGAATCCGGATGAAGCAACGTATCGCGTGCTGTCCCGGGAGCGTGAGCGCCTGAGCCCCTCGAGCGGGACCGTGTGGCAGGTCGCGAACCGGATGAAGCCCGGCGACACCCTGACGGTGTGCAATGGCATTGTCTGCGCGGACTACACCCTGCGCTACAACCAGGTGTTCGACAGTGGCACGGTTGTTTCCACCGTCCTGCCGCCCCCTGCACGTGGCGGCGGTGGTGGTGGTGGTGGCGGCGGCGGCGGCGGTGGTGGCGGCAGCGGCCCGATCGGCGGCGGCTGCCACGGCAACTGCGGTGGCGGCAGGGTTGATGTGGGCGAACTCGAGCAGCTGTGATCCACGCGGGGCACTGCAACGCAGTGCCCCGCCAGGACGCAGAAAGGCCAGCGCACCGCGCTGGCCTTTTTTGTTGCCCACGATGTCGCGATCCGCGCATCCCCGGTGTTCCCCGGAGAGGCTCCGCCAGCATCAAGATAATCTATAAACCATTGATTCCAATGGCGCGCCCGACAGGAATCGAACCTGTAACCGCCGGCTTAGAAGGCCGGTGCTCTATCCAGTTGAGCTACGGGCGCCCGAACCGGAACGGTGTCCAATCCGACGTGATGTGGGATTGGTCGGGGTAGAGGGATTCGAACCCCCGACATCCTGCTCCCAAAGCAGGCGCGCTACCAGACTGCGCTATACCCCGGTCTTGCAATCCCCTCGGGCGGGCCCGGGGAGCTGGTCATTGTCGCCAAGCGCATTGCGAACTGTCAACGCGGGCAGCGCGACGCAGGCGCCGGCAACAGCGCCGTGCGCGGTCATCGGCTATGCTCGCGGTGATCGGCCGGATGGCCGTCCAGACCCTCATTCGCACGGAGAACGCGCATGCGCAGCGGCAACCCGGCTCTTTCCGAGTCGACTTTCCTCGACCTCGCCAACGGTTCGGTGGTGACCCGCCCCGACCAGGTGATGACCCTCAACGGCACCGCCAACAAGACCGGCATCCTGCTGCTGTTGACCGTGCTGACCGCCGCCTTCGCCTGGAACCAGTCGGTCGACGCGTACGGCCAGATGACCGGCGCTGCCGGCCTGTACGCCATGGGCGGCGCGATCGGTGGCCTGGTGCTGGCGCTGATCACCATCTTCAAGAAGGAATGGTCGCCGGTCACCGCGCCGATGTACGCACTGGTCGAAGGCCTGTTCCTGGGCGCGGTCTCGGCCCTGTTCAACATGAAGTACCCGGGCATCGTGTTCCAGGCCGTGCTGCTGACCTTCGGCACGCTGGCCGCATTGCTGATCGCCTACCGCAGCGGCGTGATCAAGGCCACCGAGAACTTCAAGATGGGCGTGGTCGCCGCCACCGGGGGCATTGCCCTGCTCTACCTGGCCTCGTTCGTACTCGGCTTCTTCAACATCAACGTGCCGGTGATCCACGACGCCAGCTGGCTGGGCATCGCCTTCAGCCTGTTCGTGGTGGTAGTGGCCGCACTCAACCTGGTGCTGGATTTCGACTTCATCGAGACCGGCGTGGCCCAGCGCGCGCCGAAGTACATGGAATGGTATGGCGCATTCGGCCTGATGGTGACCCTGGTCTGGCTGTATGTGGAGTTCCTGCGACTGCTGTCGAAGATCCAGCAGCGCTGAGTCCTGGCGTGCCGTAAACGACAAGCCGTGATCCACAAGGGTCGCGGCTTTTTCGTAGCGTCGAGCTTGCTCGACGCTACGGAGCAGGATCCCATGACCTTCCACAGCTACCGCCCGGCCAGCAGCACCGGCAGTGACGACGCCAGTAGCGCGATGCCGGAAGCGGTCAGCAGGCTCAGCACGACCTGCCGGAAACGCGCTTCACTGATGCCGATGTAGACCCGCGCGCCCAACAGCGTCGGCACCAGCATCGCCGGTGCCACGATGGCGAAGTACGGCAGCATCTGCCGCGTCACCAGGCCACTTCCGACATAGGTGGCCATGGTCACTGCCAGCATCGCCAGATTGAAATTCTGGATGACCGCACGCTGCTCGTCCTTGCCGAAGCCCCGCAGCGTGCTCCACAGCGTCGGCACCGGTCCGGCGAAACCGCCAATGCCGCTGAGCACACCCCCGGCCATGCCTGCGATCGCATCGCCCACGCGGCCGCCGACGGTGACCGGCGGCAACGACCGCGCCATCAGCATCACGGGGCACCACAGTGCCAGGAAGCCGCCCAGCAGCGCCTTGAACCAGTCCATGTCCAGCTGCGGCAGCACCATCACGCCCATCGGAATGCCGGCCAGCCCGCCCAGCACGAACGGCAGCAGCAGGCGCAGGTTGAAACCGCGGCGCACGGTGAACACCGCCACCAGTTGGCCGACCAGCGCGCCGAACACCGACAGCGTGGCGGCCAGGCGCGGCTCCAGTCCCCACGCCCAGAACGACATCGCCACCATGCCGAAGGCGAAGCCGGACAAGCCCTGCACGAATCCAGCGACGATCGCGCCGAGCGCGACCAGCAGATACACCGACTCCATCACCACCTCGGTTGCAGATGCGCGGCTACCCTGCCGCGCCCACCTGGGCAGCGTAGTGCGCTGCGAGGTGCTCGACCAGCACGCGCACTTTCGGCGCCAGTGCACGTGCATGCGGATACAACGCGAAGTAGCGGCGCTGCCCGGCATGCCAGGCCGGCAACACGCGGATCAAGCGGCCCGCGCGCAGGTCCTCCTGGACGGTCAGTGCAGTGAACAGGCTGATGCCCATTCCGGCCAGCGCGGCGGCATACAGCGCGGGCGTGGCATCCACGCGCAGGCGCTGGCCGGCCTCGATGCTCACGCTGGCACCGCGCGGCCCCTGCAGCTGCCAGGGCGGCATTGACGGGGTGGGACTGAATCCCAGCAGCGTGTGTTGTTCGAGATCCGCAGCCTGCCGCGGCAGACCATGACGTGCCAGATAGACCGGCGCAGCCACCAGGATGCGCGGACAGCTGGCCAGTTCGCGCGCGACCAGCTGGCTGTCCGGCAACGTGGCGGCGATGCGCAGGGCCAGGTCGAAGCCACCACCGACCACATCCACCAGCTGGTCATCGGCCGACAGGTCCAGCGTCACCTGCGGGTAGCGCTGCAGGAATGATGGCAGCCACTGCGGCAACTCCTGGCTGGCCACCACCTGCGGCACACTGATCCGCACGGTGCCGCTGGGCTGCGCCTGCCCGGCGCGCGCGCGGTCATCGACTTCCTGCAGGCGGTCCAGCAGCGCGCCGGCCTCCCGGTAGTAGTCGCGTCCGGCTTCGGTCAATGACAACCGTCGGCTGTTGCGATCGAGCAGGCGAACCTGCAGGTGCTCTTCCAGCTGGCGCAGCTGCCGTGACATCGCCGAGTGCGTGGTGCCCAGGCGCTCGGCGGCGGCGGTAAAACTGCCAGCATCAACGATGGCGCGCAGCGCGCGCAGAGCGGCAAAGTGGTCCATCGGTGGTCGGCTCCACAGGGCGGGGCCCGCGACGTGCGGACCCCGCCAGCTTATCAAGCGCCGTTGCCGGCCTTGCGCACCGGCAGCGCCAGAATCGCATCGGTACGCATGACATCACCGAAGGTGTCCTCGATCTGCGCCAGCGAGGCCTCGTGCAGCACGCGATGATCGATGCGACCGCCATTGGCCAGGTCCAGGTCACGGCTGGCACTGGCATCGGAGGCCACGATCACCCGATAGCCGCGCGGCGCAGCGGCCGCATCGCGCGCGGCACCGGCCACGCAGGCGTGGGTCTGCAGACCGGTGACGATCAGCGTGTCGATGCCGGCGTCCTTCAGCACCGTGTCGAGCACCGCGGCCGAGCTGCCAGCGAACACGCTGACGTTGTCCTTCTGCACCACGGTCTCGCCCTTGCGCGGCTGCAGGTCGCGATGGAAGGCCGCATTGACGCTGCCCTGTGCAAACAGCGGCGCACCGGCCGGCAGCACGTGCTGCACGTGGATCACGCGGATGCCGTTGGCGTCGGCAAATTCGACCACCCGCTTGGCCTGGCGCAGCGCAGCCACGCCATCGGGGATGACCATGCGGCCACCGGCAAAGCCCGATGCGGCGCTGGCATCGAAATACTCGTTCTGGAAGTCGATCACCAGCACGGCGGTCTTCGCTGCATCCAGCGCGGCCACCGACGGCGCGCCGGCCATGTGGCGGATGGTGGGGTGGGATGGCTCGACGGCGGCAACCGGGGCAGCGGCGGCCATGCCGATCAGGCTGGCCAGGCCAAAGGCGGTGAGGTTCATGTGCGGATTCCTGTGCGATGGGTGTGGGGCACAGGATGCGGAGCGCCTGACGCACGAACCAGCCATGTAACAGCACATGATCTGTGCGAAAAACGCACTGTAGAGTCGAGCCGTGCTCGACTGCTTCTGCTTTTCGTCCGGGGCCCTTGAAAGCAAGGCCAAGCATGGCCCGACGCTACGGGGTCAGCTTGACCCCATTGAGTCGCACGATCATCGCGTGGTCACGACCCAGCACCACTTCGGCAGTATTGCTGCCCGCGCGCACGGCACTTGCAAGGCCTGCCGGATACCTCACGGGGACGTCGGCCAGCGTCTGCACATGCTGGGCCGGAGAGATCCTGCTCCTGATCACGAACGCCGCACAGTTGCCTTCGAGCAGATACACAGGCAATCCTGCCGGAAATTCGACCAACCGCAGGATGCGCGCCTCGCTCTCCCGCATGCTGCGGAGGGGCGCCCCATGCGTGCGCAGGCGGCGTAGCGCGCGCTGAGCGCGGGACCACGGCCAATAGAAGACGGCGTAGATGGCCACGCCGATTGCATAGACGGCAACGGCCGCCACGACCCACACGGCCGCCTCAGGCATCTGAAAAACCCTGCTGGTGAAAAGCCACAGTTAAAAGCGCAGACGGGCCGTACAAGGACGGCCCGTCTTCAACCCATGCGGGCACGGACTGGACATCGCTAAGACGATCTCCAGCCGGAACGCCGGCCGCTTACAGGCGGCTGGCGATGGCCTTGGCGAAGCTCATGGTGGTGCCGGTGCCGCCCAGGTCGCCGGTCAGCGAGTCCTTGGCTTCCATGGTGGCGACGATGGCCTTGCGCAGGCGCTCGGCGTTTTCCGGCTGGCCGACGTGGTCCAGCATCTGTGCGGCTGCCAGCAGCAGCGCGCACGGATTGGCCTTGCCCTGGCCGGCGATGTCCGGCGCGGTACCGTGCACGGCTTCGAAGATCGCCGCGTCCTTGCCGATGTTGGCACCCGGGGCCAGGCCCAGGCCGCCGACCAGGCCGGCGCACAGGTCGGAGATGATGTCGCCGAACAGGTTGGTGGTGACGATCACGTCGAACTGTTCCGGACGCATCACCAGCTGCATGCAGCAGTTGTCGACGATCATTTCCTGGAACTCGATGTCCGGGTACTGCGCGGCCACTTCACGGGCGACGTTCAGGAACAGGCCCGAGGTCGACTTGATGATGTTGGCCTTGTGCACCGCGGTGACCTTCTTGCGGCCGACGCTGCGGGCCAGCTCGAAGGCGTAGCGCACGATGCGCTCGGAGCCCTTGCGGGTGATGCGGGTGCCGGAGAAAGCGGTCTCGCCATCGGCCGACACTTCCTGGCCTTCGGCCAGGTAAGCGCCTTCGGTGTTCTCACGAACGGTGATCAGGTCGACATTGTCGAAACGCGACTTGGTGTTCGGGAAGGTGTGGGCCGGACGCACGTTGGCGTACAGGTCGAAATGACGGCGCAGGCTGACGTTGATCGAGGTGAAGCCACCACCGACCGGGGTGGTCAGCGGGCTCTTCAGCGCCACCTTGTTGCGCGCGATCGATTCCAGGGTCACCGCCGGCATCAGGTCGCCGTGCTTTTCCAGGGCCACCAGGCCGGCGTCGGCATCTTCATACTCCAGGCCAGCGTTGAGCTGGTCGAGCACGAACAGGGTGGCGTCCATGATTTCCGGGCCAATGCCGTCGCCGCGGATGACCGTAATTTTCTGCGTCATTGATCGATGTTCCGAACAGGGGGAAAAACGCCGTCCGGACGTGCCCGGAAACGCCGGCGCAAAGGAAGTTTCACCGGCAATTATGCCTTACCCGGCTCAGAGACCCCAAATAGGCAATTAGTCCGAGCCGGGTAAGGCAGAATTGCCCGCCCATTCCACCTTATCCCCGCGCCTGTCGGCGCGCCCCCTTGAACAACAAGGGGGCTCCTGGGCTGCTGGATCGCGGGGCAGGCCCCCTCGCCGGCCCGGTAGTGCCGGCCGCTGGCCGGCATTGCCTGAACCCGGCATGGTCGGGGTTGCCGGCCAGCGGCCGGCACTACCTCAGTGCTCGTGCGCTGCCGGGGCGGCGGCGCCGCCCTCGAGCTGGTCGAGGAAGTCGACCGCGCGGCGCAGGTGCGGAATCACGATCGAGCCGCCCACCACCAGGCCGACCGAGAAGGTCTCGAAGAACTCTTCGCGGCTCACCCCGGCGTCCTTGCACTGGGCCACGTGGTAGCTGATGCAGTCATCGCAGCGCAGCACCATCGAGGCCACCAGGCCCAGCAGCTCCTTGGTCTTCACGTCCAGCGCGCCGGCCTGGTAGGTCTGCGTGTCCAGCGCGAAGAAGCGGCGCACCACCTGGTTGGGTTCACCCAGGATGCGCTCGTTCATGCGCTTGCGGAAGTCGGTGAACTCGGCGATGCGGTCCTTGCTGCCGTCGTCGGCCGCGCTCATGCCTGGCCCTGCCCGGCCAGCAGCGGCTCGAGCTTGCCTTCACGGTGCAGGGCCATCATGTCGTCGTAGCCGCCGACATGGACGTCGCCGACGAAGATCTGCGGCACGCTGGTGCGGCGGGTCAGCGCCATCATCTTCTCGCGCTCGACCGGGTCCAGGTCGATGCGGACCTCGGTCCACTGCTGGCCCTTGCTCTTGAGGAAGTTCTTGGCGGCCACGCAGTAGGGGCAGACGGCGGTGGAATAGATGGTGATGGCGGGGGCACCGCCGGCGGTCTGGGCTGTCACGGGAAACTCCACGATGGATCGACGGTCTACATATGGTACCGGTGCGCTGGAATTTCCACGCCACGGCCGCAACACTGTGGATTAACGAATGGTTGCCCCCTGCCCTGCCACGCTGGGCGGGCCCCGCCCGAGGACCTTCTGCTTGCGAGCCCTGCTGCTGACTACCGCCGTCACCCTGACCCTGGCCATGCCGCTGGCCCGGGCCCAGGAGAAGCTGCCCGACATCGGCTCTTCGGCCGGCGAGCTGCTGACCCCGGCGCGCCAGGCCGAGTACGGCGCGATGATGCTGCGCGAGCTGCGCAACTACGGTTACCTGCTGGATGATCCGCTGGTCAACGACTGGCTGCAGACCATGGGCACCCGGCTCGGCTCCAACAGCGACCAGCCGCGCCAGCCCTACACCTTCTTTGTGATGAAGGACCGCCAGATCAACGCCTTTGCCACCCTGGGCGGCTACATCGGGGTCAACGCCGGCCTGGTGCTGACCGCCGAGCGCGAGGACGAGGTGGCCGCGGTGCTGTCCCACGAAATCGCCCACGTCACCCAGCAGCATGTGCTGCGCGGGGTCGAACGTGCCCAGCGCGACCAGATCCCGATCCTGCTGGGCATGCTGGCGGCGGTGGTCGCCGCCCAGGCCAGCAACAGCAGCTCCTCGGGCAACGCCACCATGGCCGCGATCAGCTCGGGCATGGGCCTGATGCAGCAGCGGCAGATCAACTACACCCGCTCCAATGAGTCCGAGGCCGACCGCCTGGGCATCCGCACCCTGTCGCGCAGCGGCTACGACGTGGATGCGATGGCCGGCTTCTTCGAGCGGATGTCGGCAGCGATGCGTGGCAACGAGGGCGGCTACAGCGTGCCGGAGTTCCTGCGCACCCACCCGGTCAACATCACCCGCATCAGCGAGGCCAAGGCCCGCGCCGAGCAGATGAAGAAGGACACGGTGCTGCTGACCACCACAACGCCGACCGGCGAGCGCAGGGAACGGGTGGACCCGGCCGACCCCGGCCTGGCCGAACCCCTGTTGCGCGGCAACAACCCGTTGCTGCCGGCCAGTGTGCTGCGTGTCCCGATGGGGCAGCTCAGCCGTGGCGCCAGCGGCGACTTCGACTGGGCACGTGAGCGCCTGCGCGTGCTCAGCGCCGACTCGACCCCCGAGCTGGAGCGCGAATATGCCGACCTGGCCAAGCGCCAGAAGAACGGCCTCAATGACGCACAGCGCTACGGCCAGGCCCTGGCGGTGATGCGCGGTGGCCGCAGTGGCGCCGGCCAGGCCCGGCAGACGCTGGCCGGCCTGTTGCAGGACCATCCGGGCAACCTGTGGCTGGCCCTGGGCCTGGGTGAGGCCGAGTCGCGGGCGGGCCAGGCCGCGCAGGCCAACAGCCGGTTCGAGCAGCTGCTGCGCGAGCACCCCAACAGCCGCCCGGTGGCGCTGACCTATGCCGAGATCCTCAACGAACAGGGCAACCCCGACGCCGGCAAGCGTGCCCAGGCCATGCTGCGGCCGTTGCTGTCGCAAAGTGGTAACGATCCGGTCTTCCAGCAGCGCTACGCCCGCGCCAGCGAGCTGGCCGGTGACAGCGTGCGGGCCAGCGAGGCCTATGCCGAGGCCGCCTTCCTCAGCGGGCGCCCGGAGCAGGCGCTGATGCAGCTGCAGGCGCTCAAGCGCAACCCGGCCCTGGACTACATCGGCCGCGCCCGGGTGGATGCGCGGATCGAGGCGATCACCCCCACCGTGCTGGAACTGCGCCGGCAGGGCGTGCAGGACCCGGATCTGGACCGCCGCTGAGCCGCGCATGACCGGCCGATGGCAATCGCGGCCGGTTCCGGCCGGGTAGTCACAAACATGTCATCAAACCGTAGTCTACTGGCACCACTCCAGTAACCGAGCCCTACGGTGTCCTCGTGCAGAAACGCATCCTGATCGTCGACGACGAGCCCGCGATCCGTGAAATGGTCGCCTTCGCCCTCCGCAAGGGCGATTACGAACCGGTCCACGCCGGCGATGCCCGTGAGGCCCAGACCGCGATCGCCGACCGCGTCCCCGACCTGATCCTGCTGGACTGGATGCTGCCCGGCACCAGCGGCCTGGACCTGGCCCGTCGCTGGCGCAAGGAAACACTGACCCGCGAAGTGCCGATCATCATGCTGACCGCCCGCGGCGAAGAGAACGACCGCGTCGGTGGCCTGGAAGCCGGTGTCGACGATTACGTGGTCAAGCCGTTCTCGGCGCGCGAACTGCTGGCCCGCATCCGCGCGGTCATGCGTCGTGCCCGCGAGGACGATGAGGATGGCAGCGTGGCGGTCGGCCCGATCCGCATCGATGGCGCTGCCCATCGCGTGTTCGCCAACGACCAGCCGGTGCCGATCGGCCCGACCGAGTACCGCCTGCTGCACTTCTTCATGACCCACCCCGAGCGCGTCTATACCCGCGCCCAGCTGCTGGACCATGTGTGGGGCGGCAGCGTGTATGTGGAAGAACGCACCATCGATGTGCACATCCGCCGCCTGCGCAAGACGCTGGAACCGTTCAACGCCGAAAACATGGTGCAGACCGTGCGCGGCGCCGGTTACCGCTTTTCCACGGCCACCTGAGTCTCGTCGTGCCGGCGCCGCGCACCCGCGGGTGCCGGTGCCGGCAACTCTGCTATAACCCTCGGTTCCCCCCAGTGAACCGCCGCACCTCAACGACGAGATCGCAATGCCCCGCCACATCCGCTCTGCCTGGTTGAAGACCCTGGCCACCGTTGCCGCGGTACTGCTGTTCGCCGGACTGGTGGGGTGGTTCACGGGCCACCTGTGGTTGTGCATCGCGCTGGGCGCACTGGCCACGCTGGCCTGGCATTACTGGCGCCTGCGCAGCGTGCTGCGCCGGCTGACCGCGCGCCAGCGCTGGGACACCGCCGAAGAAGGCACCGGTGTCTGGAACGAGCTGGACCGCCTGCTGTACCGCAACCAGGTGGAAATGCGCGTGCGCAAGCGCCGCCTGCTGGACATGCTGCGCAGCTACCGCGCCGCTGCCGCCGCGCTGCCCGATGCGGTGGTGGTGCTGGACCGCAACAGCCAGCGCGTGCAGTGGTTCAACGAAGCGGCCACCGCTCTGCTCGGCCTGCACCATCCGGGCGACCTCGGCGAGGCGCTGGTCGAACGCCTGCAGCCGATGCCGCTGGCGCATTGGCTGGCCGGCGGCCGCAATGCCGAGCCGATCCTGGACGTGCCCTCGCCGGTCGATCCGGCGATCCGCCTGAACCTGCGCCTGATTCCCTATTCCTCCGATTACTGGCTGCTGATCGCCCGCGATGTCAGCAAGCTGCTGCGCCTGGAGCAGGTGCGCCGCGACTTCGTGGCCAACGTTTCACATGAGCTGCGCACGCCGCTCACCGTGGTGCACGGCTACCTGGACATGATGGACCCGGAGGATTTCCCGGGCACAGGTCCGATGCTGGAAGAAATGCGCAAGCAGAGCCAACGCATGGCCCAGCTGGTGGAAGACCTGCTGACCCTGTCGCGGCTGGAATCGCAGGAACACAGCGAGGAGGAGACCGTGGCCATGCAGCCGATGCTGGCCACGCTGCGCCGCGAGGCCGAAGCGCACAGCCAGGGCCGCCACCAGATCAGCATCGACGATCTGGCCGGTGTCGACCTGCAGGGCTCGACCAAGGAACTGCACAGCGCCTTCTCCAACCTGGTCACCAACGCGGTGCGCTACACCCCGGCCGGCGGCCGCATTGCGGTCGAATTCCGCCGCGAAGGCGACGGCGCGGTGCTGGCGGTGCGCGACTCCGGCTATGGCATTCCGGCCAACCACCTGCCGCGCCTGACCGAACGCTTCTACCGTGTTTCCAGCAGCCGTTCGCGCGAGAGCGGCGGTACCGGCCTGGGCCTGTCGATCGTCAAGCACATCCTCGGCCTGCACCATGCGCGGCTGGAGATCGAAAGCGAAGTCGGCAAGGGCTCGGTGTTCTCCTGCCATTTCGATGCCGACCACGTGCGCCCACGTGAGTCCGCCCCCCTGACCACCATCGAAGAATGACGCCATGAGCAGCCTCGGATCCCTCCCCCTCCCCGTGAGCCCGGACAACGATCCGTTGCGCGACCCGGCGCTGTACATCAACCGCGAGCTGTCACAGCTGGATTTCAACTTCCGCGTGCTGGCCCAGGCGATGGACCCGCAGGTGCCGCTGCTGGAGCGCCTGCGCTTCATGTGCATCTCCTGCACCAACCTGGATGAATTCTTCGAGATCCGTGCCGCCGCCGTGCGCCATGCGCAGGAATTCGGCCTGCCGCCGGCGCCGGACGGGATGAGCCCGCAGGCCATCCTCAATGCCATCCACGAACGCGCCGCCGAACTGGTGGACCAGCAGTACCGCTGCTGGAACGAGACGCTGCGCCCGGCGCTGATGGACGCCGGCATCGGCGTGCTCGGCCGCCATTCCTGGAGCGATCGCCAGAAGCGCTGGCTGCGCGCCTACTTCCGCAACGAGATCATGCCGGTGCTGTCGCCGCTGGGCCTGGACCCAGCGCATCCGTTCCCGAAGATCCTCAACAAGTCGCTGAACATCGTGGTGGTGCTGAAGGGCACCGACGCGTTCGGCCGTGCCGGCCACCTGGCCATCGTGCGCGCGCCGCGCTCGCTGCCGCGCATCATCCAGCTGCCGGAGAAGCTGGGTGGCTCGCAGAACTTCGTATTCCTGTCCTCGGTGCTGTCCACCTTCGTCGACGAGCTGTTCCCGGGCATGGAAGTCCAGGGCGCCTACCAGTTCCGCGTCACCCGCAACTCCGAACTGGTGGTGGACGAGGAAGAAGTGGAGAACCTGGCGCTGGCGCTGCGCGATGAACTGGTCGATCGCGGCTACCGGCCAGCGGTGCGGCTGGAGATCGCGCACGACATGCCGCGCGAGATCGTGCGCACCCTGCTGCAGAATTTCGGCCTGACCGAGAACGCGGTGTACCGCATCGACGGCCCGGTCAACCTCAACCGCATCATCCAGCTGTACGACCTGATCGCGCAGCCGGACCTGAAGTATCCGCCGATGACCCCGCGCACCCTGCGCGACAGCGACGGCATCTTCGAGATCGCCGCGCGCCAGGACCTGCTGCTGCACCACCCGTTCGATGCCTTCACCGCAGTGCTGGAGCTGATCCGGCAGGCCGCGATCGATCCCAACGTGCTGGCGATCAAGCAGACCCTGTACCGCACCGGCAAGGATTCGCTCATTGTCGATGCGCTGATCCAGGCCGCGCGCAACGGCAAGGACGTGACCGTGGTGGTCGAACTGCGCGCGCGCTTCGACGAGGAAGCCAACCTCGGCCTGGCCGATCGCCTGCAGGAAGCCGGCGTGCAGGTGGTGTACGGCGTGGTCGGCTACAAGACCCACGCCAAGATGCTGCTGATCGTGCGCCGCGAGGGCCGCAAGCTGCGCCGCTACGTGCACCTGGGCACCGGCAACTACCACAGCGGTACCGCGCGCGCGTACACCGACATCAGCCTGATCACCGCCGACGCGGACATCGGCAACGACGTGCACCTGCTGTTCCAGCAGCTGTCCGGGCTGGCCTCGAAGATGAAGCTCAAGCGCCTGCTGCAGTCGCCCTTCACCCTGCACACCGGCATCCTCGGCCGCATCGAGCGCGAGACGCGCATCGCCGCCGCCGGCCGCCCGGCGCGCATCATCGCCAAGATGAACGCGTTGAACGAACCGCAGGTGGTGCGTGCGCTGTACGCCGCCTCGCAGGCCGGCGTGCAGATCGACCTGATCATCCGCGGCGCCTGCACCCTGCGCCCGGGCGTGCCGGGCGTGTCGGACAACATCCGCGTGCGTTCGATCGTCGGCCGCTTCCTCGAGCACAGCCGCGTCTACTGGTTCGGCAATGACGGCGCGCCGGAGATGTACTGCGCCAGCGCCGACTGGCTGGAACGCAACCTGCTGCGCCGGGTGGAAACCTGCTTCCCGATCCTGGACCCGGAACTGGCCAAGCGGGTGTACCGCGAGGTACTGCAGAACTACCTGGACGACAACCTCAACGCGTGGGAGCTCGATGCCAACGGCATGTACCACAAGCGCGCCCCGGCCCATGACGAGGCGCCGCACTCGGCCCAGATGGCGTTGATGCAGGGGCTGTGACCCGGTGTGCCGACCAAGGTCGACACCTGCCAGGAGCGGTAGGCACCGATTTTGATCGGGATTGGATCGGTGCCGACCAACGGTCGGCACCCACCATCAGATCGCAGAGAACTGTCTAAGGCGGGGTGGGTCCGGTGACAGGGGTGTGAGCCGCATGGCTGCGGCGACCCAGCCCCCATGGACGGGTTCACGGCGTCCTCTGCCATCGGACCCACCCCGCCATCCCACGGATAGCCCGCTGTTGCTGTTGCCGTTGCTCTGGCCTCTGAGGGTGCAGGGCGCAGCCCTGCCGCACTCCCCTCTTCCAAAATGTGAAGGCCACGCGGTGACGAGCACACCGCCCCTTCGGCTAACATTCGTCCATGCCGCATACCACCACGACTCCGCCCGCATTGCAGGATGGCGACCTGCTGGCCGCCATCGACCTTGGCTCCAACAGTTTCCACATGGTCATCGCGCGCTACACGCTCGGCCAGCTGCGGGTGATCGACCGCCTGCGCGAAACGGTACGCATGGCCGACGGCCTGGACGGCAAGGGCGGCCTCTCCGCTGCGGCCCGGCAGCGTGCGCTGGAGTGCCTGGCCCGCTTCGGCCAGCGCATCCGCAATGTGCCGGCGCATCGGGTGCGCGCGCTGGCCACCAACACGGTGCGCCAGCTGCGTTCTCCCCAGTCGTTCCTGGTCCCGGCCGAAACTGCACTGGGGCATGCCATCGAAGTGGTCAGCGGCCGCGAAGAAGCCCGCCTGATCTACCTGGGCGTGGCCCACGCGCAACCCCCCAAGCCCGGCCAGCGCCGGCTGGTGATCGACATCGGTGGCGGCTCCACTGAATTCATCATCGGCATGGGCATGCAGACCCTGGAGCGCGAAAGCCTGCAGGCCGGTTGCATCGCCAGCACCCGGCGCTTCTTCCCCGGCGGCAAGCTCAGCAAGAAGCGCTGGAAGGACGCGCTGGCCGAGATCGGCCGCGAGTTCCAGCCCTTCGCCAGCAAATACCGCGCGCTGGGCTGGCAGGAGGCGCTGGGTTCTTCGGGCACGCACAAGGCGATCAGCGAGATCTGCGCGACGATGAAGCTGAGCAAGGGCGCGATCACCGCTGAAGCGCTGCCGCAGCTGCGCGACGAACTGCTGAAAGCCAAGAAGATCGACGACATCCAGTTGCCAGGTCTGTCCAGCGATCGTCGCCCGATCATCGCCGGCGGCATCCTGGTGCTGGAAGCCGCTTTCCAGGCGCTGGGCCTGCAGAAGCTGCTGGTCAGCAAGGCGGCGATGCGCGAAGGCATCCTCTATGACATCGTCGGCCGTGCCGGCGACAACGATCTGCGCGAGGAGTCGGTGGCTGCGCTCAGCCAGCGCTATGGCATCGACGCCGTACAGGCCGACCGCGTGCAGGACACCGCGCTGTCGCTGCTGGAGCAGGTGCAGGAGCGCTGGGCCCTGGATGCCGACGACGCACGCATGCTCGGCTGGGCCGCACGCCTGCACGAGCTGGGCCTGATGATTGCCCACAGCGGCTACCACGTGCATGGCAGCTACGTGCTGGAGCACTCGGACATCGCCGGCTTCTCCCGCCAGGAACAGCAGATGCTGGCCGCGCTGGTGCGCAGCCATCGCCGCAGCGTGACCAAGACCGCCTTCGACGCCCTGCCCGAACGCCTGCTGCTGACCGCGCGCCGGTTGGCGGCCCTGCTGCGGCTGGCGGTGCTGCTCAACCGCGCGCATGAAGACGACCCGCTGCCGGCGCTGGAACTGACCGCCGACGACAACCGGCTGTCGCTGATCGTGCCGCAGGCGTTCATCGATGCCCGTCCGCTGCTGCGCGCCGACCTGATCGGCGAGACCGACGGGATCGCCGGGCTGGGCATCCAGTTCCGTCCGTTCGTAGCCTGAATACGCCGTCGCCTGTTGTCCACACGACAGCAGGAGTGACGCACTTCGCACCCCCACTTTGCGCAGTCTGGCGGTTTTTTGTGCTGCTTCGCATCACGACGGCACCGTATCGCGTATCGCACCTCTCACGTAAGCGCCTGCTTTTGTTCACGTTTTGTGAAGGATGGGGGTGTCCCGTGACATAAATCGATACGAACTCTTTACAGAGCATTAACTAACGAGACTACTATCGGGTCACCGGCTCGGTCATCAACCCAGCTGGCTCCTTCGACGCCCACTTTGGCGTCTTGTGCACGACCTGAGAGAGAGAGCTCGCCATGACTTCACGCACCACCGCACTGGGGCAGGCCATCCGCTATGCCCTGGCTACCACCGCAACGTTGGCCGCCCTGCCCGCGTTTGCCCAGGACGGCAGCAACGCAACGCCCACCAACCTCGACCGCATCGAGATCACCGGCTCGCGCATCCGCCAGGTGGACGTGGAAACCGCCCAGCCGGTGTTCGCGATCAGCCGCAACGACATCGAAAAGCAGGGCTTCAGCTCGGTTGCCGACATCCTGCAGAACGTCACCGCGATGGGCAGCCCGACCATCAGCCGCGCCAATGCGCTGACCGCGGGTGAAAACGCGGGTGGCACCTACATCGACATGCGCAACCTGGGCACCCAGCGCACGCTGGTGCTGGTCAACGGCAAGCGCATGGGCATCAGCACGTCCGGCTACCAGGACATCTCCACGCTGCCGGTGTCCGCCGTGGAGCGCATCGAGGTGCTGAAGGACGGCGCCTCTGCGATCTATGGCTCCGACGCCATGGCCGGCGTGGTGAACATCATCACCCGCTCCAATGTCACCGGTGTGACCGCCAACGTCTATCACGGCCAGTACAGCCAGGGCGACGGCGCACGTGACCGCTTCGACGTGGTCGCCGGCTGGAGCAACGATCGCGTGTCGTTGACCTTGTCCGCCGAGCATGCCGAAGAGAAGGGCGTGTGGGCGCGCGATCGCGGCTTCAGCAAGTACGGCATGACCGATCGCCATCCGTACGACAGCAGCAACTGGACCACGATCAGCCAGTACGGCCAGTTCACCGGTCTGCGCGGCCCGGGCTGTACCGCCACTGCGGGCTGCGGCTATTCCCTCAACCGCGGCGCGGATCCCACCAACCCGGCCAATTACCACCTCACCGATAGCACGCCGTTCACCGGTGACGTGAGCAATGCCAACGACCAGATGCACGTGATGTATCCGGTCAAGCGCGACTCGGTCTATTTCGACGGCCGCTTCAAGATCACCGACAACGTCAACTTCCGCACCGAGCTGGGCTACAACCAGCGTGAGTCCACCCGCCAGATCGCGGGCTATCCGCTGCAGTCGAGCACCGCCGGTGTCGGCTCGATGTCGATCGACAGCTACTTCAATCCGTTCGGCCGCCAGCACGGGTATGCCACCCCGACCGCCGTGGCATGGAACCGCCGCACCTGGGAAGTGCCGCGCGTGACCACCAGCGAGCTGAAGACCTACCGCGCGGTGGCGTCGTTCGACGGTTCGTTCGAGATCGGCAGCCGCTACTTCGACTGGGAAGTGGGTTACCAGTACAACCGCAATGAACTGGAATCGGTGGCGACCGGCAACCTGCACAAGGGTCGCGTCGCCGGCGGCGTCGGCCCGTCGTTCTACAACGCCGCCACCGGCAAGGTGCAGTGCGGCACCGCCGCTGCACCGATCTCCTATGACGTGTGCAAGCCGTGGAACCCGCTGGTGCCGTACGGCACGACGGCTGCCGATGGCCTGTACGGCAACGAAGAACTGCAGGCGTGGCTGTTCCCGGAAGAGATCACCAAGGGCCGTACCACCTCCAAGAACTTCTTTGCCAACATCGCTGGCAGCATCGTGACCCTGCCGGCTGGCGACCTGGGCTTCGCGTTCGGCGTGGAAAGCCGCAAGGAAGAAGGCAAGTACACCCCGGATGCCCTGGCCCAGACCGGCGCGACCACCAACCTGGCCGCGGGCCCGACCGGCGGTGACTACACCGTCAACGAGGCCTACCTGGAAGTGAACGTTCCGGTGCTGGCCGACCTGCCGGGCGCGAAGGAACTGACCTTTAATGGCGCAACCCGCTTCTCGGACTACAACACCTTCGGCAACACGCTCAACAGCAAGTTCGGCTTCAAGTGGAAGCCGATCGACTCGCTGATGGTGCGTGGCACCTGGGCCGAGGGCTTCCGTGCACCGACCATCAGCGACCTGTTCGGTGGTGGTTCGGAGACCTTCGCGCAGTTCAGCGATCCGTGCGACACCCGCTTCGGTTCCTCGGCCTCCAGCGCGGAAGTCCGTGCACGTTGCGCACGCGACATCGCCAATGCGAATACCTTCCGCCAGCTGCGCCAGGGTGGCACCCCGGTGAACACGTCGACGGACGCGACCCCGGTGCCGTTCACCTCCGGGTCGAACCCGCTGCTGACGCCGGAAACCTCGACCAGCAAGACGCTGGGCCTGGTCTGGAGCCCGAGCTTCATCCAGGGCTTCAACGCCTCGCTGGACTGGTGGAAGATCCGCATCGACAACACGATCATCGCCGACACGCCGACCCAGATCCTGCAGGACTGCTACGAATCGGGTATCGACGCGCGCTGCTCGCGCTTCCAGCGTGACCCGGTGACCGGCATCGTGACCAACCTGAAGTTCGGCAACCGCAACGCGGGCTTCATGGAAACCGAAGGCTACGATCTGGACGTGAGCTACCGTCTGGACACCCGGTTCGGCAAGTTCAACGTGAACTCGGCCACCACCTACGTGTCCAGTGCGACCTACCGCACCTCCAACGACAGCTCGATCGTCCCGATCGTCACCAACGGCATCGGCAGCGCTTTCCGCGTCCGTTCCAACCTGGTGCTGGGCTACGAGCGGGGCAACTTCGGCGCGAGCTGGACCGCGCGTTACTATTCGGGCGTGAAGGAAACCTGCTCGAACATCGCGCTGTACCCGGACGAGTGCTCGGATCCGGGTGTGTACGCACCGTGGTACAAGGGCGCACGCAACTACAACGAGCGCGGCGCGGTCACCTTCCACGACGTGCAGGTGCGTTACTCGCTGCCGTGGGACGCCACCGTGTCGGTCGGTGCCAACAACGTGTTCGAGAAGACCGGCCCGGTCATGTACAGCAAGCCGAACTCGGCCTTCTCGTACTACGGTGGTTACGATATCGGCCGCTTCATCTACATGAAGTACCAGCAGCGCTTCTGATCCATCGCGCTGTGACGGAAGCATGACGACCACGGCCCTTCGGGGCCGTGGTTTTTTATTGGCCGCCGCGCCCAGGCGCTGGCCGGCGCCACCGTCATCTGATGGTCGCAAAGCGGTCATGTTGGCTACATCGCCAGGCCCGAGCATGCCCGAAACCCGGAGGCCCGACATGCGCTATGCCATCGTCACCGAGACCTATCCGCCGGAAGTGAACGGCGTTGCCCTTACCGTGCAGGGGCTGGAACAGGGACTGCGCGCGGCCGGGCACGAGATCGACCTGGTACGCCCCCGCCAGGCCAGCGAAGCGCTCGATTCGGCGCCGGGCACCCTGCTGGTGCCGGGCGCGGCGCTGCCCCGTTACCCGGGCCTGCGCTTCGGCCTGCCGGCGCCGATCCGGCTCGGTCGGCACTGGCAGCAGCAACGCCCCGATGCGGTCTACGTTGCCACCGAAGGCCCGCTGGGCTGGTCGGCGCTGCGCACCGCGCGCCGCCTGGGCATTCCGGTTGCCAGCGGCTTCCACACGCGCTTCGACGAATACCTTCCCGATTATGGCGTAGCCTGGCTGCAGGCCGCGGCGATGCGCTGGATGCGGCGCTTCCACAACCAGGCCGATGCCACCCTGGTGCCGACCCGCGAACTGCAGCAGTTCCTCGGCGAACAGGGTTTCGAGCGGGTGCGCCTGCTGGCCCGCGCGGTCGACAGCCAGCAGTTCGATCCGGGCCGGCGCGATCCCGCGCTGCGCGAAGAATGGGGCGTGGATGGCAACGGCCTGGTGGCCATCTATGTGGGCCGCATTGCCGCCGAAAAGAATCTGGGTCTTGCGGTGAAAGCGTTCCGCCGCCTGCAGCAGATCCGGCCGAAGGCGCGCTTCGTCTGGGTCGGCGATGGCCCCGCCCGCGAGAAGCTGGCGCATGAGAACCCCGACTTCATCTTCTGTGGCATCCAGCGCGGCGATGCCCTGGCCCGGCACTTCGCCAGCGGCGACCTGTTCCTGTTCCCCAGCCGCAGCGAGACCTTTGGCAACGTGACTCTGGAAAGCATGGCCAGCGGTGTGGCGACGGTGGCCTTCGATTACGGTGCCGCGCGCGAGTACCTGCGTACCGGCGAGAACGGCGCGGCGGTGGACAGCGATGAGCAGTTCATCGACGCCGCCGTGCAGCTGGCGGGCGATGATGCGCAACGGCGCGAGCTCGGCAGCAACGCCGCGCGTGCGATGAAGCGACTGCATCCCCAGCAGGTAGTGGCCGAGTTCGATGCCCTGCTGGCCGAACTGGCCCAGTCGCGGAGGAGCGGCCATGCGCACCACGCCGCTTGAACTGCTGGCCGGTCGCGAAGCGCGCCTGTGCCGGCGAGCCAACCATTATTGCCGGCGCCGCCGCGTGCGTCGCCTGTTCGCGGTGATCAGCCGGCTCGGCGATGGCGTGTTCTGGTATGTGCTGATGGGTGCGCTGGTGCTGATCGATGGCTTTGACGGCCTGCGCGCGTCGGTGCACATGGCCGCCACCGGGCTGGCTGCGCTGCTGCTGTACAAGGGCCTCAAGCGTTGGACCCGACGTCCCCGCCCGTACGCGGCCGACCTGCGCATCCGCGCCTGGGTGGCGCCGCTGGACGAGTTCAGCTTCCCCTCCGGGCACACGCTGCACGCGGTGTCGTTCACCATCGTCGCACTGGCCTACTACCCGTGGCTGGCGCCGCTGCTGGTGCCGTTCACCTGCGGCGTGGCCCTGTCGCGCGTGGTACTGGGGCTGCATTACCCCAGCGATGTGCTGGCCGCCACGGGCATCGCCATCGGGCTGGCCTCGGCCAGCCTGGCCTGGTTGCCGCTGCCGGTGTAGCCCTCGGGATCAGATGCCTTTTCCTTCGGAGAGGGATCTGACCCCTGCTACTCCTGCGGCGCTACCGTCATCGTTGATGCCCTAGAATGCGGGCATGACCACGTTGTTCATTTCCGACCTGCACCTGGACCCCAGCCGTCCGGAGATCACCGACCTGTTCCTGCGCTTCCTGCGCGAGCAGGCGCCCGGCGCCGATGCCCTGTACATTCTCGGCGACCTGTTCGAAGCCTGGATCGGCGACGACACACCCTCGCCCGCCGCCGATGCGGTGGCCGATGCGTTGAAGGTGCTGTCCGACAGTGGCGTGCCGGTGTACTTCATCCGTGGCAACCGCGACTTCCTGCTCGGCGAGGACTATGCGCGCCGTGCCGGCCTGCGCATCCTGCCCGACCCGTGCGTGATCGAGCTGTACGGACGCCCGGTGCTGCTGCAGCACGGCGATCTGCTGTGCACCGATGACATCCCCTATCAGCAGTTCCGTGCGCAGACCCGCGATCCGGCGTTCCAGGCACAGTTCCTGTCGCAGCCGCTGGCCGCTCGCATCGCCTTCGCACAGAAGGCACGTGACGCCAGCCAGGCCCGCCAGTCGGAAATGAAGCAGGGCGATCGTGCGCAGTTCGAGACCGTGACCGACGTGGCGCCGGCCGAGGTCGAGGCCACCTTCGTGCGCCATGGTGTGGACGCCATGATCCATGGCCATACACACCGCCCGGCCATCCATGCGCTGCAGGCCGGCGGCCGAGACCGCACCCGCATCGTGCTGGGCGACTGGTACGAACAGGGCTCGGTACTGCGCGTGGATGCCAGCGGCTGGTCGCTGGAGACCCTCGCGCGCGACTGATGGATCGCAGGGTGCCAACCAAGGTTGGCATCTACCAGAGCAGGTGCACGCGCCCTGGTAGACGCCGACCCTGGTCGGCGCCTGGGCTCAGCGGAAGGCGGCGATCGTGTGCTTGGTGTTGACCAGCACGCGCTGGTTGTCGGCGGTACTGGCATTGCCCATCGGGATGCCGTTGTAGCTGATGTTCGGGTTCGACCAGTAGTTCAGGCGCGGGCAGCTGCGGGTGCAGTTGTAGGCCATGATGGTGCGCCAGCCGGTGCCGCTGGACGGTTCATAGCGGTAGCCATGGCCATAGGCATAGGGCGAGGTGCTCGGGTCGGTGGCGATGTCATGCCGTGCGCTCTGCAGGTGGCCGATCTCGTGCGCGAAGGAGTAGTACCCAGTCGCACAGTCCCAGTACACCGCCGCGAACGCGGTCGACGCCGTCGAGCCGATACCCGAGGCCAGGCCGCAATAGGCGCTGTTGTTGATCAGCAGTACGCCGACGTCGGCGGTGGTGGTGTTGCGGCTGGTGTGGATGCTGTCCATGTAGCCATCACTGGTGCCACGGAACCGCGCCAGGTCGGTATCGAAGCTGCCCGACTCGCTGTAGCTGGTGGTCTCGTAGCCGGCCAGCTGCAGGGTGAGGCCGACGTTGCTGTTGGTGTAGCCCTGGTTGGACTCGGCCACCGCCAGCTGCACCAGCGACTGCATGTTGCCGCCGTAGGCCGCCACCGCCGCGTTGGTTGCCACCACCAGCACTCGGATGGTGGCCGGGGTGCCCGACGATGCCTGCGCGATGCCGATGCGGTCGCTGTCGCCCATCGGGATCTTCGGCAACTGGTTGTAGTCGGCCGGATGGTCGGCCGGCATCCGCGATTCGTCCACCTCGACCAGCACATGGCGGTTGCCCAGCGGGCGCAGTCGGTACAACTTGCCGTCCTTGCGGATCGAACCGGTGAGGGTGTTGCCCGAGCGCACCAGGATCAGCGAATTGCCCGGATCGTCCTGGCCGTTGGAGGTCGCGGCGGTCAGCTTGTCCGAAGGCGAACGGAACTGGCCATACCAGATGCTGCCGCCGTCGGGCAGCGCTTCGAGCTTGCTGCGTACTGCCTGCACGCGCTGGCCGAGCAGCTCGAACTCCAGCTGCGTCGATGCAGTGGCTGCCGCATCAACGCGGACTTCCTGCACCGTGGCCGTGGACGGGGTCGCCAGCAGCTTGCCCAGCGCGGGCTCGCTCGACGCCGAGGCGCGACTGAGTACCGTCACCGGTTCGAACAGGGGAGCCGCGTGTGCGGCCGCTACCACCGACAAACCCAACACCAGGCCACCTGCCGCTTTGCCAATCGATCTGGACAACATTGCGTCGCTCCTTGAATGATGTGAACAGCGTTGATGCAGCACGACCCGGATCTGCCGGGTTTGGCCATCTGGCCTGCGCCGGTCGTGTGAATTCAATAGATGATGAGAATGAAAATCGGGAAATGTGATCGACCGCATCTGCGTTCAGGCAGGTCAAAAGCATCACTACACGTCGTCAACACACCACTTTCGCGCTACCGTGACGCAGCCACGACGGGGAATGCACATGGCACCATCGCAGGACACGGACGAAGCTGTCGGCTTGCTGCGGATTGGCCTGTTCTTCGACGGCACCCGCAACAACGCGCACAACCTGGCGCGCGGCCGCCCGCA
The DNA here is from genome assembly GCF_059515225.1 of Stenotrophomonas sp. CS3K5. Classification (NCBI taxonomy): domain Bacteria; kingdom Pseudomonadati; phylum Pseudomonadota; class Gammaproteobacteria; order Lysobacterales; family Lysobacteraceae; genus Stenotrophomonas; species Stenotrophomonas sp. CS3K5. The sequence goes on from NZ_JCAKRX010000001.1 coordinate 502,017, forward strand.
GCAACCGCAGCCGCGACCGGCGCAGATGCGGGCCGACGATGACTCGACCTACCAGAGCCGGCTGACCAGCAGCTACGACAACGGCCTGACCAACATCGCGCGATTGCAGCAGCTCTATCCGGACAGCCGCCGCCAGACCCATGCCTCACCCTCGCTGTCGATCTACGTGGAAGGGGTGGGAACCCGCGATGATGCCGACGACGATCTGATCGGACTGGCGTTCGGCATCGGCGCCAGCGGCGTGCGTGCCAAAGTGCAACGCGCATTGCAGGTGCTGTTGCCGGCGGCGCTGGCCGCGCTTTCCGCGCGCTGGACAACGCCGCTGCGGCGCGTGCAGCTGGACCTGTTCGGCTACTCGCGCGGTGCCGCTGCGGCACGTGACGTTGCCAACCAGCTGCAGGGCTGGGACAGCGCGCGCTGGCGGCAGCAGTTGCAGGCCTCGGGCCTGGCCTGCACGGAGGACTTCGCACCGGCTACACCGGTGGTGCGTTTCATCGGCCTGTTCGACACGGTGGTAGCAGTCAACAGTGGGCGCGCGGACGAGCAGCCGCAGGTACGGCTGCGCGACGGCGTGGCCGCGCACGTGGTGCAGTTGACCGCGCGTGACGAGCATCGCCAGCACTATCCGCTCACCAGCGTGGCGCCCCCGTTTGCCGAGATCGCGTTGCCGGGGGTGCATGCCAACATCGGTGGCGGCTACAACCAGGTGGAAGAAGGACCGAAGCTGTTGAGCCGGCCTCGGCGCCAGCAGCTGCGTCGCCCCGCCGTTGCCGATTACCAGACACCGCCGCTGGCGGTATTGCAGGCCACCACGGCCTATGCCGAAGCGCAGGCCGATGCCGAGCGCTGGCGGCAACAGCTGGGGGCAGGCGCGAACGAGGTCTGGGTGGACGTCTGGCACCAGTGGCAGCAGCAGCGCCGTGCGGGCAGCCGCAGCGTGCTGCTGGCACCGACGCTGTATGTGACCGCGGCGGTGGTGCTGCGGCGGCGCATCGACTGGCGCTACCAACTGATCGCACTGCAGGTGATGCAGCAGCACGCCATCGACGCCGGTGTGCAGTGGCGTGGCCATGCCGCCGATGTTGCCGAGTGGGCGTTGCCCTCCGCCCTGCAGCCGATCGCGCGTCGCCTGGTGGCTGGGCAGGCGCTCACCCAGCCGCAGGAAGCGTTGCTGCGCCGGCGTTACCTGATGCAGTCGGCGCACTGGAATTTCGACGCGCTGGGCGACACCGCACTGACCTACGCCGCTGACGCCGGGGTCAGCGAACTGCCCTACCGGCCCGGGCCCGGGCTGTTCTACATCAACCGCCCGACGGTCGACGGCAAGCGCGTGGTTTTGCCCAACGCATGAAAAAGGCGACGGAGGGAATCAAGTCGTCTGTGGCACAAACGCCTTGACTCCCTCCTCCCCTCTTTTCAACCCGCCTGCTCGACCAGGTTGGCCAGTTCGTCGGCATCGAAGCCGGCCAACAGGCGGGCTTCCATGTTGAACGGCCCGTGCAGGTAGCCGCCGGCGTACTCCACCAGCAGCTCCTTGAAGCGTGCGCGCGGCTCGACGCCGGCGCGGTCGCAGTACCAGCGGTACCAGCGCGAACCGGCGGCGACATGGGCCACTTCCTCGCGCAGGATCACCTCCAGCACTTCGGCGGTTTCACCGTCGCCCACATTGCGCAGCTTGTCGATCATGCCCGGGGTCACGTCCAGGCCACGCGCTTCCAGCACGCGCGGCACCAGCGCCATGCGCGCCAGGCCATCGTGCGCGGTCTTTTCGCACATCTCCCACAGGCCGTTGTGCGCGGGAAAATCGGCGTAGTCGTGGCCATGGGCCAGCAGCCGTTCGCGCAGCAGCATGAAGTGCCGCGATTCGTCATCGGCGCAGCTGACCCAATCGGCATGGAAGGCCGACGGCAGGCCGCGGAAGCGATACACCGCATCCCAGGCCAGATCGATGGCGTTGAGCTCGATGTGGGCAATGGCGTGGATGAAGGCGGCGCGTCCCTCCACGCCACCCAGTCCGCGTCGCGGCACCTCGCGCGGATGCACCAGCACCAGCTGCGCCGGCCGACCCGGCATGCGGATCGGCTCCGGCGCCGGCGCATCGGTGGCCACCTTCAGCCGGCCGGCGCGGAACGCGGCGGCATGGGCCTGGGTCAGCGCCACCTTGCGCAGCGGATCGGCTTCGGCCAGGCACTGCTGTGCAGCGCGCAGCAGATCGCCTCCTACGTCGGCTACATCCACCACGCCTGGACCTCAGGCGCGGCGCTTGTGCTTGGCGTCGTCCGAACGCAGCTGCTGGATGCGCTCGAAGTAGCCCGGCTCGATGCCGGTCGGGTAATGCCCGTTGAAGCAGGACGAATCGAAGCTGCGCAGCGCTGGATTACCTTCGCTGACCGCCGCTTCCATGTCCTCGATGTCCTGGTAGATCAGCCAGTCGCAACCCAGGTGGGCTTCGATCTCTTCCACGCTGCGGTTATGCGCGACCAGCTCTTCGGCGGCCGGCATGTCGATGCCGTAGATGTTCGGGAACCGCACCGGCGGCGCGGCGCTGGCCAGGTAGACCTTGCGCGCGCCGGCATCGCGGGCCATCTGCACGATCTGCTGGCTGGTGGTTCCGCGCACGATCGAATCGTCCACCAGCAGCACCACGCGGTTGCGGAACTCCAGGTGGATCGGGTTGAGCTTGCGGCGCACCGACTTCACCCGTTCACCCTGCCCCGGCATGATGAAGGTGCGGCCGATGTAGCGGTTCTTGATGAAGCCTTCGCGGTACTTCACCCCCAGCACGTTGGAGATCTCCAGCGCGGCGTCGCGCGAGGTATCCGGAATCGGGATGATGGTGTCGATGTCGTGGTCCGGGCGCAGGCGCAGGATCTTCTCGCCCAGCTTGATGCCCATGCGCATGCGCGCCTTGTGCACCGAAACGTTGTCGATCATCGAATCCGGGCGCGCGAAGTACACGTACTCGAAGATGCACGGGGTGTGCTCGGCCGGTTCGGCGCAGATCTCCGAGAACAGTTCGCCACGCGCGGTGATCACCAGCGCTTCGCCCGGCTGCACGTCACGCACGCGCTGGAAGCCCAGCACGTCCAGCGCGGCCGACTCGGAGGCGACGATGTACTCATCACCTTCGGCATGGCTGCGCTTGCCCAGCACCAGCGGACGGATGCCGTGCGGATCGCGGAAGGCCACCAGGCCCAGGCCCAGCACCACGCTGACCACCGCATAGCCGCCCTTGCAGCGACGGTGCACGCCGGCCACCGCACGGATCGCGGCCTCCGGGCTCAGCTGGCGCTGCTGCTCCAGCTCGTAGGCGAACACGTTCAGCAGCACTTCGCTGTCCGAATCGGTGTTGACGTTGCGGCGGTCCTGCTCGAACACCTGCTGGCGCAGCGCCTCGGTATTGATCAGGTTGCCGTTGTGCGCCAGCGCGATGCCGTAGGGCGAATTGACGTAGAACGGCTGCGCCTCGTCCATGCCTTCCGAGCCGGCGGTCGGATAGCGCACGTGCGCGATGCCGACGCTGCCTTCCAGGGTGGACATGGTGCGGGCATCGAATACGTCCCGGACCAGGCCGGTGGCCTTCTGCACCCGCAGGCGACTGCCGTTGGCGGTGGCGATGCCTGCCGCGTCCTGGCCACGGTGCTGGAGAACGGTCAAGCCGTCATACAACTGCCCGGCGACGTTCTGGTTGCCGACGATTCCGACGATGCCACACATGGTGCGAGGTCTCCGCTGGGCTGTGCCCAGTTACAAGGAAGATGGCCGTGCCTGGCCGGGGATCCCGCCCGCGTCAGGCGCGGGCCGGGCCGGGCGCGCGGGCACCGGCTCGATGTTGCTGGGCAGTGCGGGGGCCCGCCTGGGCTCCGGCTCCACGTCCACGGGCCGCGGCCATCCGCCGCCCGCCACTACCTGGTTGAGAACGCCATTATCGCCTGTCACCGTCGGCTTGCCCAACACCTGCTGCGAAGATGGGGCGTCCTCGGCCAGAGGCAAGGGCAGCCGCGCCGGCAGCAGGGCCTGCAGCGGCAACGCCTGCGGCAATACCTCGTCCAGCTGTGGCAGTTGCGCCTGCATCCACGCCACCGCCGGTTGCAGCATCGGGCGCAGCTGCGACTGCTGCCACGCCGGCTCACCCGGCAGCGTGGTGAAGCCGGCCAGCAACAGCAGGACGCAGGCGAAGAACGCACCGCGGACCGCACCCAGCGCCCCGCCCAGCAGACGATCGACGCCACCGAGCAGGGTCAGTTTGATCACCGCCTTCAGCAGCAGGCCCACCAGGCCTACCAGCACCACGGTGGCCACGAACACGCCCAGATAGCCGGCCAGGTAATGGCCGCTGCCCGGAGACTGCGGCGCCGCCCACCAATGGGATGCCTGGTTGCCGAAGGTGAACGCCGCCCAGCCGGCCAGCAGCCAGGACACCAGCGCCACCACCGTACCGACGAACCCACGGATGAAGCCGAACAGAGCGGACGCGCCGATCAGCACGCCCAGCACGATGTCGATCACGCGACCCGCTCCTGCCTTCGACAGCGGCGGAGTGCGCGTCCGGTCACGGGTGCGGGCGGACCATGCCGGCCACGCCGACCTTGGCGGCGACCTGCGCCTTCAGCTGTTCGGCGTCGGCACGGTTGGCCACCGGTCCGACACGGACCCGATGCAGGGTGCCCTTTTCAGTGCGCACCTGTTCGACGAAGGCGCTGAATCCGGCGGCGCGGACCTTGTCACGCAACGCGTTGGCATCGTTGGCCTGGCCAAAGGCGCCCAGCTGCACGGCGAAGCCGACGCCTGCCGCGGCCGGTGCGGCCGGGGTGACCGGCGCGGCCGCCGGCTTGCTGGCGGTGGCTTCCGGCTTGGGGGCTTCCGGTTTCGGTGCCGGCTTGGGCGGTTCCGGCTTGGCCGCCGGCGCGGTGGTGGCGGCCGTCGTGCTCGGCGGCAGGGTTTCACTGCGCACCGGGTTGCCATTGGCCGACGGTGCGGTGGCTGCGGCAGGGGTGCTGGCGCTCGGCGCGGCCGGCGCCGGGGTCGCAGCGGCCGTGCTGCCGGTGGCCGCATCCAGCGTGATGACCTCGGCCTTCACGTCGGAACGGATCTTCACCGCCTGCAGCCGGCCGGCTTCGGCCTGCGCGCGGTCGGCATACGGCCCGACGCGCACACGCCAGGCCTGGCGGCCATTGAGGGTGGTGGTTTCACTGAAGCCGGGCAGCTGCGAGCGCTGCAGGTGGGCGATCACCGCGTCGGCGTCGGCCTTGCTGCCGTAGGCACCGAAGGTGACTGCATAGTTGCCGGCGGCCACGGCCGGCGAGGTATCCACCGTCGGCGGCGTGGCCGGCGCGGCGGCATCGGCCAGTGGCCTGGCCTGGCCGCTCTGCAGGCCGGTAGCGCCACCGGCCGGCGCGACCAGCGGCAGCTCACGGGTTTCGAACTGGCCATCGGCCGGCGCATCCGGCGCGGCAATCGGCACATTGGCGACACCGCTGTCCGGCGCCGGTCCCTTGACCAGCATCGGCAGGAAAATCACGGCCAGTGCCACCAGCACGATGGCACCAATCAGACGCTGTTTCAGAGGCGTATCCACGTGAGGCAGGCAACTGTCCGGAGGTTGCGGTCGATTATACGGGTGCCGGACCGGGCGGCGTCGGCGTTGGCTGAACGTGGATCAGGCCGGGTCCTGCAGCCATTGCAGGGCAGCGGCGGCGGTATGGAAGGAACCGAACACCAGCACCCGGTCGCCCCGCTCGGCCTTCGCCAGCACCTGCGCCAGCGCCTGCTCGACGGTGCCGGCCAGGGCCGCGCTGGCGGCTGCGGTATCGGCCAGCCGATCCTGCAGCTGGCCCGCGCTCTGCCCGCGCGGGCCGTCCAGGCCGGCCAGGGTCCACGCCCCCACCACCTCCTGCAGTGCCTGCACCACGCCCACCGCGTCCTTGTCCTGCAGCGCGGCGTACACCGCCAGCGTGCGGCCGCTGCACACCTCGGCCTTCAGTGCACGGGCCAGCTGGCCGGCAGCCTGCGGGTTGTGGCCGACATCGACGCGGATCTGCACGCCATCACGCTCGAAGGCCTGCAGGCGGCCGGCGATGCGCGCCGCCGCGATACCCGCCGCCCACGCGGCACGCGGCACCGGCTTGTCCAGCGCGCGCAGCGCGGCCACGGCGGCGCCGGCGTTGGCCAGCTGGATCGGACCGGCCATCGCCGGGGTCGGCAGCTCCATGCGCAGGCCAACGTCGCGCCAGCGCCAGCGCTGGGCATCGATCGGCTCGTAGAAATAATCGCTGCCGCCACGGATCGCGTTGGCCCCCAGCAGGTAGGCGCGCGCCAGCACGCTGGAGGGCGGATCGGTCTCGCCGAGGATCACCGGCTTCCAGCCACGGATGATGCCGGCCTTCTCGGCCCCGATCGTCTCGCGGTCTTCGCCCAGCCACTCGGCATGGTCGATGTCCACGGTGGTGATCACCGAGACGTCGGCGTCGACGATGTTCACCGCGTCCAGGCGGCCGCCGAGCCCCACTTCCAGCACTGCCAGGTCCAGCCCGGCGTCGGCGAACAGCTGCAGCGCCGCCAGCGTGCCGTACTCGAAGTAGGTCAGCGTGGTGTCACCGCGGGCGGCCTCGATGGTGTTGAAAGCGGCCACCAGCGCAGCATCGTCCACGTCCTGGCCGTCGATGCGCACGCGCTCGTTGTAGCGCAGCAGGTGCGGCGAGGTGTAGGCGCCGACCTTCCAGCCGGCGGCCCGCGCGATGGCCTCGATGAAGGCCACCGTGGAGCCCTTGCCGTTGGTGCCACCGACCACGATGGTGCGCTTGGCCGGCGCGCCCAGCCCCATCGCCGTGGCCACGGCGCGTACGCGCTCCAGGCCCATGTCGATGGTCGCCGGGTGCTGGCGTTCAATGTAGTCCAGCCAGTCGGCCAGGGTGGTCGGGATGTTCGTCACGGCAGCGGTTCCAGCAGAAGCAGTTGATGCGAGGGGATGGATCAGAGAGCGCGATGCTTGGCTTCACCGAAGAACGGCGTGTGGTGGGCGCAGTCGTTCAGGCGCACCACTTCCAGGCTGTCCAGGTCGGCGCCTTCGAGCAGGTTGAGCGTGGTTGGCGCCTGGCGGAAGGTCCACAGGCGGGAAATCGGCAGGCCCAGCACCTTGCACAGGATCACCCGGTTGACCGCGTCGTGGGCGACCACCAGCAGGGTGTCGTGCTCGCCGAGGCCTTCGGTGGCACGGGCCAGGCCACGCCAGCTGCGTTCCAGTACCAGGCGCAGCGATTCACCACCGGGCATCAGCACAGTGTCCGGCTCCTCGCGCCAGGCCTGCAGGCGCGACGGATCCTTCTCGTGGATCTCGCTGGCCAGCAACCCTTCCCATTCGCCGTGGGCGATTTCCTGCAGTTCCGGCTCGGTCAGCAGCATGTCGGCACGGGCGGCGCCCAGCGCCAGCTGCGCGGTGCGCTGCGCGCGCGACAACGGCGAGGCGACGGCACGGGTGATGTCGACCGAGGCCAGGCGGGCACCCAGTGCCTGGGCCTGGGCTTCACCGATCGGCGAAAGCGGAATATCAATCTGGCCCTGGTAGCGGCCTTCGGCGTTCCACGGCGTTTCACCGTGACGGGCAAGCAGGATGCGCATGCGAACAAGGGGTCCTGGGGGGAGGAGGTTTCCGCGTTTCGTTCACATCCTGTGAAGTACGCGGAACAGGGATGATACCTGTTCGGCGCACTGGGCCGGACCGGGCATGAAAAAACCCCGCGACGTCGATCGCGGGGTTTCAGGTTTCCTACCGATTCCGCCGGGCATGGCCCGGCGCTGCCGAAGGCGGCCGGTAGATCCACGCCATGCGTGGATGGACCGCCAGCGACCGCAAACGGATCATTTCACCAGGTTCAGTTCCTTCAGCAGCTGCGGCGCCGGCGCCACTTCCTGCATGATCCACTGCATGTAGCGGCTGTCGACCGAGATCATGCGGGTCATCACCGGGTCGAACACCCAGTTGGAGCTGACCGATTCCCAGTTGCCGTCGAAGGCCAGGCCGACCAGCTTGCCGTTGGCGTCCAGCACCGGCGAACCGGAATTGCCACCGGTGATGTCCAGGTTGGACAGGAAGTTCACCGGCACCGAGCCGATGCGCTTGTCTTCCAGGCCGCCGTAACGCTTGGCCTTGACCGCATCGAGCAGCGCCTTGGGCGCATCGAACGGATCCACGCCGGTGTCCTTGGCAACGATGCCTTCCAGCGTGGTGAACGGGGTGTAGGCCACGCCGTCCTTGGGCTCATAGCCCATCACGTTGCCGAAGGTGATGCGCAGCGACAGGTTGGCATCGGGGTAGACGAACTCGCCCTGGCTCTTCTTGTAGTCGGCCAGTGCCTGCAGGTACAGCGGACGGGCGGTCAGCGATTCACCTTCGCGGATCTTCTTCTGCTCTTCCTGCTTCAGCAGCGAGGGCATGACCGCCACCGCGTACTGGATGGCCGGATCGCTGCTGGCCTCGAACGCGGCGCGGTCGGCCTTGAACCACTTCAGGCGCGCGTCCAGGCTGCCCAGCTCGGTGCCCGACAGCTTGCTGACCAGCGCCTTGACCGCGTTGGCATCGCTGCCGCCCAGCCAGCTGTTCAGCACCTCGTTGTTGCGCTGCGCGGCCGGCAGGGCGACGTACTGGTCCAGCCAGTAGGTCTGCAGCTGCTGGTCCATCTTCGCCACGTAGCGGCGATCCATCTGCTTCAGACCGCCTTCCAGGGTCGGCAGGTCGCGCTGCTGGTAGCCGACTTCACGCTCGGCATCCGGCTTGGCACGCTCGATCGACAGGCGGTACAGGCCGATGGCGGCGCTGACCGCCTGGGTGTTGTTGAACTGGCCGACGAACAGGTCACGCTCACGGGTGGCCTTGCTGGTGTCCAGGTGCTTGACCAGCTGCGCGTGCGCGGCCAGGGCCGGCTTGCCGGCGGCGCCCTGCTTCTTCAGCCAGGCCAGCACGGCCGCTTCCTCGGCCTGCTTCTGGCCTGCGGCGTCGATGCGCTTGAAGCCTTCCAGCTGGCCCGAATAGTTCTTGGCCACGTTGTTCATGCTGGCGGCGGTGGCGGCGTACTTCACCTTGACGTCGGCGTCGGCCTTGCCGGCCTCGTCGATCATCTTCAGTACCGCGTTGTAGTGCTTGGCAATGGTCGGGTAGGTCCAGTTGGCGGTTTCATTGAACTCGCCGGCCAGTGCGTAGCGGTTGGTACGGCCCGGATAGCCAGCCACCATCACGAAGTCACCGGCGCCCAGCGGCTGGTCGGTGAACTTCAGGAAGTGCTTGGGCTGGTAGGGCACGTTGTCGGCCGAGAACGCGGCCGGCTTGCCATCCTTGCCGACGTAGGCGCGGTAGAACGAGAAGTCGCCGGTGTGGCGCGGCCACATCCAGTTGTCGACGTCGCCGCCGTACTTGCCGACGCTGCCCGGGGGCGCGTAGACCAGGCGCACGTCCTTGATTTCCATGTTGCGGAACAGGCGGTAGGTGTTCCCGCCGGAGAAGGTGTACAGGCGGCAGCGGAAGCCGTCCTCGGCTTCACAGGCGGCGACCTGGGCCTTGTCGAAGGCATCCAGCGCACGGCTGCGGGCCAGCGGATCGTTGCCGGCCGCGGCAATGGCGGCCTTGGCCTGCGCGGTGACGTCGGTGATCTGGTCCAGCACGTAGACGCGGGCGTTGGGGCCGGCGCTCAGTTCATCGCTGTGCTTCGGCGCGTTGAAGCCGTCCTTGATCAGGTTCTTCTGCGCGGTCGAATTGAGCTGGATGGCGCCATAGGCACAGTGGTGGTTGGTGACCACCAGGCCCTGCGGCGAGACGAAGCTGGCGGTGCAGCCGCCGAGGGCAACGACCGCGCCCATCGGGTCGCCGGTCAGGTTGGACAGCTGCTCCGGGGACAGCTTCAGGCCGGCCTTCTGCAGCGGGCCGGCGATTTCCGGCAGCTGCTGCGGCACCCACATGCCTTCAGCGGCATGGGCGACCTGGGCCAGCCCGAGGCTGGCGACGATGGAGAATGCAAGCAGGTTCGAGCGCATGGAGCGGCCCCTGGTAGTGGAACCCTCGATTGTAGCCCGCCGCCCTGCCCCGGCCCGAACCCCGGAAGTCATGGGCCACCTCTTGCTCTGCCACGCGCGTCGGCCGCGCACACGGGAATCGTCCAGAGGGGGCGTGGTCACCCTGGCCGGGACCGTTGGCGCCATGGATGGCGCCATCGAGCACCATGGAAGGGCTTTTGCGTGTCCCGGCCAGGGTGACCACGCCCCCTCCCTCCTGATCAGGGAGGCGCTGCTGTTTGCAGGACGTTCGAAACGCCCGCCGGCGCACGCCTTTCGTTCCGCCAAAGCACCCGCAGCGCAACATGGGAAATCCGCGCAGCACCCTATAATCCGCGCTTTCCCCCTGATGAGTTCCACCCCGATGGCGCAGCAAACGATGAAGGCCCTGGTCAAGCGCGAAGCGGCCAAGGGCATCTGGCTGGAAGAAGTTCCGGTGCCGACCCCGGGCCCCAACGAGGTCCTGATCAAGCTGGAGAAGACCGCGATCTGCGGCACCGACCTGCACATCTACCTGTGGGACGAGTGGAGCCAGCGCACCATCAAGCCGGGCCTGACCATCGGCCACGAGTTCGTCGGCCGCGTCGCCGCGCTCGGCTCGGCGGTGACCGGCTACGAGATCGGCCAGCGGGTCTCGGCCGAAGGCCACATCGTCTGCGGCCATTGCCGCAACTGCCGTGGCGGCCGCCCGCACCTGTGCCCGAACACCGTCGGCATCGGCGTCAACGTCAACGGCGCGTTCGCCGAATACATGGTGATGCCGGCCAGCAACCTGTGGCCGATCCCCGATCAGATTCCGTCGGAACTGGCCGCGTTCTTCGATCCGTACGGCAACGCCGCGCACTGTGCGCTGGAGTTCGATGTGATCGGCGAAGACGTGCTGATCACCGGCGCCGGCCCGATCGGCATCATCGCTGCGGGCATCTGCAAGCACATCGGTGCGCGCAACGTGGTGGTGACCGACGTCAACGACTTCCGCCTGAAGCTGGCCGCCGACATGGGCGCCACCCGCGTGGTCAACGTCGCCAACCAGTCGCTGAAGGACGTGATGAAGGAACTGCACATGGAGGGCTTCGACGTGGGCCTGGAAATGAGCGGCAACCCGCGTGCGTTCAACGACATGCTCGACTGCATGTACCACGGCGGCAAGATCGCCATGCTCGGCATCATGCCCAAGGGTGCCGGCTGCGACTGGGACAAGATCATCTTCAAGGGCCTGACCGTGCAGGGCATCTACGGCCGCAAGATGTACGAGACCTGGTACAAGATGACCCAGCTGGTGCTGTCCGGTTTCCCGCTCGGCAAGGTGATGACCCACCAGCTGCCGATCGACGAGTTCCAGAAGGGCTTTGACCTGATGGAAGAAGGCAAGGCCGGCAAGGTGGTATTGAGCTGGAATTGACCCTTGGGGTCAATTCCCCCGCATGTCTCCCAATCCCCGCGCCGCTGGCGCGCCCCATTGAACATCAAGGGGGCTCTCCTCACGTCGGGATCAGGAACGCTGCGGAACTGAAAAAGGCGCCCGATGGGCGCCTTTTTCGCAAAGCGTGCCAGGCAAGCCTGGCCCCTGCCGAAGCAAGGGTTACTTGCCCACGGCCACGCTCAGCATGACGCGGCTGTGGGCCAGCTTGCCCGAATTGTCGCGGCCGTTGCCGTCGGTGCCGTAGTAGCCCAGGCCGACATTGAACAGGCCGAACTGGCGGGCGACGCCGACGTTCCAGTCGGTGTAGTCCTTGGCAATGCCGTCCTCGAAGGTGCTGCGCCCGACGTTGGCATTCAGGGTGAAGTCCTTCGGCAGGCCCCAACTGCCGCCCAGGCCGAAGTACCAGCCATCGGTGCTGCTGTTCCATACATCGTTGGTGTAGGCCACCGTCAGCTTGTAGGTGTCATCGAGCGTGGTGGTGGTGATCAGCTCGTTGTAGTTCTGGTGGCTGGACTTCAGGTAGGTGTAACGGTTCAGCAGCACGTCGAAGTTGACGCGCTCGGTGACGTCCACGCCGTAGCCGATCAGGTAGTCAACCTCGGTCTTCGGGTCACCCGGGCCAAAATCCACACCCGAACCCCACACGCCGGCGTACAGGCCAACCGGGCTGGTGTAGGTGAATCCGGCCTGCAGGGTCGGATCCTCATCGGTCTGCGACACACCACGGAACAGGTAGTCCGACACGGCGGTGACGTTCCAGCTGTACGGCGATTCGTTGTCCTGGGCGCTGGCCGCGAACGGCGCAAGGGTCAGGGCGGCGGCAATGGCGAGGCAGGCACGGGCGTGCTTCATGGGCGTCTCCGGTGGGGGCGGTGGCGTGGAAGGCGGATGCGGGAACCGGAGCCAGACAGGTCCGGTTCACGAATTTTTAACCCGTTTGCTATTGCGATGCAACATGTGCCGGCCATGGCGGCGCCGCCGATCACCCGGTCCGGGGTCACCGATGCCCGGTAGAATCGGCGGTTTCCCGTGCTGAGCCGTGCCCACGCCATGACCGACGCCTCCTCCGCCCTGACCCGCCACTATGCAGACGAACTGGACGCCATCCGCGCCCAGGGCCTGTTCAAGTCCGAGCGGATCATCACCAGCCCGCAGTCCGCCGAGATCACCCTCGACGACGGCCGCACGGTGCTGAATTTCTGCGCCAACAACTACCTGGGCCTGGCCGACCACCCGGACCTGATCCAGGCGGCCAAGGATGCGCTGGACAGCCACGGCTTCGGCATGGCCTCGGTGCGCTTCATCTGCGGCACCCAGGACCTGCACAAGCAGCTGGAAAAGCAGATCGCCGATTTCTTCGGCAAGCAGGACACCATCTTGTATGCGGCCTGCTTCGATGCCAACGGCGGCCTGTTCGAACCGCTGCTCGGCGAGAACGACGCGATCATCTCCGATGCGCTGAACCACGCCTCGATCATCGATGGCGTGCGCCTGTGCAAGGCCAAGCGATTCCGCTATGCCAACTGCGACATGGCCGACCTGGAGGCGCAGCTGCAGGCCGCCGACGCCGCCGGCTGCAAGACCAAGCTGATCACCACCGACGGCGTGTTCTCGATGGACGGCTTCATCGCCCCGCTGGACGAGATCACCGCGCTGGCGAAGAAGTACAACGCGCTGGTGCATATCGATGAGTGCCATGCCACCGGCTTCCTCGGCGCCACCGGCCGCGGCTCGGCCGAGGTCAAGGGCGTGCTGGAGAAGATCGACATCATCACCGGCACCCTGGGCAAGGCCATGGGCGGCGCGCTGGGCGGATTCACCTGCGCCAGCGCCGAGGTGATCGAGCTGCTGCGCCAGCGCTCGCGCCCGTACCTGTTCTCCAACTCGCTGCCGCCGCACGTGGTCGCCGCCGGCATCAAGGCGTTCGAAATGCTGGCCGCCGCCGATGACCTGCGCAGCACGCTGGCCGAGAACACCGCCTACTTCCGCGAGAAGATGACCGCGGCCGGCTTCGACGTGAAGCCCGGCGTGCACCCGATCAGCCCGGTGATGCTGTACGACGCCCCGCTGGCGCAGAAGTTCGCCGAGCGCCTGCTGGAAGAAGGCATCTATGCGATCGGCTTCTTCTTCCCGGTGGTACCCAAGGGTCAGGCGCGCATCCGCACCCAGATCAGCGCGGCGCACAGCCGCGAGCATCTGGATCGCGCGATCGATGCGTTCACCCGCATCGGCGTCGAGCTGGGCGTGATCAAGGCCTGATCAGGTCAGGGGTCGGATCCCTTTCCGCAGGAAAGGGCTCTGACCCCACCAGGCAGAACGTGCCGACCAAGGTCGGCACCTACCAGAGCCGGGTGGCGTGCCGGCCAGGGTCGGCACCTGTCGACGTCATTTCTTTTTCTTCTTGCCCTTCGGCTCGTCCTTGCTGGCCACCACCACCGGCTTGGCGGCAGCATCCTGCGCGTTGCCCTTGGCCACGCGGATGCCGTTGGCCTTCATCCAGGCATCGAACTGGTCGGCGGTCATCTTCTGGTCGCCGTTGCTCATCATGAAGCGGTAACTGCCGCGACCATCCAGCTCCGGGGTCTTCACTTCCACCACCGGGGTCTCGGCCGGCGTTTCCGCCTTGGCCACCTTCTTGTGGCCGCCACAGGCGGCCAGCAATGCGATCGGCAACAGCAGGCCGGCGCAGCGCAGGGTTCGGTTGAGGGTCAGGTACATGGGCACGCTCCGTTCAAGTAGATCGAAAACCAGGCGCCCCCTACGCCTGGAACGGTGGCCGGCAGCTGCCGGCCGCGGGCGATGATCAGCCCGCTGCAGCGGCCCCCAGCCGCTGCTGGTCGCTGACCTGCAACACCCGCCATTGGCCCTTGCCGAGATCACCGAGCGCCAGCCCGCCGATCGCGACCCGGACCAGGCGCAGCACCTGCAGGTCGAAGGCCGCCAGCAGGCGGCGGATGTGGCGGTTGCGGCCCTCGTCGAGGACCACCTCCAGCCACGCAGTCTTGTCGCCGCTGCGCAGCACGCGCACGGCCTGGGCCACCAGGAACTCGCCATCGTCCTGCACGCCGGCCTGCAGGGCCGCCAGCGTCGCCTCATCGGGCAGATGGTCGACCTGCACGTGGTAGGTCTTGTCCGGCCCGGTCTGCGGGTCGGTCAGCCGCGCCGCCCATTGCGGGTCGTTGCTGAACAGCAGCAACCCTTCGCTGGCCTTGTCCAGGCGTCCGACCGGGGCGATCCAGGGTAGACCGGCACCATCGAAACAGCGGTACACGGTGTCGCGCCCACGCTCGTCCTGCGCGGTGGTCACCACCCCGCGCGGCTTGTTGAGCATCAGGTACAAACGCTGCGGCGCGCCCATCGGCTGGCCGTCGACCTCGATCGGCGGCGCCGGCTGGCCAATCGGGAATTCCGGATCGCGCACGATGCGGCCGGACACGCGTACGCGGCCATCGGCGATCCAGCGCGCGGCCTCGCTGCGCGAGCACACACCGGCCTTGGACAACACACGCGCCAGGCCATGACGGACACCGGCCGGCATGGCAGCGGGCGTCGCACGCCCACGCGGTGCGTGGGAGCGGGCAGCGGGGGCAGCAGGGGGGCGGCGCGTGCGCAAGCCTCTGCTCCCCGCGCGCCTTACTTCTTCTCGCCCGGCTTGGTCTCAGCCGGTGCTTCGGCGGCGGCCGGGGCGGCCGCCGGTGCCGGACGCGCCTTGACCACACGCACGCCGCGCGCCTTCATCCAGGCGTCGAACTCCTCGGCGGTCATGCGCTTGCCGTTCTGGCTCATGTCAAAGCGCCAGGGCGTGTTGTCGAATTCGGTCTGCGGCTTGTACGCCGCCGGATCGTTCGGCTTCACCGCCGGTGCGCTCGGGATGGCCTTGGCGATGTTCTGGCAACCATCGATGCGCAGACGCTGCAGCACCTGGTCCAGCGACTGCGAGGGGTCATAGCTGCTGCTCAGCACGCCGGCCGGCATGCCCAGCTGATTGCCACGGATGTACAGCTCGTCGGCCACCGGTGCGATGGTCGTGGCCGGCAACGGCAGCGGCGTAGCGCTGGTGTTGACCGAGCAATCAACCGCAGCATGGGCGGCGGGAACCAGGGCCAGCGCCAGGACGGCGGCCGATGCAGAGCGCAGCATGAGGGGCATCCACGGAAGGAAGTGACGCGGCGAGTGTAGCAATGCCGCGACAGCTTTCAAGCGCCACTTTCAATGAATACGCCAACTCATTGGTTTCATGGACAAATTGCCGACGAACGGTCTGCCCGATCGGCGTGCGGCCAGCATCCGGGCCGCACAAACAACAAGACCCGGCCGAAGCCGGGTCCTGCAGTGTCTTACGGGCAGAGCGTCAGAACTTAGTTCTGGACGTTCAGCTCGGTACGACGGTTCTTGGCGCGACCTTCCGGGTTGTCCGAACCATCCGGGTTGGTGTTCGGAGCAATCGGACGGCTCTCGCCGTAGCCGATCGGGCCGACCAGGCGACCGGCGTCAACGCCGTTCTTGGTCAGGTAGTTGTACACGGCGGTGGCGCGACGCTCCGACAGCTTCTGGTTGTAAGCGTCGGTACCCTTCGAGTCGGTGTGACCGGCAACTTCAACGCGCAGATCCGGGTAACGCTTCAGGATCTCGGTGGCTTCGCTCAGGATCGCCACGGCGTCCGGACGCAGGTTCGACTTGTCGAAGTCGAAGTTCACGCCCTTCAGGTCGATGGAGACCGGCACCGGGCAACCGTCCGGACCGATGGTCTGACCCGGCTGCGAGTTCGGGCACTTGTCGTCGCAGTTGTTGACGCCGTCACCGTCGTCGTCCAGGTCGGCGCAGCTCGGGGCAACCGGAGCCGGAGCCGGAGCAGCCGCGACCGGAGCCGGGCCCAGCGGGATCACGACGCCGACCGAAGCCAGCACGTCGCCGAACCAGCTTTCGTTGCGGGCGGCAACGCTCTGGTCGTCGAAGTCAGCGCGGTAGGCCACTTCGGCGCGGACAGCAACGCGCTTGTCGAAGGTGGTCTGCAGGCCGACGCCCAGCTTGGCGGCAACGTTGCCGTCCTTGCGCTCACGCGGACCGTTGTTGTCCAGCGCGGCGTACTCTTCTTCCGACTTCTGGTAGCCCAGGCCACCGACGATGTACGGGTTCCAGCCGCGGCCTTCCTTGATGAAGTGGCGACGCAGGTCCAGCGAGATGCCGTACTGCGACCAGTTCAGGTCCTGGTTGCTGTCGAAGTTCGGGTTCTGGTAGTTCAGCTCACCGTCCAGCGACCAGTTCGGGCTGATGAACTTACCCAGGCCCAGGGTCACGAACGGAGCGTCATTGGTCAGACGGTCGCTGTCCTGGAAGTTGAAGCCGGCCGAACCGGTCAGGTACCAGCGGTCATCGAACTCCTGCGCAGAAGCTGCCTGGGCAAAAGCCAGGCCGCCCAGCAGCGCTGCAGTAAGGATCTTCTTGTTCATTGAGTACAGCTCCTATTTCGGGGGTATGAAACCGGTAGAGGCATGGGCCAGCACTACTGCGTCGAAGCTCGACAGCCGATTCAGCACGCCACCGCCGCGAACATTATGCTCAGGCGGGTGAAGGTCATGTTAACAGTCCCGTAACATGTGAAGTGTTGCGCCCGACCGTCCACCGGTCCGACGTTGAAACCCTATACAGGATGATGAAAATCCGCAAGACCCTCACTCTGCAAGGGTTTGACGGAGTTTAAGTGCGAAAAAAGACATACTGCGCAACACCACGGATGACCGTGTTCAGCGCATTTCGGCAAACGTGAGGAACCTTATGATGAGGGGACGCACCCAGCCGGAGCCGCAATGAAAGCTGTCGCCCTGAGTCGTGAATCCGCCCCCCTCCTGCACGATGTCCATCTGCCTCCGCCGCTGCCGCCGGGTGGCCGCGACCTGCTGATCCGGGTCGAAGCGGTGTCGGTCAATCCGGTCGATGGCAAGCAGCGTGCCGCCACCGATCCGGCCACACTCGACACCCCGCGCGTGCTGGGCTGGGACGCCGCCGGCGTGGTCGAGGCGATCGGTGATGAGGTCACCCTGTTCGCCTCGGGAGACGAGGTCTATTACGCCGGGGATGTCACCCGACCGGGCTGCAACGCGCAGTACCAACGGGTGGACGAACGGCTGGTGGCTCGCAAGCCCACTACGCTGGATTTTGCCGAGGCTGCCGCACTGCCGCTGACCACGCTCACCGCCTGGGAACTGCTGTTCCAGCGCATGCCCCTGCAGCTCGATGACCGTCGTCATGCCGGGCAGCACCTGCTGGTGATCGGCGGGGCCGGCGGTGTGGGATCGATGGCGATCCAGCTCGCCCGCCATGCGGGCTTCGAGGTGATCGCCACCGCCTCGCGTGACGCATCGGTCGACTGGTGCCGGCAGATGGGCGCCCGCCATGTGATCGATCATCGGCAGCGCCTGCACCCCCAGCTGCAGGCGCTGGGCATCGCCGAGGTGCAGGTCGCGCTGAACCTGGCCGACACCGACCACTACTGGGATGAGCTGGGCCAGCTGCTGGCACCGCAGGGCCATGTCGGCCTGATCGTCGAACCCCGCGGCGCGCTGCGGATCGGTGATCCGTACAAGGCCAAGTGCATCGGCATCCACTGGGAATTCATGTTCGCGCGTGCGCGCTTTGCCACCGCCGACCGCATCGAACAGCACCGCATCCTCAGCCGCGCGGCCAGCATGATCGACGCCGGACAGCTGCGCGGCACGCTCAGCGAGACGCTGGGCACGATCAACGCCGCCAACCTGGACATCGCCCATCAGCGCCTGGCCAGCGGACGCACGGTGGGCAAGCTGGCGCTGGCCGGCTGGGAATGACTGAAGCGTCATGTAGAGCCGAGCCCATGCTCGGCTGAGGATGCCAGGCAACGCAGCCGAGCATGGGCTCGGCTCTACAGATTCTGCCTGTGGCAGCGGATTGGCCAGCATCTGTATCTATGCTGACGGCTGATTCGGATCTACGTTGGAAACAGACCCCCCTCCCCCCGAGCCCGCCATGCCCACCGCCCTGCCCCTGCGCCTGCTGCAACTGATCACCGGCCTGTTCCTGTACGGGTTCGGCGCCTCGCTGATGATCCGTGCAGCGATCGGCGTAGCGCCCTGGGATGTACTGTCGCAGGGCATCGCCGCGCAGACGCCGCTGTCGTTCGGCCTGGCGACCAACGTGATCGGTGCGCTGGTACTGCTGCTGTGGTGGCCGCTGCGGCAGAAGCCGGGGGTGGGCACGGTTCTCAATGTGCTGCTGATCGGTCCCTCGGCGCAGTTCGGCCTGTGGCTGCTGCCGCCAGCGGATGGCCTGGGCTGGCAGTTGGCACTGTTCTGCACCGGTATGCTGCTGGTCGCGCTGGCCACCGGCCTGTACATCGGCGCGCGCCTGGGCCCTGGCCCGCGCGACGGCCTGATGACCGGGCTGCATGCCCGCACCGGTTGGCCGATCTGGAAGGTGCGCAGCCTGATCGAAGGCAGCGTGCTGCTGCTGGGCTGGTGGCTGGGCGGCAACGTCGGCATCGGCACTTTGGTCTTTGCCCTGCTGATCGGCCCGCTGTGCGGGGTGACCCTGGGCTGGTTCGGGATCGGCCGGCCGCTGCCGGTGGTGCCGACCGCTGGTCGGCAACCGCAATCGCCCTGAGCTGACTGGAATGTCGGCCAACGGCCGGCACTACCCCCGCGGCCCTTGCCCCGGCGGCCGTTTCCCGGCACGCTTCGCGCTTCCGTACGCAAGCGTATCGATCATGTCGCCAGCCAACGAAGCCGCCTACCCGAACCTGTTCGCCCCGCTGGACCTGGGCTTCACCCAGCTGCGCAACCGCGTCCTGATGGGCTCGATGCATACCGGGCTGGAAGACCGCGCCCGTGATTTCCCGCGCCTGGCAGCCTACTTCGCCGAGCGCGCCGCAGGCGGCGTCGGCCTGATCGTCACCGGCGGATTCGCGCCGAACGTGGTGGGCTGGCTGAAGCCGTTCGGCGGCAAGCTGTCCTGGCCATGGGAAGTGCGCCCGCACCGGCAGCTGACCGCCGCCGCGCACCAGCACGGCGCGAAGATCTGCCTGCAGCTGCTGCATGCCGGCCGCTATGCCTACCATCCACTGTCGGTGGCGCCGTCGAAGCTGAAGGCGCCGATCAACCCGTTCACCCCGCGCGCACTGTCGGCCGGGGGTGTCGAGCGCCATATCGCCGACTATGCACGCAGCGCGAAGCTGGCCCGCGAGGCCGGCTACGACGGCGTGGAAGTGATGGGCTCGGAGGGCTACCTCATCAACGAGTTCATCGCCCCGCGCACCAACAAACGCACCGATGCCTGGGGCGGTGACGCCCGCCAGCGCATGCGCTTTGCGGTGGAGATCGTGCGCCGCATCCGCGAAGCCTGCGGACCGGACTTCATCATCATCTACCGCCTTTCGCTGGTGGACCTGGTGGAAGACGGCAGCAACTGGGAAGAGATCGTGCAGCAGGCGCAGGCCATCGAGGCCGCCGGTGCGACGATCATCAACTCCGGCATCGGCTGGCACGAAGCGCGCATTCCGACCATCGCCACCTCGGTGCCACGTGCTGCGTTCGCCGGGGTCACCGCCAAGCTCAAGCCGCATGTGAAGGTGCCTCTGGTGGCGACCAACCGCATCAACATGCCCGAGGTGGCCGAGCGCATCCTGGCCGACGGCGGCGCCGACATGGTGTCGCTGGCGCGCCCGCTGCTGGCCGACCCGCAGTGGCCCAACAAGGCCCGCGCCGGCCGCGCCGAGGCGATCAACACCTGCATCGCCTGCAACCAGGCCTGCCTGGACCACGTGTTCGAGAACAAGCTGGCCAGCTGCCTGGTCAACCCGCGCGCCGCGCACGAGACCGAGCTGGTCTACCGCCCCACCCCCGCGCCGAAGAAGATCGCCGTGGTCGGCGCCGGTCCGGCCGGGCTGGCCTGCGCCACGGTGGCCGCCGAGCGCGGCCACCGGGTCACCCTGTTCGATGCCAACGAGGAGATCGGTGGCCAGTTCAACGTGGCCAAACGAATCCCCGGCAAGGAAGAGTTCCACGAAACCCTGCGCTACTTCCGCCACAAGCTGGCTGAAACCGGCGTGCAGCTGCGCCTGGGCACCCGTGCCGACGCGGCCAGCCTGGCCGGATTCGACGAGGTGGTGCTGGCCACCGGCATCACCCCGCGCAAGGTCGACTTCCCCGGCGCCGACCATGCCAAGGTGGTGAGCTACCTGGACGTGCTGCTGGGCCGGGTCGAGGTGGGCGCCAATGCGGCGATCATCGGCGCCGGTGGCATCGGCTTCGACGTCGGCGAATTCCTCAGCCACGCCGGCCAGTCGCCGTCGCTGGACCCGCAGCGCTGGATGGCCGAATGGGGCGTGGACGCCAGCTTCGAAGCGCGTGGCTCGCTGGCAAAACCGCAGGCCGAGGCATCGCCGCGACGGCTGTGGCTGCTGCAGCGCAGCCCGGGCAAGCCCGGCGCGCGGCTGGGCAAGACCACCGGCTGGATCCACCGGGCCACGCTGAAGGCCAAGGGCGTGCGCATGCTCGGTGGCGTCGAGTACCTGGGCGTGGACGACGAAGGCCTGCGCATCCGCGTGGAGGGCAGCGAACAACTGTTGCCGGTCGACCACGTGGTGATCTGCGCCGGGCAGGAACCGAACCGCGCGCTGCAGGCCGAACTGCAGGCGGCCGGCATCAATGCGCAGCTGATCGGTGGTGCTGATGTGGCCGCCGAACTCGATGCGAAACGCGCCATCGACCAGGGCAGCCGGGTCGCCGCCGCGCTCTGATGAGCACCTGAATGGGGGACGGAATGTGATTTCCGTCACCGCTGTTGAAGCTGAATGTCAAGCCGAGCGGTTCACGATGCGTTCGGCTATGCCCCCCTACCTTGCGCCATCTTTCCGCTCACCAGCCAGTTTCCGGTGAGCCGGCGCAGCCCCCTCGATCGGTACTGATCGTTTCTTTTGGGGCTGCCCACGGGGCGGCCCCGATGGCCGCCTCCCCATGACGCCAAGTCGTGCCCCGCTTCCCGTCGCCCCTGCGGCCGGAACCGGAGAGTGCGGCCCATACGGAGCAAGGAGTTATATGAAACTGGCCTGGATTCTCTGGCTGTCGCAGTTGTTGCCGCAGCCGGCCGCCGATTCACTGTGTTTGAGCACCACCGTGTACCTGGAAGCCCGCGACCAGACCCTGCGCGGCCAGCAGGCCGTCGCCGAGGTCGCCCTGCGCCGCCTCGACAGCGGCCTGTGGGGCGACTCGATGTGCCAGGTGGTCACCGCGCGCAAGCAGTTCGCACCGACCATCGTTTCCCCCGGCACCCAGCTGGGCAATGACGCGGCCTGGAGCGAGGCGATGAACGTCGCCTTCGACGCCGAGCGCAACTGGGCGCTGCCGGCCGGCGAGCGCCGCGAGATCGTGCCCGGTGCCAGCCATTTCGCCGCGCTGTCCATCGCCAGCCCGAACTGGCGCAATGCCTACCAGGTGGCCACCATCGGCGATCACACCTTCTATAAGGTGCAGAACCTCAAGCCGCGACAGTCGTAACGATCCGTGCCGGCGGCAGCGTTGCCGCCCGCCGCCAGGCTCTGGGATAGTGGGCGTTTCCCGCCCGCATCACCTGGAGTTCCCATGAAGCTGTACAGCAAGCCCGGTGCCTGTTCCACCGCCGACCACATCGCCCTGCAGTGGACCGGCCAGCCGTTCGAGGTTGAACTGCTGAACAAGGACACCCTGAAGGGTCCGGAATTCCTCAAGATCAACCCGGCCGGCGCGGTACCCGCGCTGGTCGACGGCGATTTCGTGCTGCTGCAGAACGCCGCGATCATGGGCTACATCGCCGACCGCTTCCCGCAGGCCGGCCTCGGCGGCGACGGCAGCGCGCGCCAGCGCGCCGAAGCCACCCGCTGGCTGGCCTTCGTCAATTCCGACGTGCACCCGGCCTTCTCGCCGCTGTTCGCGCCGGGCAAGTTCATTGCCGACGAAGGCCAGTACGACGCCATCCGCGCTGCCGCGCACAAGCGCCTGCGCGGCCTGTTCGAGACCGCCGACCGGCAGCTGGCCGACAAGCCGTGGCTGGCCGGCTTCCGCAGCTTCGCCGACCCGTACTTCTACATCACCCTGCGCTGGGCCGCCGGCACCAAGGTCGACCTGTCCGGCCTGGACAACCTGGCCGCCTACAAGGCGCGCATGGACGCCGATGCCGGCGTGCAGGCCGCGCTGAAGGCCGAAGGCCTGGCCTGAGGCACCCCCGGGGTCGGATCCGCCTGCACCGCAGGCGGCTCTGCCCCCACCGCTGCGATCGGCGTGGTCAGCCGATCTGGCGGATCACCTCACCCTGAGCGTCACGCAACAGGGTCGGCACCACTTCGATCTGTAGTGCAGCGCCCAGTGGGTAGATGCCACGCTCGGCACGCACCTCGGCCAGCGCCTGCAGCCCGTGCTCGTCCAACGGCCAGCGCGCGCTGTGCGGCCCCAGCTCGCCGCTTGCGCCCTCGGCGCCGGGGCTGAACTCCCACTGCCGCTGGCGGCTCACCAGTTCCAGCGACATGCCATGGCGCAGGCGCAACGGCAGCAGCTCGCAGACACTGGGCACCTGCCCTGCGCCCAGCACCAGCGTGGTCACGCCCTCCTGCTGGCGCCAGTCCAGGGTCTCGATGAACAACATGCCGGTGCTGGAGCCCTCCTGCTCGCTCCCGGCACGCACGCGTGCGGCCAATACCGGATCCTCCAGCAGGTTGCCGCGGTGCAGATCGGTGATCCACAGCGGCATCGCCGGCTGCAGCGCCTGCAGCACGCCGCGCGTGGACCAGCGCTTGACCGCCGCCATCTCTTCGTCGGTCAGCCCGACCAGCTGCAGGAACTGCAGGTGGCCATTGGCGGTGTCGCGCGCCGGCAACTGCGGGTCGGCGATGAAGGCCAGATGGCGCAGCCGCGTGTCGGTCTCCAGCGCAATCGGGCCGTTGGCATCCAGATGGTGGCCATCCTCGAACACATTGCCACTGCCGAACACGTAGCGCGCCAGGTTCTGCAACAGGTTCATCGGCCACACCGGCGGCGTGCCGTCGGCGCGTTCATCGGCTGCGGCGGCCAGACGGAAGGTCAGTTCAAATCCATAGCCGCTGGCGGCAGCGTCACTGCTTTCCTTGGTGTACAGCTCGGAGAATCCGTAGGTGATGTAGTGCCAGTGCGGCAGCGGCGCATCCGACCAGTACACACTGATGCCGTCCAGTGGATCCTGGCCACCCAGCGTGTACGGCAGCGCGGTGCCGAAATGGCGCGGTTCCTGGCCGGCGTACAGCGGCGCCAGCGCGGCGTTGATCGCGTCCCAGCCCGGGGTGTCGCTGTCATGGTGGTCGTCCTGCACGCGGGACTCCTTGTGGGAAAGTGAACCGGTCACTTTACGCGCTGGCTCAGGCCTGCACGACCTGGCCACCGTCGATCGCCATCGCCGCCTGGGTTTCCTGCCACCAGCGCTGCGCCAGCGCCGGGCTGCGTGCCTTGCCCACGGCAGCCAGCAGTTCCGGGCACAGGCGTTCCAGCGCCTGCGCGTCGGTACAGCGCTCGATCTTCAACTGCATGAAATAGCCCTTCAGGCCGAGATGACGCCGCACGGCGTCGCTCATCGCCTCGTACAGCTGCTGGTACAACGCCGGGTCCTGTTCGCGGCCGCTGCTGATGCCGCGCATCGGCACCGTCTCGGCGCTGCCACCGATCACCTCGATCAGGCCCTGCGCTGCCAGCTGCTCCAGCGCATCGTGCGGTGCGCGCAGGCCTTCGAACAGGCCGCGCAGTTCGGTATCGTCGCGATGGCCGTCGACCATCAGCAGGATCGATCGCAATGCCGCCGGCAGACGCCGGCCACGGTCTTCGATTTCCTGACGGCCAGCAGCCGTCTTGGCGTGCAGCAATGCCATTGCATCCCCCTCCCTTGATGCACCATGCCTGCGTGCCCTGGCGGGCACGCCCCCTGTCTGTCATCCCCGGACGGCACACGCATTCCCCGGCGCGCACCGCGTGTTGCAGGTCGATGACAGGCCGAGCTTAGCGCAAGAACCGCAGGTAGTGCCGGCCGCTGGCCGGCAACCTCCGGATTGACGGGATTGCCGGCCAGCGGCCGGCACTACCGGGTCAGCGGCCCAGCGCGCGGCGGATCTCTTCCAGTGCGCTGGGGTCATCCAGGGTCGACAGATCACCCGGGTCGCGCTGCTCGGCCAGCGCCTGCAACGAGCGCCGCAGCAGCTTGCCGGACCGCGTCTTGGGCAGTGCGTTGACCACATGCACATGCGCCGGGCGCGCCACCGCGCCGAGCGAGGTGGTCACCGTGGCCATCATCTCCGCCACCACCGGCGCCGGGTCCTCACCGTTGAGACCCTGCTTGAGGGTGACGAACACCAGTGGCACCTGCCCCTTCAGCTCGTCCTTGACCCCTATCACGGCGGCCTCGGCCACGCGCGGGTGGCTGGAAATGGCCTCCTCGATCTCGCGCGTGCCCAAGCGGTGCCCGGCCACGTTGATCACATCATCGGTACGGCCGAGGATGAAGGTATAGCCATCGTCGTCGCGGATCGCCCAGTCCAGCGAGCTGTACAGCAGTTCCTTGAAGTGGCTGAAGTAGCTCTGCAGGAAACGGTTGTCGTCGTTCCATACCGTGCTCATGCAGCCCGGCGGCAGCGGCGGCGACACCACCAGCACGCCCTTCTGTCCCGGCGCGACTTCTTCGCCGGTGTTCTCGTCAATCACCTTCATCCGGTAACCGAGGTTGGGAAAGCCGGGCGAGCCGAAGCGCACCGGCTTCATCTCCAGGCCGGGCAGCAGGGTCAGCGCCGGCCAACCGGTTTCGGTCTGCCAGTAGTTGTCGATGATCGGCTTGCCCAGTGCCTCATTGATCCAGTGCGCAGTCGGCTCGTCCAGCGGCTCGCCGGCCAGGAACAGGTACTTCAGCGCGCGCAGGTCGTGGCGATGGATGAAGTCGGCATCATGCTTCTTCAGCACGCGGATCGCGGTGGGCGAAGAGAACATCGTGCGCACGTTGTACTGTTCGCACAGCGCCCACCAGATGCCCGGATCGGGGTTGGTCGGCAGCCCTTCATACAGCAGCGAGGTGCAACCCCCGATCAGCGGCCCGTACACGTTGTACGAATGGCCCACGGCCCAGCCGACATCGGAGGTGGAGAACATCACCTGCCCGGGCCTGCAGTCGAAAACGGTTTCCATCGACTGTGCCATCGCCACCGCATAGCCGCCGACATCGCGCTGCACGCCCTTGGGCTTGCCGGTGGTGCCGGAGGTGTACAGCAGGTAGCTAGGCTCGCTGGCTTCCAGCCACTGCACCGGCACATCGACCTGCCCGATCTGCGCACGCAGCGCGGCGTACTCCACATCACGGCCCGGCACGCGCGGCTCGGCCGCATCCAGTCCGCGCGACACGATCAACACGTGCGGTGGCGGCGCGCTGGCTTCTGCACAGGCTGCATCGACCATCGGCTTGTACGGAATCAGCTTGCCACCGCGCATGCCGGCATCGGCGGCGATCAGCAGCTTGGGCCTGGCATCGTCGATGCGCAGCGCCAGGTTGTGTGCGGCAAAGCCGCCGAATACCACCGAATGCACCGCACCGATGCGTGCACAGGCGAGCATCGCGAACACGGCCTCGGCCATGTTCGGCATGTAGATCACCACGCGGTCGCCGTGGCCAACGCCGAGATGCGTGAGCACGGCAGCGAAATCATTCACTTCGCGATACAGCTGGCGATAGGTGATTTCGCGGGTGCTGTTGGTTTCGGTCGAGATGGCCACCAGCGCGAGCTGGTCGGAACGGTCGGCCAGATGGCGGTCGACAGCGTTGTAGCAGAGATTGGTTTCACCGCCGACGAACCAGCGCCGGAACGGCGGATTGCTGTAGTCGAGCACCTGCTGTGGCGGCTTGTGCCAATGGATGCGCTTGGCTTCCTCGCCCCAGAAGGCCTCGGGCTCGTCGATCGAGCGACGGTAGGTTTCCTCGTAGTTCATGACGCAGCCCTCCCAGACAAAGTCATGGATTCGAGGATAGTCCGGCGCTGCCGCGCGGGCCGCCCTACCTTGGTAGGGGGTGGGTTTGTTCGGCAGGGCTTGCAGCCCTGCACCTGCAGAAGCCGAAGCAACAGCAGAAGCGGGTTCCCTGAGGGTTGGCGGGGTGTGTCCGATGGCGGGAGACGCCGTAAACCCGTCCATGGGGGCTTGGCCGCGGCATCCATGCCGCGGACACTCCCGCCACCGGACCCACCCCGCCTTCGACAGTTTCCTGCCATCTGTCGGAACGGCGGATTGCGCTGGTAGGTGTCGACCTTGGTCGACACGCTTGATCCACGCCATGCGCGGATGACTCATTCGATATCTGAAAGAAAAATCGTGTCGACCAAGGTCGACATCTACCAACAGCGGTGCGGAACAACGGCCACAGTTGCCAACAGCCGCGGGAATCTGTCAGAGGCGGGGCGGTGTGGGTGGGCAGGACCGTTGGCGCCATGGATGGCGCCATCGAGCCCCCATGGATGGGTTTACGGCGTGTCCTGCCTACCCATACCGCCCCGCCAACCCACGGACAGCCCGCTTTTGACGTTGATGTTGACGTTGATTCTGCAGGTGCAGGGCTGCAAGCCCTGCCGACCCCCTAGAACGGAGCCGCAGACTCGAACGCGAGCGCTTCGCCCGTCACCGGGTGGGTAAACCGCAGGCTGCGTGCATGCAGGTGCACGCGCTGCGCCGGTGCCGCGTCGTACAGCACGTCACCGACAATGGGATGGCCGAGGCTGGCCATGTGCAGGCGCAGCTGATGGCTGCGGCCAGTGATCGGTTCCAGCGCCACGCGGGTGCGCTGCGCTTCAACATCACGTGCCATCACGCGCCAGCGCGTCAGAGCAGGTTTGCCGCGCTCACGGTCGACCACCTGCTTCGGTCGGTTCGGCCAATCCACGATCAGCGGCAGGTCCACTTCGCCGGCCTCGCCTTCGATCAAACCCTGCACGATGGCCTCGTAGCACTTGCCGACCTGGCGCCGCTCGAACTGCATCGACAATGCGGCCTGCATCTCTTTGCCGCGCGCGTGCAGCAACAGGCCGGAGGTCACCTGATCCAGCCGGTGCACGGTCAACGCGTCCGGGTACACCGCCTGCAGGCGTGTGACCACGCAGTCCTGGTTTTCCTCGCTGCGGCCGGGCACGGACAGCAGGCCGGCCGGCTTCTCGGCCACCAGCAGCGCGTCGTCGATGTAGTGCAGATGGATCATCGGTTTGCGTATCCGTTCAAACGAAAACGGGGAAGCCGAAGCTTCCCCGTCTTCTGCAGTGAGCGTACCGACCAACGATCGGTACCCACCGTGGCGGTGGAGGTACCGGTCGAGGCCGGTACCGCCTGCATCAGCCCAGCAGGTGGGCGACGCCGGCGCGCTCTTCTTCCAGCTCGGCCAGGGTCTTGTCGATGTACTTCTGGCTGAAGTCGTCGATCGGCAGATCCTTCACCAGGGTGTACTTGCCGTTCTCGGTGGTCACCGCGAAACCGAAGATCACGCCTTCCGGAATGCCGTAGGAACCGTCGGACGGCACGCCCATGGTGACCCACTTGCCGTTGCTGCCCAGCACCCAGTCACGCACGTGGTCGATGGCAGCGTTGGCCGCCGAAGCCGCCGAGGACGAGCCGCGGGCTTCGATGATCGCCGCGCCGCGCTTGCCCACGGTCGGGATGAAGGTGTTGGCGTTCCACTCCTGGTCGTTGATCGCATCGGCAATCGACGCACCATCGGCGGTGGCAAAACGGTAGTCCGGGTACATGGTCGGGCTGTGGTTGCCCCACACCACCAGCTTCTCCATGCCACCGACCGGCTTGCCGAGCTTGGTCGACAGCTGGCTCAGCGCGCGGTTGTGATCCAGGCGCAGCATGGCGGTGAAGTTCTCCGGCTTCAGGTCCGGGGCCGACTTCATGGCGATGTAGGCATTGGTGTTGGCCGGGTTGCCGACCACCAGCACCTTCACGTCACGACTGGCGACCTTGTTCAGCGCCGCGCCCTGGGCGGTGAAGATCTTGGCGTTTTCCAGCAGCAGGTCCTTGCGCTCCATGCCCGGGCCACGCGGACGTGCGCCGACCAGCAGGGCGATGTCGGCGTCCTTGAACGCGACTTCGGCGTCATCGGTGCCGACCATGCCGGCCAGCAGCGGGAAGGCGCAGTCTTCCAGCTCCATCATCACGCCCTTCAGGGCGGCCTGGGCCTTGTCCACCGGCAGTTCCAGCAGCTGCAGGATGACCGGCTGGTCCTTGCCCAGCATTTCGCCGGAGGCGATGCGGAACAGCAGGGCATAACCGATCTGGCCGGCGGCGCCGGTCACGGCAACACGAACGGGTGCTTTCATGGGGGTTTCCTCTTGCTTGCAAGCGTTTGATGGGACGCCGCGGGCGGAGCCACGCAGGCCTGGCGGGCGGCGGGGAACAGGGAAACGGCCACCCGTGGGTGGCCGTTTCGAAGGGGGATCAGGCGGCGAGGTGCTTGTTCCACTCCGCGACGCGGTCGGCCTGGGCGGCCAGCACGGCGTCGACGTCGCCTTCCAGGGTGATCGAGTGGATCACGTCGCCCTGCTTGACCGAATCGACGATGGCCTGGCCTTCCAGGACCTTGCCGAAGACGGTGTGGCGGCCGTCCAGCCAGTCGGTCTTGATGTGGGTGATGAAGAACTGGCTGCCGTTGGTGTTCGGGCCGGCGTTGGCCATCGACAGCGAGCCGACCTCGTGCTTCACGCCATTCTTCTCGTCTTCGAACTTGTAGCCCGGGCCGCCGGTGCCACGACCCTGCGGGCAGCCGCCCTGGATCATGAAGTCGGCGATCACGCGGTGGAAGATCAGGCCGTCATAGAAGCCGTGCTTGACCAGGTTCACGAAGTTGGCCACGGTCAGCGGCGCCTTGTCGGCGAACAGCTCGACCTTGATCGGGCCCTGGGTGGTGTCGAAAGTGGCGATGAGGGACATGAAGATCCTTGATACAAAGGGGAATGCGTCTAGCCACCTAGTTTACACCCGCCTCGTGTCGGCGGCGGCTTCGACCATCGGTGAAGAGCCCGGCTTCAGCCCCCGGACGGGGAGCGGCGCCGACGGCTCCTGGCGGCCTCGGCCGGAGCGGCGGGCAGCCAGCTGAATGGGTGCCAGCCCGGGCGTGAAATCCACCTTTTCGCGAATCGTCAAGTTCGACGTATAATGTTGGACTTCTTTTTCCAAATCCGGCGCCGACTGGCCCCCTTTCGTATGTCCATCGAAAATCTTCGCAACATCGCCATCGTCGCCCACGTCGACCATGGCAAGACCACCCTGGTCGACCAGCTGCTGAAGCAGTCCGGCACCCTGTCCGAGCGCACCGTCCTCGCCGAGCGCGTGATGGACAGCAACGACCAGGAAAAGGAACGCGGCATCACCATCCTGGCCAAGAACACGGCCATCACCTGGGAAGACAAGCGGACCGGCGTCAAGAACCGCATCAACATCGTCGACACCCCCGGCCACGCCGACTTCGGCGGTGAGGTCGAGCGCGTGCTGTCGATGGTCGACACCGTGCTGATCCTGGTCGACGCGATGGACGGCCCGATGCCGCAGACCCGCTTCGTCACCCAGAAGGCCTTCGCGATGGGCTTCAAGCCGATCGTGGTGGTCAACAAGATCGACCGTCCGGGCGCGCGTCCGGAGTGGGTGATCGACCAGGTCTTCGACCTGTTCGACAAGCTCGGCGCGACCAATGAGCAGCTGGACTTCCCGATCGTCTACGCCTCGGCCCTGAACGGCTACGCCGGCCTGGAAGACACCGTGCGCGACGGCGACATGACCCCGCTGTACGAAGCGATCATGCAGCACGCGCCGAAGCCGGAAGTGGACCCGGAAGGCGCGTTCCAGATGCGCATCAGCCAGCTGGACTACAACAACTTCGTGGGCGTCATCGGCATCGGCCGCATCCAGCGCGGCACCCTGAAGAAGAACATGCAGGTCGCGGTCATCGACCGTGAAGGCAAGAAGCGCAACGGCAAGGTGCTGCAGGTGCTGGGCTTCCTGGGCCTGGAGCGCATCGAGCAGGACTCGGCCGAAGCCGGCGACATCGTGGCCATCTCCGGCATCCAGGAGCTGACCATCTCCGACACCCTCTGCGCCCCGGACACCCCGGAAGCACTGCCGGCGCTGACCGTCGACGAGCCGACCATCTCGATGACCTTCCAGGTCAACAACTCGCCGTTCGCCGGCAACAAGGACCTGTCCGGTGGCAAGTTCCTGACCAGCCGCCAGATCAAGGACCGCCTGGACCGTGAAAAGGTCCACAACGTGGCCCTGAAGGTCGAACAGCTGGAAGACGCCGACAAGTTCCTGGTCTCCGGCCGTGGCGAACTGCACCTGTCGGTGCTGATCGAGAACATGCGTCGCGAAGGCTACGAGCTGGCCGTGTCGCGCCCGGAAGTGATCATCAAGGAAATCGACGGCCAGCTGATGGAGCCGATCGAGCAGCTGGTGGTGGACATCGAAGAAGTGCACCAGGGCGGCGTGATGGAAAAGCTGGGTACCCGCAAGGGCCAGCTGAAGAACATGGAGCCGGACGGCAAGGGCCGTGTGCGCCTGGAATACCAGATCCCGGCCCGTGGCCTGATCGGCTTCCAGAACGAGTTCAAGACCCTCACCCAGGGTTCGGGCCTGCTGTTCCACGTGTTCGACCATTACGGTCCGAAGGAACAGGGCGCGATCGCCAAGCGCATCAACGGCGTGATGATCGCCAATGCGCCGGGTGCCACGCCGGCCTACTCGCTGGGCCCGCTGCAGGAGCGCGGCAAGCTCTTCGCTGCTGAAGGCGACAATGTGTATGAAGGTCAGCTGGTCGGCATCCACTCCAAGGACAACGACCTGACCGTCAACGCGATCAAGACCAAGCCGCTGACCAACATGCGCGCTTCGGGCAAGGACGATGCGATCCAGCTGACCCCGGCGATCAAGTACTCGCTGGAGCAGGCCCTGGACTTCATCGAAGACGACGAGCTGGTCGAGATCACCCCGAAGGAGATCCGCCTGCGCAAGAAGTTCCTGACCGAAAGCGACCGCAAGAAGGCTTCGCGCGGCGGCTGAGCCAGCACCCCGTGAACCCGAGCGGTTACAACCCGGATCCGCACCGGCATCCGGGTCTCCACGTCATCGCCCTGCTCGAAGCGAGCAAGGCGATGCTGGCGCTGTTGGCTGCCACCGGGCTGGAAGTGCTCGGACCGCAGCCGCTACGGCACGGCATCATGGTCCTGATCCGGCGTTTCAGCCTGGATCCGGACCATGGCACCCTGCCCTCGTTGCTGCACATGATCAGCCCCGACGCGGTGCACCTGGCCGCGGCGGGGATGATCGGCTACGGCCTGCTGCACCTGGTCGAAGCCTGGGGCCTGTGGCGGGCCAAGGCCTGGGCCTCCTGGCTGGGCTGCCTGACCGCCTCGCTGTACCTGCCTTTCGATATCTTCGCGATCATCCGCCACCCCGGCTGGCCCTCCTGGACGATCCTGGCGATCAACCTGATCGTGGTCTACGTGCTGGCCCGCGACCTGCGCAAGCGTCACCGCTGAGCACCGGCTACACTGGGGATTGGAGCCGACCAAGCCGCCCCATGCGCCCGTCCTTGCCGCCTCTGCTGATCTGCCTGCTCAGCGCGCTGCCTGCGCTGTTTTCGGCTGGCTGCAGCCCGGCCGCGTCCAGCGCGCACGCCGCCGAACCTGCGAGCCGCAACGTGCCCTTCCCCTATGCCGAAACCGATGTGGCCGACTTGCAGGCGCGGATGACCGCCGGCGAACTGGACAGCACCACCCTCACCCAGGCCTACCTGCAGCGCATCGCCACCCTGGACCGTGCCGGGCCACGCCTGCGCGCGGTGATCGAACTCAATCCCGATGCCCTGAAGGAAGCCGCCGCACGCGACCGCGAGCGCCGCGACGGCCGCGTGCGCGGTGCCCTGCACGGCATTCCCGTGCTGCTGAAGGACAACATCAACGCCGCCCCGATGAGCACCACGGCCGGCTCGCTGGCACTGCAGGGCTTCCGTCCTGACGATGCCTACCTGGTGCGACGCCTGCGCGAGGCCGGCGCCGTGGTGCTGGGCAAGACCAATCTCAGCGAGTGGGCCAACTTCCGCGGCAACGACTCGATCTCCGGCTGGAGTGCGCGCGGCGGCCAGACCCGTAACCCCTACCGCCTCAGCCACTCCCCGTGCGGCTCCAGCAGCGGCAGCGCGGTGGCGATGGCGGCCAACCTGGCCAGCGTGGCCATCGGCACCGAAACCGACGGCAGCATCGTCTGCCCGGCCGCAATCAATGGGGTTGTTGGCCTGAAGCCCACCGTCGGGCTGGTCAGCCGCGACGGCATCATCCCGATCTCCTTCAGCCAGGACACCGCCGGGCCGATGACGCGCAGCGTGGCCGACGCGGCGGCCGTGCTGACCGCGATCGCCGGCCGCGACGACGCCGACCCGGCCACCGCGACCATGCCCGGCCGCGCGGTCTATGACTACACCGCACGCCTGGACCCGCAGGGCCTGCGTGGCAAGCGCATCGGCCTGCTGCAGACGCCGCTGCTGACCTATCGGGGCATGCCGCCGCTGATGGAACAGGCGGCCACCGAACTGCGCCGCGCTGGTGCGGTGGTGGTGCCGGTGGAACTGCCCAACCAGGGTGCGTGGGCCGAGGCCGAGCGCACGGTGCTGCTGTACGAGTTCAAGGCCGGCCTGGAGCGCTACCTCAACACGCACCGGGCGCCGCTGCGACGCCTGGCCGACCTGATCGCCTTCAACCAGGCGCACCACAAGCAGGAGCTGGGCCTGTTCGGCCAGGAGCTGCTGGTGGAGGCCGACGCCACCGCCGGCCTGGCCGATCCCGCCTACATCCGTGCACGCAGCGATGCGCGCCGGCTGGCCGGCCCGGAAGGCATCGATGCCGCCCTCGCCGCCCACCAGCTGGATGCACTGGTGGCGCCGACCACCGGTGTGGCCTGGCCGATCCGAAGCGAAGGGGACGACTTCCCCGGCGAGAGCTATGGCGCCGCCGCCGTGGCCGGCTATCCCAGCCTCAGCGTGCCGATGGGCCAGATCAACGGCCTGCCCGTGGGCCTGTTGTTCATGGGCGCCGCCTGGAGCGAACCGAAGCTGATCGAAATGGCCTACGCCTATGAACAACGCACGCGCGCGCGGCGGCCACCGCACTTTGATACCGACACCCTGATCGACGCCGACGAGCCGTGACCTCCGGTAGTGCCGGCCGCTGGCCGGCTGCTCGATCATCCCGACGTTGCCGGCCAGCGGCCGGCACTACCGATCAAACGCCTCCACCGGCACGATCGCCGCCTCGCCATCCTCCGCACCCGGCGAGCGCACATCCGCGGTACGCGCCCGCGGCCCACGCGGCATGTCCTGCTCGTCATCGTGCTGCACGCGTGCGCGAATCTGCGGCAATGACTGTGGATGCTCACGCGCAAGGAAATCGAGCATGCGTTCGCGCACCAGGCAGCGCAGATCGAACGCATCACCGGAACTGCGCGCGCTGACCAGCAGGCGTACCTGGATCGCGCGTTCACTGGTCTCGGTTACCTGGGTCACGCAGACGCGTCCATCCCACAGCGCTTCACCCCGGCAGATGCGCTCCAGCTCACTGCGGATCGCCGCGATAGGTGCGCGATAATCCAACCACAGCAATGCCGTCCCCAGCAGATCCGCGCTGCGTCGCGTCCAGTTCTGGAATGGATTCTCGATGAACCAGGTCAGGGGCACCACCATGCGCCGCTCGTCCCAGACCCGCACCACCACATAGCTGCTGCCGATTTCCTCGACACGCCCCCACTCACCTTCGACGATCACCACGTCATCCAGCCGGATTGGCTGGGTCAGCGCGATCTGCAGACCGGCGATGAGGTTGCCGAACACCGGCTTGGCCGCGATACCCGCCACCAGGCCGATCAGGCCCGCCGACGCCAGCAGCGCGGTGCCGATCTTCTGCACCATCGGGAAGGTCAACAGCACCAGCGATGCGCCGAGCACGATGATGCCGCCCATCAACACGCGACTGAGCACCCGCGTCTGGGTCTGGATGCGGCGCGCTTCCAGATTGTCGGCGACATCGATGGGATGGCTGCGCAGGATCGCCCGCTCGCCGGCCGCCACCGCACGCACCAGCAACCAGATGAAGCAGGCCGTAAGTGCGATGTGCAGCACATGCTGCAGGTGGCCCAGCAACGGATCCTGCAGGGGCGTGGCCTGCAATGCAGGGATCAGCAGCAGCAGCGGCCAGGCGGTCGCCATCGGCAACCCCAGCACACGCCCGATGCGCGCACGCCGACGATCACGTCCCTTCAATCGATGGTAGATCCACAGGATCAACCACGCACCGATGCCGCCGACCAATGCTGCCAATCCCAACGGCCATGCGTAGGCCTGCGCGCTTTGCCAGTGCACCGCTGCCACCTCCGTCGCTCTGCATGCAGATATACAGCGTGGCCCAGCACGGATGAGCACAATGTCAGACGTTCGTAAGCAGAATGTAGGTGGGGCTCGGCAGGGCTGCGCCCTGCACCCGCGGTAGTGCCGGCCGCTGGCCGGCAACCTCAGCAGCAACAGCGTGCATCCTGTGGGATGGCGAGATGGGTCCGGTTGCGGGGGACGCCGTGAATCCCTCCATGGAGGCTCGGTCGCCGCACCCATGCGGCTCACGCCCCCGCGACCGGACCCACCCCGCCTTCGACAGTTTTCCGCGATCTGCCCGCTCTTCTGTAGAGCCGAGCCACGCTCGACTCAAATCGTTCCGAAATCGAAATATTCGATGTCGATGGAGATTCATCCATGCAAGGCGTGGATCCACCGTGTCGACCAAGGTCGACACCTACCCACAGCCGCAGGAATCCGTCAGAGGTGGGACGGTGTGGGTAGGCAGGACCGTTGGCGCCATGGATGGCGCCATCGAGCCCCCATGGATGGGTTTACGGCGTGTCCTGACTACCCACACCGTCCCGCCACCCCACGGAATGCCGCTTCGGCTTTTGTCGTTGCCGTTGCCGTTGCCGTTGCCGTTGATTGCAGCAGGTGCAGGGCTGCAAGCCCTGCCGCAACACACTTACCGCACCTGTTCCTGCTTGCGCACGATCGCCATCGCAATCTCCAGCGACTGCTCGTAGTTCAACCGCGGGTCCACCGTCGAGCGGTACGCACGCTCCAGGTCACGCTCGGTCAGTTCGCGCGCACCACCGGTGCATTCGGTCACGTCCTCGCCGGTCAGCTCCAGATGCACGCCACCCAGGCGCGTGCCTGCGGCCGCATGCAGATCGAACGACATCTCCACTTCGCCACGCACGTTGTCGAAGCGGCGCGTCTTGAAGCCATTGGCCGTGCTTTCGGTATTGCCATGCATCGCATCGCACACCCACAGCACGCGGCGGCCGTCGCGCTTGACCGCATCCAGCAGCGGCGGCAGCTTTTCGGCAATCTGTGCCGCGCCCATGCGGTGTATGAAGCTCAGGCGGCCCGGTTCGTCGTGCGGGTTGAGCACGTCGATCAGGCGCAGCAGCTGGTCCGGCGACACCGACGGCCCGACCTTGATCGCAATCGGGTTGCGCACACCCCGCAGGTACTCGACGTGGGCACCGTCCAGCGCGGCGGTGCGCATGCCGATCCACGGGTAATGCGTGCTCAGGTTCAGCCAGCCCTGCTGGCGCGGCACCTGCCGGGTCAACGCCTGCTCGTAGGGCAGCAGCAGCGCTTCGTGCGAGGTGTAGAAATCGATGCGGTTGAGGTTGTGCACGCGGGCCCCGGCCAGGGTTTCCATGAAGTGCACCGCATCACCAATGGAGGCCACCATCTTCTGGTACTCGGCGGCCAGCGGCGAATGCCGCACCCACTCCAGGTTCCAGTACTCGGGATGGTGCAGGTCGGCGAAGCCGCCGTCGATCAGCGCCCGCACGAAGTTCATCGTCATCGCCGAATGCGCGTGGGCCTGCAGCATCCGCTTCGGGTCCGGCAGGCGCGCCGCTTCGGTGAACGCCGGCGCATTGATCACATCGCCGCGGTAGCTGGGCAGGGTCACGCCGTCACGGGTCTCGGTGTCGGCCGAGCGCGGCTTGGCGTACTGGCCGGCGAAACGGCCCACGCGGATCACCGGCTGGCGCAGGCCGTGCACCAGCACCAGGCTCATCTGCAGCAGCACCTTCAGGCGGTTGGAGATGGTGCCCGATTCACAGTCACTGAAATTCTCCGCACAGTCGCCACCCTGCAACAGGAAGCGCTTGCCCTCCTGGGCCTCGGCCAGCTGCTGCTTCAGCGCCAGGATCTCCCAGGAGGTGACCAGCGGCGGCAGCCGCTTCAGTTCGTGCAGCGCCGCGTCCAGCGCCACCGGATCGGGATAGGTCGGCATCTGCAGCGCGGTCTTGCCACGCCAGCTCTCCGGCGACCAGGCGGCGCCAACGGCGGCTGCGGCAGGATCGGACACGGGCGGAACGGCGGACAGGCTCATTGCAGACTTCCGGGGTGGGGGGCGGTCATGGTCGCAGAGCCAGCCGCTGTCGCAAAGGGCCAGGGCGGCGTCCGGCAGCCTGAACGGCGGGGAAAGGGCACCGCGAGCGGCCAGACACGGCATGTCCATGGCGGCTCCAATAGGCGCATGATTTGTTACGGAGTAACACTGACACGTCACGGACCGGCCCCTCCTACGCCCCAGGCTCCGCCCCTCCCCATGAAGCCCTCGCCTCTCGCTACCGGCATCAACCTCGTCCTGGCCGTGGCCAGCCTCCCTGCCTTCGCTGCTGCCGCCAATGATGTGGCCGCGCCGGTCACCCAGTTGGACGCGGTCACCGTCCACGCCCAGCTCGACCAGGCCCGCAATGCACTGTCGCCGGACATCGGCGCCAGCCAGTACCAGATCACCGCCGAGGACATCCAGAAGCAGCCGCTGGGCGCCTCCGCGCCGCTCAGCCAGGTGCTGCTGCAGGCGCCTGGCGTGGTGCAGGACTCCTACGGCGGCGTACATGTCCGCG
Organism: Stenotrophomonas sp. CS3K5; assembly: GCF_059515225.1. Taxonomy (NCBI): domain Bacteria; kingdom Pseudomonadati; phylum Pseudomonadota; class Gammaproteobacteria; order Lysobacterales; family Lysobacteraceae; genus Stenotrophomonas; species Stenotrophomonas sp. CS3K5. Next base: position 539,490 of record NZ_JCAKRX010000001.1, read on the forward strand.
GTGACCACGCCAATCTGCAGTACCGCATCAACGGCGTCCTGCTGCCCGAGTCGATTTCCGGCTTCGGCCAGACCCTGGACGCCCGCACCATCAAGAGCATCCGCCTGATGGACGGCGCGCTGCCGGCACAGTTCGGCGAGCGTACGGCGGCGGTGGTCGACATCACCACCCGCAGCGGCGCCGAGCTTGGCAACGGCGGCAGTGCCGGATTGACCGCCGGATCATTCGGCAAGCTCAACCCGAATGCCTCCTGGTGGGGCAGCCAAGGGCGCTGGAGCTGGTTCCTGACCGGCAACTACGACCAGAACGAAGTTGGCCTGGAGAACCCCACCAACACGCGCAGGCCGTTGCATGACGATACCCATCAGGGCAAGGCGTTCGCCGACCTCACCTACCTGGTCAACGACAGCACGCGCCTGAGTGTGTTTGCCGGCTTCGCCAACAACCGCTTCCAGATTCCGGTCAATCCGGGCCAGACGCCGCAGTTCGGCTATCTCGACACCACTACCTTCGATTCCAGCCAGCTGGACGAGACCCAGCGCGAGACCACCCGCTTCGGCATGCTGGTGCTGCAGGGAACGCTCGGCACCACCGCCTATCAGCTCTCGGCCGGGCAGCGCTACAGCGATGTGGCGTTCAATCCGGATGTCGTCGGCGACCTGGTATTCAGCGGCGTCGCCTCGCAGGTGCAGCGCAGCAACCGCGCCAACACCCTGCAGGCCGATTTCTCCACGCCACTGGGCAACGACCACACGCTGCGTTATGGCCTGTATGGCAATTACGAAAACGCACAGGCCAGCAACAACAGCTGGGTGTTCCCGGTGGACGACAGCGGCCAGCAGTCCAGTACCACGCCGCGGCTGATCCCCGACCGCAGCGCCTTCCATGCCAGCACGCTGGCGCTGTACGTGCAGGACGAATGGAAGATCGGCGACGACTGGACGGTGAACTACGGCCTGCGTGGCGACCGCTACAAGGCCTTCGGCCACAGCGAAGGCCAGCTCAGCCCGCGCGTGGGCGTGGTCTGGAATGTCGGCAACAGCACCACCGTCCACGCCGGCTACTCACGCTACTTCACGCCGCCGGCCAGCGAACTGATCGCCAGCAGCGACATCGCCCTGTACGACGGCACCACCAACCGGCAGCCCAGCGGCGGCAACACCACGCCCCTGGCCGAGCGCAGTGACTATTACGACATCGGCGTCTCGCAGCAGCTGGGCGAACACCTGACCCTGGGCCTGGACGCATACGACCGTCGCGTCGCACGCCTCCAGGACGAAGGCCAGTTCGGCGCCGCGTACATCTACTCGACCTTCAACTATGGCCGCGGCCACATCCGTGGCCTGGAGTTCAGTGCCGACTACAGCAACGGCCCGTTCAGCGCCTACTTCAATGCGGCATACAACAAGGCCCTCGGCACCCAGGTCATCACCGGCCAGTACAACCTCGACCCGGACGCCCTGGCCTACGTCGCCGACCACTGGATCCACCTGGACCACGACCAGAAACTGACCTCGTCCGGTGGCCTCAGCTATGCCTTCGCCGGCCACAACCGGATCGGTGCGAACTACGTGTTCGGCAGCGGCCTGCGTTCGGATATCGAGGGCGTGCCCAACGGCGGCGAGCTGCCGTCGTACCTGCAGGTGAACTTCAGCGCCGGGCATGACTTCAACGCCGACAGTGGGCATCCGCTGCACGTGCAGGTGGCCGTGATCAACGCGCTTGATCGCAGCTACCAGCTGCGCGACGGTGGCGGCGTCGGTGTATTTGCCCCGCAGTGGGGACCGCGTCGCGGCGCCTACCTGAGCCTGCAGCAGGACTTCTGAGGTAGTGCCGGCCGATGGCCGGCATTAGCACGGTGTGCCGGCCAGCGGCCGGCACTACCCAGTAGAGCCACGCCATGCGTGGCTACGTTCAGCGCTTGACCCTGCGCAGCGACACCACCAGCGCCCACAGCGCCAGCAGCACGAACCACACGCCCGACCACATCGGCATGGTCAGGCCCAGGAACGTCCAGTCGATGTTGCCGCAGTTGCCGGTGCCGGTCAGCACCGTGCGGAACACCTCCAGCGGGCCCATCGTCTCGCGCAGGAAGCTCAACGGCGGGCCGCAGGTCGCGCCCATCTCCGGCGGCAGCATCTGCACATAGACGTGGCGCGCCGCGATGCCCACGCCCACCGCCGCAGCGATGAAGGCGAGGATGCCGTAGGTCGCCCGGCCAGGGCGGTTGGACGGACCGTGCAACGCACCGATCAGGAACAACAGGCCCAGGGCGGCGAACGCCAGGCGCTGGAAGATGCACAACGGGCACGGCTCCAGGCCCATCTTCAGCTGCAGGAAGATCGCGTAGCCCAGCAGGCCCGCGCAGATCAGGAAGCCCAGGAAGAACTGGGCGCGGAAGGGCCAGCGCAGTGGATTCATCGTCAACGCTCAAGTGATCAGGCGCCAAGCGTAACCGAGAGCGCGCGCCTTTCGAACCGCCACAGGTGACGCCTGTCGGAACGGTGAGGGTCAGATCCCCTTGCGAATGCAATGGGCTCTGGCCCAGCGCCCAGCATTGCGGGGTCAGAGCCCGTACCTGCGGCACGCGTTCCGACCCTGCAGAAACGCAAAAGCCCGGCGGATGCCGGGCTTTCACTATGTCGCGTTGGAGCGGTCCGATTACTCGGCCACTTCCTCGGCCACGGCCGGACGGTCAACAAGCTCGACGTAGGCCATCGGTGCGTTGTCGCCGGCGCGGAAGCCGCACTTCAGCAGACGCAGGTAGCCGCCCGGACGGTTCGCGTAGCGCGGGCCCAGGATGGTGAACAGGTTGCCCACGGCTTCGTTGTCGCGCAGACGGGCGAAGGCCAGACGGCGGTTGGCGACGGAGTCGACCTTGGCCAGGGTGATCAGCGGCTCGGCAACGCGGCGCAGTTCCTTGGCCTTCGGCAGGGTGGTCTTGATCAGCTCGTGCTTGAACAGCGAGGCGGCCATGTTCTTGAACATCGCTTCGCGGTGGGCGCTGGTGCGGCTGAACTTACGGCCAGACTTCTGGTGACGCATGGTGATATTCCTTGGTTAATGATGAGACTGTGCGGATCGTTGTCGCCATCCTGGCGTTGCTGCGTGGACTGCGGATGGTCCTGGTCGCCCGTCCTGGACGCCCTGCCCGCGAACCTGGGGTTCGTCGTGGCATGTTTGGTAAACCGGTTGAAGGCTCCACCGTTGCCGGTGGAGCCCTCAAGCAATACCGATATCAGCCCAGCATGCCGTGGCTGGCGACACCGGCCGGCGGCCAGTTCTCCAGCTTCATGCCGAGCGACAGGCCGCGCTGAGCCAGCACTTCCTTGATCTCGGTGAGCGACTTCTTGCCCAGGTTCGGGGTCTTCAGCAGCTCCACTTCGGTCTTCTGGATCAGATCGCCGATGTAGTAGATGCTCTCGGCCTTCAGGCAGTTGGCCGAACGCACGGTCAGCTCCAGATCGTCGATCGGGCGCAGCAGCACCGGATCCACGCCGTTGTTGGCCGGCTTGGCCGCACCGCGGTCGCGGTGGGTGAAGTCACCGAACACCGACAGCTGGTCGCTGAGGATGTCGGCGGCGGTGCGCACGGCTTCCTCGGCATCGATGGTGCCGTTGGTCTCGATATCGATGACCAGCTTGTCCAGGTCGGTGCGCTGCTCGACGCGAGCCGCTTCCACGGCATAGGCGACGCGGCGGACCGGCGAGAACGAGGCATCCAGGACCAGACGGCCGATGGCACGGGTTTCTTCGTCCGGACGACGACGCGCGGCAGCCGGCTGGTAGCCGAAACCACGTTCGATCTTCAGACGCATGTTAACTGCCGTGTCCTTGGTCAGGTGGCAGATCACATGGTCGCCGTTCAAGATTTCCACATTGTGGTCAACCTTGATGTCGGCAGCGGTGACAACGCCCGGGCCCTGCTTGGACAGGGACAGGGTGGCGCTGTCGCCGGAGTGCATACGGATGGCCACGTCCTTCAGGTTGAGCAGGACTTCCAGCACGTCCTCCTGCAGACCTTCGACCGTGGTGTACTCATGCAACACGCCGTCGATTTCGACTTCCGTGATGGCGAAGCCCGGGATGGACGACAGCAGCACGCGACGCAGGGCATTGCCCAGCGTATGCCCGTAACCCCGCTCCAAAGGTTCGATAACGACCTTTGCACGGGTGTCGGTAAGGCGTTCGATCTGCGGACCGCGAGGACGCAGAACCTGGTTGGCGGTAACCGTCATGTTGCGGGTTCTCCTAGTGAACCCCCGGCCGTCGCCGGGGGCTCTCCAATGTGAATTACTTCGAATACAGCTCGACGATCAGCGCTTCGTTGATGTCCGCAGGCAGATCCGAACGATCCGGAACAGCCTTGAAGATGCCGGTGAACTTGCCGGAATCCACTTCAACCCACGACGGGCTCAGGTCATGCTGGGCGGCGACGGTCAGGGCTTCCTGGACGCGCAGCTGCTTGGCAGCCTTCTCAGACAGAGCGATGGCGTCGCCAGCCTTGACCTGGTACGAAGCCAGGTTGACCGACTTGCCATTCACGGTGACGCCGCGGTGCGACACCAGCTGACGGGCAGCCGGACGGGTCACGGCGAAGCCCATGCGGTAGACGACGTTGTCCAGGCGGGTTTCCAGCAGCTGCAGCAGGTTCTCGCCGGTGTTGCCCTTCTTGGTCGAGGCCTTCTTGTAGTAGTTGCGGAACTGACGCTCCAGCAGGCCGTAGATACGCTTGACCTTCTGCTTTTCACGCAGCTGGGTGGCGTAGTCGGACAGCTTGCCCTTGCGGGCAGTGGCGCCGTGCTGGCCGGGCTTCTGCTCCAGCTTGCACTTGGAGTCCAGCGCACGCGCCGGGCTCTTCAGGGACAGGTCGGCGCCTTCGCGACGGGCGAGCTTACAGGTAGGACCGATATAACGAGCCATTTCTTATCGCTCCCTTTAGACGCGACGCTTCTTCGGCGGACGGCACCCGTTGTGCGGGATAGGCGTCACGTCGATGATGTTGGTGATCTTGTAGCCGACGTTGTTCAACGAACGCACGGCCGACTCACGGCCCGGACCCGGGCCCTTGATGCGGACTTCCAGCGACTTCACGCCGTAGTCCAGCGCAGCACGACCGGCCTTTTCAGCAGCCACCTGGGCAGCGAACGGGGTCGACTTGCGCGAACCGCGGAAGCCAGCGCCACCGGAAGTCGCCCACGACAGAGCGTTGCCCTGGCGGTCGGTGATGGTGACGATGGTGTTGTTGAACGAAGCGTGGACGTGGGCAACGCCGTCAGTGACGACGCGCTTGATCTTCTTCTTGGTCTTAGCAGCGGGCTTAGCCATTTCTCAGTCCCTTACTTCTTGATCGCCTTGCGCGGACCCTTGCGGGTGCGGGCGTTGGTACGGGTGCGCTGGCCACGCAGCGGGAGGCCACGACGGTGACGCAGGCCGCGGTAGCAGCCCAGGTCCATCAGGCGCTTGATCGCGATGCCGATCTCACGACGCAGATCGCCTTCCACGATGTACTTGCCGACTTCGGCGCGCAGGCGCTCGATTTCCGGCTCCGACAGATCGCGGATCTTGGTGGTCGAAGCAACGCCTGCGACTTCGCAGACCTTCTTCGAACGGGTACGGCCGATGCCGTAAATGCTTTGCAACCCGACCCAGACATGCTTCTGGGCTGGCAGGTTGACGCCTGCAATACGCGCCATGACGCGGTTCTCCAGCTGAGTGATGGCCGACAGCGCGCCTCTGGCACGCCAATCCGGCAGGATGGATCAAAAAAGTGAACTAGCGATACTAACAAGGTTCCGGTTTACATGGAAGCCCGTGAAACCATTGGTTTCATGAACCCGGCCTGGGGAGTGTGCCCAGGCTCCGGCGCCGGATGGGGTTGGACCTGGGGTTTCCCCCGGAGCCGCCCGCGCTACTCCAGCGCGGGACCACCTCATCACACCCCCACCCGGAACCGCTGCGGGGGCCGCCCTTCGTTTGTGTGGCCGGAGTCCGCGAAGCGGAGGGACCATCACGTCAGGAAGACGAAAGTATAACAGGCCAATCAGCCGCGGGCAAAGCCGCCGCGGTTGCCGCCCTTCAGGTTGGCCTTCTTCAGCAGGCTCTCGTACTGGTGGGACATCAGGTGCGCCTGCACCTGGGCGATGAAGTCCATCACCACCACCACCACGATCAGCAGCGAAGTACCGCCGAAGTAGAACGAGGCGTTCAGCTGCGTGCGCATCAGTTCCGGCAGCAGGCAGACGATCACCAGGTAGGCCGAGCCGGCCGCGGTCAGGCGGGTCAGCACGCCGTCGATGTAGTCGGCGGTGGCCTTGCCCGGACGGATGCCCGGAATCAGCGCGCCGGACTTCTTCAGGTTGTCGGCGGTTTCCTGCGAGTTGAACACCAGCGCGGTGTAGAAGAACGCAAAGCCGGTGATCAGTGCGGCGAACACGATCATGTGCAGCGGTTCGCCCGGGCCCAGGGCATTGGCGACCTTCTGCAGAACCTGGCCGAAGCTGCTCTGGTTGGCCGCCTGGCCGGACCACATGGCCAGGGTGGCCGGGAAGGCCAGCAGGCTCGAGGCGAAGATCGCCGGGATGACGCCGGCCATGTTGAGCTTCAGCGGCAGGAACGAGGTCTGGTTCATGTACGCGTTGCGACCGCCCTGGCGGCGCGCGTAATTGACCGTGATCCGGCGCTGGCCACGCTCGACGAACACCACGAAGAAGGTGAAGGCGAGCACGACGATGGCGATCAGCAGCAGCTGGATGAACTGGATGTTGCCGTCGCGGTAGGCGTCGAAGGTGTGGATGACCGCACCCGGTAGGCCCGCCACGATACCGGCGAAGATGATCAGCGACACGCCGTTGCCGATGCCGCGCTCGGTGACCTGCTCACCGACCCACATCAGGAACATGGTGCCGGCGGTCAGCGCGACCACGGCGGTGAGCACGAAGCCCATGCCCGGTGCGTACACGACCGGAGCGCCCGACGGCGAGACCTGGCCCTGCAGGGCCAGCGCGATCGAACCGCCCTGCACCACTGCCAGCAGCACGGCGCCGATGCGCGAATACTGGGTGATCTTGCGGCGACCGGACTCACCTTCCTTCTGCATCGCCTTCAGGGCGGGGAAGATGTGCACGGCCAGCTGCATCACGATCGATGCCGAGATGTACGGCATCACGTTCAGCGCGAAGATGCTGAAACGGTGCAGGGCGCCGCCCGAGAACATGTTGAACATGTCCACGATGCCGCCGCCCTGCTGTTGCATCATGGCAAGCATGGCATCGGGATTGACGCCCGGCACCGGCACGTAGCAGCCGATGCGATAGACGATCAAAGCCCCGACGACGAACAGCAAACGTTGGCGAAGTTCAGTGAACTTGCCCATTCCGCCCGCGAGGTTACCGATGCCAGCTTGCGCCATGATTTTCTTACTCCGTTACGCTGCCGCCGGCAGCTTCGATCGCGGCCTTGGCACCAGCCGTGGCAGCAATACCCTTCAGGGTGAATGCCTTGGTCACTTCGCCCTTGACGACGACCTTGGCCTTCTTGGCAGTGCTCGGGACCAGCTTGGCAGCACGCAGGGCGGCGAAGTCGATCTCACCGGCCGGCAGCTTGTCCAGCGCGTACAGCAGCACTTCAGCGGTGTCCTTGGCGATCGGCGAACGGAAGCCGATCTTCGGCAGACGACGCTGCATGGGGGTCTGGCCGCCTTCGAAGCCAGCCTTGATCTTGCCGCCACCCTTGCGGGCGAACGAACCCTTGTGGCCGCGGCCGGCAGTCTTGCCCAGGCCCGAGCCGATACCGCGACCGACGCGGGTGCGCTCGGTGCGGGCGCCCGGTGCCGGGCTCAGTTCATTGAGACGCAGAGTCATGATCGATTACTCCTCAACCTTGACGAGGTAGTGAACGGTGTTGATCAGGCCGCGGACCTGCGGGCTGTCCTTCAGTTCACGCACATCGTTGAGCTTGTTCAGACCCAGAGCACGCACCGACAGGCGGTGACGCGACTGAGCACCACGCAGGCCGCGCACCAGGCGCACCTTCACAGTCTTGTTGGACTCATTAGCCATGGTTGAGTTCCTCCACCTTCTTGCCGCGCTTGGCCGCGATGCGAGCCGGCGACTGCGCTGCAGTCAGGCCCTTCACGGTGGCACGCACCAGGTTGATCGGGTTGCGCGAGCCGGTGGCCTTGGCCAGCACGTTCTTCACGCCAACCGCTTCCAGCACGGCACGCATGGCACCGCCGGCAATGACGCCGGTACCTTCCGAAGCCGGCTGCATGAATACGCGGGCTGCGCCGTGACCATCCTTGATGGTGTGCCACAGGGTGCCGTTGTTCAGGTCAACGCTGACCAGGTTCTTGCGAGCCTGCTCCATCGACTTCTGGATGGCGACCGGCACTTCGCGGGCCTTGCCATAGCCGAAACCGACCTTGCCTTCGCCGTCGCCGACCACGGTCAGGGCGGTGAAGGTGAACTGGCGGCCACCTTTGACGGTCTTGCTGACGCGGTTGACCGCGACCAGCTTTTCGATCATGCCGTCGTCGATCTTCTCTTCGCGGTTACGGTCGCGATCGCGACCCCGCTGCTGACGCTCTTCTGCCATGTTGATTCCTTGGTTGTTTGGGTATGTACGGCTCGAGGCCGCTTATGGTTGTGGAGTGACGCGTCGTTCCGGTGGGCCGCTGCAGAAGAGCGGCGCCGTCCAGCCTCACTCAGGCTGGCGAGCAGGCGGGCAGAGGACGCGAAGTCCCCTGCCCTTATCCCTTAGAACTGCAGGCCGGCTTCGCGGGCGGCTTCTGCCAGGGCCTTGATGCGGCCGTGGTAGCGGTAGCCCGAACGATCGAAGGCAACCTTCTCGACGCCGGCGGCCTTGGCGCGCTCAGCGACGATGCGGCCAACCTTGGCAGCGGCGTCAGCGTTCTTGCCGTTCTTCAGGCCTTCCTTGATGTCGGCCTGGGTGGTGTTGGCAGCAGCCAGCACCTTGGAACCGTCGGCAGTGAAGACCTGGGCGTACAGGTGCTGACCGGTGCGCAGCACCGACAGACGGGCAACGCCGAGCTCACGGATGTGGGCGCGGGTCGACTTGGCGCGACGCAGGCGGGCGATGTTCTTGTTCATTTTGTTTTTCCCTTGAAAGCGGAAGGACCTAATTAGGCCTTCTTGGCTTCCTTACGGATGATGACTTCGTCGGAGTACTTCACGCCCTTGCCCTTGTACGGTTCCGGCTTGCGGAACGCACGGATCTTGGCGGCGACTTCACCGACGACCTGCTTGTCAGCGCCCTGGACCAGGATCTCGGTCTGGGTCGGGGTCGACAGCGTGATGCCTTCCGGCGCCACGAACACGACCGGGTGCGAGAAGCCCAGCGACAGGCTCAGGTCCTTGCCCTGCATGGCGGCGCGGTAACCCACGCCGACCAGCTCCAGCTTGCGCTCGAAGCCTTCGGACACGCCCTTGACCATGTTGGACAGGATCGCACGCACGGTACCGGTCAGCGCGACCAGCTCAGCATTCTCGGTGCTCAGGGTGGCAACGCCGTTGTCGACGTTGATGGCAATGCCGGCCGGCTTGGCCAGCGACAGGGTGCCCTTCGGGCCCTTGACGGTGACGGATTCGGACTGGACGTTCAGTTCAACCTTACCCAGGTCGACGGGCTTCTTGGCTACGCGGGACATAGTTCTACTCCTTTCGCCTTAGGCCACGAAGCACAGGACTTCGCCGCCGACGCCCAGCTGGCGCGCCTGCGCATCAGTCATGATGCCCTTGGAGGTGGAAATGATGGAGATACCCAGGCCGTTCATGACCTTCGGCAGCTCGCTCTTGCCGCGGTACTGGCGCAGGCCCGAACGCGAGAAGCGCTTCAGGGTCGCGATGACCGGCTTGCCTTCGAAATACTTCAGCACGATTTCCAGCTCGGACTTGTTGTTTTCCAGCTGGGTCACGCGCAGGTCGGTGATGTAACCCTCGTCCTTCAGGACCTGGGCGATCGCAACCTTGATCTTGGACGACGGGGCTTTCACCGTCTGCTTGCCAACCGCAGCCGCATTCTTGATGCGGACCAGCAGGTCGGCGATGGGATCAGTCATGCTCATATGAGTACCTTTGAGTGCACCGATATCCGCTTTCGCGAAAATCTGTTGTCTCCTGGAAACGGGCCAGGTCCCTTCTTGCGGCAGGCCAGTGGCCCGCCCTAAAACCCGGTTTGCACAGGGCAAGACGCGGGAGTATACGCCAAAAGAGCCCGACTTGCGTCGGGCTCTTCGGGTTTTTTCGCAGAAGGGAAGCTGAATGCCTCCCCTCCCCGGTTCAGGAGCCCACGGGGGGCTCCTGATCGCAGGGCCGGCTGGGATTACCAGCTGGCCTTGCGCAGGCCCGGGACGTCGCCACGCATGGTGGCTTCACGCAGCTTGTTGCGGCCGAGGCCGAACTTGCTGTAAACGCCACGCGGACGGCCGGACAGCTCGCAGCGGTTGCGCTGGCGGCTCGGCGACGAGTCGCGCGGCAGCTTGGCCAGCTTGGTAGCGGCTTCGATCTTCTCGTCGTAGCTCGCGTCCACCGAGGACACGATCTTCTTCAGAGCCGCACGCTTGTCAGCGTACTTCTTGGCCAGCTTTTCCCGCTTGATGTCGCGGTTGACCATGGAGGTCTTTGCCATTTCGGTTTCCTCGACAGATCAGTTACGGAACGGGAACTTGAACGCTGCCAGCAGCGCCTTCGCTTCCGCGTCGGTCTTCGCAGTGGTGGTGATGGCGATATCCATACCGCGGATCGCGTCGACGGCGTCGAAGTCGATTTCCGGGAAGATGATCTGTTCCTTCACACCCATGTTGAAGTTGCCGCGACCGTCGAAGGAACGACCGGAAACACCACGGAAGTCGCGCACGCGCGGCAGCGAGATGTTGATCAGGCGGTCCAGGAACTCGTACATCTTGTGGCGACGCAGCGTGGTCTTGCAGCCGATCGGCCAGCCATCACGGATCTTGAACGACGCAACCGAGATACGCGACTTGGTGACAACCGGCTTCTGGCCGGAAATCTTGGTCATGTCGCCGACGGCGTTTTCCAGGATCTTCTTGTTGGTGGCCGCTTCGCCGACACCCATGTTCAGGGTGACCTTGACGAGCTTCGGCACTTCCATCGGATTGGTGTAGCCGAACTGCTTCATCAGCGCCGGCACCACTTCTTCCTTGTAGAACTTTTCGAGACGGGAAGTCATCTTCACATTCCTCAGGCGTCGAGCGCCTCACCGCTGGAGCGGAACACACGCAGTTTGCGTCCATCCTCCAGCACCTTGAAGCCAACGCGTTCGCCCTTGCCCGAAGCCGGGTTCAGCACATTCACGTTGGAGATATGGATCGAAGCTTCACGCTCGACCACGCCGCCGGCAACGCCTGCCTGCGGGTTCGGCTTGGTGTGGCGCTTGACGATGTTCACGTTGGCGACGACCACGCGGTCGCCGTCGACGCGGACGACTTCGCCCTGCTTGCCCTTGTCCTTGCCGGTGTTGACGACGACCTGGTCGCCCTTCTTGATACGGTTAGCCATGATTATCTCCTGTCGCTCACAGCACTTCGGGAGCGAGCGAGACGATCTTCATGAACTTCTCCGAACGAAGTTCACGGGTCACCGGCCCGAAGATACGGGTGCCGATCGGCTCCTGCTTGCTGTTCAGCAGAACGGCAGCGTTGCCGTCGAAGCGGATCAGCGAGCCGTCGGCGCGACGCACACCCTTGCGGGTACGCACCACGACGGCGTCATACACTTCACCCTTCTTGACCTTGCCGCGCGGAATCGCATCCTTCACGGTGACCTTGATGATGTCGCCGATGCCGGCGTAACGGCGCTTGGAACCACCCAGCACCTTGAAGCACATCACCTGCTTGGCACCCGAATTGTCCGCGACGTCAAGGTAGCTCTGCATCTGGATCATGATTCAGACTCCTTATTCAGCCGCACGCGTGATGACTTCCACCACGCGCCAGTTCTTGGTCTTGGACATCGGAGCGATCTCGGTCACGCGGACGACATCGCCTTCCTTGCAGGCGTTGTCGGCATCGTGGGCGTGCAGCTTGGTCGAGCGCTTGATGTACTTGCCGTACAGCGCGTGCTTGACCTGACGCTCAACCAGGACGGTAACCGTCTTGTCCATCTTGTTGCTGACGACACGGCCTTCGACCGTGCGCAGCGTCTTGTTTTCAGTATTGTCGCTCATAGCGGCCATCCTTACTTCGTGCTGCCGAGCAGGGTCTTGACGCGAGCAATCTCGCGACGGACCCGGCGGATGTCGTGGGTCTTCGGCAGCTGGCCGGTGACCTGCTGCATACGGACAGAGAACTGTTCCTTACGCAGGTCGATCAGGTGGGCCTTCAGTTCGTCAGCCGACTTTTCACGGAGAGTTTTGATATCCATCAGCGCACCGTACGGGTCACGAAAGTGGTGGTGACCGAGAGCTTGGCGGCGGCCAGGCGGAACGCCTCGCGTGCCACTTCTTCGGTAACACCCTCGATTTCATAGATCATGCGGCCGGGCTGGATCTGGGCCACCCAGTATTCCACGTTGCCCTTACCCGAACCCATTCGAACTTCGATGGGCTTCTTGGTGATGGGCTTGTCGGGGAACACGCGGATCCACATCTTGCCGCCGCGCTTGACGTAGCGGCTGATCGAGCGGCGGGCCGCTTCGATCTGACGCGCGGTCAGCTGACCGTGTGCGGTTGCCTTCAGGCCGTATTCGCCGAAGCTGACAGCGTTGGCGCTCCAGCTCAGGCCTTCGTTACGGCCCTTGTGTACCTTGCGGTACTTGGTTCGCTTGGGTTGCAACATTGTCGTTACCTCGCTTCACGAGCCGGGCGCTGACGGTCACCACGGTCGCCGCGATCGTGACGATCGTTGCGCGACGGGGTGTCGTCCTGCTTTTCCTGGCCAACCTGGGAGAAATCGAAGACTTCGCCCTTGTAGATCCAGACCTTGATGCCGATGATGCCGTAGGTCGTCTTGGCTTCAGCGAAGCCATAGTCGATGTCGGCACGCAGGGTGTGCAGCGGCACGCGGCCTTCGCGGTACCACTCCGAACGGGCGATTTCTGCACCGTTGAGGCGGCCACCCACGTTGACCTTGATGCCCAGGGCACCCAGGCGCATCGCGTTGCCGACCGAGCGCTTCATGGCGCGGCGGAACATGATGCGACGCTCCAGCTGCTGGGCGATCGACTCGGCAACGAGCTGCGCGTCCAGTTCCGGCTTGCGCACTTCGGTGACGTTGATGTGCGCCGGGACGCCCATCATCTCGCTCACTTCCTTGCGCAGCTTCTCGATGTCCTCACCGCGCTTGCCGATCACCACGCCCGGACGGGCGGTGTGGATCGTCACGCGAGCGGTCTTGGCCGGACGCTCGATCAGGATCTTGCTGATGCCGGCCTGAGCCAGCTTCTTGCGCAGCATTTCGCGCACTTTCAGGTCGGCTGCCAGGTAACCAGCGAACTCGGCCTTGTTGGCGTACCACTTGGAGTTCCAGTCCTTGGAAATACCGAGACGGATACCAATCGGATGAACTTTATGACCCATGGTCTTTTCCTTATCCGCTTACTTGCCGGCGCCCACAACCACAGTGATGTGGCTGGTGCGCTTGAGGATGCGGGTACCGCGGCCTTTCGCCCGCGCCATGAAACGCTTCAGGGTCGGACCTTCATCAACCATGATGGTCTGAACCTTCAGCTCGTCGACGTCGGCGCCCTGGTTGTTCTCGGCGTTGGCAATAGCCGACTCCACCACCTTCTTGATCAGGTGGGCAGCCTTCTTGTCCGAGAACTTCAGCAGGTTGACCGCACGCTCGGCCGGCAGACCGCGCACCTGGTCAGCGACCAGACGAGCCTTCTGCGGGGAGATGCGCGCAGTGCGCAGGATGGCTTTCGCTTCCATTGTCATCTCTCCTTACTTGCCCGACTTCTTGTCACCACCGTGACCCTTGAAGGTCCGGGTGATGGCAAATTCGCCGAGCTTGTGGCCGACCATGTTCTCGTTGACGAGAACCGGGATGTGGTTCTTGCCGTTATGCACGGCAATGGTGATGCCTACCATGTCAGGCAGGATCATCGAACGGCGCGACCAGGTCTTGATCGGCTTCTTGCTGCCCGCAGCGGCCTCCACCTTCTTGACGAGGTGGTGATCGACGAACGGGCCCTTCTTGAGTGAACGTGCCATGGTCGATTAGCCCCTACGATCGCGGACGATGAACTGCTGAGTGCGCTTGTTATGGCGCGTCTTGTAACCCTTGGTCGGGACACCCCACGGGGTGACCGGATGCGGGTTACCCTGGCCGGCCTTCGCCTCACCACCACCGTGCGGGTGGTCAACCGGGTTCATGGCAGCACCACGAACGGTCGGGCGGACGCCGCGCCAGCGCTTGGCACCGGCCTTGCCCAGCTTTTCCAGGCTGTGCTCGTCGTTGCCGACTTCGCCGATGGTGGCGCAGCACTCGACCGGAACCTTACGCATTTCACCCGAGCGCAGGCGCAGGGTGGCGTAGATGCCTTCACGGGCCACCAGCTGCACGGCCGCACCAGCGGCGCGGGCGATCTGAGCGCCCTTGCCGGGCTTCAGTTCGATGCAGTGGATGGTGGTACCGACCGGGATGTTGCGCAGCGGCAGGGTGTTGCCGGCCTTGATCGGGGCGTCCGAACCAGCGATCACCTGATCACCAGCCTTCAGACCCTTCGGGGCGATGATGTAGCGGCGCTCACCGTCGACGTAGCACAGCAGGGCGATGTGGGCGGTGCGGTTCGGATCGTATTCGATGCGTTCCACGCGCGCCGGGATGCCCAGCTTGTTGCGCTTGAAGTCGATGATGCGGTAGTGCTGCTTGGCACCACCACCGACGTGACGCACGGTGATGCGGCCGTGGTGGTTACGACCACCCGAGCGGCTCTGCGACTCGACCAGTGCGGCGTGCGGAGCACCCTTGTGCAGGTCGGGCGTGACCACGCGCACGGCCGAACGACGACCGGGGGAAGTGGGCTTGAATTTCATCAATGGCATGGGATGTACCTCAGGCCTTGGCCGTTACATCGATCGACTGGCCGTCGGCCAGGCGAACGTACGCCTTGCGCCAATCGCCGCGGCGGCCAGCACGGTTACGGAAGGACTTGTTCTTGCCCTTGACGTTGACCACGTTGACGGCTTCGACCTTGACGTCGAACAGCTGCTCAACCGCGGCCTTTACATCGGCCTTGGTGGCTTCGTTCGAAACTTCGAAGACATACTGGTTGGAGAGTTCCTGCAGGCGCGCGGTCTTTTCGGAGACACGCGGGGCACGCAGCACGCTGAAGATTTTTTCGTTGCTGTTCATGCCAGCCACTCCTCGACCTTCTTGACCGCGTCAGCGGTGATGACGACCGTGTCGGCACCGACCAGCGACACCGGATCCAGGCCCTGGACGTCACGCACCTGCACGTACGGCAGATTGCGGGCGGACAGGTACAGGTGCTCGGAGGCATCTTCGGTGACGATCAGCGGGCGCTTGCCCACTTCCAGGCCGGCCAGCTTGGCAATCAGACCCTTCGTGCTGGTGGCTTCGACATCGAAGGCCTCCACGATGGTCAGACGGCCCTGACGGTTCAGCTCGGACAGGATCGCGCACATGGCGGCACGGTACTGCTTACGATTGACCTTCTGCTCGAAGCTGCGCGGCTTGGCCGCGAAGGTGACACCGCCGCCGACGAAGATCGGAGCCGTCAGTGCGCCATGACGCGCGCCGCCGCCCTTCTGCTTCTTCGACTTCTTGGTGGTACCAGCCACTTCGGAGCGAGTCTTCTGTGCCTTGGTGCCGGCGCGACCGGCGTTGCGGTAAGCAACGACGACCTGGTGGACCAGATCTTCGCTGAAATCGCGACCGAACACGGCTTCGGAGACCGAGACCTTGTTGTTGCTACCCGTGATAACGAGTTCCATCGTCATCTCTCCTTATGCCTTGCTCGCCGGACGGACGATCACATCGCCACCCGCCGCGCCCGGAACGGCGCCGCGAACCGCGATCAGACCGCGCTCGACGTCGACCTTGACCACTTCCAGGTTCTGGGTGCTCTGCTGCACCGCGCCCATGTGGCCCGACATCTTCTTGCCCGGGAAAACGCGACCCGGGGTCTGGCGCTGACCCAGCGAACCCGGCGCGCGATGCGACAGCGAGTTACCGTGGGTTGCATCGCCCATACGGAAGTTGTGGCGCTTGATGGTGCCCTGGAAGCCCTTACCCTTGGTGACACCCTGGACGTCGACGATCTGGCCGACTTCGAAGATGTCCGCCTTGACTTCGCCGCCAACGGCGAAATCGCCGAGCTGCGCGTCTTCAACGCGGAATTCCCACAGGCCACGACCCGCTTCCACCTTCGCCTTGGCGAAGTGGCCGGCTTCCGGCTTGTTGACCAGGGCAGCGCGACGCGCGCCGACGGTCACCTGCACGGCGCTGTAGCCGTCGGTTTCGACGGTCTTGATCTGCGCGATGCGGTTCGGGGTTGCTTCGATCAGGGTCACCGGGATGGAACGACCATCTTCGGTGAACACGCGGCTCATGCCGGCCTTGCGGCCCACGAAGCCCAACGAATACTTCTTCGTCATGGTCGTAGTCCTCAGGTCAGCTTGATCTGAACGTCGACGCCGGCAGCCAGTTCGAGCTTCATCAGCGCGTCCACGGTCTTGTCATTCGGGTCAACGATATCGAGCACGCGCTTGTGCGTGCGGGTCTCGTACTGGTCACGCGCGTCCTTGTCGACGTGCGGGGAGACGAGAACGGTGTAACGCTCGATCTTGGTCGGCAGCGGGATCGGGCCACGCACTTGCGCGCCGGTCCGCTTTGCCGTTTCAACGATCTCGCTGGCCGAACGGTCGATCAGACGATGATCGAACGCTTTCAGCCGGATCCGGATCTTTTGGTCCGCCATGGCGGTAGGTTCCTTCGTTAAAAGAGCGACAGACAAAGCCTCTGGGTTGCTTTGTCCCATGAAATTCCTGAATACGGACGGCCCACACTCCTGCAGGCCGACAAGGTCAATCCGTAGACCTCAAAAACGTAGGCAGACCCGTTCCCAGGCCTGCCCAGACGTAGAAGCATAATGGCACGCAAGGCAGCTGTCAACAGTCGCCTGTTGACGCCGCCTGAATGGCATTGACCCTTCCTGGTCCGGGGAACACAAGGCACATCCTGTGCCTGCTTTCCCATTTGATACGCCCCGATGCCCTACCCAGGCAACATCGGGGCGCAGATACTACCAGATTACTCGATGATCTTCGAGACCACGCCGGCGCCGACGGTACGGCCGCCTTCGCGGATGGCGAAGCGCAGACCTTCGTCCATTGCCACCGGG